>NZ_JARVSB010000002.1:0-289017 GCF_030209365.1 Plantibacter sp. ME-Dv--P-095
TGAACGGGTCGGACCCGCCGAGTTCCAGCACGACCTTCTTGAGGTGCTTGCCGGCGAGCTCGGCGACGGCGGAACCGGCACGCTCGGAACCGGTGACGGAGACGCCCTGCACGCGTGGGTCGGCGATGACCGTCGCGATCTGCTCGTTGGTCGCGAAGATGTTCACGTACACGGAGTCGTGGGCGCCGAGTTCGGCTTCGGCGTCGTCGAAGATCTGCGCGATCGCGAGCGCCGATTCGGGGCACTGCGGGGCGTGCTTGAGGAGGATCGTGTTGCCGTTGACGACGTTCGGGCCGACGAACCGGGCCACCTGGTAGTAGGGGAAGTTCCACGGCATGATGCCCAGCAGTACTCCGAGCGGGGCGCGGCGGATGAACGCCGAACCGGTGCCGTCGGACAGTTCGATGGGCTCGTCGGCGGAGAAGGCTTCACCGTTGTCGGCGTAGTACTGGTAGATCGCGGCGGCGAAGTCGACCTCGCCGAGCGCCTGCTCGTAGGTCTTGCCCATCTCGCGCACGGCGATCTCGGCGAGCTGTTCGCGGCGCTCGGTGTGGAGGGCGGCGACGCGGGCGATGAGTGCTGCACGGTCGGCGACGGGAGCCTTGCGTGACCACTCCTCGTGGGCGGCGGACGCGGCGGTGATCGCCTGCTGCAGCTCCTCGTCCGTGATCGTCGGGTAGTCGCGGAGGGTCTCTCCGGTCGCGGGGTTGACGACGGCGTAGTCGCTCACTGGTGTGCTCCTTTGTCTGAGGTGCTGCTGGTGCTGGCGCGGTGCCCGGCTCGGGTCGACGCCGTCGGGGCGGGTCGGACGCGAGTGCGGAGCACCACCTGCACCGTATCGAACCGGGCCCCGCCTGTCAGGAGTGGAAGCCGCTTCAGGAGTCGAAGCCCAGACCCACAGCGTCCATCGTGCGCAGCCACAGGCCGCGCTTGCCGCGGTTCCGGTCGGCGCGGGCCATCTCCGACAGGGAGATGCGGGCGCCGATGAACGCGAGCGGGTCGGGCGGGAACGGCGTCGGCTTCTTCGTGACGAAGTCCATGGTCGTGCGCTCGGTGGGGGTGCCGTTGAGGAGGTCGAGCATGACGTTGGCGCCGTACCGGGTCGCGCCGACGCCGAGGCCGGTGAAGCCCGCGGCGTGCGCCACCTTGCCGCCGTGTGCGGTCTCGAAGAAGGAGAAGAACCGTCCGCAGGTGTCGATCGCGCCGCCCCATTTGTGGGAGAACCCGAGGTCGGCGAGCTGCGGGTAGGTGTGCGCGAAGTGCGCGGCGAGCTTGAGGAAGGACTCCTCGCGCTGGTCGAACCGCGGTTCGACGCGGCCGCCGTAGTTGTACACCGCGTCGTAGCCGCCGTAGAGGATCCGGGTCGACCCGTTCGCGTCGGTCGTGAGGCGCGAGTAGTGGAAGCGGTTGTCGAGGTCGGAGATGCCCTGCCGGCCCGTCCAGCCCAGGGCGTCGAGCTGCTCGGGTGAGAGCGGGTTCGTCATGAGTGCGTAGTCGTAGACGGGCACCGTGTACTTCCGCGCTTTCGGGATGAGTGCCTTGAACACGTTGGTCCCGAGGGCGACGCGCTTCGCGACGACCGAACCGTGCGTGGTCGTGAGGGTGACGGACGTCGCATCGGAGGCGATGGAGCGGACGTGCGTGTACTCGTGGATCTCCACCCCGAGGTCGAGGCAGACCCGCCGCAGCTCCCAGGCCAGCTTCGCCGGGTTGACGAGCGCGGCGCCCGTCGGCTCGAACAGGCCTGCCTGGAAGATCGGCGAGTGGACCTCCGCCTGCATCGCCTCGCGGTCGAGGAAGCGGGCGCCGTGCTCCTCGGCGCTCTCGCGGAGCCACTCGACGTGGTGCGGTGCGGTCGCCGCCTGCAGCAGCCCCGTCTCCTCCCAGTCGCAGTCCATGCCGTACCGCGCGATGGTCTCGCCGATCTCGCGCAGGTTCTCGCGCCCCAGCTCCTCCAGGCGGTCGAACTCGTGCGGGAGGCGGCTCTTGCCGTTCGAGGACCCGTGGGTGAGGCTCGGCTCGCAGAACCCGCCGTTGCGACCGGACGCCGCCCACGCGATCCGCCGCCCCTCGAGGAGCACGACCCGGCGGTCCGGGTCGCGCTCCTTCGCGAGGAGGGCCGTCCACAGCCCCGAGTACCCGCCACCGACGATCGCCAGGTCCGTCTCGATGTCCGCTTCCAGCCGAGGGAGCGGTGCCGGCCGGCTCGGGTCATCGAGCCAGTACGGCTCCGGGTCGGCCGCTGCCAGCTGTTCCCGCAGGCGTGCGGTGTCGGCGAGCTCTTCGGCCAGTTCGTAGGTGGTTCTCATGGTGTGGTGTCCCTTGTGGTGCTCGGTGCTCGGTGCGTGGTGCTGCGGGATTGGTGGTGCGCTACTCGGTGCGTGCGGGGTCGGTGCGTTCGACCGTGGCCTTCGGGCCCCCGGATCCGTTCGCCGCGGCTGCCGCGTCACGCTTGGTGCTCCGCTGGACGAACAGCCAGATGACGACGCCGAGGGCGAGGAGGCCGAGCGCGATGCCGAGCTCGAGGAAGCCGCCGTAGCCGGTGGTGGAGAAGCCGGTCGCGCCGACGATGAGGATGATCGCGAGGAGCACCGAGAGCACGACCGACAGCGGCACGAAGAAGCGCGGCAGACGGATGGGGCGGACGGCGTCCGGGCGGTCCTTCCGCAGCAGGAAGAAGCCGGAGACGGCGAAGAAGTGCGTGAGGATGTAGCCGAGGTTGCCGGTCACGATGATCGCCAGCGGGTTCTGCAGCACGACCAGGATGACGACGTTCATGACGAGCATCACGTTGAGCGAGCGGAACGGCACCCCGCGGCGGTTGAGTACACCGAGCGACGGGACGGTGACCCGCTCCTTGCCCATGTTGAACAGCACGCGGGAGGCGTCGGCCACCGAGGTGGTCATGATGAGCAGCAGTGAGGCGATGAGGCAGAGCACCATGACGTCCGCGGCACCACCGACGAGGGAGGCGAAGCTCGCGACGAAGAAGGTGGCCGGGTTCTCGGCGATCGCCGCTTCACCTGCGTAGCCGCCGAGGGTCAGCGGGATGACGAAGAAGACACCGAGGCAGAAGAGGACGGACGCCTTGATCGCCTTCGTCGTGTCCTTCACCGAGTCGCGGTACTCCGGGGCGAATGTCGCGCAGACCTCGATGCCGAAGGTGGTCCAGGCCATGATGTACAGCCAGACGATCGCGGTGTGGAGGCCCTCGATGCCCTCGAGCTTCCAGGTGAGGTCGAGCGGTGCCCAGTCGGCGCTGAACAGCGGGAACACGATGAACACGAACAGCGGGATGAGCAGGATGCCGGCCGTGATGTAGACGAACGCCATGGTGACGCGGACGCCGATGACGTTGATGAGGTACATGACGCCGATGACGCCGAGCCCGATGAGGATCGGGAAGGTGATCGAGATCGGGCCGAGCTGGATCACCCAGTCCTCGTTCGGGAACCACTGCGCCTGGATGAGCGCGCCGGTGACGGCACCGTAGGTGGCGAGGTTGGTGCCCCAGGGCAGCCAGTAGCCGACGCCGGTGATCGGTGCGACCCAGGGTGCGCGCGACTTCCAGGCTTCGGCCGCGTAGTGCGCGATGCCGCCGGAGGAGTTCGGGAACATGGTCGCGAGCTCGGTGTAGATCCAGTTGACGCCCATCGCGAGGATCATGGAGATCGCCCACAGCACGGCGGCCCCCCAGCCGCCGAGGCCCGTGATGGAGGCGCCGAGGGTCGCGATGAGGGCGGCGGGCATGGTCATCGCCATGGCGAAGCCGTCGAACCAGCGCATCCGTTTCGGCAGGTGCGTGGTCTCGTCGGTGCTGGTGACGTGTTCGGTGGACATGGGCTCTTCTCGATTCGTGGGGGACGAGACGTCGCTGTCTCGCTGCTGATGCACTCAATGTGCCGAAAGATTGTCGCTACGACAAGATCGGGTGGTTTCAGTTGTTGTAATCGTAACTTTGACGAAACAATACTGCTTGTTCGAGGAATCGCAAGGTCCTAGGCTGATCCCACATTCTCCCGACGACATCCGCACGACGCTGTTCGGCGTCGTCGGCCAGCCACGACACCAGGAGGTCCGGAATGACCACGTTGCCGACACCCACTCGCACCCAGCTCTTCATCGCCGGCGAGTTCACCGACGGAACCAGCTCGGAGCGCACGGAGGTGATCAGCCCCGTCACCGGTGACGTCGTCGCGTCGATCCCCGTCGCCGGCACGGCCGAACTGGACGAGGCGGTGCGCCGGGCGCACGAGGCGCAGCGGGAGTGGCGGAAGCTCGGCGTGTTCAAGCGTGCCGAGATCTGCCACAGGGTCGGCGACGCGATCAACGCCCGCGTCGAGGAGCTCGCCCGCCTGCAGACCCTCGAGCAGGGCAAGCCGCTCGCCGAGTCCATCGCCGACATCGCCGAGGCTGCACAGCTCTTCCACCTCCACGCGGAGGACGCCCTCCGCCTCTATGGCGAGACCCTGCCGTCGAGCGACATCGACAAGCGCATGTTCACCTGGCGCGCACCGGTCGGCGTCTGGGGCATCATCACCCCCTGGAACTTCCCGCTCCTCATGTTCAGCGAGTTCGTCGCCCCGGGCCTCGTCACCGGCAACGCCTGCATCGTCAAGCCGCCGAGCAACACGCCACTCGCCGTGCTCGCCGCGATGGACTGCCTCGTGGAGGCCGGTGTGCCAGCCGGGCTCGTGAGCGTCCTCCCCGGTGACGGCGCCTTCGGCTCCGAGCTCGTCTCCCACGACGGCATCGACGCCATCGGCTTCATCGGCTCGTCGGCGACCGGCGCGAAGATCGTCCGCACCGCCGGCCTCAAGCGTTCGCTCATGGAGTGTTCGGGCAACGGGCCGATCGTCGTCCTCGAGGACGCGAACATCGAGCGCGCCGCCAAGGCCGCCGTCGACTCCGCCTTCTACAGCGGCGGGCAGGTCTGCTGCGCCACCGAGCGGCTCATCGTGCACCAGAACGTCCACGACGTGTTCGTCGAGGCGGCCCTCGCCTACGCCACCGCGAACGTCCGACTCGGCAACCCGTTCGACGAGGGGATCAACCTCGGCCCGCTCAACAACGAGGGCGTCGCCGCGAAGATGGACCGCCACCTCGACGAGGCGCGCTCGCTCGGCTTCGACATCCTGCTCGGCGGCGGTCGTGCGGCCGGTCATCCCACGGACCTCTACTACGACTTCACCATCGTCGACGGCGTCTCCGAGGACAGCCTGCTCTCGCGCGAGGAGTCGTTCGGCCCGGTCCTCCCGATCCTCACGGCGAAGGACGACGACGACATCCTGCGCATCGCCAACGCCGACGCGCTCGGCCTGCAGTCCGCGGTGTTCACCGACAGCCTCTCGAAGGCGTACCGGTTCATGGAGGAGCTCGAGACCGGCCAGGTGATCGTCAACGACTCCAACGGCTGGTGGGACATCAACATGCCGTTCGGTGGTGCGGGCGGCAAGGGCACCGGTTGGGGTCGTATCGGCGGCATGTACACGCTGCACGACATGACCGACCTCCGCACGGGCGCGATCCACATCCGCTGACCGCCAAGCTCCGCCGATCCGCCCGGCCTCCCTCGGCCGGTCGGGTCGGCGTCGCCCCGGTCGACCGCCCGCGTTCGGGTCGGTCGGTCGGCCGGGGCTCGCGGCCCGGGTGTGGTGGACACCGCACCCGGGCCGTCAGGTTCCCCTCGCTACGCTTGACCGATGACCGTCCGCCAGCTGCCGGAGGAGCCCCATGAACGACCTTGACGACATCGACCGTCGGCTGATTGCGATCCTGCAGCAGGACGGACGGAAGGCGTTCTCCGAGATCGCCACCGAGACCGGGTTGCCGGCCTCCTCCGTCCGCTACCGGATCCAGCGGCTCGAGGACACGGGCATCCTGCAGATCGTCGGTATCGCGAACCCGCTGTCGATCGGCTTCGACCACCTCGCGCTCATCGGCATCCGCTGCGAGCCCGGCATGGCGCGTGGCGTGTGCCAGGAACTGTCGAAGCATGCGGAGACGAGTTACGTGGTGCTCACGAGCGGCGGCTTCGACGTGATGGTCGAGGCGGTGTGCCGCGACATGGACCACTACAAGACGTTCCTCCTCGACACCCTGCAGCCGACGCCCGGCGTCCGCGCCACCGAGACCTTCTTCGTGCTCGAAGCCCACAAGCTCGCCTACGGTTGGGGCGTCGGATAGGCCGACGAGCTGCTCCCGATTCCGCTGTTTCTGTCCCGCCCCGAAAGGCCCCTCATGACCGACGACCTCCTCGCCATCAACACCGTGCTCCAGGGCGCCGACGTGGTGCTCGCCGACAACGCGCTCGCGCCGGAGGATGTCGTCTCGGGTTCGCCACGGAGCGGGATCGTGTCGCTCGCGGCCGTCGGTGACGCCGAAGTGGGCGTCTGGGAGCTCGGCGTCGGCGTCGTGCAGGACACGGAGGTCGACGAGGTGTTCGTGGTGCTCTCCGGTGAGGCGACCGTCGACTTCGCGGACGGCACCCCGTCGCTCGAGCTTCGCGCCGGTTCCATCGGCCGACTCGCCGCCGGCGCCCGCACCACCTGGACGGTCCGCGAGACGCTCCGCAAGGTCTACGTCGCCTGAGCCGGCCGGCGCGTCCGGTCCCTGAGCTGCCTCCCTGCACCTCTGGTCCCTGAGCTTGTCGAAGGGCGCAACCCTCCCCATAGGCTGGTCGCATGAACCTGCGCACCGTCGAGCTCGACCACACGGACCACGCTGCCCTCGACCTCTGGTGGGGCGCGGCCTCCCGTGGCTTCCTCTCGAAGCCTGAAACCGATGTCGCGGTGCGCGCCGAGCGTCGGCAGCTCCTCGTCGGCAGCTCCATCCTCGGCGTCTACGACGACACCGCGGCCGAACCACTCGTCCCCGTCGCCACGCTCGGGTCCTTCCCGACTGCGTTCTCCATCCCGGGCGGCACCGTCCGTGCGCTGGCGATCACCGAGGTCACCGTCTCCACCTCCCACGAGCGTCGCGGGATCGCCCGGTCGCTTATGGAGAACCGCCTCCACCACGCGCAGGCGACGGGCGCCGCGGTCGTCGCGCTCACCGCGAGCGAGGCCACCATCTACGGCCGGTACGGCTTCGCCCCGTCGACGTGGGAGTACACGCACGAGGTCGACCCGAAGCGCGTCGCCTGGCGGGGTGCACCGCCCGCCGGCCGGGTCCACACGCTCGATCCGCGCTCGCTCGCGATCGTCGCCCCCGAGCTGTTCGAGCGCTCGCGTGGCGCGGGCGACATCGACCGCGGGGTCGCCTGGTGGAAGCAGGCCCTGCGCGAGGTGACCATCCGGCACTTCAGCCACGGTGAGGGCGACACGCTCGCGCTCCGCTACGACGATGCCGACGGTGAGCCGCAGGGCTACGCGCTGTACCGCGTGGGTGAGGAGTGGGGGACGATCGTCGTCGACGACCTCGTCACCACCACGCCCGAGGCCCGGTACGCGCTGTGGCGACACCTCACGGGGATCAGTCTCACGACGAAGGTCACCTTCCACCAGGCGCCGGCCGACGAGGCCATCCCGTGGCGGCTGGTCGATCGCCGCGCCGTCAAGACCAGCGCGCGAGCCGACTCCCTCTGGCTCCGCATCGTCGACGTGCCGACCGTCCTCGGCGCTCGGCGCTTCACCGTGCCGGGACCGTCGACGCCGCGCGAGCACGTGCTCGACGTCGTCGACGCGCTCGGCTTCGCGGAGGGCCGCTTCGTGCTCCGCATCGACGAGCGCGGGGCTGCGGTCGCCGAGCGCCTCGGCGACGTGCCGGAACCGGACGCCGCCACCGACACCGACACCGACGCCGTGCGCCTCACGATCAACGAGCTCTCGGCCGTCCTCCTCGGCGGGCCACGGGTGTCGGCGCTCGCCGAAGCGGGGCTCATCACCGGCTCGGCGGACGCCGTGCGCGCGCTGGATCTCGCCTTCGTGACCGAGCACGCGCCCTTCCTGCGGACGCACTTCTAGGAGTTTCGGGCGCTCTGGTCCGTCGACCTCGAGCCTGCTCCACAGGCTGTCTGAGGTCCGGCTCGATGGTGTGACCGACGGGTGTCGGCAGGCCGGATCGGCCACCGTCACTACCGTCGCCTGCAGCATCACGACGGGCTTCGTCGAGGTGCGTAGCCGGCGACAGGAGCGACGCGTGGACATGACCCCCGATGAGACGACGAACGACGGCCCGGGCGGACCGCCGATAGCGGGCGGACGGGCCCGGCTCGGGCGCCGTCCGGTCATCGCGATCGTCGTGGCCGTGGTGGTGCAGCTCGGAGTGATGGTGTTCCTGTTCGTCTCCTGTGCCGGATGGGTGGGTACGGTCCGGCAGCTGCCGACGAGCGCGCCGCCGAGGCTCACTTCACCGGGAGAGCAGGTCGATCCGCGCGATCCTCAGAGCGACGACGAACTTCCCACCCGAGACGAGGTGTTCGCCAAGGCTGCAGACATCCTCGGGCAGATGGTCAATACAGCGACGCGCGGGCAGCCGTCCGTGTTCTCACCGCAGGCGTCGGAGGCACCCTGCACCAGCCTGGCGCCGTCCGGTCGGGCCACGAAGCTGGCGCGCATGGCCGTTGAGCTCGAGCTGCCGGTCGGAACGAGTCGAGCCGTGCTCGTCGACCTCATCAACGTGTACGCGCAGCCGCTCGAACTCACCGCTGATTCCGACGAATTCCGGTCGGAGCTGATCGTGCACTCCTATGGCGAGCTGGGGCTGCCGGCGCAGCTTCGCGACGACGTCATCATCTTCGAGCGGGAGCTTCGACCCGATACGGACGTGCTGCGGATCACGGTCGAGAACGGCTGTTTCCTGCCGCCGATAGAGTGACATCCGTCGAGTACAGGGGAGAGTCGGATGAAGATCGTCGTCGCTGGGGGCAACGGGATGGTCGGGAGGCACGTCGTCGCCGTCGCCGAGGAGCGCGGGCATCGGGTGGTCACCCTGTCTCGTGCGACGGGCGTCGATCTCGTGTCCGGCGTGGGGCTCGCCCAGCAGCTGGAGGCGGCTGACGTCGTCATCGACGTGACGTCGACGGCCACCCAGTCCGCTGCGAAGTCCCGCGCGTTCTTCGGTGGGGTCACCCGCACCCTGCTCGATGCCGAGGGTGCGGCGGGTGTGCCACATCACGTGGCGCTGTCGATCGTCGGGAGCGATCGCGCTCCGTTCGGTTACTACGCCGGCAAGGCTGTGCAGGAGGAGCTGGTGAGCACGGGGCGGATCCCGTGGACGATCCTCCGAGCGACGCAGTTCCACGAGTTCGCGCAACAGATGGTCGAGCGGTTTCGGTTCGGCCCGGTCACCATGGTGCCGACGATGACCTCGCAGCCGGTCGCCGCTCGCGAGGTCGCCGAGCGCCTGCTGGAGTTGGCGGCGGGGGAGCCTCAGGGGCGTCCGGCCGACCTCGCCGGCCCGGAAGAGCTGCGCATGTCCGCGATGGTCAAGGCGTACACGGCGGCCGAGGGCGTTCGCGGCCCGGTCGTCGAGATCCCGCTGCCGGGCGGCTTCGGCAAGGCGATGCGCGACGGCACCACCCTCGCGGGCCCCGACGCACAGCGCGGCGTGCAGACGTTCGCGCAGTGGATCGACGGGCGCCGTCAGGCTCGGTGAGCGTCAGTTCCCGCGCGCGGCCCGGACGTCCTGCATCAGTCGGGGCGTGCGCCCCTCGCCGATCCGCTGGAACCACTCGGACGGCGGGTAGGCGAGGCGGACGACGAAGTAGTTCACGTACTCGACGACGCCCAGCAGCCAGATGAACGGGATGCCGATCGCCGCGAAGGGGTGAGCAGGGAACCAGACGATGATCCCGACGAGTCCGGCGAGTATCAGGGCTGCGTCGAGAACGCGGAACCCGCGGTAGGCCGAGGCCAGCCCACGGGGCATCGTGCCTCGCTTGACCCACCGCCGGGCGAGGAGCCAGTAGACACCGGCCTGCACGAGGATCACCAGCAGCGGGATGAGCGCCGACCAGAACGCGAGCGCGTCGCTCGGGCGTTCGAGTAACGGCAGCGCCGAGACGAACGCGACGCCGATGAACACGATGGCGGCGAACAGCTCCCCGAATCCCAGGCTCAGGTACCGGCCCCGGAGGACCGTGCGGCGATCGTCGGTCATCCCACCAGCCTAAACACGGTCCGCCTTGCCGGTCGAGCGCGCTCGGCAGACCTTCAGATGCTCAGAACGTGACGGTCGGCAGCGTCATGATCTCGGCGCCGTCCTCGGTGATCGCGATGGTGTGCTCGCTGTGGGCGGTGCGGCTGCCGGTGACGCTGCGGAGCGTCCAGCCGTCGGCGTCGGTGACGAGCTTGTCGGTGTCGACCATCACCCACGGCTCGATCGCGAGGAGCAAGCCCGGGCGCAGCTTGTAGCCGCGGCCGGCGCGACCGTCGTTCGAGACGTGCGGGTCCTGGTGCATGGTCGTGCCGATGCCGTGTCCGCCGAAGTCCATGTTGATCGGGTACCCGGCGCCGCTCAGCACGGTGCCGATCGCGAAGGAGATGTCGCCGATCTTCGCACCCGGCTTGGCGGCCACGATGCCGGCGGCGAGGGCGCGCTCCGTGGTCTCGATGAGTGCGAGGTCCTCCGGCTTCGCGGTGCCGACGACGAAGCTGATCGCGGAGTCTGCGGCGATGCCGTCGAGGAGGACGGCGAGGTCGAGGGTGAGGAGGTCGCCGTCGGCGAGCGCGTAGTCGCGGGGGAGGCCGTGGAGGACGGCATCGTTGACGGCGGTGCAGATGTAATGGCCGAACGGTCCGCGTCCGAAGGAGGGAGCGTAGTCGACGTAGCAGGAGACGGCGCCCGCCTCGAGGATCATCGCCTTCGCCCAGCGGTCGATCTCGAGGAGGTTCGTGCCCACCGTGACGCGGTGCTTCAGCGTGTGGAGGATGTTCGCGACGAGCTCGCCGGTGCGACGGGCCTTCGCGACCTCGGTGGGGGTGAAGATCTCGATCATGCGGGGCCCTTCCATCGGCGTGCTGCGTGTGCGGTGCGGCGGTGTTCGTGCCATTCACGGCACCCGACCAATAACTATACCGGTCAAACTATCCCGTACTACACTGGGCGCATGGTCCGCCTCCCGCTCACCCCCACCGACGTCGAACGCGGTCAGCGCCTCGGCGCGCTCCTGCGTGAGGCCCGTGGCGAGCGGTCGATGCTTGACATCGCCCTCGACGCCGGGCTCTCCCCGGAGACGTTGCGGAAGATCGAGTCCGGTCGCGTCGCGACGCCGGCGTTCTCCACGATCGCCGCGATCGCCGAGGTGCTCGAGCTCTCCCTCGACGAGGTCTGGGCGACGATCAGTCCAGCTCCCACCGGCGACCGCCTGCGCGAGCGCCTCGTCTCCTAGCCTCGCGCCTGTCCTCTGACGAATCCTCGGTCCCTGAGCTTGTCGAAGGGCGCTCCGCAGGTGCCGCGCCCCGCCCCCGCTACTGCGTGTCGCTCGTCGTCGGTTCGACCGGTCGGGTGAAGACGTTCTCGCTGATCTTGGTCCACCCCTCGTCGGGGTCGAGCTGCGTGTCGACGACGGCATCGGAGAGCACCGTGTAGCTGTTGACGCTGTCGCTCATCGTCACTTGGTCGCCGTCGCCGCAGGCGCGGAACGGCTGTGTCGCGGCGAACACGATGATGCAGATGCGTGGCTGCCCCTGCTCGGTCGCCGACGCCAGGAAGATCTCCGTGTCGCCCTGCACCGCGACGAGCCGCGTCGAATCGGCATCGATCGCGAGTGGATCGTCGCTTCCGCCGCCGGGCGTGCTCACCGGGAGTCGGTCCTGATCGGTCTGGTCGCGTTCCAGGTCCGCGTAGCTCTGACCCGAGGCGGCGCACGCGCTGAGCCCGACAGTCAAGGTCAGCGCGGCGATTCCAGCGGCAATGCGTCGATGCATGTGACGTCCCCCGAGGTCGATTCCCGACAGCCTACGACTCCTGCTCCCCGCGGGCCGCCGCAATGCCCGCGTCTCGGCTCGCGAGCGCGATCGCGATGATCCCGAGGAAGACCGGGGCGACGACCCCGCCGAGTCCGTCGAGGATCGAGAGGAACGGCGCGAACCGCGACGCGTCGGGCCCTGCCGTCACGACGACGAGCAGCTGCACGACCCGCACCGCAGCCGCGGCGACGAGCACCCAGAGTGGCGCGAGGTGCCACGGGCGGGGCACGATCCCGGCGCGGGCGATCTGCGTGGTGGCGATCGCGGCCAGCACGAAGGTAACGATCAGGTCGACGTATCCGAACCCGAGCATGGACCCGCGGCCGGGCGGGGCGGCCAGGGCGTCGAGCACGGGTGTGCTGACTGCGGTCCACACGGCGAGGCCGATCAGCGCCGCGGTGCCGAGCGGTCGCCTCGCGGTCACGCTCGTGGAACGGTCCGAGCCGATTGCGAACATGATCATCGACACGACGATGAGCAGGGTCGAGAGCAGGCTTCCGGTCGGCCCGAGGTACGACCCCACCTGGAGCAGCGGGCCGAGCAGGACCGACCCGATCATCAGTGCTCCGGCGACGATCCACACCTGCTTGGACCCTGGCGTCATGTCGTTCGTCTCCCCCATGGGCGCCCAGTCTACAAATCGGGCACCGACGTGCCCAGGGCGACGTCGGTCCCCGAGCTGGTCGACGGGCGTCCCGGTATTCGCCACCCGGGCTGTGTAGCGTGGCTCGGATGACTGATGAGCATGCTGGCCCGTACGCCACCGGATTCGTCGAGGTCGAGGGTGGTGCGTCGATCTTCTGGGAGGAGTCGGGCGTCCCGGACGGCGTTCCGGCGCTGTGGCTGCACGGAGGTCCTGGCGGTTCGCTCGGCTCCGGGTGGTATCGCTCGCACTTCGACCTGTCGCGGTACCGGCTGATCGGGATCGACCAGCGGGGGAGCGGTAAGAGCGTCCCGAACATCCTCGATGCGCGTGATCGGCTCGACGAGCACACGACCCAGCGGTTGATCGCCGACATCGAGCAGGTTCGCGTGGCGATGGGGGTGGAGCGCTGGGTGGTCGCCGGGGTCTCCTGGGGCACGACCCTCGCGCTGGCGTATGCGCAGGAGCATCCCGACCACGTGATCGCGCTGGGGCTCGTCGCGGTGACGACGACGAGCCGCGAGGAGGTCGACTGGATCACCGAGGGTGTCGGCCGCGTGTTCCCGGAGGAGTGGGCGCGGTTCGAGCGCGACAGTCGCCGCCGGGATGGCGAGCGCGTCGTCGAGGCCTACGCGCGGCGGCTGCGCGAGGGTGATGCGGCCGAGCGAACCGCTGCCGCTGCCGCCTGGGACCGGTGGGAGAGCGCGCACGTGTCGCTCGACAGCCCGGAACGTGTCGGCCAGCTCTTCGCCGATGCCCGCACGCGGGAGGCGTTCGCGACGCTCGTCACCCACTTCTGGAGTCGCGACGGCTTTCTCACCGGCGAGCAGGCGGTGCTCGCCCGGATGGGCCGGATCGCGGACATCCCGGGCGCGCTGGTCCACGGTCGCCGTGACATCAGCGGACCGGCCGTGACGGCCTGGCGCCTCCACCAACTGTGGTCGGCGAGCGAGCTGACGATCGTCGAGGCCGAGGGCCACGGCGGAGCGGAGGAGAGCGCGGTGCTGCGTGCGGCCCTGGACCGCTTCGCCCTCCTCGCCCCCTGACCTTGTCGAAGGGCGCCCGCGCTGGCCGACCTCGTTCCCTGACCCACCCCGGTCCCTGAGCCTGTCGAAGGGCGCCCGCTCGCTGCAGCAGTGCCCGCTCCCGAATCCCAACCATCTCCGGTCCCTGAGCCTGTCGAAGGGCGCCCCCGGCCCACCCGCCGCCCCTTCGATGACACCGGCCCATGCAACACTCGTCGCATGGAACCCGAGGTCGATATCCGCGTCGCGACGCCGGCCGATGCCGCCGGGCTGGCGGAGCTCAAGCTGGCGATGTCGCCTCCCTCGGCCCCGCTCGCCGACTGGGAGCGGGCCCTGTTCGCCCATGATCTCGTCTCGTGGATCGCCGTCGACCCCGACTCCCGCGTATGTCTGGTCGCCGTGGTCGGTGATCAGGTCATCGGGATGGCCTGGCTGGTCGTGTTCTCGCGCGCCCCGAACATCGGAGCGCTCCGCCGGCTCACGGGCGATGTGCAGAGCGTGTTCGTCCGCCCCGAGTTCCGCGGCCGTGGCATCGCCGGCCGGCTCGTCGACGGTCTGCTCGATGCAGCACGTGCTCGTGACATCGGCAGAGTCTCCGTCAGCTCGAACGAGAACGGCGCCTCGGTCTACCGCCGTGCCGGCTTCGAGGAAGCGCCGCTGCTCCTCGAGTGGCGGGCTGAGCGGGACGGATCCCACTAGCGTCACGAACCGCGTCGAACACCGACCCATCCCGCAGAACGACGAATCGCCCTGATCCGCGATCCGAGCAGCAGCTCGGGGCGGGTCAGGGCGATTCGGAATGCGGCGTGACTTACATGTCGCGGTAGCGCTTGGCCTCGGCGACGAGTTCGCGCAGCTTGTCCGCGTCGACGTCCGGACCGTAGCCGGGGGTGTCGCGCTGGATGCGCCATCCTTCGGAGAGTGCGCCGATGTCGAGGGGCTCGAAGCCGAAGGAGTCGATGAGCGCGGCGACGGTGGCCTTCGCGTCGGCGTCGTCACCGGCGATGACGAGGGCGCGACGGTTGGGGGTGCCGGACGGCTTGCCCTTGGTGGTGAGGTCGGCGGCGTAGATGTGGTTGAACGCCTTCACGACCTTCGACTCGGGGAGGTGCGCCTGCAGCATCTCGGCCGTGGTGGTCGTCTCCTCGTCGAGCTCGGCGATGTGGCCGTCGCGCTCGGGGTAGTAGTTGTTGGTGTCGATGACGACCTTGCCGACGAGCGGTGCGACGGGCACGGTGTCGATCGCGTGCAGCGGGATGGTGACGATGACGATGTCGCCACGCTCGGCCGCGTCGAGGGCGGTGCCTGCGGTGGCGTGTTCGCCGAGCTCCGAGACGAGGTCCGCGAGCGTCTCCGGTCCGCGCGAGTTGGACACGATGACGTCGTGACCCTGCGCCACCGTGAGGCGTGCGAGCTGAGAGCCGATGTTTCCTGAACCGATGATTCCGATGGTTGTCATGTTCAGGGGAACGGTTCCGGCGGGGTGGGGCATTCCTGCGCTCGCCGATTCCCAGCGGACGTTCATCCGCGGCGGATCCGTCGTGAGGTCCGGTCCTGTCAGTCGGTGCCCGCGACGCCCAGGAGCGCGCCGATCGCCGCATCGAGTCTGCTGCGGACCTCGCTCTCGGGTTCCGGGTCGTAGCCGAGTTGGGAGGCGACGCCGCCGGCGAGTGCCCAGACAGCCCAGGCGGCGGTGTCGGGATCGACCCAGGCCGGGATCTCGCCCTCCGCGCGTCCGCGGGCGATGAGCGACGCGATGAGGCCGCGGAGTCGGGCGTCGCTCTCGGCGATGGCGGCGGCGATGTCCGCATCGACCAGCGCGACCTGCGTGAACACCTCACCCTGGCGGTGCGCGGCCCGGCGCGGTTCATCGAGGGGAAGGACGCCGATGAACAGGTCGACGAGCCACCGTCGCAGGTTCGGGCGGCCGGGCTCGCCGGACGGCAGGGGCGCCGAGGTGTCGCGGAGTCGGGCGAAGGCCGCCGCCACCATCCGCTGCTTGCTCGGGAACGCCTTTTGGACGGAGCCGAGCGAACAGTCGTCCTCGGTCGCGACCGCGCGGAACGACAGCGCACCGAGGCCCGAGCGCGCGACGATCCGCAGTGCAGCGTCGGCGAGTTCGGTCTGGCGGTCGGTCAGGTCCACGTTCTCAGGGTAGGGCTGGGGAGCCGGTCGCTGCTGTCCCGCTCGGCCTTGATGGCGTCCGCCGACCGAGGAACACCGCATAGCCGAGCATGACGAGGCAGGCGGCGCCGAGCCCGACGAGCGATCGGGTGTCGGTCGCGTCGCCGCCGATGAAGGTGACGAAGTTCCAGGCGGCGTGCCAGGCGATCGCGGGCCACAGGCTGCCGGTGAGGACCAGGAGTTGCGCGGCGACGAGACCGAAGAGCGCCGCGAACGCCACCTGCAGGACGGAGGAGCCGAGGTCGGCGCCGCCCGCGAGGTTCGCCAGGTGCAGGACGCCGAACAGGACGGAACTCCCGACGACCGCCGTGCGGGTGCTTCGTGCGCGGAGGATCGCGAACACGATGCCGCGGAACCAGGTCTCCTCGTTCAGCGCGACAGCGACCACGAGCACGGCGTAGGCAGCGAGGGTCGGTGCGTCGACCCGGACGCCCTGGGCGCCGAGGATGATCAGGACCGTCGCGGCGGCCGGGACGAACCAGAGCGCGGCTCGCGCTCGCCGCGGTTGCCCGAAGCCGTAGTCGCGGAGCGTGGGTCGCGAGAGTCGTATGACGATGAACCCGAGGATCGCTGAGACGGCCGCCCCCGCGGCGAGGATGAACGCTCCGCCGATCTCTGTTGCCTCGGACAGCTGTGCCGCAGCAGATGCGCCCGCCGTGAACACGACGGGGACGAGCGCGAGGGCGATGGCGGCGAACCACGGAGCGCGCACGTGCCAGCTCGCGGTGGGCTGGTCGGCGGGCCGTTGCTCCTCGGTCGAGGAGGTCGGTGCGGAGGGTGAGGCGGAGCGAGGGGGTATGGCCAAAGAATACACATGTATTCCGAGAGGTGGAGCTACCTGAAGCGATCGGCTGCGGCGCGGCCCGCCCGGACCGATGCATGGGCAGCGCTGCCCATCGCCGAGCGGATCGGCGCTCGGTACCGTGCGAGTGTCGGGTCAACTAGAGGAGCAGCCATGCAGATCACACGTCGGAACCAGTCCACCGCTTCGGCCGGTGCGCGCGTGCGTGGTGTCGGGTCGGGCCGAGGCGTGAGCAGGTCGTCCCGAGCTCGTCGGTTCGGAGCGGTGACCACGGGTGCGCTCCTGGCTGTGGCGATGTCGGGTTGCGCGACCCTTCCGTTCGCCCAGTCCGCGCCGGATGCCGCCGCCCCCTCTGCGGCCGTCGAGCCGTCCGAGGCCCCGACGGTCGACGTGGCGTCGAAGCTGCTGACCATCGACGACCTTCCCACCGGGGGATGGGCTCTGCAGCCCACGGACTCGAGCGAGCCGGAGACCTCCACCGACAAGGCCGAGACGACCGTCTGCCAGGGCAACCTGGCAAGCGTCCTCGGAACCGAGGAACCACCCACGGTCTCCTTCGAGCGCGCCAGGACGGTGTTCTCCGAGTCGCTGGTCCCGTCGGACGATTCGGAGGCGTTGCTTGAAACGGCCGACGCGGCCGTCTCCGCGTGCTTCGGTGAGCAGACGGAGCGGATGGTCAACGGCGAGACGATCCTGATCGAGTGGGAGCCCGTCGACGTGACCGGAGTCGACGGCGCGGTGAAGGGTTACACGCTGTCCGCGTCGACCGGCTACGTCGTGACGACGTCGATCCAGATGTACCTCGTCGCGGGCGAAGGAGCGCTCGTCTCCGTCGGCGTGCTGGCCGGCAGCGTGACCCCCGACGAGCTCGCGCAGCTCACGCAGGCGGCCGTCGACAAGGTCGCTGAGTAGCCGAGCTCCCACCGGTCACTGAGCTTGTCGAAGTGCGCCCTCCGCTCACTGAGGTCCCGCCGGTCACTGAGCTTGTCGAAGTGCGCTTTCCGACAGGCGTGAATACGCGGCGGCCCTGACGCCCGCCTCATCCCACCGGCGGCAGCAGCTCGAACGTCAGCGGCTCCGTCGCGATCCCGTTCACCTGCAGGGCGATGCCGTGGGCTCCCGGGTGGTAGCGGCGGGTGGTGATCGCTCGGAACGAGTGTTCGCGGGAGAGCAGGATGTGCTCGCCGGGGGCCAGCTCGGTCGTCGTGAGCTTGAACGTCTTCGTCGTCTGTGAGCCGTTCGCCTTCTGGTGGTGCACGACATAGTCGATCGCCAGGCGGGCGGTCTCGGCGCCGGTGTTGCGCACGGTGGCGACGAACCTGACGGTTCCGCCGAACGGGACGTGTGCGCTCTCGAGCCCGAATCCCTCCACCTCGGTGGTCGCCGCGCCGAAGCCGAGGGCTGCGAGGGCACCCGGGTTGCCGCGCTTCACGAGCGTGCGGAGCGCGTGGCGGACGAGCGTCGGAGTGTTGACGTCGGGGTCGGCCAGCCAGCGGTTCGCGGTCGCGACGACGAGCTCAGGGTCGTCGCGGCTGAGGTCGTTGAGATGGTTGGCGACGGAGCGCCGCACGTACTCGCTCGGGTCGCGGTGGAGGGCGTCGAGGATCGGAACGGTGACGCCCGGGTTCGCGACGATCTCCCGCACGCGCACGGCCCACGGCAGGTAGGGGCGGGTGCCCTCGCTCGCGAGCCGACGGACGTGTTCGTTGTCGGAGGTGGTCCAGTCGAGGACGATGGCGAGCGCGCGGTCGAGGTCGTGGCGGAGCAGGGTGCGGATGGCGAACTCGGCGCTGAGGCGGTCGGTGAGTTCGGCGAGGAGTCGCATGGCGTCGTCGAAGGCCTCGGGCGTCCCTTCTTCCACCCCACGGACCGCGACCGCGCTGGTCACCGGCCAGATGAGCCAGCCGGTGAACGCGGGGTCCGAGGCCTGGGCGGTGCGGACGACACCGGCAAGCGTCGCGTAGTCGCCGGGGACGTCCCCGAGCAGAGCGTCGCGGAGCAGGTCGGCGCGCTCCCGGAGGGCGAGGCCGTCGAGCCGTTCGGCGGCATCGGCGACCGCGTCGAACGGACGGTCCGGAGCGGCCTCCCGCAGCGAACGCGTCATGGTGCGCGCGACGGCAACGCCGAGGAGCTCGTCTGCGAAGGGCATACCGCGATCATCGCAGGAGCCGGTGACACCCGTTCTACCTCCGTTCACCCGGGCGCGATAGCCTGGCGCGCATGACTGCATCGCTGACTGCCCTGGCCGAAGAACTCACGCGTCGGGGCCTCGTCGCCTCGCCCGAGGTGGAGGACACGTTCGTCTACGGGCTCGCCCGCTTCGACGCCATCGACGCCGAGGTCATGCTCAACGTCGACCCCGAGCCCGAGGAGCAGGAAGTCGAGCCGGAGCCTGCGGCGCTCGCCGACTTGGCGCAGCGGGTCCTCTCAACGCCGACGGCGGAGTGGAAAGTGCTGCTCGACCGCGTGGTGTCGGAGATCGAGGAGTCCGACGAGCTGGACGAGGTCGTCGAGACCGCCGAGCTGCGCGAAGACCTCGTGCTGCGCTCCGTGATCGTCTTCATCGACGCCGTGCTGCTGTCGTTCGACGCGCCGAAGCAGTTCCCCGACAGCTCGGTGCTCGTTCAGCTCGACGCCGACCTCGCGTTCGAGGCCGTCGAGGTCGAGGCCGACGATGACGACGAAGAGGGTGGCGAGACCATCGAGTTCTCCACCGTCGAGGAACTGGTCCGCCGCCTCTCGATGTGAGGCGGACACCGGTCCCTGAGTCTGTCGAAGGGCCGTCCGTTACTCGTCCCTCCCCGGTCCCTGAGCTTGTCGAAGGGCAGGCATGCACACGTTGACTCGTGTCGTTCGACAACCCGTCGTCCTGGCGGTCCTTGGCCTGACCGCTCTGTACATCGGGTTCATCCTGCTGCTCGTCGCGACCTTCGACGGCGGTTGCCAGGAGTCCTACCCGATGCACTGTCTCTTCCTGGAACTCGACCTGCCGGGCTTGCTCATCACGGTGCTCCTCCTTGTGGCCGTAGCGGTCGCCGCGGGTGTCTGCGCGACGCGTCCGCGATCGGTCGCGAGGGGCGCGCTACTCGTCGCGCTCGGAGTCGGTGTCGTCGCCATCATGGTCGTCGGTGTCGAGCTGTCGTCGAATCTCGCTCGAGAGTGGCGGTACTGACGACGTGTCGGCGCGCCGGTTGCGACGGTTCCGCGTCGAGCGCACCGCGTCGCCGGGTTCGTGACGAGTTGTGACACCGGTCGCTGGTCACGAGCGGGCTGCACCGCCGACACTGTCCGCATGACTCTCCTCACGAACGACCTCGCCACCGTCCCGACCGTCTCCGCAACCGAGCGCGCTGAACGCCTGGCCGCTGCTGGCTCCTCATGGTCCGAGCGGATCGCCTCCGCGCCGTCGAGCGCAGCGCTCACCTACCGCGTCTCGGGCACCGGTGAGGGCTCGGTCGCGAGTGCGATCACGGCGGGCAATCACCGCTTCTTCGTCGACGAGCCGGCCGCGCTGGCGGGAGACGACGTGGCGGCGAGCCCGGTGGAGTTCGCGCTCGGGGCACTGATCTCCTGCCAGATCGTGGTCTACCGCCTCTACGCGAGTGCGCTGGGCATCCAGGTCGACGACATCAGTGTCGACGCCGAGGGTGACCTAGACGTGCGCAACCTCTTCGGGATCACCGACGAGGTGCGAGCGGGGTTCTCGACGATCCGGCTCAACATCACCATCGCCGGCCCTGAGACGGAGGACCGCTACCAGGAGCTGCGTGCCGCGGTCGATGCGCACTGCCCGGTCCTCGACCTGTTCCAGAACCCGACGCCGGTCGAGGTCAGCGTTTCGAAGGGGTGACGGACCCTAGCTCCATTCCAGCGTGGCGCGGTTCCAGGCGCGTCCCGCGGCGCTGCCATCGAGTGCCGGCTCGATGAGTGATCGAGCCAGCGATTGTGCGTCACCGACGGTTCGGAAGCGCTCGCAGGCGGGCACGCTCTTCGCGAGCTTTGCATAGCTGGCGCCCCAGTGCGGCGGCAGGCGGAACGTGCGGGGGAGGTCGAGCGATCGCATGCGTGCCTCAACCTGGAGCGCGGTCGTGAGCTTCGCGCCGTCGATGTCCTGGGTCACGGCAAGTACGACGAGGTCGACCAGATCCTTCTCACGGCTCGAGGGGCGGCCGTTGTAGAGCGAAAGCGTCGCGCACACCTTGTCCGCGATCTGATCGACGACCGAATACAGCCGATAGGGGTGGCTGGCCGGCTTCGGCAGATCGAGCGCATTGGCTGGTGAGGCGGACTCCGGGTCGTCCGTGGTGACGACGTTCGATACGAGGTCCACATGGAGTTCACCCTTGCGATTTGCCCCGATCGAGATGTCGAAGCTCACCCGGTATCCGTCGACGTAGGCCTGCTGGTCCCCACTGATCGACGGCACGTACCCGGTGTAGTCGAAGCGGAAGAAGTCTCCGAGGTCGGTCTCGGCGAGACGGCGAAGCTCGCTGAGAGCAGCATCAAGGGAATGACCGCTCCGAGTCAGGTCGACGTCGATGGTCGCCCGTGCTGATGCCACCCGCGCGAGCATCCCAGTGCCGCCCTTGAGGATCCAATCGGACACATGGCCTTCGGAGAAGACCCGGCTGAGGAATCGGTTGAAGTACTCGAGGCGAATACGCTCGCTCGTCGTCAGCGATGGATTCGCGCGAGACGTGTTGCGCGCCGCGGCGGCGATTGCGGACTCCACGGCTGCGGGGGACGCGTAGCGTTCCTCTGCACTCACTCTTCGATGCTCCGGCGGGGCCTCGATGTCGCCGCAGCGATGGAAGCCCAGTCGTATCCCTTGAGGGCTTCCGCCATGCTCGCGCGAATGCTGGCCGTTGCGGGTTCTGCGATAGACGCGGTCAGCGCGTGCAGGTGTTCCACTTGCGGTGCAACAGCTTTGCTCAGCATCGCGTTGATTCCATCAATATCCGGGAACATCCGTTTGAAATCGAACGAGGGCAGCTGGCTGAGGTAGTTCGCCGCGACGAGTGCCCCGAGGCCAGGAATGGCCGCGAGGTGCTTCGCGACCGAGGCGGCGTCGATGCCCCCGGTCTGCAGCAGGTCTTCGAGGAGCGCATCGCCATCACCCTTTGGGTGGCCGTTCTGCTCGGCGAGCGGGCCGAGGAGCTCGCTCAGGCGGTCAAGGTCCAGGCGAGACTGCTGCGCTGCATCGCGGAGAACGCCAGCGACGAGGCTGAGATCCTGTCGGTCCTCGACCAGGTCCGCGATCGTCCGTTCTCGCGTGGTGACGGGGAGTCCGTCGCGGACTGTCACATCCTGCGCCGGAAGCGGCCGGGTGCGATACCGCACGTCCGGGCGTTGCGTCTGCTTGCGCGTCGGCGTCGTGAATTCGCTTCTGGAGGCGCGCAGATCACCGATTGCATGGAGTCTGCTGGCCGACTCCCCGGAGACGACTCCGGTGTTCGGCAGGTCCTGGAGTCGCTCGTACGCGAGTTTCTTCGGTTCGATCGCGAGCCAGGCAGCTCGGAGCTCCTCGTGTTCCACGCTCGGAGCGCCGGCGTCCCGGTACACGCCTTGGGCGAGGCGGACGAGGCTTCCGGAGTCAGTCAGCCGGGAGAGGTTCATGTGGCTGATGCCGCGCGCGCTGGCCTGTGCGGAGGTGACCATGCCCCATTGGGACTCGGTCACCTCCGCTAGGGCGCGGAGCGACTCTCGGGACTGCATGCTTGGATTCTAACGCTCCAGACGTGAGTTTCCAAGCTACTAGTCGGCTTCACACCGTTCGTGGGTGCGATCGACGGGAACTCCACGTGGAGCGCCCTGCTACTCGTTGAGGTCCATGCTCGAGGCGGAGCAGGAGGCCGACGCGTACGCACCGGTGGAGGTGTTCTCGGCGAGCACCTTGCCGTCGACGGTGATCTTGCAGGAGATCTCACCAGCGTCATCGGCGCCGTTCATGGCGAGGACGTAGAACGAGCTGTAGTCGAAGGTGCCACCGGCCTTGATCGTGAACTCCTTGGTGAAGGGGAGCGCCTGGTCGTTAGCCTGCTCGGTGCCGCTGTTCTCATCGGTGAACGTCATGTACGTGATGGAGGCGGCGGTCGAGGTGCCGGTCACCTCGTAGACCACGGTGACGTCGCGGTCGGCTTCGGCGGACGACTCGGCCTGCGCAGTCTTGATGCCCTCGCTCACGGCGCCGGCGAACCCGGCGGTGTAGGTGATGGCGAGGACGATGCTGAGGATCATCGCGACGAGCGACAGGACCGTGCCCGCGATGGCGAGGCCCTTCGACTTGTTCTTCAGGAAGAGCGCGATCACACCGAGCACGAGGCCGACGAAGGCGATGAAACCGGAGACGAAGTTCACGAAGGGGATGAACGCGCCGACGAGCGCGACGACGCCGATGATGAGGGCGGCGAGGCCGAGGCCGTTGCCGGTCTTCGCGGGCGGCGGCGTCGGCTGGCCGAAACCGGGCTGGCCGTAAGGTGCCTGGCCGTATGGCTGCTGGCCCTGGGGTGCCTGGCCGTACGGCTGCTGACCGTAGGGCTCCTGCGGCGACGGAGGCTGCTCGGGGTAGGACATGGTGGTGGTGCCTTTCTGCGGTGTGGACGACCGGCGTGCTGTCGTCGGTCGGTGGTGCGGGGGGAGGGAGTCGGAGAGGTGTCGCGTCCGCGCGGTGGGCGCGAGTCGGGCGCCGACGCGGGTCAGTACGGGTACGCGATGAGGCGTCGGTTGGCGGTGTCGACCTGCGATTGCATGGTGCAGAGGTCGATGATCCACCAGATGAAGGCGGCGATGATCGCGACGAAGCCGATGCCGATCGCGCTCAACGCCCAGCCGCCGCACCAGAGGGCGATGAACCCGATGCCGGCGCCGACGTTCCCCAGATAGAACTGGTGGGCGCCGAAGCCGCCGAGGAGGATCGCGAGGAGGTAGCCGGTTCCGCTCTCCTTGAGCGGACGGGCGTACAGGACCGGTGCCGGGTAGGGCTGGTGGTTGTACGGCATGGGTGCGTACGCGGATGGACCCGCGGGTGCTCCGTACTGTTGCGGTGCGGGAAGCATCGGCATCGGCCCGGTCGGGGCGAGTGGCGCGACCGCGGACGTCCAGGCGGTGCCGTCCCAGTACTGCTGCTGGCCGGGGCGCTGCGGGTTCGGGTACCAACCGGCGGGGATGTGACCGGGCTGCTGGGGGACGAGCGTCATCGAGGTGCTTTCGGAGAGGGCATGCACCGGGGGTAGGTTCAGCGGGCAGGCGGCGAAGTCAGGTTCACGCCGTGAGGCCCCCTGTGTGTTCAGTTTGATGTCCGCGCTGTGGGGGACAACAGTCCCAATGTAGGGCACGCGACCAAGTTTGCGGAGGGGGCTATCCCCTGGTCTGGGGCAGGGTGTGTAGCGCTCCCTGATCAGCCCTGGGAAACAGCGAACTGTCCAGCGCTGCTCGAGAATCGGCGAGCTACCGTCGCCGGACGGGCTGTGCTGTTCGAGGGCAGCCATGGTGAGGCGTTGTCGTTGCCAGGACGCCGGTCGGTGGCGTCAGAATGTAAGGATGAAAGAAGTGCCTCGGTGTGAATCAGTGGCGGACGCCATACACCTTCGGAAGCGATATCGCGATGTCCAGTGCACCAAGCCAGCTGACCACACATCAAGTCCACTACCCGGTTCTCGATCCCACTCTGGCGCAGCGGTCGGCGTTCCATTCTTCTGGTCTGATGCCAACTGGGACAAGCGCGAGCGTAAGTTCATCGCGCGGTACTGAGAAGGTCGCGATGGTCAGTCTCAGCAGCACCCAACGACTCACGCCCAATTCATAGCCGGCAGTCGCGCGCCGCGCGCTCGGTCAGAGATGAGTCTCAGACCTCACGATTATGAGTCGTGCGCTGTCGCCACGGTTGTGGGGCCGCTCCGCGAGTGGTTCCTACTTGTTCTCCGTCAGCCCATCCACACCAGACGCGGAGCACGCCACCGACGCGTACGCGCCCGTCGAGGTCTGCTCGGCGACCACATCGCCGTCGACGGTGATCTTGCAGCTGACGGACCCGGTGTCCTCGGCGCCGTTGGTCGCGATGAGGGAGAACGCGGTGAAGTCGGTGTCGCCACCGGCCTCGACGGTGAGTTCCTTGATGAAGGGAAGAGCCTGGCCCGTCGCCTGCTCGGTCCCGTTGGTACCGGCCGTGTAGGTGGAGTAGACGATGGAGGCGTCGGTCGCGGTGCCGTTGACCTCGTAGACGACGGACACCTCCTTGTTGGCGGCCTCGGAGGACGCTGCTTTCGCGGTCTTGACGGCGTCGCTGACGAGCCCGGCGAATCCGGCCGTGTAGGTGATCGCGAGGATGATGCTCAGGACGATCGCGATGGCTGAAACGATCGTGCCGGCGACGGCGAAGCCCTTCTTCCGGTTCTTCAGGCACAGGGCGACGATGCCGAGGACGAGGCCGACGAGTCCCACGAACCCGGCGATGTAGTTCAGGATCGGGATGAAGGCCCCGATGAGCGCGAACCCACCGACGATGAGAGCGGCGATGCCGAGTCCGTTGCCGCGCTTGCCGGTCTTGACGGGAGCCGGGCCTGGCACGGGCAGCGGGTAGGGCTGGTTTTGGGCGGGCGGCTGGTTCGAAGACGACATGCGCGGGGGACCTCTCTGCGGCGTTGGTTCCACCGTACCCAGGTCGACGCCGTGGATCACTGCCGTCTTCGGTTCGCGGTCATGCCTGCGGCGAAGGGGCGAGGCATGATCGCCCCGCCCCTCCGCTGACCAGCGCTCGTCGCTACTTGCTCGCGTCGTCGACGAGTGCCGTGTCGACGAACTGCTCGAAGCGCACGATGAGCCCACCGCGGACGACGAAGTGGTGGGCCACCCGGGCGTTCAGCTCCTTGCCCGTGCCGCGGTGCCTCGCCGTGTATCGGGCGAGCACCACGACGTTCTCGCCTTCGACCACGTAGGTGTCGTCGTGCGCGGTCCAGTCGGCCCAGTCTGCGCCGAGTCGTTCCATCACGTTGCTGGTGACGCCCTCCGGCGTCCGGTACGTGCCGGCGAGCGGGAAGCCGGCCATCTCGGTCCACTCGACATCAGGGGCGAGGGTCGCGCGCAGTGCGTCGAGGTCACCGGCGGCGGAGGCGAGGTACTGCCTCCGCACGACGTCGCGTGGTGCCGAGGACGGCTCGGTCGTGGTGGTCTCGTTCAGCCCCATGTCATCTCACCCTTCGCGACCTTCGGCCCGATCTGGGCGGCGATGAGCATGCCCGAGGACGGGTACTGCTCGACGAGCGCCTGCGTCGCGGCGGCGCCATCGGCGGACGCTGCGACGATCGTCTCGAACGCCTGCAGGTACGAGCGCGTGTAGTCGATGGCGGTCGCGTCGTTCGCGGTGTCGGGGAGGCGGTGCCCGGCGATAACGAGCTGCGGGTCGAGGGCCTGCATCTCGTCGAGGAGGTCGATCCACGCTGCGCGGAGTTCCGGCGTCGCCGTGTCTGCGGTCCACACGTGCTCCTGCTGGAAGAGGAGGACGCCACCGAGGATGGCCCGGTGCTCGGCGCTCCAGAGGTACTGGCGGTCCGGGAGGGGTGCTGAAGCGCCCTTGAGTTCGAGGCGCTGTCCATCGACGAGAAGCACGTCGCCGCTGAGCGGGGTGAGGGGGACGAGCCGAGTGGGCAGGTTCGCGCCGAGGGATGCCCAGGCGGTCAGCTTGCCCTCGAACGACGCGTTGATGTGCTCGATGACGATGGGGGTGGCGACGAGTGCTGCGTCGGGGAAGGCGTCCGCGACGACCTCGAGGCCGAAGGAGAAGTCGGGGTCGGCGTGACTGACGAACACCGTGGTGAGCGTCTTGCCGGAGTCGAGGATGGCTGCGACGAGGCGGTGGCCGTCGGCGCGGGTGAAGCCGGCGTCGACGAGGAGTGCCTCGGTTTCGCCCGTCACGAGGACGGCGGACTTGTTCTTCGAACCTGCGGGGAAGTCGAGGTCGAAGACGTCGAAGTTGAGCGCCATGGTGGTGGATCCTTCGGTTGGACGAGGCTCGGTGCGCCCGAGTCGATGCCGCGGTGCGGCGTACATGACGGTACAACAAAAGCTGACTCGTCAGCTATTCCCAATCCTTGCACGGAGATCTCCCGACCGGTCGGCGGCCTGTCCCCGGCGTCTACTGTGGAGACGTGACGACTGAGAACGAGTTCGCTTCGGCGAAGGATGCGGCGAGTGATGCGCGCATCCTGGTGTTCGGTCGTCTGCTGGGCGCGGCGAACGGTCTCGAGTACCTGCTGGGCAAGGAGCTCGAGGAGCAGACCGGTCTCAGCCATTCGCTGTTCGAGCTGTTGCTGATCGTCGGTCGGGCCGGTGCTGGCGGGCTGTCGGTGCGGGACATCGCGCAGGCGAAGGTCGTCACCTCCGGTGGGGCGACGCGGCTCGTGCATCGCGCCGTCGATCAGGGGCTGGTGAGTCGCCGGGCCTCTGCTGAAGATGGCCGGGTGCAGCTCATCGAGTTGACGGCAAAGGGTGAGCGGGCGGTCGTCGAGGCTGCTGGTCTGCATGCTCGGAACATCGAGCGGCTGCTGTTGTCCGTCCTGCCGGCCGAGAACCGTGCGGTTTTCGAGGAGTCGGTGAAGATGTTGAGCAAGCACGCCTCGGGGGCGCTGCCGGTGATGCCGTAGGGCGGCTCGGCTCCTGTTCGATCTGCGGGCTCGGTGCCTGCCCTCTGGTTCGCCGATCACCTGTTTGGCTAGGCTCGCCGCATGAGTAGCGATGTCCCTCTCGTCCCGGGCGAAAACGCCTTCCCGCTCCACATCTTCGATGCCCTCGGCTTGGACCCGGTGGTGTTCAAGGACCGCATCGGTGGGTCGGTGATGGTGATCGAGAAGCGGCCTGAGGACGGGCCGGTGACGATCCTGACGTCCGGGGTGTCCCGGCTCGAGACCGACTCCGGTGAGCGGATCGAGCTCGCCGTGGAGGTCGTCGACGGACAGCAGGGTGCCGCGATGGTCGCGCTGCGCATCGTGATCAACGAGATCGCGACCAACCGACGGGTGCCCCCGGTGCTCGCGCCGTGGCGCAACGGCACGCCGTTCCTCAACGGGACGGCGATCTCCGCGCTGCTGGTGACGCCGTCGCGCTGGGGAGCGTCGTTCGACGAGATCCGGAACGAGGCTGGCCAGGTGGTCGGGCACGTGCGGACACTGCGGTTGCTCACCGACGGTGAGGCCGCGGTCGCGGGGGAGCGTGGGTGGGATGCGCTCGTTGCCGAGGTGGGGTCGGTGGATGCATTGTTGGATGTGGAGCGGGGTGAGCGGGTTGGGAATTCGGGCGTGGGCTGAGCCGCCGTTTTCGTGAAGCGCGGCTCCGGAGCGGAGCAGCACATCTGCAGCGGTTGCGGCGCGTTCGTCCTTCAGCATCGATCTGTCGTTTCCGCCAGGATAGGGAGCGCGAGACGATCTTGTCTCGGAGAGCTGTCAGGAGTACCCGTACCTTGGTAAATCACGTCAATTTCATCTGGAACATCGCTGAGTCACTGCGCGGCCCGTTCAAGCCGGCTGAGTACGGATCCGTGGTGCTGCCGTTTACTGTGCTGCGGCGTCTGGATGCGGTGCTCGCGGAGACCAAGCCGAAGGTGCTGAACGTCGCGAAGGCAATGGAGTCGATGCCTGAAATGCTGCGGCACCTCCGACTCACCGAGGCTGCAGGCCGCCAGTTCTACAACACCAGCCCGTTTGACTTCGCGAAGCTCGTCGCTGACCCGCAGGACCTTCGCGTGAACCTGTCGGCCTATCTAGCGGGGTTTTCGGAGAATGTGCGGGATATCTTCGAGCGCTTCGATTTTGACAAGACGCTCAACAAGCTGGCAGAGAAGAACAGGCTTTACGCGGTGACGGAGAAGTTTGCGCAGGCCGACTTTCACCCGAACGTCGTCAGCAACATCAAGATGGGTCTGGTGTTCGAGGAGCTTATCCGGTGGGCGAACGAGCGCTCGAATGAGACCGCGGGTGATCACTACACGCCGCGCGAGGTAATCGCGCTCATGGTGCAGCTGCTATTCGCGCTTGACGACGATGCGCTCTCGAAGCCGGGCGTGGTCCGCTCGATCTACGACCCGACCGCAGGGACGGGCGGAATGCTCTCCGTCGCCGACGAGTATCTGCGCCGCATGAACCCGGGCATCCAGCTCAGCCTCTACGGGCAGGACTACAACGACGCCTCCTACGCGATCTGCAAAGCCGACATGGTCATCAAGGGCCAGGACGTTGACAACATCGCCCTCGGCGACACACTCACCGAGGATGCCTTCGACGACAAGAAGTTCGACTACGGACTCTCCAATCCACCGTTCGGCGTCGATTGGAAAGACCAGCGCACGTACGTCGACGAGGAGCACGCACGGCTCGGCTTCAATGGCCGGTTTGGTCCCGGGACCCCAGCGGTCAGCGATGGTGCGATGCTGTTCCTCCTTCACCTGGTGTCGAAGATGCGCAAGCGAGAAGACGGTGGCTCGCGCGTCGCAATCGTTCTGAATGGATCGCCGTTGTTCTCCGGTGGCGCGGGCGGCGGTGAGTCGAGTATCCGAAAGTGGCTGCTCGACAACGACCTAGTCGAGGCGATCATCGGGTTGCCGAAGGACATGTTCTACAACACCGGCATCTCCACGTACATCTGGGTGCTCAGCAACCGCAAGGCCGAAGAGCGCAGGGGACGCGTGCAGCTGATAGACGGGCGGGAGATGTTTACCAAGCTCCGCAAGGGTCTCGGCTCGAAGCGCAACGAGCTGTCGCCGAAGAACATCGAGATGATCGTCGGCCTGTACGCCGGATTCGAGGATACCGAGCACTCGAAGGTCTTCCGGAACGAGGACTTCCTCTATCGAACGATCACGGTCGAGCGTCCCCTGAAGCTCAACTGGCAGGCGACGCCGGAGCGTATCGAGGCATTGTTCGCTGCGAAGGCGGTGCGGAAGCTGAGCGAGGCGGACGTCCCGGCACTGCGCCGCGTACTGGATTCCATTGGTGAAGACACCGTGTGGAAGAACCGGGACAAATTCCACAATTCATTGAAGGACGCCGCGAGGGCCGAGGGCTTCTCCATCTCTGGGTCGCTGCTGAAGACCGTCACGACGGAGCTCGGCGAGCAGGATGACACCGCCGAAGCCTGCCTGGACGCCAAAGGCAAGGTCGAGCCAGATACCTCGTTCCGCGACACCGAAAACGTGCCGTGGCACGAGGACGTCGACGAATACGTCCGGCGTGAGGTGTTGCCGTACGCGCCCGATGCCTGGATCGACCACGCAAAAACCAAGGAGGGCGCGGAGATCCCCTTCACCCGCCACTTCTACCAGTACGTGCTGCCGCGTCCACTCGAGGAAATCGATCGTGATCTTGAATCCGTGATGGACGAGCTTCGCGCGATGCTTCTCGAGGTCGAGCGGTGAGCAGAGAACTTCGCGACTCAGGAGTGGGCTGGCTCGGATCTGTGCCCGCCGACTGGGGGACGGTGCCGGCACAAGCGCTGTTTGGGGAACGAAAGGCGAAGAGCACGGCCTCTGATGTACACCTGACGCCTTCCCAGAAATACGGCGTGCTTCCTCAAGAGGAGTACATGCAGATCACCGGGAATAAGGTGGTCTTGAATCTCACGGGTGCCGACAACATGAGACACGTTGAGACGGGCGACTACGTGAGCCACCTCCGGAGCTTCCAAGGCGGGCTTGAGTACGCACGGATTCCGGGGAAGGTCAGCGCTGCCTACACGGTGCTGAAACCCAAGGTTGCGCTCGACTCACGATTCTTCAGGTACCTGTTCAAGAGCGAGCTCTATGTACAGGCGCTCCAGACCACGACCGACCAATTACGAGACGGCCAGTCGATTAGGTACCCGCAGTTCTCACAGATTGCACTACCACAACCGTCACTCGACGAGCAGCGAGCTATCGCGGACTATCTGGACCGGGAGACGGCGCAGATCGACGCGTTCATCGCGAAGAACGAGGAACTCATCGCCCTCCTTGCCGAGCGTCGTGCCGCCACCATCACATCTGCACTGACGTCGGGGCGGGAGGAGAGCACCGGGAGTTGCGATGGTCGATGGTTTGGAGCGATTCCCGCGCACTGGGAATCGATGCCACTGCGGTACTTGCTGCGGCGAATCGAGCAGGGAGTGAGTCCTCAGGCTGAAGGTGGATTGGCCGAAGGTGCCCACCAGTTTGGCGTGCTGAAGTCTGGTTGCGTGAACGCTGGCATCTATCGGTCGACCGAGCACAAGCTGTTGCCGGCAGAGTTCGACTTCGATCGATCATTGCTGGTTCGCCCCGGCGACCTTGTCGTCAACCGTGCAAGCGGAAGCATTCCGCTACTTGGCTCCGCGGCGATCGTGACGCAGAGCCCCTACCGATTGATCCTTTCGGACAAGACCTTTCGGCTCATCCCGAACGCACGCACGTCATCGCACTATCTGTATTGGCTCCTCAACTCGCGGATCTACCGCGAGCAGGTCGAGTCCCGCGTAAGTGGGGCCGACGGGCTCGCGAACAATCTGCCGCAATCGACCCTGAAGCGGTTCGTTCTGCCGGTACCGCCAATCGAAGAGCAGGATCAAATCAGCTCTTACCTGACGGACCGATGCACGCAGATCGACAAGTCGATTGCAACCGCGCGGCGGGGAGCGGCCTTGGCTCGCGAGCGCCGAGCCGCTCTGATTTCTGCCGCGGTGACGGGCAAAGTCGACGGGAGGGAGGCGTCATGACTGAGATAACTGGCGCACATCTTGAGTCGGTGCTTGAGAACGAGATCGCTGAGCACCTGGCCACGAACGGCTGGCTGTACTCACCGACTGGTGCTGGATATGACCGCGGGATTGCGCTGTTTCCGGACGACGTTCTTGGCTGGCTCGCGGAGTCGCAACCGATCGAGTTCGCGAAGCTCGTGCGCCCTGACGATACCGATGCGCAGCGGGTAACGGCATCCCGGAGCATCCTTTCCCGTCTCGCGAAGGCCCTCGACAACGACCCGATGAAGAACGGCGGGACGATCCGCATCCTTCACGAGGGTTTCTCGATGGTGCCGCTGCACGGCGGGGCGGTGAAGTTCCGGATGGCGCAGTTCCGTCCGGCGACGGCGAACAACCCGGAGACACTCGCCGACTACGCGAGGATGCGTGTGCGGGTGATGCGCCAAGTGCACTACTCGACGAAGCATCCGAACAAAGCGCTCGACCTGGTGCTGTTCGTCAACGGCATCCCAATCGCGACCGTCGAGCTGAAGACCGACTTCACCCAGCCGATCGGAAACGCCGTCGACCAGTACCGGTTTGACCGCAACCCGGCGGGTGAGCCGCTATTCGCTTTCGCGAAGCGGTCACTCGTGCACTTCGTCGTATCGAACAACGAAGTGCGGATGGCGACAAAGCTTGCCGGCGTCGGGACGCGCTTCCTCCCCTTCAATAGGGGGCACGATGAGGGGGCAGGCAATCCGCCCAACCCCGTGGGGTCAGCATCCTCGTACTTTTGGGAGGATCTACTGCAGCGTGATGCTTGGTTGCAGGTGTTGGGGTCGTTCGTGCACCTCCAGATCGAGACGGACGTCGATCCAGACACTGGCAGGAAGACGCGCACGGAGAAAATCCTGTTTCCGCGCTACCACCAGTGGCGTGCAGTCAACCGTCTCGTGGAAGCCGCGCGTGCCGAGGGTGCAGGTAACCGCTACCTCGTGCAGCACTCCGCCGGCTCGGGGAAGACGAACTCGATCGCATGGCTCGCGCACCGGCTCTCACAATTGCACGACGAGCAGAACGAGAAAGTCTTCGACACAGTCGTAGTCGTAACTGACCGCACGGTGCTCGACAAGCAGCTGCAGGACGCGATCCGCCAATTCGAGAAACATGCCGGCGTGGTGCAGTCGATTACCCGTGAGGGCGGTGAGTCGAAGTCGACCGAGCTCGCGGCCGCGCTCTCTGGTGGCAAGCAGATTGTGATCGTAACGATCCAGACGTTCGAGGCGCTGATCTCAGCTATCCAGTCGAAGCCCGAGCTGCGGGGGCGGCGGTTCGCGGTCATCGCTGACGAGGCGCACTCATCACAGACCGGCTCCACGGCAGGCGCGCTCACGAAGGTGCTGTCACCGCAGGAGCAGGCTGCCGTCGCTGAGGGCGCCCCGATCGACTCGGAGGCGTACCTGCAGTGGGCGATGGAGGTCACCGCCAACGCGTCGAACATCTCGTACTTCGCGTTCACCGCGACGCCGAAGGCCAAGACGCTGGAGCTGTTCGGCCGGATCCCCGCGGGCGCGGACACTCCGGAGCCGTTCGACCTGTACTCGATGCAGCAGGCCATCGAAGAGGGCTTCATTCTCGACGTGCTGCAGAACTACACGCCGTACAAAGTCGCGTGGCAACTCCAGCATCCAGACTCCGACTATGACGGGCCTGGCGAGGTCGACGAGTCAACAGCGGTGAAGGCGCTCGTGCAGTATGTGAGGCTGCACCCGACGAACATCAGTCAGAAGGCGAAGATCGTCGTCGATCACTTCCGCGCGTTCGCGCAGCCGCTGCTGGAAGGCAAGGCGAAGGCGATGGTCGTCACTGGCTCCCGCAAGGAGGCTGTGCGCTGGAAGAAGTATCTCGACACGTGCCTGGCCGATTTGCACATGCATGGCGTGAAGGCGCTCGTCGCCTTTTCCGGCACCGTCGAAGATCCCGAGGACGTCGGCGAAGGGCTGACGGAAAAGACCCAGAATCCCGGCCTATTGACCTTGGATCTGGCTGCGGCGTTCAAGCCGTCGACATACAACGTGATGATCGTCGCGGAGAAGTTCCAGACCGGATTCGACCAGCCGCGCCTCGTCGCGATGTACGTGGATCGTAAGCTCGGCGGAGTGCAGGCAGTTCAGACGCTCTCGAGGCTCAATCGCACGTACCCCGGCAAGGACAAAACGTTCGTGCTTGATTTCGTGAACGAGCCCCTCGAAATCTTGGATGCCTTCAAGGACTACTACCGCAAGGCGACGCTGACGGCGACGACCGATCCCAACCTCATCTATGACCTCGTCACAAAGCTCGACAGCGCTGGCATCTACACGATGGCCGAGGTGACGCAGGCGTTCGATGCCGCTTTGGCGGGAGGAGTGAACGCGAATAGTGCGGTGAGCGCCGCGACCGCACCTGCGGTGGATCGCTTCGGAAAACGTTGGGTGAACGCCGTGCTTAATGGGGATGCGGCTGAGCAGGATGAACTGAAGCTCTTCAAGAGCGACGCCGGACAATACGTGAAGTTCTACGACTTCATCTCCCAGGCGCGAAACCTTGAGGACACGGATCTCCCCAGGCGGCACTACTTCCTAAGGCGCATTCTGCCTCAGTTGTCGACTGCTAGCTATGAGGAGCCTGTAGATATCTCGAAGGTGCAACTCACCGAGTACACGATCGCGCGCGGTGAAGCTGTGAAGCTCAACCTCGAGCGAGGCCCTGGACTTGACCCAATCACGGCCATTGGCGCTGGTGCAATTCACGAGAAGCACCGCACTGCGCTCGACGAGATTATCGGCAAGCTTAATGATCGCTTTGGCGACAAGTACGGCGTTGGTGCGGTAGACCTAACTATGAGTCACATCATGGGAAAACTTGCTGTGGACTATGATCTCACGCAGCAGGCTGAACGGAACAATCGACAGCAGTTCGCGGAGTCGCCGGCGTTGCCGAAAGCGTTCGCGAAAGCCGTCATCGAGGTGCGAGATGAAACGCCGTTGCTTGTGGACGACATGCTCAGCGACAGTGGGCTGTTCGCCGAGCTGTCGAAGGCGCTGCCCGCGATGTTGTACGAGTTCCTGAAGGGCAAGCAGGCATGATGTGCGCTGGATTCGTCGAGGATCACGGCGGGCGTCTTCAGGCGAGAGCTTCTGGTTGGCAACCGTTCAGTCAGGCACTTCCTACTTCGCCTCGTTAGGGTTTGTGAGGGCCTCCGCGGGCTGTCGAACAGGCAGAAGCTGCGTGGTCAGCGTTCTCTTGCCGATGAATTCCATGGGAGCGCCCGCCCACCTGTACCACCCCGATGAAAGGCCCGCACGTGGACGCTTCTGAACTCAACTCCGCCGTCGGCCAGGGGCTCGAGCAGCTTGGGTTGGGGCTTCGCCCTGTCGTCGAGGGTGCGTTTGCCGAGGCGGTGCCCGGTGTCGAGTGGACACGGATCATCGAGGAGAAGGACCGCGCAGCCGGGAGCGGCCACGGGCGGTACTCGGCGACCGACGTGTCGCTCATGCTTCGGGCGATGACCGAGCGGATCGGGGAGCTGGGGTACCCGTTCGACCGCGTGCTGTCGCGGAGCGCTCGGGGGTACGCGAGTGAGCTTCGGGAAGTTCGGAACGCCTGGGCGCATAACGCGGGGTTCACGGAGCAGTCTGCGTATCGGGCGTTGGACTCGATGCAGTTGCTGTTGGAGGGTGTCGGGGCGATCGAGCAGGCCGCGGTTGTGGGGGAGTTGAAGGGGCGGATGTTGAGCCCTTCGACAGGCTCAGGGACCGAGGGGGTTGCGTTGGGCGAGGCCGGGAGCATTGGCGAAATGAGCCCTTCGACAGGCTCAGGGACCGACGGAGCCAGTGGGCAGAGCGCCGCAGGCTCCTTGTCTGCCGCAGACGCCGCCGCCTCTTCCTCCGTCTCCATCCGCGTCAGCGCGACGCCGACGCTCAGCTACGCGATGGCGCACTGCAGCATCGCGGTGATCGACGAGATCGTCCTCGAGAACCACGGCGGGGAACGCCGGGCGGCGTCCGTCGAGATCGACGTCGTCACCGCTGACGGCGCCCTCGCCGACACCAAGGTGCTCCTCGCCGACCTCGGCGAAGACCGCACCACCCTGCTCCGCAGCCCCGAAGTCCTCCTCGACCCACGCCGCATGCTCCTCGTCGAAGAACAGCGGCCCGGCGTCATCCGGGTCACCGTGCGCGATGCCGCCGGCACGCAGCTCGGCACGGTCGAGAGCCCCGTCACCGTGCTCGCGTCCAACCAGTGGATCGCCGCACCCGTGCAGCTCGGCCTCGAACTCCTCGCCGCCCACGTGCAACCCAACGCCCTCGTTGTCAGCGAGCTCATGCTTGAAGTCTCCGACCTCCTCGACCAGCAGACCGGCAACAGCTCCCTCGCCACCTACCAACTCGACGACCCCGCCCGCATCGACGCCATCGTCGCCGCCGTCTGGGACGCCGCCCGCGCCCGCGACATCCGCTACGCCGAACCGCCTGCCAGCTGGGGCCAGAGCGGCCAGAAGGTCCGCACCCCCGAGGAAGTCCTCACCAGCCACCTCGGCACCTGCCTCGACACCACCATCCTGCTCGCGTCCGTCCTCGAAGCCATCGGCATCCACCCGCTCCTCTGGCTCATCAAGGACCACATCTTCCTCGGGTACTGGCGCGTCCAGACCACCCTCGACGTCGTCGCCAGCACCGACGTCTCCGAAGCCGTCAACTCCCTCGAACTCGGCCGCATCGGCGTCGTCGAGACCACCATGCTCACCGGCAACTCCGCCACCTTCGCCGACGCCTCCCGCCGACCCCACACCGAGCACCTCGCCGGCTCGCTCGACGACTTCATCGGCATCACCGACGTCGTCCAGGCGCGCCTCCGCAAGATCTACCCGCTGCCGAGCCGCCGCATCAACGCCGATGGCGAGCCCGTCGTCACCCTTTACCAGGCACCCGAAGCGCGCGCCCTCACCCAGGACGCTCCGGCCACCGCCGAGTCGACCGCCGCCGGCCACGGCCCCGACGCCCCGAAGCGCGTCTCCACCTGGAAGAACGCCCTCCTCGACCTCAGCCTCCGCAACAAACTCATCAACTACACCGAACGATCCGGTTTCGAGCTCGCCGTCCCCGGCCCCGCCCTCGGCCACCTCGAGGACAGCATCAACCACGGCACCCCGCTCACCCTCGTCGCCTCCGACAGCGTCGCGACGATCGACCAGCAGCGCGGCATCCGCTTCGGCCGCGACCTCGACGAGCGCGACCGCATCACCTTCCTCGACGACAAGAAGAGCGCCTTCATCGACGTCACCCAGGCCGCCTACCCGACGAAGCTCCGCGCCCTCGCCTACAAGGCCAAGACGATCGTCGAGGAGACCGGCGCCAACAACCTCTACCTCGCGTTCGGCATGCTGAGCTGGCGCTTCGGCGACCGCGACCTCCGCTCACCGCTTGTGCTCGTGCCCGTCACGCTCACGACCACGAGCCGCGGCTCGTCCTACCGCCTCACCCTCGACGAGGCCGGCTCGTCGACGCCCAACTACTGCCTGCTCGAGAAGCTGCGCCTGAGCTTCGGCCTCGAGATCCCCGGACTCGCGAACCCCCTTGAGGACGGCTCCGGCATCGACCTCCCGGCCGCGTTCACCGCCGTGCGCCAGGCGATCCTCGACGCCGGCCTCCCGTTCCGTGTGGAGGAGACGGCGTCGCTGTCGATCCTCCAGTTCGCGAAGTACCGGCTGTGGAAGGACCTCGACGAGAACTGGGAGACGCTGAGCCGTAACAGCCTCGTAGACCACCTCATCAACTCACCGCTCGAGGCCTACGCCGACCCGACGCCCGCGCAGACCGACACCGACCTCGACCGCCTCGGCCTCGACTGCCCGGTCGCCGCCGACTCCTCGCAGCTCGACGCCGTCGCCGAAGCGGTCGCCGGTCGCACCTTCGTGCTCGAAGGCCCTCCCGGCACCGGCAAGTCGCAGACGATCACCAACCTCCTCGCCCGCTCACTCGCCGAGGGCAAGAAGGTCCTGTTCGTCGCCGAGAAGCGTGCGGCGCTCAACGTCGTGAAGCAGCGACTCGAAGACGTCGGACTCGGCGCGTTCTCGCTCGACCTCCACGACAAGGGCGCCAGGCCCAACGTCGTCCGTGCGCAGATCAAGACCGGCCTCGACCTCCGCACCAAGGCCGACATCGACGCGCTGAGCACCAACCGCGAGCTGTCCGAGTCCGGCCTCCGCACCCTCACCCGCTACGCCGACCGCCTCCACGAGGTCAACGCCGCCGGCTTCTCGCTCTACTCCGCGCGGAGTCGTCTGCTTGCGATGGACCACGACCTCGTCCCGATGGCGATCCCCGAGCAGCTCGTCGCCGCCGGCACGCCCGAGGCCTTCGAAGAACTGCGGCAGGTGTTCCGCGAGCTGCCCGAGCGCTCCGACCTTGCGCGCCCGAGCACGACCCACCCGTGGGCGTTCCTCGACGGCCCGTCGGCTCCCGGGCTCGACGCCGCGACTGTCCAGCAGGCCGCCCGCGCGCTGGACGCCGCTCTCGCGACGACGCTCGACGCCGGCCTCCCGATGGACGCGCTGCGGCTCGCGACGCGACCCGACCTCCTCGGCCTCTGGTCGACCGCCGTCGCCGCACCGCGTCTGCCGATCGGCGCGCTCATGGCTGGAACCAGGCCCGAGGACTTCAGCCGGCTCGACGAGGCCCTGGCCGCTGCCGAGCAGCTTCGCGTCGCCCAGGCCGAGTGGCGCTCGACCTTCACGCCCGCCATCCTCGACCGCGACATCGCGGGCCCGCTCCATGCTGCCGAGCATGCCGCGGCGTCGAGCTTCTTCGGTCGCAAGAAGCGGCTCCGGGCCGCGCTCGCGCAGCTGAGCGACGTGCTCGCGGTCGACGCCGCCTCGTTCAAGGTGAAGCAGCTCGTGCCACAGCTCACCGAGGCGAAGGCGGCGCAGGACCGCCTCGTCCAGCTGCGCGGCACGCTCCGCTCAACCGCCCTCCCGCTCGTCGGTGACCGCTGGAATCCGCTCGTCGAGCCGACCCAGCCCGTCCGCGAACTCCTCGGCTGGTACCGCTGGCTGTCGGAGGGCTTCCGCCTGCCGGGCACGCCCGACGACGCGTTCATCACCGCCGTCCGCGACCACTACGCCACGACCCAGCCGTCGCAGGAGGCCGCCCAGGCGCTGACGACGCTCGCGAGCACCTGGAGTGGGTTCCTGCGGGCCGCGTCCGTCACTACCGAGCGCCTGTCGGCGTGGTCGGGTGGCGAGGGCTTCCTGCAGGCCTGGTGGTCGACGCGCGACGCCCGCCGTCTCGATGGCGCCGAGCCGGTCGTCCTCGAGCGCTGGCTCGACCTCGTGCGGGTCATCGAACCGCTGCGCACCCACGGGCTCGACGACGTCCGCGCCGCGATCCTCGCCGGTCGCATCGAGACCGAGGACGCGACGCTCGCGTTCGAGAAGGGCCTCGCGCAGGCGTCGATCGACGAGCGTGAGCGCACCACCACGCTCGACGCCTTCGACGCCACCGCCCACAACCGCAGCGTCACCCGCTTCACCACGAGCGTGAAGGCCGTGCGCGAGGAACTGCCGCGCGCGATCCCGGCGTCGGTGCTCGGGCTGCGGACGTTCAGTTCGCAGTCGGAGAGCGGTCAGGTCGGCGGCTTGCGTCGCCAGATCGACCGCCAGCGCGGCGGCATGAGCGTCCGGGCGCTGCTCGAGAACTTCGGCGAGCTCATCACGCAGATCATGCCGTGCACGCTCGCGAGCCCGGAGTCGGTCGCGCGGTTCTTCCCGGCCGCCGCCGAGCTCTTCGACATCGTCGTGTTCGACGAGGCGTCGCAGATCCGGGTCGCCGACGCCATCGGGGCGATGGGGCGTTCGCGCTCGGTCGTGGTCGTGGGCGACAGCAAACAGATGCCGCCGACGACGTTCGCGGAAGCGGGCGCAACGATCGACGACGACGCCGACTACACGAGCGAGGTGTTGCAGGACGAGGAGTCGATCCTCTCCGAGTGCGTGCAGGCGCGGGTGCCGAGCAAATGGCTGTCGTGGCACTACCGCAGCCAGGACGAGTCGCTCATCGCGTTCTCGAACCACCACTACTACGACAGTCAATTGTCGTCGTTCCCGGCGCCGTTCGCGGGTGCGGGCGACGGCGGGGTCGAGGGCCATGGGCTGGCGTTCGTGCGACTGGAGGGTCAGTTCGAGCGCGGCGGCCGAGGCAAGTCGCTGCGGACGAACCCGGTGGAGGCGCAGGCGATCGTCGAGGAGATCACGCGCCGCTTCGACGCCTCGCCGGACGAGACGCCGTCGCTCGGGGTCATCACCTTCAACGCGCAGCAGCGGACGCTCATCGAAGACCTGCTGCGCGACAGCACCGACCCGCGGATCGCGACGGCGCTCGACGAGCAGGACGGGCTCTTCGTCAAAAACCTGGAGAACGTGCAGGGTGATGAGCGCGACACGATCCTGTTCTCGATCGCGTTCAGTGCGAACGAGAAGGGCGTGATCCCGCTGAACTTCGGTCCGCTCACGCGAGCGGGTGGCGAGCGGCGGTTGAACGTCGCAGTGACCCGCGCTCGGCGACAGGTGGTGCTGTTCGCGAGCTTCGACCCGTCGGAGCTGCGGGCGGAACAGACGTCGTCGATCGGCATCAAGCATCTGAAGGCGTATCTGGAGCTGGCTCAGCGGGGCAGCGACGCGGCGGGCGAGGACGGTCGTCGTCAGGCGATCATCGACCGTCACCGCGACGAGATCGCCGACGAGCTCCGATACGCCGGGCACGCGGTCCGGACGGATGTGGGGTTGTCGGACTTCCGGGTCGACATCAGCATCGCGACCGAAGCCGAGCCCGACCGACCGCTGGTCGCCGTGCTGCTCGACGGGGCGTCGTGGCGTGAGCGACGGACGGTCGCCGACCGAGACGGACTGCCGATCGAAGTGCTGAGCGGCCTGATGCGGTGGCCGGGCGTCGAGCGCGTGTGGTTGCCGGAGTGGCTGCACCACCGCGAGGAGGTGCTGGACCGGTTGGTCGCGGCCGTGGAGGCTGCGGGGGAGCGGGCCGCTGTGGGGAGTGCGGTGGACGCGCCTGTTACCGACGAACCGGACCAGACCGAGGTGACTGCCGGCGGCAGCGAGGGCGCCGTCGACGAGTCCGCCGCGGCTGCGGATGCTGTCCCGCCGGTGCGGAGCGCGCGCGTTCGGGAGTGGTCGGAGCGGTTGGCGTCGCTGGAGACCCTGTCGGAGTTCCGTGACCGCAAGGTCGGTGCAGCGCAGCCAGTGGAGGCGGAACCGATGGCGGACACGTCGGCGCGCCATCCTGAGCTCTCGGAGTACCAGGCCTGGGACGCACCCACGCTGGGTGGGATCGAGGTGCTCGACCGTCTGCCGGGTCGTCCGTCGGTCGTCGCGGTGCAGGGTGCGATCCGTGCGGCGGTGGAGGCCGAGGGGCCGATCCACCTGACGCGTCTGGCGAAGCTGGTCGCGGGTGCGTTCGGTCTCGATCGGGTGGCTGGTTCGCGGGCGAAGTCGATCCTCGACAAGGTCCCCGCCGAGTTCCTCGGTCGCTCTGACGAGCCCTTCGCGTGGCCGACGGAGATCGACCCGCTCACCTGGCGAGGAGCGCGTCAGTCCGCGGCGGACGCGCCTCGTGCGATCGAGCACATCTCCCTGGTGGAGATCGCGAACGCGATGGCGATCGCCGCAGAGGAGTCCGCCGGTCTCTCGCCCGACGAGCTCCGACGCGAGACCCTCGCGATCTTCGGCGGCAAGCGTGTCACCGCTGCGATCGGCGCCCGCCTCGACGAGGCCCTCGAGTTCGGGCTGGCCTCGGGGCGGTTGGCGCGGAGCGGATCGAGTCAGATCGTTTCTGGCTAGCGAAAGCTGGCTGGCCATGGCAACCGTGCGAAGCCTGTCAGGAACGTCTAGCCGTCTGGGGTCCCACGGGGGAGGTCGGTGTCTACGACCCCAGCAGCTCGTCCGGGTCGAGTCGACCACTGCTCAAGCTGAATGCGCCCCGCTGGGCGGCAGCAGTCGCTGAGGGCGAAGCGTTGCCGTCGATGGCTGCCCACGCGAGCTGAACCTGCGACCATCTCGACGTATCCCCATCGCTCTCGAGGCAGCCGCGTCGCGTTCCCTGCCGCAGATACGCAGTCAGCGGAGATGGTCACTCCAGAACGTATCCGCGGCCCACCCCTCGGGCATTCCCATCCCAGTAAGGTTCATCACCGGCCGGGTGACGAGGAGGTCGTGCAGACGACGCGACCATCCGCTGTGGGGCGAGATGGTGTTCAGAATGGACTGCAGCGAGATGAGCACCGGATAGAGACGCTTCTCGGACCGACGAGGCAGGGCGCCGGGAGCCTCCAGCCAGGACACTGCCTGCGATGTTGGAATCGCCGGGTACACGCCCAGACCGACGTTCCACAGGCGTCCATGATGCGCGCAGATGTTTCGCACGCGGACGTAGCTTCGCATCCACGATGTCAATACTCGTTCGTTGAGCCCGACGTTCGCGGCGATAGCGCTCCTGTCCGAGCGGAGCTTCAGGTTGCCGATGAGGCTGTCCAGCTGGCCGATCGTCAGCGCTTCAAGCATCAGCCACGATGGCGGAAGTTCCGGTACGCCGTAGGTGGTCAGATAGTGCTCGAGAGCGGACCGGTGGACCAGCGCGTCCTCGCCCGCATCGGGTGCACCTCGGAGTCGTTCGTCGCACGACTTCTGAACGATCTGCAGCAGCCCGGCGTGCTTGCGCCCGTCGAAAAAGTGCCCGGGCTGCACATACCAATGGGGATCTCCGTACGTCGTCGACATGTGGTCGGTGACCGCAGCCCGCACGGCGACTTCGACGCGCTCCAACGCGTCCATCACGAGCAGCCGAAGAGCCCGGTCAAACACATAGAGGTCGAGCACATCGTCGAATGAGGTCCCGTCGCGGAAGAGATGGTCTGTCCCCGGACTCTGGAACGGAATCGTGTATGGGGATAGCCGGAAATAGCCGATATGCCTGAGGTACCGACGAGTTCGGTCTCGGTCAGGGATCGTCAATCCCCGCTCTTCGAGTCGACTGACGAGCGAGTCAAGGCTGAGCGCCTCCTTCTCATATCGAAGGATGCCGCGGGGCCGAGGTGGTCGAGGCAACGATGGTCCTCCCGAGTAGACAAAAAAATCCCCCAAGTGCGCTTCGATGAGAGGCGTGGGGGATGTAGTGGGGCAAGCCTAGCAGTCAGGCGCTGATCGTGGGGCGGCGGCGTTGAGGCTGTGGAGAGCGCCGACCGCAGGGTCCGCAATCACCTCGACCTTGAACCCGGCCTCGTTCTCGAGCCAGCCCGCGTAGTGCTGCTCGCCGCCGGCGTGCGGGTAGCGCTCCTGGTACAGCGGCTGCCAGCCGTGCTCGGGGGCCGCAGCCATGATGGCGTCGACGGCCTCGCGCGATCCTGCTCGGAAGGCGAGATGGTTCACGCCCGGCCGTCGTCGGTCGTGCGACTCCGCACTGAGGTTCGGTGACGCCGTGAGCGTCAGGTACGTGTCGCCGGCCTCCCAGGACTCACCGCCGGACCACTCGCTCGCCATCGTGAAGCCGACACGACCGAGCAACCACGCCCAGCCCGCCCGCTCCGCAGCCACGTCCGCCAGCCACACCTCGACGTGGTGCAATCCGGGACCAGCCGCGACCAGCGCGGACGGCCGCGTGCGCTGCAAGACATCCGCAGCACCCCGCAGCCGCTCCAAGGTCCCCGCCACCGCGACCCGCGCGAGCGCATGCGGCCGCGCGAGCACGTCGATGTTGCGCGCGATCCGCACGTCCTCCAGCGGGACCAGCACCAACCGCGGGTCGGCCCGCGGCGCCGTGTACCGCGGGAACAACGCCAGCAATCCGCCGCCCACGATCAGCGACGCCGCCAGGTGATAGTCGTTCACCCGATGCGCCCGCTGGAACCGGACACCCGCCGTCGCCTCGACCACCCCGAGCGCGACGTCCGGCGCGAAGCCCGCATGCGCCGCGATCCACGACTCGTCGGCGAGTTCCGCAGCCGACACCGACGACCGCCCGGCCAACGGGTGGTCCACCGACATCGCCACGTCGAAGGGCTCGCTCAACAACGTCGTCACCGACAGCTGCTCCGATGGCCACGGCTCGTCGTGATCCATGCGGTGCGCGATGACGAGGTCGTACTGGTCGACGAGCTCGGCGAACTCCGGCTGCGCGACATCGTGCTCGCCGAACACCAACGCCGGCGCGGAGCCCGCGTCCCCCTCGGCCAACAGCCCCGGCAACAGCGCCTGGCCTGCGCTCTGGAACGCCGCCACCCGCACCCGCGCACCGGTGTCGTCGCCGTACTCGCGCACCGTCTCCGCCGCGCGGTCGATGAGCGTGTGCACAGTCCCGGCCATCTCGGCCAGCGCCATGCCAGCCTCGGTCAGCCGGATCTCACGCCCGACGCGATACGTGAGCGGCACGCCCAGCTCGCGATGGAGCGCGGCCAGCTGCTGCGAGATCGCGGGAGCGGTCACGTGCAGGTGACGCGCGACGGCGGCGATCGTGCCGCGATGGGCGAGCTCGCGCATGATCCGCATCTGGGAGAGATTCATCAGCTCAAGCTAACTGGTCACGTGGAAACCCTCAATATTCATGACGGATCGATCTGACTAGCGTGGTCATCAGGACAGCGCAAGGACGCCCGTCCGCGACAGCCAGCACACCAAGCACCACCGGCAGTCGCCGCTCCCGCAGGAAGGAACGCCGTTGCTCGCCCTCTGGAAACGACCCGACACCGCCGGTTTCGAACTCGTCGAGCGCGCGATGCCGGCGATGGGCTCCGACGACGTCCTCATCCGCGTCCACCGCACCGGCATCTGCGGCACCGACCTCCACATCGAATCGTGGGACCCGTGGGCGGCCGGCGCGGTCGACGCACCGCTCGTGCCGGGCCATGAGTTCTCGGGGGAGGTCGTCGAGGTCGGCAGCCGTGTCGCGGGGATCCCGGTCGGCGCAGCGGTCTCCGGGGAGGGGCACCTCGTCTGCGGGACCTGCCGCAACTGCCGCTCCGGCCGCCGCCATCTCTGCCGCCACACCCGCGGCCTCGGCGTCAACCTCGACGGCGCCTTCGCAGAGTATGTCGTCCTCCCCGCCACCAACGTGTGGGTCCACGGCGACCAGGTGACGCCCGACCTCGGCGCCCTCTTCGACCCGCTCGGCAACGCCGTCCACACCGCCCTCAGCTTCCCGATCCTCGGCGAGGACGTGCTCATCACCGGCTGCGGCCCCATCGGTCTCATGGCCATTGCCGTCTGCCGGGTCGCCGGGGCACGCAACATCGTCGCGACCGACGTCGTCGCCGATCGACTCGAGAAGGCGCTCGCCGTCGGAGCCGACCGGGTGGTCGACGTCTCGAAGGAACGGGTCGCCGACGCCCAGGCCGCGCTCGGCATGCTCGAGGGCTTCGACATCGGCCTGGAGATGTCCGGTCAGGCGGCCGCTGCGAGCGAACTCATCGACAACCTCAACACGGGCGGCAAGGTCGCGCTGCTGGGGCTGCCGTCGACGAACATCGAGATCGACTGGACCAAGGTCATCACCCGCATGATCACCATCAAGGGCATCTACGGTCGCGAGATGTTCGACACCTGGCACCACGCCAGCGCGATGGTGGACCACAGCCCAGAGCTCCGGCACGCCCTCGAGTCGCTCGTCACCGCCCGCTTCCCGCTCGCCTCCTGGCAGGACGCCTTCGACACCGCGCGCGGGGGAGCGGCGGGCAAGGTGCTCATCGACTGGACCGACACCAGCGACGCCGTCATCACCGGGGTCATCGACGAACACGTGCCGGAGACCGTCGGCGCGGTCACCGCAGCCTGAGCCGGCGCCCGTCGCCCACCCACAACCGACAACCGACCAACCGCCCACTCGACCCCGAGGAGACGACATGTACGGCACCATCAAGACCCAGTTGCGCGACCAGCTCGACCGCATCGAGGCGGACGACCTCACGAAGCGCGAGTTCGCGATCACCTCGCGGCAGGGCAGTCACGTCACGATCGACGGTCGTGAGGTGCGGAACTTCTGCGCCAACAACTACCTGGGTCTCGCGAACGAGCCGTCGATCGTCGACGCCGCCAAGCTGGCGCTCGACGAGTGGGGCTACGGACTCGCGAGCGTGCGGTTCATCTGCGGCACGCAGCAGATCCACCGCGACCTCGAACAGGAGTTGAGCGCCTTCCTCGGCACGGAGGACACCATCCTGTTCTCCTCCTGCTTCGACGCGAACGGAGCCGTGTTCGGCGCGCTGTTCGGCGAGGACGACGCGATCATCTCCGACGCCCTCAACCACGCTTCGCTCATCGACGGCATCCGCCTGAGCAAGGCCCGCCGCCTGCGCTACCGCAACCGCAACATGGCCGACCTCGAGCAGCAGCTCATGAACGCGGCCGACGCTCGTCGCACCGTGATCGTCACTGACGGCGTGTTCTCGATGGACGGCTTCTACGCCCCGCTCGACGAGATCTGCGACCTCGCCGACCGGTACGGCGCGCTCGTGCTCGTCGACGACTCGCACGCGGTCGGCTTCGTCGGCCCGGGCGGTCGCGGGACGCCGGAGCTGTTCGGTGTGCAGGACCGCGTCGACATCCTCACCGGCACGCTCGGCAAGGCGCTCGGCGGGGCGTCGGGCGGGTATGTGAGTGCGAAGCAGGAGATCGTCGACGTGCTGCGGCAGTCGGGCCGGCCGTACCTGTTCTCGAACAGCCTGGCGCCGTCGCTCGTCGCCGGTGCCCGTCGTGCCGTGGAGTTGGCGGCCGCGGGCGACGAGCTGCGCGAGGGGCTCTTCCGGAAGGCGGACCTGTTCCGCGCCCGCATGACCGAGGAGGGTTTCCGGCTGCTGGAGGGGTCGCACCCGATCATCCCGGTGATGTTCGACGACGAGCAGCAGGCCGTCCAGGTGGCGGCGCGGATGCTGGAGCAGGGCATCTATGTGATCCCGTTCAGCTTCCCCGTGGTGCCGCGCGGCGAGGCCCGCATCCGCGTGCAGATCAGTGCCGCGCACAGCGAGCAGGACATCGAGGACTGCGTGGCCGCGTTCGTCGCGGCGCGGGGGTAGGTGCCGCGGCTGGTCAACGCGAGCGATCGTCCTCGCTGGGGTCGGCCGTCGATCGCAGTCGCATGCTCAGCACGTGCCGCGCCGACCCGTTTGCGCCGAGGTCGTCGTCCACGCGCCGCATGCCGATCTTCTCCGCCACGCGCTCCGACGCCCGGTTGTCGGGGTGGACGATCGCGACGAGCTCCATCGAGTCCGTGTGCTCTTGCGCGAAGTCCCGACTGGCAGCGGCTGCCTCGCTCGCGAACCCTCGACCCTGCCAGGCGGGACTCACGTGGTAGCCGACCTCGAGCTTCAGCTCGCCGTTCACCCGCTGCCAGGTCAGGCCGCAATCGCCGACGAAGTCGCCGTCGTGCGTCTCGATGATCCAGAGGCCGAGGCCGTAGGTCGCATAGTTGTCCTCGTTCCAAGCGATCCACGCTGCGGCCTGCTCGCGGGTCTTCGGCGCCGGGTAGAACTCCATGACGGCAGGGTCGCCAAGCAGCGCAGCCATCTCGTCGAGGTCCGCCGGCGTCATCCGCCGGAACCGCAGGTGCTCCGTGTCGTGAGGGACTGGCATCGGTTCAATGGCCTCTACTGCGGCAGGCCGCGTGCTGCGGCGGCCCGGCGTTCGGCCTGTGTCTCCGCGTGGTGCTTCCGAAGCGCGGACAGGACCGCGGTCCGGATGATGAAGATCCAGAGCAGCACGAACAGGATGAAGCCGAGGAGCCAAGCGGTGCTGTAGGCGACGATGAGCGCGGTCGGGTCGAGGTTCACCCGTGAAGGGTACCGAAGTCGTGCGTCCGGAGAGTGGGGGTCGCTCCTTTGGGGCCCGGGCAGTCACGCAGGCTTCCGATCGTGCCGAGCGGTGGTGAGGAGGACCGCAACCTTCACCGACGATCCTCGTTACTGAAGTTTGGCTCCCTAACCTTCAGTAAGGGTCCTCGTTAGTGAAGTTTGGCTCCCTAAGCTTCAGTAAGGGTGCTCATCGACGAAGGTTCTCATACGCGGAAGCCGCTCGCAGAGATGTCGTCGGCACCAGAAAACTCCCGCATTTGACTCTCCCGTAGGGGGAGACGGGATGCTTGACGCATGTTGCACATCGGAGAGTTCGCAGGCATGACCGGCTTGAGCGTGAAGGCGCTCCGGCACTACGACGAGAAGGGCGTGCTGGTTCCGGCCGAGGTCGATCCCGACTCCGGGTACCGCCGCTACGGCGAGGAGCAGGTGCGTTCCGGCGTGATCGTGAAGGCGCTCCGCGACGCCGGCGTGCCGCTCGACGCCGTCGGCGTCACGGTCGTGGGTGCCGATCCGTCGACCACCATCGACGTCCACCACCGCCTCGTACTAGAGCAGCGGGAGCAGGAGGACCTGGCCTTCGCGCAGGCTCGTTCCGTCGTCGCGTCGCTCGCGGCTCCGGTCGAGATCGTCGAGCGCACCCTTCCGCCCCAGCCCTACGTCGGCCGGGTGCTCACCGTGCCGCGCGGCGATGAGGACGCCGTAACGAACGACGATGCGAACGAGCAGTTCTCCGTGCTCTACGCCGCCGTGCGGGAGGCCGGCGTCGGCCCGTCGGGAACCTTCTGGACGGCCCTGCGCCCCGGGGAGCAGGGCGCGGTCGAGATCGTCTGCTGCTGGCCGACGTCGTTGCAGCTCGAACCGACGTGGGGTGGGGACGAGACCACGGTCGACGCGCTGCCGGAACGCACCGAGCTTGCAGCAGTCTGGCGGGCCGAGCCCGGCGTCGAGCTCCCGGAGGGCTCGACCCACCCCGCGGTCGTCGCCCTGTTCGACGCGATCGCGGAGCGTGGCATCACGATGCCGACCACCGAGCTGCGGCAGCGAGTGCTCGGCCAGAGCGCCGACGAGTACGCCGTCGAGGTGTCGATCACCCTGCCGTGATGCGGTGGTCAGGCGACACCTGTCGTGCTGTCAGGGCGGGTCGTTAGGCTGGAGTCGTGGCCAACAGCAAAGATTTCGACGCCCGATACGAGCTCCGTGAGTTCCCGTTCGCGAACGGGACCGACGGTGAACCGACCCCGGAGAGCCTGGCGGCGCTCGACGCCATCGGGTTCGGCTTCCACGAGCCCACCCCGAAGCCGGAGGCGCGCAAGCGCAAAGTGAACGAGTTGATCGCCGACGAAGCGGTCCTCCTCGGAGCCTACGTACGCAACCCGCAGCCCGGCTCGGTGGACGAGACCTGGCCCGCCGGCACGTTCTCCTGGTTCCCGAAGGCGCTCAGCTGGGGCGACGGCACGTCGATCAACACGCAGGCCGTCTCCGATGTCACGGTCCGCCCGACCGAGCGCCGTCGCGGGATCCTCCGTCGCATGATGACCCACGCGCTCGAGCGCGGCGTCGCCGACGGTTACGCGATCGCGGCCCTCACCGCCAGCGAGGGGACCATCTACCGTCGCTTCGGGTTCGGCTCCGCGATCCGCGAGCGCAACGTCGTCGTGAAGCGCGCGAAGGCGCTGCCGTTCCTCGCGTCGACCACCGGCATCGTGTCCGTCGTCACCCCCGAGTACCTCGCCGACGGTGTCGCGCGCCGGGTGTTCGACCGCTTCGACGAGCGCTCGATCGGTTCGATGATCCGCAACACCGGATCGTGGCCGCTCGTTCTCGGCACGCTGGGTCGCGATGGCGAGCCCGCGAAGGACACCCGTGCCGCGGTGCACCGTCCGGCCGATGGCGAGGACGTCGACGGGTACGTCACGTGGCGCATGGTCGAACAGCCCGGCGGGCAGACGGGCATCGAGATCATCGACCTCGTCTACGCGACGGACGTGGCCTACTTGTCGCTGTGGGAGTTCCTGCTCTCGATCGACCTCAACGACGTCGTGAAGTACAACCGCGCCCGCCTCGACGACCCGATCATCGCCGCACTCGGCGACAACCGAGCGTACGACATCGAGCACGAAGAAGACCACGTGTGGCTGCGGGTCCTTGACCTGCCTGCCGTCCTCGCGTCTCGTCCCTATGCGGCCGACGGCTCGCTCACCATCGCGGTGACCGACGCGCTCGGCTATGCGGCGGGCACGTTCCGCCTCGAGGTGACGGGCGGTCGCGGCACGGCGACGAAGCTGAGCGACGAGACCGATGCGGCTGGTGCGGACCTCGCGCTCGACGTCGCCGACCTCGGCGCCCTGCTCCTCGGTGCGGTCTCCCCGGTGACCCTCGCGGCCGGCGGGGTGCTGCACGCCGCCGACGAGCAGGCGCCGCTGCTCCTGCGGTCGATGCTGCAGACGCCCCGCGCCCCGCACGGGATCACCTTCTTCTAGGGAAGCACGTGGGCGAGCGGTCACTAGTGGCCGCTCGCTCGCCGGTCAGTCGCGCTGCTCGATGAGCGTGAGCTGCGTGCCGTCCGGGTCGATCAGGAAACCGGCTCGGAGGCCCCAGTCCTGCATGCGCACCGGGTGGAGTCGCGGCGCCCCGGTCGTGCGTTCCGGGACGCCCGACCGTCGAATCGCATCAGCCAGCTCGTCGACCTCGGCGACGCGCAGGCAGCACATGAAGCTGCTCGACGCAGGGTCGAGGTCGGGCGCCGGGAAGAACTCGAGCTGCAGACCTCCGCGGACGAGGATCAGCCAGCCCTCATCGCGGAAGGTCCGCTCGAAGCCGAACGCTGCGTAGAAGGCCTCGGTGACGTCGAAGCTGCGTGATGGCAGGTTGGGCGTCGCGCGGTCGTACTGGGTCGCGGTCATGGCATCGATGATCGCAGCGCGACGGCCGTCGCGGAAGGTCAATCCGTCGAAGCCGGTGACGCCAGGCGCTCGCGGAGGAAGGCGACCACGCGCTTGCGGGCCTCGAACGCGGGATGACCGTCGCGCTCGCGCACCTCGCCGGTGAGTGCCGAGTGGGCGGTCTTCGCGAAGCCGCCGGGGTTGCCCGGTGAGGAGTCGAGTTCGATGACCTCGAAGGCGTCGCCGAGCTTCGCCGCGATGGTCGCGAATCGTTCCCGCGGCACGGCCTTGTCCTCGCTGAACCGCAGACCGAGGGCGCAGACCGATCCTTGCGCTGCGCGGGCTGCGACCGCGTCGAACTCGGCCGCGGACATGCCAGGGTCGATCCGCCGAGCACGACTCACGGGGAACGGCGTCGACGGCTGGCTCATCACCGAGGCGAGCACGTGCTCGTCGACGGCGGCCGCGAGCGCGAAGCCGCCGGAGAAGCACATGCCGATGACGCCGACGCCCGGCCCGGGCGTGCGGGCGGCGAGGTCGGCTGCGAGGGCGCGGACGTGGTCGGCGACCGGCCGGTGCGCGCCGGTCGCGAACGCCTTGAACTCAGCGGACACGCACACCTTCGACACGCTGGCGAGCGTGTAGCCGAGGGTGCCCTCGCGTCCCGGCGTCCCGAACGGCGACGGGATCGAGACGGTGAACCCCTCCGAGACGAGGTGCTCCGCCAACCCGAGGACCTCGGGCGTGAGCCCAGGCAACTCGGGGATGAGGACGACGCCCGGCCCGGACCCCTGCTCGAAGCGGTCGTGCGTGACGCCACCGCCGGTGAACGGGGTCCGGACCCAGCCGGTGAGTTCGCCGGTCGGGGCGTGGTCGAGGTCGGTCATGGGGCGAGCGTAGTCCTGGGGCGGGAACGCAGGCGGAGACCACGCGAGACACATCGCTTCTCGCAATCGTCGCTGGTCCGTTGAACTTCAGCCGATGGATTCGTTCCGCGATCGGGATCGCTGCGGCCAGCGCCCGAGAGACTGTCGGTACTCCGTTGCTTCGGCGCTGTCCGAGAATTCGAGAATGTTGCCGACCTTCTGCAGGAGCACATCGCGTACTTCAGCTGGACTGGCGAAGAAGAACTCTTTGCGCGGGTTGGCCTGGTTGAGCGCCCGGTCAGCGAAATGCTTGTGCAGCTCGTTCTCCAGGGTGACTGCATCCTCCGAGAAGAACAGCGTGTGGGTGTCGAACCGGAATGGCACGGATGCGCCGCTCAGTTCAGAGATGCGATCCGTCGGCGTCAGGCGGCGGGTGAGCCCGATCTTCACCACATCAGGACCGAACGCACCTTCATTGGAGATGACGTAGATATAGCCGGCACGAATGTTCGCGGCCCGGAAGTCGTTCTCTGCGATCGCTTCGTCGATCGCGCCGAGCCGACGCAACAGGTCGTCGTCGGTCTGACCCTGACGTTGCAAGACGGCGAGCGTATTCACGAGGTGGGCTCGCTCCTTGTCCAGACGAGCACGCTCGTCATCCAGCTCTTTCTGAACGCGTTGCTCCTCCTTGATGCGGGCGCGTTCCTCCTTCGCTTCTTCTCGCTCGATCTGCTTCTTCATCAGCCAATCAGCCGTCAGCTCGAGTTCCTTCTCACGAAGCCGATGGAACTCGTCGCTGATTCTCAGCTCCATCAGAGCGCCGAGCTTGGCGATGGCCGTGCGAGATGATTCCAATCGCTTCTTCGCGGTCACGACGTTGCCAGCACGAAGGGTGCGCAATGCGTTGTCGGCTTCCGCGTTGTAAGCCCGGAGCATGAGTTTCGCGAGGTCCGACGTCATGCGCTTGCCCTGCGCCAGCGAGTTGTTGAAGGTGAAGAGTTCGGACTTCTCGATCGCGCGGTCGTCTCGGACCAGTGAGGCGATCCGAGCTTCGATCGCTTGGAGTCGCAGCTGGTAGGCGGCTGCCGTTTCGAGCGGATGGTGGAATCGGTAGATGCCCACCGACTGCAGGACTCGTGCGTCGTCGAGTTCGACGAGGTCGTCTACGTGCCCCAGGGCCAACTTCTGACGCAACGCGGCGTTCTCACGCTCGAGTTCATGGATGCGAGCGGAGTCAGCTGCAGGGTTCGGCGTCGGCGGCGTATCCACGGTTGTCGGTATCGCCGGTGCCGCTGCCGCTGCCGCTGCCGTTGCCGCTGCCGCTGCCGCTGGTGTAGGCGCCTCCACGTCGCGGCTCTCGTTCGGATCGATCCAGAGCGCCCATCCGGCTGGGGCAGGTGGCCAGCTCGGATCCGGCGTCCAACTCGCGGGCGGCCTCCAGCCGGCGGGAGGCTTCGGCCATCCCGGCGGTGGGTTGAAGATCATCGATCCGTTGTCCGTCATGCTCGGCGAACCCCGCCGCCATCGACCGCGACGAGCCCATGGGGGTTCTTCGACACGACCGCGCGAAGGTGCTCCAAGGTCGCGGACGGGACGACCGCGGCCAGATCCAGCTTGAGGAACTCGTCGCGTGAGACGGCGAGGGCCAGGAATCGCACCGAGGTCTCGCGGCCCGTCGCCGGATTGATCGTTTCGGTGCCCAACTCGAGCGACACATTGTGAATGAGTGCCCGCCGATCGGCTTCGAAGACCTCGTGGACGCTCCGGAGCGCGACGTTGTGGACGATTCCCGCGTACCGATCCTTCACGTCCTTCGCCGCCAGAGGAGAGGCGGCGATCTCATCCGACGCCTTCACGTACCGGTAGGCCTTGGTCGTCGGGATCTGGTCCGGTCCTGGGATGGTCACCCGAAGACTGAGTTCGGCCGTCGATGGTTCGAACGTCGCGTTGGTTTCGACCGTGAACCATTCCGGATAGACCGAGTTCGCCATGACGATGCCGACGTACTCCTGCACGGCTTCCACGGTGCCATAGCCGAGACCGGTGATGAGCTGGTCCAGCTCTGCGTTCCGCTGGGTCGCGGCAGTCTCGCGTGCTTCACACTCCTGCGAGTACTTGGATTCTTCGAAGGCGAGCCGTCCACGGCGTTTCTGCTCGGCAGCCTCGTATGCCTCCTGTTGCGCCGCGCGCTGTTGCGGAAGCGCAGCGACTGCTGCTTGCCAGGCGTAATAGTCGGCTGCATAACGCGCTTCAACAGCTGCCTGCGCCTCGGCGAGTTTCCGCTTCTTGCCGAACATCCCGGTCGGCTCCTCGGGAGCGTACTTGACCGGCAGCGGGGGATCGGGGATCGGGGCGGGAGCTGCCGTCGGGACTCGCAGATCGACCCGAGGGAACGGAGGGTGTTCGACTCGGACGCGTAGCTTCTCGAGGTCGACGTAGTCGTCGACATCGAGGGTCGCGCTGAGCAGCCCGTCTATCTCGGCATACTGATCCCGCAGATCCGCGTTTCGTTGGTCGACCTCAGCTTGCATGGCGGCGACGTGTGCGGCTGCCGCTTCCTTCTCCAGGCGCTTGCGATCTGCTTCTGACGCCCGAGCTGCGGCGAGCTGCGCTCGTTCGGCCGCGCGTTGCGCTTGCTCCACCTGGCGGACGTTCGCGTTGTGTTGTCGGAATGCGTTGCGTTGTCGCTGCTCCGCGAGCCTCGTCTGGTGCTGCATCTCCGCCAAGAACCCACGCCGTCGTGCCATTTTCTCCCCAATTCGGTCGTCCACATTGTATGTGGCGAGGGGCCACGAACGAGCGTGGTCCGTCATCGCCCAGCGCGGTCCCACGGGCGGCATCACGGCAATGCTGCGCGCGCTCCTCGCACCCGAACTGCCGGATCGTGGCACGTGTCGCCTGGGAAGCCACCCGCCGTTCACCTTCCGGCCACCGTCGCTCCTCCAACCGGCAACCCCACGCCGATGGGATGGGTCCAGATCCCCGTCCCTTCGTGCCCTGGAGACCCATGCCCCGCCTCAACCGCGTGTTGACGATGACCGCCGCGTGCGCCATCGGTGCAACCGCTTTCATCGCGACACCCGCCGTCGCCATCGCCGCCCCAGCGCCGGGGCTCCAGATCAACGAGGTCGAGTCCTCCGGGGGCGTCCCCGGCGACTGGATCGAGTTCACCAACACCGCCGCCACCGCGATCACGCTCGACGGTTGGGTCGTGAAGGACAACAAGGACGACAGCAACTACGCGTTCCCCGCCGGCACCGTCGTCGAGCCCGGCGCGTTCCTCGTCGTCGAGGAGGAGCAGCTCGGGTTCGGCCTCGGTAAGGAGGACTCGGTCCGCCTGTTCGACCCAACCGCGGCACTCGCCGACGAGTACTCGTGGACCGGCCACGCCGTGACCACGTACGGCGTCACCGCCGACCGCTCCGGGTGGGCCGAGACCACCGAGTCGACGAAGGGCGCGGCGAACCTCTTCACCACTCCCGAGGTCCCCGAGACGCCCGGCGAGATCCGCATCAACGAGATCGACTCACAGCCCGCCGACTGGGTCGAGTTCTTCAACCCCGGCACCGAGGCACTGGACATCTCCGGCTACGAGATCCGCGACAACTCCGACGACCACCGTTGGCAGTTCCTGCCCGGCACGTCGATCGCGGCGGGCGAGTTCCTCGTCGTCGAGGAGTCGACCGTCGGCCTCGTCGGCGGCGTGGAAGCGGCCTTCCGTGACCCGATCGGCATCGGCAGCGCCGACGAGATCCGCCTCTTCGACGACGCCGGCACGCTCATCGACCGCTCGGGCACCTGGAGCGGCCACCCGGTGATCGGTGGCGACTCGCTCGCAGCGACCCTCGCCCGCTGCCCCGACGGCGAAGGCCCGTTCGTGCTCGCCAACATCACCAAGGGTGCGGCGAACGACTGCGTGCTCCCGAACCTCGCCATCAACGAGATCGAGTCGAACGGCGACGCCACCGACTGGGTCGAGGTCGTCAACCTCGAGCCGACCGCCATCGACCTCTCCGGCTGGACGGTCATGGACGACGACCCGGTGGGCCACGCCGACCAGACCACCCCGCTGCCCGCCGGCACGATCCTCGAGCCGGGTGAGTACTTCGTCTTCGACCAGAACGTGGACTTCGTCTTCGGGCTCGGCAACGGCGACACCGTCACCGTGCGGAACGCCGCCGGCACGACCGTCGCGCAGCACGCCTACGCCGCTCACGCCGAGGGTGTCCTCGCCCGCTGCCCCGACGGCACCGGCGACTTCGCCGACACCGCGGTCTCCACCAAGGGACTCCGCAACGCGTGCGGCAACCCGGTGCGCATCAACGAGGTCGAGTCCGACGGCGGATCGCCCGACGACTGGATCGAGCTCGTCAACCCGACCGCCGCCACGCTCGACGTCTCCGGCATCGTCGTGAAGGACGACGACGACACCCACGCCTACGCGATCCCCGCGAACACCACCATCGCGGCCGGCGGCTACCTCGTCATCGAGCGCGCGGCCCTCGGCTTCGGTCTCGGCGGCGGCGACACGGTCCGCCTCTTCGAGGGCGACGCACTTCTCGACTCCACCACGTGGGGCGAGGGACACCCGGCCACCACCTGGGGTCGCTGCCCCGACGCCACCGGTGCCTTCGCCGCGACCAGCGAGTCGACCAAGGGCGCCGCGAACGTCTGCGCCGGCGAGATCCCCGTCGGCCCGTGGCCCGGCTCGCCCGACGTCGCCGTGCTCGACACCACGCCCACGTTCCTTGAGGACAGCTCGGGCCTCGACACCCAGGTCACCGCCGACGGCGCGTTCCTCTGGGCGGTCGACAACGGCACCGGCACGTTCTGGAAGCTCGCCATCGCCGCTGACGGTTCCGTCTCGTTCGTCGACGGTTGGGAGCAGGGCAAGCGCGCCCGCTTCCAGAAGGACGCCTCGAACCCCGCCGCGGCCGGCCCCGACACCGAGGGCATCACGGTCGACGGCACCGGTTCCGTCTATGTCGGCGTGGAGCGCGACAACAGTGTGAAGGGCACGACGCTGAACGCCGTGCTCAAGGTCGACCCGAACGCGCCCGGACCGGACGTCGTCGCGTCGCAGGAGTGGGACCTCACGGCCCTGCTGCCGACGGTCGGCGCGAACCTCGGCGTCGAAGCGGTCGAGTGGGTGGCCGACGGTGACCTCGCCGGCAAGCTCTTCGACGACAACACGAAGGCGACCTACGACCCGGCCAACTACGCGGGTCACGGCGATGGGCTGTTCTTCGTCGGCGTCGAGGACACCGGCGACGTGTACGCGTTCGCGCTGAACGCCGACGGCTCGGCCACGCTGATCTCGACGATCGACCCGGGCCTCCCGGCGGTCATGGCGCTCGACTACGACACGACCCTCGGCGTGCTGTGGGCCGTGTGCGACGACGGCTGCGCGGGCACCGGTGCGCAGATCACCCTGAACGGGACCGAGCAGCCGGGCATCGCCCAGGTCGCCCGCCCGGCAGGCCTGCCCGACCTCAACAACGAGGGCTTCGCGACCGCGCCGGCCTCGCTGTCGGTCGACGGGAAGCGTCCCGTGTACTGGTTCGCCGACGGCTTCGCCTCCGAGGCGCTGCGCCTCGGCTCGCTGCCCGGAACGACCACGCCGCCCGTGACGCCGCCGACCGGTGGAGTCACGCCGCTGCCCGGCACGAGCCTCACCGAGGCCAACCGTGGCGCGATCACGCTGGCGGACACCGTGCGGCGGGGCGAGACCGTGACGGTCGGGCTCGAGGACCGGTTCGCGGCCACGGCCGTCGAGGTGTGGTTGTACTCGACGCCCGCGCGGATCGCCGCAGGTACGACGAACGCCGCCGGTGACCTGCTGGCGACGATCCCGGCCGACGCGACGCTCGGCGACCACCGGGTCGCGGTCTACGCGGCCGACGGTTCGCTCATCGGCTGGACCGAGGTGCGCGTCGTCGCAGCCGACGGGACGATCGTCGACGGTGCGGCTGCCGGCGGATCGCTCGCCACGACCGGGACCGAGCTGCCCATCGGCACGATCGGCACGGGTGTGCTCCTGCTCCTGCTCGGTGGCGTCCTCGTCGCGATGCGAGCGCGTCGCCGGGCGGCCTGATCCTCCGCAACGCCTGACGGCCCCGGGAGCGCACCAGCGCACCCGGGGCCGTTCCCCGTCACCTGCCGGTTTCGCTGGGCCGGTGGTGATGCCGGTGGTGATGTTGCCAGCGCGGTGCTGTGACGTGAGCGCGGGTCTAGGACGTGAGCGCGGGTCTCCGGAGGGGCGCGCTCGCGCGTGTGGGGTGCGCCCGGGCCGGGTCGGGCGCACTCGCGTCAGCGCACCGCGCTGGCCGAAGGCGGACACGGGGCAGGAGTGCGATGCTGGGGCGATGGACGAGCACGGGGTGACCGAAGGCGGAATGACCGTCGGCCGGGTGGCGGCCGAGATCGGGGTCAGCGTCCGGACCCTCCACCACTGGGACGAGCTCGGCGTCGCGCAGCCCTCCGGCAGGACGAGCAGCGGCTACCGCTCGTACCTGCCCGTCGACGTCGCTCGACTCCGACGCGTCCTCCTGCTCCGCGACCTCGGCGTCCCACTGGCCCGGATCCCCACGCTCCTCAGCGCGCCGGCCCCGGAACGCCGCGCGGAGCTCACGCAGCGGCGCCGCGACCTCGCCGACACGATCGCCCGGCTCGAAGACGTCGCGCGTTCCGTCGACCGCCTGCTCGAAGCGGACGAGGTCGGAGTGCTCGTCCCCGAGGACCAGCACCACGACGTCTTCGGTGACGACTGGAACCCGACGATGGCGGAGTCCGCACGCGCCCGCTGGGGCGACTCCGCGCAGTGGGCCGAGTACGCCGAGCGGTCCGCCGAGCGCACGCCGGAGGATTGGCGCGCGGTCGTCGGCCCGCTCCGAGACCTCGTGGACGAACTCGCCGAGGCCAAGCGGGCCAGGGTCGTCGCCGGATCCGTGGCAGCGAACGCCCTGGCCGAACGACACCGAGCCGCCCTCAGCGAGTACTTCCACTGCACGCCGGCCATGCACGTGATCACCGGTCGCCTCGCGCTGACGGAGCCCGGCATGGCCGACACCTACGACCGGGTCGAGCCGGGCCTCGCCGCCTGGTTCTCGACCCTCATCGACGCGAACGCGCGCACCCACGGCGTCGACCCGGAGACCGCCGTCTGGGAGTGACCGCAGGCCAGCGCGGCCGGCTCGGCAAGCGCGGCCGCCTCGGTCAGCTCAGCCGGCTCGGCCCAGTTCGCGCAGCGCGACCTCGATGATCGTCGCGCTCGGAACGTGCAGCGCCTCAGCCGCGGTCGTCCTGGTCGCAGACAGGTAGGCGTCGACCAGTCGATTCCCCGCCGCGTAACCGGCACCCATCGGTAACCCGACCGGCTCGCCTCCGAACCGCAGGGCCGCCTCGTCGCCGTGCACCCACGAGACGAAGTGCTGCATCCCTCCGACCTCGAGCCCCTCGACCACCCGATCGAGCACCGTGTCGTCGTCGAGGCGCGGGACCCCGATCGGGGTGTAGCCGGACACCCCGTACAGCTGCCGGGCGAACGCGTCCGCCAGGCCCTCCGAGACCACCTGTTCACCGACCACCACGGTCGCCGGATTCCAGACGACCCCACCCGGTGCGTATCGCAGGTTGTGGTGGAGTTCGTGGACGGCCGCCGCCTCGAGGCGCGCGAGGTTCTCCTCCGTCGGCCAGAGGATGAGCGAGATGAATCCCGTCGCGCTGCCGTTGCCGATGAAGCCGCGGATGGCGTCCATGAAGTAGTCGTCATCGGGGTCGCCGAGGACGAGCAGGACGGTGATGTCGGGCACCAGGAGGGTCGGGACCGCCGCGAGCTGGGTGGCGACCGCCGCGTCGAGCGCCCGTGAGATCCGTCCCCACGCGTCCGCGGCGACGAGTCGGTCGAGGGCGTCGACGACCCGATCCCGACTCCGGTCGATCGGGAACCCCGAGCCCACCGTGTGCATGGCGAGCAGGTCGACCTCCCCGGGGAAGTACCGGTACATGTCGGCGACGGGCTCGAGCATGGCGCGGAGTCGCGCGGGTCGTTCGGCTTCCGGTGCATCGAGGACGGAACGCATGCCGCTGGCGGTGTCGAGGATCGTGATCGTCATGGTGTCGACGCTAAAGCCTCACGTCGCGTGAGGGTCAAGCTTCCAAGTGGCCCGTCCTCACGCCAGCGCGGTGCGCTGGCGCGAGTGACTCACACTCGGTAGGAGGACACCCCACTCGGCCCGAGTGCACCCGATGCGGCGTGAGCGCGCCCCGCACGGTCGAGCGCGGGTCTCCGGAGACCCGCGCTCGAGGCTCCGCACCGCGCTCGCGTCAGCGCACCGCGCTGGCACCCACCGACGGGGAGGTGTCAGCGGTTCGCGGTCGCCCGAGTGCCGTCGCGGAGGGCTGGTGGGACGGCCTCGCCGCGTCGCTCGTCGCTGTAGACCATGAGCGTCGAGCCGATGAGCGCCAGCACGATCGCGATGGTGCCGAAGATGCTCGGCAGGGTCTGGTAGACGACGAGCGAGACGAGGATGGTGAGCACCGGCGCGAGCGCGTTGGTCGTCGGCGCCACGACGGACGCCTTCCCGCGGCTGAGCGCCATCACGAGGAACAGCGCCCCGACCGCGTTCAACAGCTGCGTGCCCGCCGTCAGGACCGGCGCCTGCCACGGTGCGTCGAGCGGGAGCCCGCCCATCGCGATGATCGCGAACGGCGTGAGGATGAGGCCGCTGATCGCCATCCACGAGAAGGTCGTCGCATCGTTCACACCGATCGTCGCGGCCTTGCGCATGAAGAACGCCTGGACGCCCCAGGCGATGCTCACGAGGATCGCGATGATCAGCCACGGCCCTGACGCACCCTCGGCGGACCCGCTCGACACGCTGAAGAGCACGATCGCCGCGAGTGCCGCGACGAGCCCGACGACCGCGATCGCGTTCAGCCGTTCACGCAGCAGGATGACGGCCATGATGACGGTGATCGCGGGGGAGATCGAGATGATCGGGAAGATCAAGTAGGCCGGGCCGGTCGACAGGGCGTTGAACAACAGGAGTTGCCCGCCGGCGCCGGTGAGTCCGATCAACAGTCCGTAAACGGCGGCTCGTGGTCGACGGTCGAAGGTCTGCCCGCGCAGGGCGAACACGGCGGGGATGATCATCACCACCGCCCAGATGACGTAGACCATCTCGTCCGGGTAGCCGTACAGCGTGATGGGGAGCGAGGAGAACGCTCCCCAGACGCCCCAGAACAGCACTAACAGTCCGGCGTACAACATCCAACTCTGGGTCTTCTTCACGATGGTCTTCCTTGACTGCTGATTCGGGCAGGAGTGTGCACCCCGGGGTGCCGGGGTGGTGGTGATGGCGTCCGCGGATGCGGGCGCGGGCGCGACGAGCTACCGGGAACCCAGGCGGTCCAGGGCTGTCTCGGCCAGCGGCGAGCCGTGCTGCTTCGCCGCGTACAGGGCGGCGCCCACCGCGGGACCGAACATCGGGACGCGGAGTTCGTACGCCGGCGGCAGCGCGTGGAGCGCCTGCTCGAAGCCGACTCGGATCGCGTCCGCCGTGAACATGCCGCCGGAGTAGGACACCGGGACGACCTCATCGTCCAGGAAGCCGAGCGCGACGCGGGTCGCCTCCACGATCTCGACCAGCTCCCCGCTCGCCTCCCGCAGGATGGTCGCCGACGCCTCGTCACCGTGGCCGGCGGCATCGACGACCGTCTTGGAGAGGTCGGCGATCAGCGCGCGCTGCCCCTTCCACTCGTTGACCACGACGTCGATCACGTCGAGATCGCTCGTGATCCCGACCCGCGCCTTCATGAGGTCGTAGAGCGGCCCGCGCGACAGCCGGCCGTCGCTCATCCGCGTGAAGGCGTTCAAGCCTCGAGCGGCGATCCAGTACGCCGACCCCTCGTCGCCGAACAGTTCGCTCCACCCGCCGACCCGGTGCCCGCGGCCACGGCGCTCGCCGTAGGTCATCGAGCCCGTGCCGCTGATCACGTTGATGCCGTCGACGGCGCCGAGCGATCCGGCCCAGCCGCACACCATGTCGTTGTCGCACGAGTACCGGTCGTGGCCGAGCACCTCGCCGGGGATCGCGTTCAGGCGGTCGAGGTCGGAACTGACCTCGCCGTATCCCGGCAGACCGAGGAACGCCTGATCGATGTCGGACGCCTCGACTCCCGCCCGCGACGTGACCGCCGCCACCCCCTCGGTGAGGATCCGACCGACGAGCTCGATGCCGTCGTCGAAGTAGTAGCAGCTGGCCGTCTGCGCCTCGGCGACGATGTGTCCGCCGTCGTCGAGGAGCACGAACGCGGTCTTCGAGCCGCCGCCGTCCACACCGAGGAAGAGTGACACGCCTACCGCTCCTCGGGTGCGGTGCTCGCTGCACCGGAGGTCACCGGGTGGATCCGGACGCCCTGCACGACGCGGTTCACCGTGCCGCTCGGGAACGGGTTGTCGGGCGTCGCGCCGAGCTGGAGCGAGTACGACAGCCCGAGCAGCTGCGCCACGAGCACGAAGCCCACGGCGAGCTGTGCGTCGTCGAGGCCGGCGAGTTCGGGGAGCACCCAGTCCTGCGCCGTTGGGCCCTCGACCGGTTCGGCGGAGATCGCGATGACGCGCTCCGGCGACAGCGTCGCGCGCAGTTCGGCGACGATGTCGAGGTCGTACCGGCGCGAGTACGGGTCGGAGGACAGGTAGACGACCGCGAGCGTGCTGTCGTCGACGACGGCCTTCGGCCCGTGACGGAACCCGAGTGCCGAGTCGTAGTAGGTGACGATGCGTCCGGCGGTCAGCTCGAGGAGCTTGAGCGCCGACTCCCTGGCCAGCCCGGTGAGCGGACCGCTGCCGAGGTAGACGACGCGTTCGCACCCCTCGTTGGCGAGCGCGCGGATGTCGACCTCGCGCTGGTCGAGGATCGTCGTCGCGCCGGCCGCGAGTGCCTGCACTGCGGCTTCGTCGGCGCCCCCGAGGATGAGGAGGACCGAGAGCAGCATGGAGCTGAAGCTCGAGGTCATCGCGAAGCCCTCGTCGTTGGAGCGCCGGGGCATGAGGACGGTGAGCGACGAGGCGCGGTCGTGGTGGCGTCGGTACAGCTCGCCGGTCTCGTCGCAGGTGATCACCAGGTGGTGGACCTCGGCGAGCGACTGGTCGGCGAGCTCGGTCGCGGCGACGCTCTCGGGGCTGTTGCCGGAGCGCGCGAAGGACACGAGCAGCAGGGGGACGTCCTCGGCGAACGCCTCCCGCGGGTTGGAGACGATGTCCGTGGTCGCGACCGCGTCGATCCGGCGGCGGAGCGTCCGGGTCAGCGACGGCGCCGCGATCTCACCGATGAAGGCCGAGGTGCCCGCGCCGGTCAGGACGATGCGCAGCTCGGGTCGCGCGAGGAGCGGCGCGAGGAACGCGTCGATCTCGTCACGGCGGGCGGCGATCCCCGTCGACGCCTCCAGCCAGACGTCGGGCTGCTGGGTGATCTCGCGGACGGTGGCTTCCGAACCGACGATGGTGGTGATGGACACGGGTGGCTCCTGGGATGGGTCGAAGTGATGGGGGGTGTTGCGGTGGGGCTGCGGTGGCCGTGCCCGAGCTGCAGGCGCGGCGATGGACGTGATCCTGCCACGCCGGGATGGGCGACTACCCCTTGAGTCCCGAGAAGGTCATGGTCGCGACGAACTGCTTCTGAGCGACCATGAAGAACAGGATGAGCGGCAGCGTGGCGACGACGTTCCCGGCCATGAGGAGCGCCCAGTCGGTGCGCCGTGCCCCCTGGAAGTTCGTGATGCCGAGCTGCAGGGTGAAGACCTGGTCGTTGTTGATCGCGATGAGCGGCCAGACGAGGTCGTTCCACGAACCCAGCAGGGTGAAGATCGCGAGGGTCGCCAGAGCCGGTTTCGCGAGCGGCAGGATCACCCGGAAGAACACCTGCAGGCGGGTGCAGCCGTCGATGAGGGCGGCCTCCTCGAGCTCCGCCGGCAGTGAGAGGAAGAACTGCCGCATGAGGAAGATGCCGAACGCGGACGCGAGCCACGGCACGATCGCCGCACCGAGGCTGTCGATGAGTCCGAGGCGTGAGAACAGGATGTAGGTCGGGATCATGAGCAGCTGTGTGGGGATCATGATCGTGGCGACGATCATGAGGAAGCCCATCGTCTTACCGCGGAACTTCAGGCGGGCGAAGCCGTAGCCGGCGAGCGAGCAGAGCACGAGGTGGGAGGCGACCGCGACGGCCGACACGATGACCGTGTTGCCGAGCCACAGCAGGATGCCCGACTCCGTGAACAGCTTCGCGAAGCCGTCGAAGGTGATGTGCGTCGGGAGGATCCGCGGCGGGAAGGTGTTGATCTCCGACTCCGGCGTCACCGAGGTGATGAACATCTGCACGAACGGGATCGCGAAGATGATCGCGATCGGCGCGAGCACGAGGTGCCAGAGGCTGAAGCGCCGGCGGGTGCGGCGTTCGGCGGGCGGTGCGGTGACCGAGGGCTTGCCGGTGGCGGCGTCGCCACGCGGTGGGGTGGTCAGGACGGTCATCAGAATGCCTCCACGTTGGACCGGCGGGAGTACAGGACGACACCGATCGTGGCGACGAGGGTCACCGCGAAGAGGCCGTAGGCCACGGCGGAGCCGTACCCGAACTGCAACTGCTTGAACGCCGCGTCCCACAGGTAGAACACGATCGTCTGGGTGGCGCCGAGCGGGCCGCCCCTGGTGGTGGTGTACACGAGGTCGAACAGCTGGATCGCCTGGATGAACTGCCAGATCGCCACGAACACGGTGACCGGCCCGAGCTGCGGGAAGGTGATGCGCCAGAACGACTGCCAGGCGTTCGCCCCGTCGATCCGGGCGGCTTCGAGGAGTTCGGAGGGGATGTCCTGCAGGGCCGCCAGATAGATCACGGTGGTGAAGGCCGCCTGCCCCCAGAGCGACATGATCGTGATGACGACCATCGCCTGCCCCTGGTCCTCGAGCCAACCCTGCGCCGGCAAGCCCAGGAACCGGAACACGGTGTTGAGGAGGCCGAACTGCGGGTTGAAGAGGTAGGTGGTGAGGATGCCGGTGGCCGCGGCCGACGCGACGAAGGGGACGAAGATCGCCGTACGGTAGACCCCGATGAAGCGGATCCGGCGGTTGAGGGCGACGGCGAGGAAGAGCCCGAGGCCGAGCGACGCCGGGACGAACAGGAGCGTGTAGACGACGGTGTGCACGACGGCCGCCTGCAGCTCGTCGTTGCCGATCATGCTGGCGTAGTTCTCGAGCCCGACCTGCTCCGGCTCGCTGAAGCCGTCCCACTTCTGGAGCGACAGGAAGAACGCCCAGATCGCGGGGAAGATCGACAGACCGAGCACGATGAGCATCGCCGGGGCGACGAAGCCCCAGCCGGTGAGGTTGTCGCGGAGGCGTCGCCGGCCGGGCCGGGGCGCGGCGGGCGTGTGCCCACCCCGCCCCGGCTTCGCCGTGCGCTTCGTGTCGCGTTCCGCGGTGGTCGACATCAGTCGTCCGCCAGGGCGGCGTCGGCGGCCTTCGCGGCATCCTCCAACGCCTGCTTCGGCTCGCCCTGACCCTGTAGGACCGCGGAGATCGCCTTGCCGATCGCCTCGGAGAGTCCCACGTAGCCCGGGACGGTCGGTCGGGCCTGCTTGGCGTTCACGCCGTTCTCGGCCATGACGTCGAGACCCGGGAGCTTGTCCACCTGCGCCTGGAACTCCGGGGTGTCGATCTCGCTCGACCGCAGCGGCAGGTTGCCGTACGCGACGTTCCACTTGAGGTCCTGCTCCGAGTCGGTGAGCCACTTCGTGAACTCGTACGCCCAGTACTCGCGGTTCTTGTCCTTGTGGTCGAACAGGGCCCACACGTCCGGACCGGAGACCGTCTGGTGGTCGCCGTCGGTGCCCGGCAGGACGGTGACGCCGTACTTCGTGCCCTTCGTCTGCAGGGTGGAGAGCTGCCACGGGCCGGAGGTGATCATGCCGATGCGGTCGCTGGCGAACAGGTCGCCGAACTTCGTGTCGGTCTGGTCGAGGTAGACGCTCTTGTCCTCGACCGCCATGTCGCGGAGGAAGGTGAGGGCGTCGACGCCGGCGTCGGAGGCGAACTCGGCGGTCTTGTCGTCGTCGGAGATGATCGACCCGCCGTTCTGCCAGAGGTGCGGCCAGAACTGCCAGGTCGTCTCCTCACTGCCGGAGACGGAGTACGCGTACCCGTAGGTGTTCGTCGCCGGGTCGGTCAGTTGCTTCGACGCCTCGCGGAAGTCGTCCCAGGTCCAGTCGGCCGTCGGGTAGGCGACACCGGCGGCGTCGAACACCGTCGTGTTGTACAGGAGGGAGATGTTGTCGACGACCGCCGGGAAGCCGATGGTCTTCTCGCCCGTCGGCTGCACGGTCTGGCGTGCGGCCTCGGAGAACTCGTCCCACTTGACGTCGGGCTCCGCCACCTGGTCGGTGATGTCGAGGGTGCGACCGGAGGCCTCGAGGCGGCTCGCCCACGAACCGAACGCGTAGGACACGTCCGGGTAGTTGCCGCCGGCGAAGCTCGCGGAGAGCTTCTGCAGGAGGTCCTCCGTCGACGGCGCGCCGGACGACACGTCGATGGTCACGTTCGGGTGCAGCTCCTCGAACTCGTCGACGAGACCGGTGAGGATCTGCTGGGCGGCGTCGGCCTGCCCCGTCCAGAACGTGAGCTTGACCTTCGCCTCCTTGTCGAGGGTCGTCGCACCGGAGGAACCACCGGCGCAGCCGGAGAGCGCGAGGGCTCCGGCGGCGACGATGGCGGTCGCGGTGATGAGGCGGCGTGCTCGGCGTGCGTGACGCGAGGCTGGGACGTGGATCGTGGAACGGGGTGGGAACATCGGTGGTCGTCTCCTGTGTCGATCGTTCGGGAACGGTGCGGGTCGGCGGTGCGGTCAGATGCGGTCGGCGGGGATGATCTCCCGCAGCGGCTCCGGCAGGAGGTCGCCGTGCGCGGCGACGAGGTCGTTGCACAGCTCCCAGATCTGCTCGGGTGTGAGGGTCGAGGAGGCGTTCGGGTCCATGAGCACCGCCTGACGGATGAGTGTCGGGTTCCCGGTGCGGGCGGCCTCGATCGTGAGCTCCGCCACCGAGACGTAGGGGCGGTTGAGCGCGGCGCACTGCACGGGCAGCGCGCCCATCGCCTGCGGGGCGATCCCGTTCGCGTCGACCTGCACGGGCACCTCGACGACCGCGCCCTGCGGCAGGTTGTCGATGAGGCCGCGGTTGACGACGTTGCCGTGGATGAGGCGCGGGGTGTCCGTCACGAGCGAGTGGATGAGCTGCGGGGCGTACTCGCTGGCCTCCTCCTCGAGCGTCAGCGGGGTGCCGGACGCGAGTGCCGCCTTCGTCGCCTCGAACTCGGCGACGTTCTCCTCGCTGATGCCGAGGTACTCGAGCGGCTGGAGCCGGTAGCGCGCGACCTGCTCGGGGGAGCGGAGGAACCACGACAGGTACTCGGAGGAGTGCTCGCTCGTCTCCGTCGGGTAGAAGCCGATGCGTCGGAACATCTCGACGCGCACGCGCCGGCTGAGCTCGGGGTCGTTCCGGATGCGCTCACGCAGCAGCGGATAGAGGTCGCGGCCGTCGTGCGTCCACTCGAGCAACCAGGACTGGTGGTTGACGCCGGCGGCGCGGTACGTCGTGCCCTCGATCGGGACGCCGACGAGCTCGCAGAGGTCGTTCACCGTCCAGAAGACGCTGTGGCAGAGGCCGATCGCACTGATGTCGGGGGCGACGACCGACGCCCACCAGATGTTCATCGCCATCGGGTTGGTGTAGTTGAGCAGGTGGGCGTCGGGGCAGATCTCCCGCATGTCGGCGGTCAGTGCGGAGAGCAGCGGGAAGGTGCGGAGGGCTCGGAAGACGCCGCCGACGCCGGTGGTGTCGCCGATGGTCTGCAGGAGGCCGCGCGCGGCCGGGATCTCGAGGTCGGAGTAGGTCGCGGCGATCCCGCCGACCTGGACCATGTTGATCACGAAGTCGGCGCCGGCGAGTGCCCGGCGGCGGTCGGATTCGGCGGTGATCGTCGCACGACCGGCGAGACGCTCGTCCACCTGACGGGCGGTGCCCTCCGCCACGGCGAGGCGTTCCGCGTTGATGTCGTGCAGCACGATCTCGAGCCCTGCGAGCTCGCGGTACCGCAGCAGGTCGGCGATGAGCTGGCGGGTGAAGACGACGCTGCCTGCTCCGATGAAAGTCACTCGTGTCATGGAGCGATCATCGACTACAGTGATCGAACCGAGCAAGAAGTTGATCGGATTTTGCCTGAAGTGATCACTTTCGCTGAGCGTCGGGGGTGCGCGAGGCGACGGGACGACGGAGGAGTCGCCATGCAGGGACCCACCGCGGCGGAGTTGTCGCAGCGTGCGCCGTCGGGGAAGCGCAGTCAGCGGATGCGCGACATCCTCGCGCAGCTGGCCGCCGCCGACGCAGTGGTCTCGATCGACGAGCTGACGACCCGGCTCGCGGTCTCCGCGCCGACGATCCGACGCGACCTCGCCGACCTCGACGACCTCGGCCTCGTGCTCCGCACCCACGGTGGTGCCCGGGCGATCGACGCGCGCGACGAGGTGCCGGTCCGGTTCCGCGACACCCAGTTCCGGGAGGCGAAGCGTCGTATCGCCAGGCGGGTCGCCGACATGATCCCCGCCGGCCCCTACGCCATCGCGCTGAGCGGCGGGACGACGACGGCGGCCGTCGCCAAGGAGCTCAGCAACCGCTCGGAGCTCACGATCGTGACGAACTCGCTGACGACGGCGACGGAGATCGCGTCGAGGCCGAACCTGCAGGTCATCATGACCGGCGGCCTGGTGCGCTCCTCGTCGTTCGAGGCCGTCGGGGCGCTCGCCGAGAACACCTTCAGCGCGATCAACGTGGGGACCGCGATCCTCGGGACGGACGGCATCAGTGCGTCCGGCGGGGCGACGACCCACGACGAGCGTGAGGCGCGGACGAACCTCGCGATGGTGACGCACGCGCAACGGGTGATCGTCGTCGCCGACGGCTCGAAGGTGGGGCGCGTCACGCTCGCGCGCATGGCGGACCTCGGGCAGATCCACGACCTGGTGACGGACGCCTCGGCCGATCCTGTCGAACTCGAGCGTCTGGCCGCGGCCGACATCGCGGTGCACGTCGTCGCCCTCTGACATCCGCCCATCCATCCCACCTCGGTGGCTTGCGCCAGCGCGGTGCGCTGACGTGAGCGCGGGCCTGTGACATGAGCGCGGGCCTCCGGAGGGGCGCGCTCACGGTTGTGGGGTGCGCTCACGCCGATTCCCGCGCACTCACGTCACCGCACCGCGCTGGCCTTCAAGCCGACGGGTGTCCCTGGCGGGGAATGCATTGTTCTAGTAGCATTGCAAACATGTTGTTCCGCATCGATCCGACCTCGACGACCTCCCTCGCCGAGCAGATCGCTGTGCAGGTGCGGTCGGGGATCGCCTCCGGCGACCTCGGTCCGGGGGAGCGGCTGCCGCCCGCTCGCGACCTCGCACGGGCGCTGCAGATCAACATGCACACGGTCCTCCGCGCCTACGGAGAGCTCCGCGACGCCGGACTCATCGGCATGCGACAGGGGCGAGGCGCATGGGTGCTGGAGGACGCCGTCCCCGGACTCGTGCGGGTCGAGGAGCTCGTCACGCAACTGGTCGCCGAGGCCCGCAAGCTCGGCATCTCGCCTCAGGACCTCAACCGGATGATCGAACGCGCCTGACCGGTCCATCCACCACGCGCGACACCGACCGTCCGCGCAGCATCATCGCCGACCACCGCAGCAGCTCAGGGGGAGCACATGCACGACACCACCACACCGCCACCGGCAGCACCAGCTCGCGGACGCATCGTCCTGGCCGGCCTCGCCATGGCCGTCCCGGCGATCGCGATCGCCATCACCCGGCTCGTCTGGGGCGATGCGCTCCCGGTCGACGTCGCCTCGCATTGGTCGGGCACCGGTGCACCGGACGACTCGCAGCCCGCCGCGGGTGTCTTCGTCGTGACGTTGATCATCGCGTCCGTCGTCGCGATCGCAGCCATCATCCTGCTCGCCCTGCCACGGCCCTCCATGCGGACCAAGCGCATGATCGTCCTGATCCTCGGCATCGCCGCGGGATCGGCCGCCGCCGTCTGGGTCATCCCCACGTGGCTCACGCTCCAAGCGGGATCGGTCGATGGCGCCGTCCTCGGCTGGTGGATCATCCCGCTCGCCGCGTGCTCGCTCTGGGGCGTCATCCCCGCGGCGATCCTGCCGGCCCGGCCGCTGCTCGCGGGTGCAACGGCACGACCGGCGCCGATGGACCTCGGGGAGACCGAGGTCGGCGCCTGGAGTCGCAGCGTCACGGCCCTCATATTCCTGTGGATCACGCTCGGCCTCGTCGCCATCGGTGCCGTCGCGTACACGCCGATCTTGCTGGATGGCGAGTCGGGCGTCGCGACGTTCGGTCTGTCGATCCTCGCCCTCGCGACCATCGTCTGCGCCTCGTTCGTCCGCCTGCGCATCAGCGTCGACTGGCGCGGCCTCCGCGTCGTCTCGCTCTTCGGCATCCCGATGAAGCGCATCCCGCTCGACCAGGTCGACGTCGTCGAGGCGACCGACATCCGCCCGATGGACTGGGGCGGTTGGGGCTACCGGATCATGCCCGGCCGCTCGGCCGTCGTGCTGCGCTCCGGTCCGGGCCTCGTCGTCACGAGCACCTCCGGCAAGCAGTTCGCGATCACGATCGACGACCCCGAGGAACCCGCCGCGCTCCTGCAGGCGCTCGTGGCCCGCGCCGCAGCCCGCGTCTGAGATTGCCGCGCATGACGATCGGGGCCTCGCGGCGCCGGTGAGCCAATACGGTGAGTCCATGAGCGAAGCACCCCTGGCGACCGGACCGTCGACGACCGCACTGCCCACCACGACCATCGGGACGGGCGGTGACGCCGCCGAGGTCGGCGCCATCGGCTACGGCGCGATGTCGATCGCGGGCACCTACGGTGCGATCGCCGACGCCGACGTCACCGCGGTCCTCGACGCGACCCTGGCGGGTGGAGCGAACCTCATCGACACCGCGAACGTCTACGGCGACGGCCGGAGCGAGGAACTCCTCGGCCGATACCTGGCCGGGCGTCGCGATGAGGTGTTCCTCGCCTCCAAGGTCGGCATCGTCACGGGCGGGGGCATCGGCAAACGTGGTGTCCGCGGCGATCGCGCCCACCTCCACGAACAGATCGACCGCTCGCTCGCCCGACTCGGCACCGACCACCTCGACCTCTACTACCAGCACCGGGTCGACCCGAACATCCCCATCGAGGAGACCGTGGGGGCGCTCGCCGAACTCGTGACGGCCGGCAAGGTGCTCCGCATCGGCCTGTCGGAGGCGACCGGTGACGAACTGCGTCGCGCCCACGCCGTCCACCCGATCGCCGCGATCCAGTCGGAGTGGAGCATCGTGAGTCGCGACATCGAGACCTACGTGGTGCCGGCGGCCGCCGAGCTGGGCGTCACGGTCGTCGCCTTCTCGCCGCTGTCGCGCGGGCTGTTCACGGAGGACTTCACAGCCGAGACCGTGCCGCTCGGTGGGACGCGCGGCAACTTCCCGCGCTTCCAGCCGGAGCACCTGGCGGCGAACCTCGAGCTCGCCGCCCGGTTCCGGACCCTCGCCCGCCGTCTGGGGACGACCGCGGAGGCGCTCGCGCTCGCCTGGGTGCACGACCGCGGGCAGCAGCTCGGCGCACGCGTCGTCTCCATCCCCGGCACCCGCAGCGTCGCCCACCTCCGCGCGAACCTCGCGGCGTTCGAGGTCGAGCTGACCGACGAGATCCGTGCCGAGATCGACACCTACGCCGAGCAGGTCAGCGGCCCCCGTTCCGCCGATCCGAACTGGGTGTCGGGCGGTCGCGAGGGACTGCTCTGACGCGGTCGGGCGGGCCTTCCTCGGCCAGCGCGGTGCGTTGACGCGAGCGCGGCCCTGTGACGCCAGCGCGGGTCTCCAGAGGGCCGCGCTCAGGGCTCTGGGGCGCGGCCACGCCGATTCCATCGCACTCGCGTCAGCGCACCGCGCCGACCCCACCGGAGGGGTTGCGGGTGTTATCCGTGCCATTGGCTAACATGTGGAAATGACGTCATCCGGGGGACCGACAGCGCTCGACGCACCAGCACCGAAGGGCGAGCCGGGACCGCCTGGGAGGCGCAAGCAACGCGACAAGCGCACCCGCATGCCCACGATGGCCGACGTCGCCGCGATCGCCGGTGTCTCCCCGCAGACCGTCTCCCGGGTGCTCCGCGGCCTCGACAACGTGACCGAGGTGACCCGGCTCCAGGTGGAGGCGGCTGTCGAGCAGACGGGCTACCGACGGACGGGGCTCGCCCGCGCGCTGGTCACTGGCCGCAGCCGCACCATCGGCGTCCTCACCCACGAGACCGACTACTACGCGCGCTCGTCGATGATGCTCGGCATCCAACGTGCGACGCACCAGCACGACTACTTCGTGAGCGCCGCCGGGACGACGTCGTTGTCCGCCGCGTCCATCACCGACGCCATCGACCGGCTCCGGAACCAGGGCGTCGACGGACTCGTGATCGCCGTTCCGATCTGGGACGAGGTCTCCCTGCTGCGGGTGACGGCCGACCTGCCGACGGTCGTGATCGACGGCCTCGAGTCCTTCGCCGACGAGATCGTCCGGGTGGACCAGGAGGCCGCCGGCCGCATGGCGACGGAGCATCTGCTCGACCTCGGGCACGAGACCGTCTGGCACCTGAGCGGCCCGACGGCCTGGAAGGACGCAGGAGGCCGGACGATCGGCTGGCAGGCCGCCCTGCGCGACCGCGGCATCGACGAACCACCCGTCCTGTACGGCGACTGGAGCCCGGAGTCGGGCTACCGCAACGGCCTCCTCCTCGGTCGCATGCCGGACGTCACGGCGATCTTCGTCTCGAGCGACGAGATGGCGTTCGGGGTGCTGCGTGCCCTCGCCGAACTCGGCCGGAGTGTGCCGGGCGACGTGTCCGTCATCGGGATGGACGACATCGCCCTGGCGCAGTACGCCTCGCCGCCACTGACGACCATCCGGCAGCCGTTCAGCGAGATGGGTCGCGTCGCCGTCGAACATCTGCTCACGCTGATCGAGGAGCCCGCGGCGGAGCGCGAGACGGTCGTCATGCTGCCGGAGCTGATCGTCCGCGGGAGCACCGCAGCGCCCGGCACGGCGCACTGAGCGCCGGGCTCAGAACTCCTCGACGTACTCCTCGGTCGGTCCGAGCTCCGGGCGGCTGACGAACTCGACGCCGGATCCCGATCGGTGCAGTTCGAGGACGACGATCCGGTTCGACCCCGACCGCAGGAGCGGCCCGGGAACGTAGAGCGTCTGCTGCGGACCGATGTTCCAGTACCGGCCGAGCAGCGCGCCGTTGATCCAGACGAACCCCTTCGTGAACCCGGGGAGCCGCAGGTGGGTGTCGAGGGGTTCGTCGACGTGGAAGGTCCCGCTCGACAGGCCGCCGTCGCCCGTACCGCCGGGCGTGGCTCCGTCTCCCGACCGCTCGATGACCGACCGTTCGACGACCGACCGCAGGTGCAGGGCGTCCAGGCGGTCGAGGGCGACGGGCCGTGCTCGCCAGCCGTGCACGAGACGACGCTCCACGAGCACCGGGCCGAGCAGGCCCTTCCGGGAGCCCAACTGCGGTCCGTAGTTGACGCGGCCGAGGTTCTCCACCACGACCGTCAGCTTCGAGACGAGGCCCGTACCGATCACGGTCACCGTACCGGCCGCCGTGATCGTCGCCTGGTGCTCGCCGTCGAGGAAGATCTGGCCGCGGTCGGCGACGCCGTCGAACACGAGCTCGACCGGGCGGTCGGGGAGGAGGACGTCCGCCTCGTAGACGACCAGACCGCCGTCGACGTCGAGGTCTTCGAAGGACGCCGGTGACGCCGTCCGCTCGGCGAGCGGACCGCCGAGCCCACCGAGGGCGTCGAGCAGGCCGGCGCCGTGCTGCAGTGGCACGCTGCGTTCCGGCAGGTACCGGAGCTCGGGCGAGCGCAGCGGCTGGTCCGCCATGCCGAGGGCCTCGCGGAGGGCGAAGAACTTGGGCGTGAGTCGGCCGTCCTCGGCGATCGGCGCGTCGGAGTCGTAGCTGGTGATGGTCGGCCGCAGTTCGCCATCGACGAGGTTCGCCCCCGACCAGAGGCCGAAGTTCGTCCCGCCGTGCGCCATGTAGATGCTGATGCTCCCGCCGTCGGTCAGGATGCCTCGCGCCACCTCGGCGGCGTTGTCGGCGTCGCGCACGTGGTGCGGCTGGCCCCAGTGGTCGAACCATCCGTTCCAGAACTCCGCGACGAAGAAGGGCTCGTCGGGCCGGCGGCTCCGGAGCAGGGCGCGAGCCTCATCCGGCTTCGAACCGAGCGTGGCGGCCATCATGATGCCGGGGATCGAGCCACCGTCGATCATCAGATCGGTGGGCCCGTCGGCGGTGTAGAGCAGCTCTTGCACGCCGAGTCGGCGCAGGAGCGAGGCGAGCCAGCCGGGGTACCTGGCGTCGTCGCCGTAACTGCCGTACTCGTTCTCGACCTGCACGGCGACGACCGGCCCGCCGTGGACGGCCTGGTAGGGCGCGAGCCGGGGGATGAGCTCCTCGAACCAGGTCTCGACCGGCTGCTGGTAACCCGGGTCCGAGCTGCGGAGCGTGATGTCGCGGGCGGTGAGCCAGGCCGGCAGGCCGCCGTTCGACCACTCCGCGCAGATGTACGGGCCGGGGCGGAGCAGCACGTCGAGACCGAGGTCGGCGGCGGTGTCCATGAAGGCACCGATGTCGCGCCAGCCGGTGAACCCGGGTGCAGCGTCGACCTGGGGCTGGTGGAAGTTCCAGGGGATGTAGGTGTCGATGGAGTTGAGGCCGAGGTCGACGAACCGCAGCATCCGGTCGCGCCAGTGCTCCGGGACGACCCGGAAGTAGTGCAGTGATCCGGACCGGATGGAGTGCGGGACGCCGTTGCGGAACAGCTTCCCGTCGCCCCAGTGCAGCGCCGCAGGGACGGCGGGCTGCGGCTCGTCCGCGACGTGGGGAAGGGCTGAACCGACAGCGTCGGCGAACTTCGTCATGGTGCGGTCGTCTCCTCGGATCAGCGTGCAGGCTTCCACTATGGGGCATGCATGTTATGGATGCCAAGCCTCTATTCATCTGCTTTAAGCCACTTTGTAACGCTTTCGTGTCGACGATTGTTATCCGTATCATTTTCTGCCAGCATGACTCCCAACCACCGCCGACCCCGCTCCACTTCCACGGAAAGGCCGCACCGATGAACAGCACCGACGCTTCCGCTCACGGCCTCCGTGCAGCACGGCAACGCGGTCGTCGCCGGACACGTCTGCTCGTCGCCGCCGGCGCAGCGGTCCTCGCGGGCGTCGTCGTCGCCGGGGTCGCGGTCACCGGGGCCGGAGCGGCTCCCGCGGAGCTGGGGACGATCGGTGGCACCACGGTCACCCGCGACGAGCTGCTCTTCCATATGGAACGTGTCCGCCCCGCGATCGAGAACGAGGTCCTCGTCGAGACCGGCTCCGCGACCGTCGACTGGGATGCACCGCTCGGCGACACGACGGCGATCGACCGCCTGCGCACGGCCGCCCTCGACGAGCTCGCGGCCGACCGCGTCGTCTTCGAGCTCGGCCACGAACACGGGCTGGTGCCGTTCACGGACTTCGCCGGATTCGAACAGACGCTCGCCGACACCAACACGGCGCGCGCCGCACAGCTCGGCGAGGGGGAGGTCGTCTACGGGCTCACCTCGTTCCGCGCGCAGGAGTTCTACGGTCGTCTGCTCGCAGACGCCCGGACCAAGCTGGCCTCGGCCGTGAGCTCGGGAGACGACCCGCTCATCGACGTCTCCGAGGCGCAGGTCCGAGACGCGTTCGACGCGCACGCCGACGATTGGACGCTGAACGCGAGCACCTACGCCCTCACGCGGATCGCCGTGCCACTCGCCTCGACCACGGCCGAGCAGTTCGCCGCCCGGCTCGCGACGGAGGGCGTCGACGCCGTCGGCAGCACCGGCGCGACGGTCTCCGCTTCGACCCTCGACGGTGCCACCGGTCTCCTCGACGGCGGGTCCCGCACGCCCGACCCGCGCCTGGTCGCCGAGGTCGCCACCCTGCCCGTCGGTGCGCTCAGTTCGCCCGTCGTGGAGCAGGGCGACCACGTGGTCTACCGGGTGGACACCGTCACCGTCGACCGCGACGCCGCTTTCGCCGCCTATGCCAGCCGCATCCGAGCCCAGCTCGTGAACGACGCCCTCGACGCGCTCATCGCCGAGCGCGTCGCGGCCCAAGACCGCCAGATGGACAGCAACGCCCTGCACCAACTCACGATGGAGGACACGCACTGATGAACACCGCCACCCCCGCGGCGATCCCGGAACCCCGACGCAGACGTCGGAACCGGTCCGCCCAGCACCCCGCCCTCCGAGGGCTTGCCGCTCTCGGGCTCACCGCCCTCTTCGTCACGGCCTTCGCGCCGGCGGCGTCGGCGGCCCCGACCACCCCCGACGCCGCCGTCCAGGCGGCCGCCGCTCCGACGGGCTGGGCCGGTGACACCCCGAACACGACGGGTGGCACGGACTACTTCGTCGACGCGACCGCCGGTGACGACGCCGCAGCGGGCACCTCGGCCGACACGGCGTGGAAGAGCTTCACGCCCGTCAACGCCAAGACCTTCGCGCCGGGCGACCGCGTCCTCCTGAAGGCCGGGGAGACCTGGTCCGACACCTCCCTGTGGCCGAAGGGTTCCGGGACCGAGGCGGCGCCCATCGTCATCGACGCTTATGGAGCCGCCGATGCGCGTCGCCCCTACATCGCGACGAACGGACAGGTCCCCAGCCCGTTCACGAGCCCGGGCGTGAAGAACCCCGAGACCGTCGGACTGACCGGTGCCGTGATCCTGCGCAACCAGCAGTACGTCCACATCGCGAACCTCGAGGTCTCCAACGACGACGACTTCGGGACCGACATCACGACGGGCAGCTACGTCCGCGACGGTGTCTCCGTGTCGATCAACGCCGACAAGCTCGAGGCCGGTGCCGACTCGATCATGCGCGGCATCAGCGTCACGAACGTCTTCGCGCACGACATCGACGGTCCGTCCTCGTGGCAGAAGATCCACTACGCCGGTGTCAACTTCCAGGTCTTCGGTTCCCAGCAGTACACGGCGTACCCGACGGGTGGCCACCACTTCGAGGACATCAGCATCCAGGACAACACCTTCGAGAACGTCGAGCTGCACGCCGTGCAGTTCGCGTTCAACTGGTTCGGCGACCAGCAGGGCCAGACGGACGCCTCCGGCAAGTACCACGAGGGTTGGGAACAGCTCTGGGTCCGCGACCGCGACCTCTACAGCCGTGACGTGACGATCAGCCACAACTACGCCGAGAGCACCGGCCAGGGCCCGTTCCAGTTCGCGAACACCCAGCGCCTCACCGCCGAGTACAACGAGGCGAACGGCTGGCTCGAGCGCTACAACCAGGTCTCCGCCGGCCTCTACCTGTGGGCCGGTGCCGACAGTGTGATGCGCTTCAACGAGATCTACGGCGGCCCCGCCAACGAGTACGACGCGACGCCGTGGGACCTCGAGTTCACGAACTTCAACGTCGTCTACGAGCACAACTACTCGCACGACAACCAGGGCGGCTGGATGTCCTACATGGGCAACAGCTCCAACTCGATCGCCCGCTACAACCTCAGCGTCAACGACAACGGTGTGATCTTCAAGAACATGCTGTCGTCGAACTACTCGCCCACCTACATCCTCAACAACGTCTTCGTCTACGACGGCGCCGAGCTGGAGAGCTTCCACGACGAGGTGCTGAAGGACCGCGTCTACTTCGCGAACAACGTCTTCTACAACACCTCCACCACCACGTCCACGAACTGGGCGCGGAAGGCCGGCGGCCTCGACAAGGGCGTGTTCTCGAACAACGCCTACTTCGAGGCGAGCGGCAAGCAGTCGGCCAACCAGCCGGTGGACAAGCGGGCCGTCATCGGCGATCCGGAGTTCGTCGGGAACCCGGCCGACTACGCGAAGGACGCCGGCGTCGACGCCATCCGCGACTCCGCCTCGCTGTTCAAGCTCCAGGAGACCTCGCCGTTGATCGACGCCGGTCGCTACAACGAGCGCATCGGCTCCGACGACTTCTTCGGCACCGAGCTCTACTACGGTGACGGCGTCGACATCGGGCTGTACGAGGCCGCGGTCGGTGCGAAGGTCGACAACCCGGTCGACACCGACCCGATCGAGAACGAGGGCGTCGACACCCGCGTCGACCTCGCCAAGGGCAAGCCGATCGTCGCCAATAGCACGCACCCGCACAACGACTTCGAGTTCAACGCGGGCAAGCTCGTCGACGGTGATCCGGCGACACGCTGGGCCGGTGCGGACGACGCCACCTACCCCCTGACGATCGACATCGACTTCGGTGCCGACACGACGTTCGACGAGGTCGACCTCTCGGAGTTCACCGACTCCGGTACCGACGCCCGCGTCAACGCCTTCTCCCTCCAGCGGTGGGACGCGGCCGCCGGTGCCTGGGTGGGCTTCTCCTCCCAGACGGGGATCGGAGCGAGCAAGGTCGTGAAGGACTTCGGTTCGATCACCAGCTCGAAGCTCCGGGTGTCGCTCGAGAGCCTGCTGCCCGGTCAGGTCTACGCACCGACCCTCACCACCATCAGCGTCTTCAACAGCGCGGTCGTCGCCACCGATCCCACGGTGACCCCCACGGCAGCGGTCATGGACAAGAACGCCGCGATGGCGGAGGACCCCGACAACCTGCCGACGTTCACGGTCGACCTCGACGGTGACACCCTCACCGGTCTCCGGTACGTCCAGCCCTCCGGCGCGATCGTCGGCAGCCTCGACGACGCCGACTTCGTCCGCACCGACACGGCGGACGGCGCCACGATCACGCTCACGAACGCGTTCGCCGCCGACAAGGAGCTCGGTGCCTCCGGGGTCGTCTTCGAGTTCGGCTCGAACACGACCGAGCGGGTCACGGTGGAGATCGTCGACACGACGGAACTCGCGGCGTCGATCGCGACGGCGAAGGCCCTCCTCGCCTCGTCAGCGCCCGCAGCGCAGTCGGCGCGCGCCGCCGCTCCGGCGGCCGACGGAGCCGAGACGTTGACCGCGGCGATCGCCTCCGCGGAAGCCGTCCTGGCGCTCGTCAACCGCGACACCGTCGCGACCGGCAACACCGCCGTGACGAACGCCGACGTGCAGGCAGCGGTCGTCGCGCTGAACGCCGCGATCGAGGCCTTCGAGCCCGGTGGCGGCACCCCGGTCACGCCGGGTGGACCGGGCACACCCGGCACGCCCAGCGCAGGAAGCCCCGGTACCGGTGGATCTGGCGCCACCGGTACCGGTTCCGCCGGCGGCTCGCTCGCGAGCACCGGAGTCGACGGTCTCGCACCGGCAGCCGCGGGGATCCTGCTCCTGCTGGCCGGAGCAGCAGCACTCACCCTGCGAGCCCGTCGCGCATCGGCCATGAACCGATGACGGACCGCAGCGACCTCGCCCATCCCCGCAACCGCATCACCGCACTCCCCACCACCCCCTGCAGCACCCACCAGCACTGGGAAGGACCCCTGTCATGAAGCACACGAGAACCGTCGGCGTCATCGCCGCCGTCGCGACGGTCGGCATGCTCGCCGGCTGCGCGGGAAACTCCGGCACGAGCGGCGACGACGCCGACACCCTGAAGATCGCCGCATTCGAAGGCGGCTACGGCTCCGAGATGTACGAGGAGGTCGTCGCGGCCTACGAGAAGCTCAACCCCGACGTGAAGATCGAGCTCACGACGAGCAAGACCCTCGCCGACGAGCTCACCCCGCAGGTCGCGGCCGGCGACTACCCCGACCTCGTCGTCCTCGGCCTCGGCGCCAAGGAGGGCTTCACCGAGTCCTTCGTCCGCGACAGCAACCTCGAGGACCTCACGAGCGTCCTCGACGCGAAGATCCCCGGCGAGGACGTCACCGTCGGCGACAAGCTGACCCCCGGCATCGTCGGCAACCTCAACACCAACCCCTACGGTGACGACGAGGTCTACCTCATGCCGATGTACGCGTCGCCCACGGGCCTCGTCTACAACCAGAAGCTGTTCGCCGACAACGGCTGGACCGTCCCCACCACCTGGGACGAGATGTTCGAACTCGGCGACGAGGCGAAGGCGGAGGGCATCTCGCTCTTCACCTACCCGACGGCCGGCTACCTCGACTCGTACTTCTTCTCGCTGCTGTCCGCGGTGGGCGGGCCGGAGTTCCTCAACGACGTCCTCACCTACAAGAAGGACGTGTGGAAGTCCGACGACGCGACCGAGGCCCTCGAACTGACGACGAAGCTCCTCAGCTACGCGGCACCGACCACGGTCGGCTACGCCAACGGTCAGGACTTCACGAAGAACCAGCAGACCATCCTCGACGGCACCACGCTGTTCATGCCGAACGGGTCGTGGATCGCCAACGAGATGAAGGACGCCCCACGCACCGACGGGTTCCAGTGGGGGCTCACCCCGGTCCCCGCTCCAGAGGCCGACGGCACGCGCTACCTGACGACGTTCGTCGAGTCGGCGTGGGTCCCGAAGGAGGCCACGAACAAGGACGCGGCGAAGGACTTCATCGCGTACCTGTACTCGGACGAGGCCGCTGACATGTTCGCGAAGGCCAACGCCATCCAGCCGGTCCAGGGACTCCCGGAGCGCCTGACCGGTGAGGCGAAGGACTTCTACGCCGTCTACAGCGAGCCCGGTGTCGAGGCCGTCGTCGGTGCCTTCGCCGCGACCAAGCCGGTCCCCGGGGTCGACCTCAAGGCCACGCTGTTCGACGCGGCCAACAGTGTCCTCTCCGGCACCACCACCCTCGAGGACTGGCAGAACCAGGTCAACGAGGCGAGCAACAAGCTCACCGACCAGCTCGCGGGCTGATCCCGACCGGTGTGCCCGTCCGATCCCCCTATCGGACGGGCACACCCCTCAACGCAGAAAGGACGCGCCGTGGCCAGACGCCCCGTCTCCCTCAACACCCGTGGGAAGAACCGCTTCGTGCTGCTGTGCGTCGCGCCCGCGATCATCCTCTACGTGCTCTTCATGGTCGTCCCGACCTTCGACGTGTTCCGGATGTCGCTCTACAACTGGACCGGCGTCGGCGGCACCCCCACGTTCGCCGGCTTCGACAACTTCATCGCCCTCGCCGGCGACATGCAGTTCGTGCGGGCATTTCAGAACACCGTCTTCCTCCTCGTGGTCGTCTCCATCGTGACGATGGCCGGCGGGCTCGTGCTCGCCGGGGTCATGACGCAGGGCAAGGTGCGCGCCCGCAACCTCTACCGCTTCGTGCTCTACCTGCCGAGCGTCCTGTCGATCGTCGTCGTCGCCGCGATCTTCTCCGCCGTGTACGACCAGCAGAACGGGCTCATCAACGGCTCGTTGACCTTCCTCGGCCTCGAGTCGTTGTCGCAGGTCTGGCTCGGCGACCAGAAGATCATCATGTACAGCATCGCCTTCGCGATGGTGTGGCAGTCGCTCGGCTACTACCTCGTCCTCTACATGTCGGGCATGTCGAACATCCCGGCGGAGATCTACGAGGCCTCAGCGCTCGACGGGGCCGGCCCGTTCCGGCAGTTCCTCGACGTCACGCTGCCGCTCGTCTGGGAGACGCTCCGCACCTCCCTCATCTTCTTCATCATCAGCTCGATCAACCTCGCCTTCGTCCTCGTCCGGGCCCTCACCGGTGGCGGCCCCGACGGTTCCTCCGAGGTCCTCCTCGACTACATGTACAAGCAGGCGTACACGAACTCGAGCTACGGCTACGGCATGGCCATCGGGACGGCGATCTTCCTGTTCTCATTCCTCGCGGCGCTCATCATCAGCCGTGCGACCAAGCGAGAGGTCCTCCAGTTCTGATGACCACGACCACCTCAGCTCCCGTCCCGCCGATCGTGACACCGCCGTCATCCTCGGTTCCACCCGGACCCACCTCCCGTCGGCGCGTCCGTCGCCGCAAGCCGGTGTCCTGGGTCTCGAACCTCGTCCTGATCCTCATCTCGCTCATGATCCTGGTGCCCGTGCTCTGGGTCGTCATGGCGTCGGTCAAGACCAAGGGCGAGTTCTACGGCAACCCGTGGGCGCTGCCCGAGGGTCTGCACTGGCAGAACTTCGTCGACGCGTTCGTCGACGCGAACATGGGCCCCTACCTGCTCAATTCGCTCCTGGTCACGGTCGTCGGCCTCTGTTTCGTCCTCATCATCGCCGTGCCGGCCGCCTATGCGCTGGCCCGGTTCGAGTTCCGCGGCAAGTCGATCCTCGAGACGCTGCTGCTCGCCGGCCTGTTCATCAACGTGAACTACATCGTCATCCCGATCTTCCTCATGCTCCTCGGGTGGGACAAGGCCCTGCGGACGTTCATGCCGAGCGGCTTCTTCATCGACAACCTGTTCGTCCTCGGGCTCGTCTACGCTGCGACGTCGCTGCCGTTCACGATCTACCTGCTGCTCGCCTACTTCCGCACCATCCCGGTGTCCTACGAGGAGGCCGCCACGCTCGACGGCGCGTCGCGGTTCCGCACGATGCGGACGGTCATGCTGCCGATGGCGATGCCGGCGATCAGCACGGCGATCCTGTTCAACTTCCTGAGCTACTGGAACGACTACATCATCTCGTTGTCGCTGATCCCGGGTGAGAACAAGACCCTGCAGGTGGGGCTGCTGAACCTGTTCCAGGCGCAACGCGCGGCCGCCGATTACGGCCGGTTGTACGCGGGTATGGTGATCGTCATCATCCCCGTCGTGATCCTCTACATCATCATCCAGAAACGTCTGTTGCAGAACGTCGGAGCCGGAGGGCTGAAGGAATGACCAAGGAACGTGTGGGAGCCGTCGTCGCGGCGGTCGTGTTCGTGAGCTGCGTGGCCGCGGTGATCATCGCCAACCAGTCGGTGGGGTGGGTGAACCTCGGGGTGATGCTCCTCGGGCTCGCCGGCTTGATCACGCTGCTCGCCCTCTACAACCGGAGGTTCCGATGAGCCGCGCGGGGGCCGAGCGTTCGGCCGGAGCGACGATCGACACTGCGCAGCGCCTGGCCGAGGCGGTCGCCGTCGTGCCGTCGCCGCGGCAACTCGCTTGGCAGCGCCTTGAGTTCTACGGCTTCATCCACTTCGGGGTCAACACGATGACCGACCGGGAGTGGGGTGACGGCACCGAATCGCCCGCCGTGTTCGACCCGTCCGGCGTCGACGCCGAGCAGTGGGTCGCCGCGGCGAAGAGCGCCGGCATGCGCGGGCTCATCCTCACCTGCAAGCACCACGACGGGTTCGCGCTGTGGCCGACAGCCGTGAGCGACCATTCCGTCGCGTCGAGCCCGTGGCGCGATGGCGGTGGCGATCTCGTCGCCGAGGTCGCGGCGGCGTGCCGGGCGGCCGGACTCGCGTTCGGTGTCTACCTGTCGCCCTGGGATCGCGCCGAGGCCAGCTACGGCTCGGGTGACGCCTATGACGACTTCTTCGTCGCGCAGCTCACCGAACTCCTCACCGGCTACGGCGAGTTGTTCTCGGTCTGGTTCGACGGCGCGAACGGTGAAGGGCCGAACGGCAAGAAGCAGCTGTACGACTGGGACCGCTACTACGCCGTCGTCCGCGAACTCCAGCCGAACGCGGCGATCAGCGTGTGCGGGCCGGATGTGCGCTGGTGCGGGAACGAGGCCGGATCGACCCGCGCGGACGAGTGGAGTGTGGTGCCGGCGTCATTGCGTGACGCGGAGCGCACCGCCGACCGCTCGCAGCAGGTCGACGACGGGCTCTTCTCGCGGGCGGTGCAGTCCGACGAGGAGGACCTCGGCAGTCGCTCCGCGATCGTTGCGACCGCGGAGCCGCTCGTCTGGTACCCGGCCGAGGTCAACACCTCGATCCGTCCGGGCTGGTTCCACCACCCTGCGGAGGACGGGATGGTCCGGTCGGCCGAGGAGCTCTTCGACATCTACGAGCGCAGCGTCGGCGGGAACGCGACGTTCCTGCTCAACCTGCCGCCGACCCGCGACGGGGTGATCGCGGAGCCCGACCTCGAGAGCCTCGCCGGTCTCGGCCGACTGATCGACGAGCTGGAGCGGCTCGACGTCGCCGGCTCCGCACTGCTCACGATGTCGAGCGCGCCGGTGCCGGCCGCGTCGATCACGGGGACCGGGTCGCAGCTGGACGTGGTGACGTGGCGCCCGGACGACGACGATCCCCTGCCGACCCTGCGGTTCCGATGGGACCGACCGCAGCCGGTGTCCGGAGTGAGTGTGCGGGAGGCGATCGCACATGGCCAGGTGGTCGAGGGGGTCGAGGTCTCGGTGCTGGATGTCGACGGTGTGCCGCGGGTGCTCGCTTCGGCGGCGACCGTGGGTGCTCAGCGGATCCTCCGGTTCGACGCGGTCGAGACGACCGAGTTGCGCGTGACGATCACCGCATCCCGAGCGCAGCCGCACCTCGCGCGGATCTCGGTCTTCACCGCCTCCTGACGCTCTTCCTCCGCCGGTCTGTGTCAGCGTGTTGTGCCGGCGCGGTGCGCTGGCGTGAGCGCGGTGCTGCGGGCACGGGCGCGCCCCGGTGACGTGGGCGCGGGCCTCCGGAGGGGTGCGCTCACGCCGCTGGGGCGCGCTCACGGCGTTGAACGGGTGCGGGGTTCAGCAGCCGATGGTGGGTGTGCCGGGTCGGCAGGGTTGGTCGACGCCGACGGTCGCGTTGCGGACGATCTGGATGGGGTGCGGAGTGTCGGTGGGGATGGTCAGGGTTCCGACGACGGGAAGCCAGCCACTGTCGCCGACGCGGTACTCGGCTGCGTACTCGACCTCCACGGTGATCGTCTTGGTCCCGACGGTCGTGTACCGGTGACTGGTCGGCGTTTTGGAGAACTCGGGGAGTCCGAGAGACGCCCAGGTGGCGCCACCGGTGCTGCTGGTGGCGGTGGTGCCGTCGCCGTAGTCGATGGTGAACCCGACGGGGATGAAGTTCACCTCCGCCGTCTGACCGAGCAGAGTGCCCGAGCGGGTGTGACCAGACGCACCGGCGATGACGTTGGTGTGCAGCCCGCGGATTCCCCAGCTCCGTGGTTCGGTGGTGACGGTCGGGGCGGCGGGCGCGAAGCTGATGAGGTCCCGGATGGTGACCGGTTGTGCGGCGGGTGTGGGTTCGAAGCCGGGGATCAGCTCGCCGGGGGTGATCGTGTAGCAGTCGTCGGGACGCACGAGACTGCACACGGTCCGTTCCCCGTTGGGTCCGTCGGTGACGCCGGGCGGAAGCTCGGTCGAACCGCCACCGCTGTCACCACCGCCTGAGCCACCGGAACCCCCACCCCCGGTCCCGGGCCGCTCGACACTGCCACCGATATCGACCGAACCGTTGCCGATGCAGGCGCCGATGGCGTGGTCCACATCTGAACACTGCGCAGCCACTGCGACACTTCCAGGCGCCACCGCGATGAACAAGCCGATGACGAGAGCTCCAACGGCGATGACCGCCGGACGGCGAGCGTTCAGTCGTCGCATCGATCGTCCACCTTCTCCTTGGCGCCCACGATGAGCGTCTGATCGTTCTCCCGGTAGGAGATGTCGACCGACCACAAGGACTGGGGCTGCCGTTCCGTCGACACGACCGACGTGCCTGCGCCGTCGACCACCTGGACATTCGATATGTCGATGCAGAGCTCCGCCCGAGCCACCACCTGCAGGGGGTCTGGGTAGGGCAACCAGAGATCCAGGGCAGTGGATTGGATGGTTGGCGCCCCGGTGAACACATATCCCTGATCTGCTGCGCGGCGATATCCGTCCATCTCCGTTTCCGCTACCTCGTCCGAGGTCAGCGATCGAATTCGCTCGGGGTCAGCCCCTCCCTCCGCGAGGATCTGGTACGACAGCTGCTGGAACCGCTGGTACGTCTCCGTCACCGCGGCGAGTGCCTCCTCCTCGCTGGCGAACACCGGCGGGGCGCTACTCGGCGGCGGCGCGGGATCCGGGCCGGAGCACGCCGTCAGGGCGAGGAGGCCCGCCGCGAGGGCGAGGGCGGAATGGGTGCGAGGACGTGGTGTGACTGGCATCCCTCGACGCTAGGCGCGGACGGATCCCGACCCGGGGCTATCCACAGAGCAGATATGCCTACACCGACATATGTCTTTGATAGGCGCGGTCCGGGCGGCTGGAACCGGCCTAACGACGACCGAGCCACCAGGCGGGGGAGGCGGCGATGACGGTGCGGGCGGCGGCGTCGATGTCGTCGAGCTCCCCGGTGCGGAGCCACTCCTCGATCGCCGCGACCGTGCCGGCCCCGGCGTAAGCGACGAGCATGCGCACGTGTCGTTCGGGGTCGACGCCCTCCTCGCGCGGCGGGGCGATCTGCGGGTGACGGTCGAGGTGGTGACGGAGGGCCGCCTCGATCCGTTCGGTGAGCGCATCGCGGAGTGGTCCGACGAGCCGGGGCTGCATCGCGTTGCGGTAGATCGTCGCGTGCTCGGCGACGTGCCGCAGGAGGTCGCGCTCCGACTCGTCGAAGACGCTCAGTTCGGAGCCGCTCTCCGCCGGGAGGTCGACGTGCGCGCGCAGCGTGTCGTCCAGTTCCTCGCCGAGCACGTCGGCGAGCAGGTGGACGGGCGTCGGCGCGTGCCTGTAGAAGGTGTCGCGGGTGATCCCGGCCGCTCGAGCGACATCCGCGACCGTCACCTGGTCGATGCGGCGCTCCGTCGCGAGCGTGTGGATCGCCTCGCGGAGGGCGCGGCGGGTGCGTGCCTGGCGGGGGTCCATCCGCTCACTCTAGTGAGCGCGGCTGCGAGCTCGTCGCGGGCTCGAAGCGGGCGACTTGCACCCTGGGATGGAGAGTGCAATACTGCACTTCGTGATGCAGAGTGCAACTTCGACGAATCGGCTGTCCGAGCGGATGGCCGCGACCGCCACACGCCTGACGACGGTGTCCCGACGACTCACCGCTGCCCAGGGCCTCAACGGGTTCACCATCGAGGAACTCTGTGAGGAGGTCGGCGTCTCGCGCCGCACCTTCTTCAACTACTTCCCGAGCAAGGAGGACGCGGTCCTCGGCATCGACGAGTCCGAGGAGAGCGAGCGGTTCGCTACCGAGTTCCTCGCCCTCGGCTCGCGGGGGTGGCGCGCCGTGCTCGACGACTTCATGCTCATCGCGGCCGCCCATGCGGAGCGGTCCGGGTTCGGCCTCGCCGAGCACGTCGACTTCCACGCCGCCCTCGAGCGCGAACCCAAGCTGTTGGTCCGCTTCATGGGCCTGAACCGCGAGCGCGAGCAGATGCTCGTCGAGCTCATCGCCGTGCGGGAAGGCGTCCCGGCCGACGACCCGCGTGCCCGCGCCTGCGCCGACCTCTTCGGGATGGCGATCAAGACGACCATGGCGCGCGTGTTCGGCAGCGGTGTCGTCGACCTCGGCGAGGGCGGCGAGTTCGACATCGTCGGCTCCATCCGCGACTGCCTCGCGACCTACCGCGCCGTGCTCGAGCCTGCCGAGGACGACGGCGACGCAGCCGCCCCCCAGAACCCCCACACCAACCCCACTCCCCGAAAGGACCTCCCGTGACCGCCGCCACCGCCGCGCCCACCGAGGGCCCGATGCTGCTCACCAAGCGCCGCATCTGGATCATCTTCGCCGCCCTCATCGCGGGCATGCTGCTCTCCAGCCTCGACCAGACGATCGTCTCCACAGCCATGCCGACGATCGTCGGGCAGCTGGGTGGCGTCGACCACCAGGTCTGGCTCACCACCGCCTACCTGCTGGCGACCACCGTCGTCATGCCCGTGTACGGCAAGTTCGGTGACGTCCTCGGCCGTCGTCGACTGTTCCTCGTCGCGATCGCGCTGTTCACCATCGCCTCCGTCGGGTGCGCCTTCGCCGGCGACTTCACCCAGCTCATCGTGTGGCGCGCCGTCCAGGGCCTCGGCGGCGGCGGGCTCATGATCCTGTCGCAGGCGATCATCGCCGACATCGTCCCCGCCTCCGAGCGCGGCAAGTACCTCGGCCCGCTCGGCGCCGTGTTCGGTCTCTCCGCCGTCGGTGGCCCGCTCCTCGGTGGTTTCTTCGTCGACCACCTCACCTGGCAGTGGGCGTTCTACATCAACATCCCGGTCGGCATCGCCGCCTTCGCGATCGCGTTCTTCACCCTGAAGCTGCCGAACAAGAAGGCCACGGCCCCGATCGACATCCTCGGCGTGATCTTCCTCTCGGCCTTCACCACCTGCCTGATCTTCTTCACCGACTTCGGCGGTGACGAGGCCCACGGCTGGGGTGCGATCGAGACCTGGTTGTTCGGCATCGGCATGCTCGTCGCCGCACTGCTCTTCGTCGTCACCGAGGCGCGCGCGAAGGACCCGATCATCCCGTTGTCGCTGTTCAAGAACCCGACGTTCATCAACGCGACCGCGATCGGCCTCACGCTCGGGCTCGGCATGTTCTCGGCGATCGGCTTCGTGCCGACCTTCCTCCAGATGTCGTCCGGCACCTCCGCCGCCGCGTCCGGCCTGCTCATGATCCCGATGATGGTCGGCCTCATCGGCACGTCGATCGTGTCGGGCAACCTGATCACCAAGACCGGTCGCTACCGCATGTTCCCGGTCATCGGCACGCTCGTCACGGCGGCGTCCATGATCGCCTTCACGACGCTCACGGCTGACACCCCGATCTGGCTCATCTGCGTGTTCCTGTTCTTCTTCGGCGCCGGCCTCGGCCTGATCATGCAGGTCGTCGTCCTGGTGGCGCAGAACTCGGTCGACGCGTCGATGGTCGGTACGGCGACGAGCACGAACAACTACTTCCGCGAGGTCGGTGCATCGCTCGGGGTCGCCGTGTTCGGCACGATCTTCACCACGCGCCTGACCTCGAACCTGCGGGACGTCTTCGCCGGTTCGGGTGCGAGCCCAGACGAGGCGTCCAGTGCGGCGTCGACGATCGACCCGCAGACGCTCAGCCAGCTCCCGCCCGGCGTCCGCGACGGTGTCGTGACCGCGTACGCCGACGCGCTCGCCCCGGTGTTCTGGTACCTGCTGCCGTTCATCGGTGCTGCGTTCCTGCTCTCGCTGCTGCTCAAGCAGATCCCGCTCTCCGACGTCGCCGGGCTCGTCGCCCGCGGCGAGGCCCTCGGTGGCGAGGAGGCGGAGTCCCTCGAAGCCGCCGCGCGCGGCAAGGTGACGGCGTCCGCCGCCGGTGGCACGACGACGGACCGGGCGAGTGGCGGCGACGATCCAGCGACGACCACCTCCGAGTCGCGCGAGCGGTAGCCGCAACCGGTCGGACGACGACGGCCCCGGGACCTGAGGTCCCGGGGCCGTCTGTCGTGCGGCGGACGGCTAGCCCTTCGGCGAGACGACCTTGATCCGGGAGTGACCCGAGGGGCCGCCGGTCGACTCGATGTAGGTCTTGAACGCCTCGAGCGTCCCACGGACGGCCCGCCCGGCGAGCCCGAGCGCCGCAGCGGTCCGCTCCACCGCGGTCACCGGCTTCCAGTGCACCGTGACGTCCACGCGGGTCTGCTGCTTGTCGATCGCCTCGAACGCGGCGTCACCACTGAACCAGACGTCGCCTTCGATGGTGCGCCAGACCAGACGCTCCTCGGGAAGCTGCTCGAGGATCTCGACCAGGAACTGCCGCGAGAGTTTGCTGATCGCGACGGTCCAGCGACTGTAGACCTCGCCGGTCGTCGACACCTCGCGCACCGCCGGGAGGAACTCCGGGTACGACTCGAAGTCGACCCACTGCTTGTAGACGGCCGCGATGGGGAGCTCGACGATGACACTGTGCTGCACGGTCGACACCCCGTCGCGCTCCCGGCGGTCGCGTTTCGCCGACTGCTCCTCGTCCGGCCCGGTGCCGGGCTCGTCGTCCGCTGCCGCTGCTGACATGCCTCGTCGTCTCATTTGTCCTTCTTGCCGTTCCCGTTGCCGTTGCCGTTGTTGCCCTTGTCGCCGTTCTTGCCGTTGTCACCCTTGTCGCCGTCGTTCCCGTTCCCGGGGCCACCGTCGTCGCCTGGCTCGTCCGCGCCGTCATCCACCGGGGCGGCAGGCTCCACCGGCTCGACCGAACTGGGCGTGGGCGTCGGCGTCGGTGTGGCTGCCGGCGTCTCGACGACGGGGGAGAGGTCGGCGCGGACGGTGGCGATCGCCGATCGGATCTCCGACAGTCGGCTCGCGGAGACGGAACCGTCCGCCTCAGCTTCGGCCAGCCGCGCCTCGAGGGCGTCCAACGCCGCGATGGCACCGGTGGTGTCGCCGGCGGCGGCGGCATCGGCGACCAGGATGACCCCCTGTTGCAGCTCACGGCCGGTGTCCGCATCGAGTCCGGCGTCCGGCGACGCGCAGCCGCCGAGCAGCGCCACGACGAGCAGGGGCGCTGCGAACAGCGCCCGAGTGCGGTTCCCCGGCCGCGTCACGGGGTCACCTCCCGCATCAGCTCGTCCAGGTGCGTCGACAGCGGATCCGGCAGCTCAGGCAGGGCCGGCACGGAGGGTTGCGCCGACGAGACGAGGAACCACACGAGGGCGGCGGCCGCCACGAGCAGGATCACGCCGAGGAGCACCCAGACCCGGATCGTCCGCCGGCGGCGCTCGACGGCGGCGCGTCGAGCGCGCTCGTCGACCCGACGCGTCGAGCGCGGGGAGTCATCGAGCACGGCCGTCGTGGCGAGCCCCTCACCGTCGCGCGATCCGCTCGGGAGCACCAGCGTCGGATCGGCAGGCGGGCCCGGCGCGTCGAACCGTTCCGTCGTCGCCGTCGGAGTCGCCGCCATCGCGGTGGCAGGCGTGGTCGCGTCCGTCGTCGACGCCGGTCCGGCCGACATCGCCATCGTCGCGGTCGCCGGATCCGGTGCCTGGTCGCGCACCGGGTCGAGGTCGCGGACCGCCATGGCGACCTCGAGCGCCGTCGGGCGCGCGGCCGGATCCGACGCGGTCATCGCCGTCAGCAGGGACTTCCACTGGTACCCGAGCGTCCCGGGGATCGTCGGCGACGCGTTCAAGCGCGCCATCAGGGATTCATGGGTGCTCGTCTGCGGGTAGGCGCGGCGGCCCGTCAGGGCTTCGAGGAGGACCAACCCGAGGGCGTAGACGTCGGCGGGTGTGGCCGGATCGGCGCCCCGGACGAGTTCGGGACTGAGGTACGCGACGGTGCCCATCAGGGAGCCGGGTGCGGTCATGCGGGTGCTGTCGATGAGGTGCGCGATGCCGAAGTCGGCGAGCTTCGCGCGATACTCCTGGTGCGGGAGGACCGATCGGCGCAACAGCACGTTCGACGGCTTGATGTCGCGGTGCACGACCCTGGCGGCGTGCACGGTGTGCAGCGCCTCCGCGAGGTCGACCGCCATCGCAGCGACCTCAGGTGACGGCAGCGGCGATCGGCTGATGCGCTGCGACAGCGTCGGTCCGTCGACGTACTCCATGACGAGGTAGGAACCGTCACCGGAGAAGACGCGCGCGTCGAAGAGGGTGACGAGCGCGTGGTGGTTGAGCGAGGCCAGCAGACGCGTCTCCGAGGCGGTCCGCGCTCCCAACGAGGCGTCGGTCGTGCCGGGGCGGAACAGCTTCACCGCGACCTGACGCCCGAGGGTCTCGTCGGTCGCGAGGTGGACGGTCGCCATGCCGCCGGATCCGATGCGCGCTCCCAGGCGGTAGCGTCCGTCGAGGAGTTCGCCGGTGCGCGGGTCGTCGACGCCGGGTTCGGCCATGGGTGGTGCGATCGCCCCGGTCCTCAGAGGACGGGACCGTCGTTGTCGGTGGTGCTGCGGCGGGTCACGCGCTCGCCGCTGCTCGGGTCGACGGCGGAACGCGTCGTCGACGACACCTGGCGGTGACGCAGCACGAGGATGAGCGAGATGAGGAACACGACGGCACCTGCTGCCATGAGGATGTACCCGATGAGGGTGAGGTCCACGGCTGGGACGTCGATGTTGACGGCGAAGGCGAGGATGGCTCCGATGACGATCAGGGCGATTCCGGTTCCGATACCCATGACAAGCTCCTTCTCCAGGTGACCCGGGCGTCGAGCGGGCGTGCTCGAGCGTGACCGACGGGTGACTCAGCCTATTATTGAGTCAATCGTGGTTGAGTCAACGGGGGTTGTGTCGGTGGAGTCGCTAGCGGTAAGGGCGTCCAAGTTCGCCGCGCTCGCCGAGCCCGCCCGCCTGCGCATCGTGGACCTCCTCGCGCTGGGCGATCTGTCGCCGACGGAGATCCAGACGGCGCTGGGGATGGGCTCGAACCTCGTCGCCCATCACCTGAGCGTCCTGCAGAAGGCGGGGATCCTCTCGCGCTCGCGGTCGGAATCCGACGGGCGTCGCAACTACGTCCGCCTCGTCCCCGGCGCGTTCGACCGCCTCGCGCCGGAACCGATCAGCGTTCCGAGCCGCGTGGTCTTCGTCTGCACGGCCAACTCCGCGCGGTCCCGGATGGCCGAGGCGCTCTGGCTGGACCGCAGCACCGTGCCGGTCGCCTCGGCGGGCAGTCGTCCCGCCGACGAGGTGAACCCGGGAGCGGTGCGGGCGGCAGCACGACACGGCGTCCGGATCGGTTCGCAGCACCCGCGTGGCACGCAGGAGGTCCTCCGGCCGGACGACTTCATCATCACGGTCTGCAACCGGGCGCACGAGGAACTCGTCGGCCGCGACGACCTGCACTGGTCCGTCCCCGACCCCGCCCTGACCGCCACCGAGGAGGCGTTCGACGAGGCGTTCCGGGACCTGCGGATCCGGGTCGACGAGTTCGTCAGCCGGTTGGCACCGCTGCCCGCGGAGCCCCGTGACGAGGCGCCGCACGGACTGGCCTGACGGCGGTCACCCGGCGTCAGGGAGCAGCTCCGGGCAGTCGCCGCCCGGGGTGGTGGCCAGTTCGAAGTGCCAGATCTCGTTCGCGTAGGTCTGGCAGAGGCCGAACGCGGAACCGTGCTCGATGAGCCAGTAGTCGGCGTCCGTCGCACCGATGTCGACGGCGGCCCCGCGGGTGTGCGAGGAACCCTCGGGGGTGGCGACGACCTGCCGGGCCGCCTCCTCGCTGCCGTACCGCAGGATCGCCTCGTCGAGCAGATGCTGCTGGTAGGCCGTGCTCCGCCATCCCGAGCTGATGAACAGCGTGATGTCGTCGTCGGCTGCGGCCTCGGTCGCCTGCCGGACCGCCTCGAGGAGGTCCGGTTCGAGGTTCGCGACGCCGGGCAGCGCGATGTCGTCCACGGTGAAGCGGTTCTCTTCGAGTACGCCGTCGGCGGTCCCGAACCCGCCGTCGGTCGTGGTCGTACCGTCGTCCAGATCGGGCTGCCCCGCCGAGGAGGTGATCGCGCGCGTGATCGCGGGCGCGACGCCGGTGCACGCGACCAGGGCGATCGCGGCGGCGAGGGCGACGGCGGAGACGGCGAGGACGGTGACGGCCAGGTTCGCGGTGCGCCGGCCGGCTGCCGACCGTCGCGTCGCGTGCTGTCGCCGCGGGTGGCGCCGCTGGTCGAAGTCCTGGTGTCGCATGATTCCTCCTCCACGGACCACCGCGGGTCGACGTCCGGCGATCGTGGTCCCAGTCCAGCCGCCCGGGGGTCTCGTGGGCGTCGGGCGATCGTCAGACGGTTCCGAAACATCCGGCCGCCTACGATCGACACGACGCCCAGACGACCGGAGGTTCCATGCGTGTCTTGATCGCCGAGGACGAGCAGTACCTGGCCGAGAGCATCCTCGAGGGGCTGCAGCACGAGGGGCTCGCCGCCGACCTCGTGTTCGACGGCGACGCCGCGCTCGAACGGCTCGCCGTCAACAGCTACGACGTCGTCGTCCTCGACCGCGACCTCCCCGGTACGCACGGCGACGACGTCTGCCGCTGGATCGTCGCCCGGGAGCTGCCCTGCCGCGTGCTCATGCTCACCGCCGCCGCCGAGCTCGACGACAAGGAGAGCGGGTTCGAGATCGGTGCCGACGATTACCTGACGAAGCCGTTCGAGCTGCGCGAGCTCGTCCTGCGACTGCGCTCGCTGGCGCGCCGGCCTGCCGCGTCCCTGCCTCCGGTGCTGGAGTACGCCGGGGTGCGGCTCGACCCGTTCCGTCGGGAGGTGTACCGCGACGGGCGGTACGTGCGCCTGGCGAAGAAGCAGTTCGCCGTGCTGGAGGTCCTCCTCGCGGCCAGGGGTGGGGTCGTGAGCGCTGAAGACCTCCTCGAACGGGCCTGGGACGAGCACGCCGACCCGTTCACGAACGCCGTCCGGGTGACGATGTCGACCCTCCGGAAGGTGCTCGGTGAGCCGTGGGTCATCCACACCGTGCCGGGCGTCGGGTACCGGGTGCTCCCGCCGGGCGAGGACGAGCCCACGAGGGTGGACGGCGCATGACCACCGCGTCGCCCGCGCGCCCGGTCTCGTCCCGTCCGACACGCATCACCGCCCGCGTCAAGCTCACCGCGACGTATGCCGCCTTCACCGTCGTCACGGGCCTCGTCGCGCTGATCGTCATCAACGTCATCATCTGGCGCTTCCCCGACTACCCGATCGCGCCGGCCGGCGATCCGGAGCAGTTGTCCGGCATCACCCGCGGCGAGATCCGCGACTCGCTCATCAACTACTCGATGCTCGCGCTCATCGCGATGGCCGTGATCGGCACCGGCGTCGGCTGGATCGTCGCCGGTCGGGTGCTGCGGCCGCTGCGCGACCTCAACGACGCGGTGCGGGCCGCCGCGGCGGGCTCGCTCGACCACCGCATCGCGATGACGGGTCCGCGCGACGAGTTCCGCGAACTCGCCGACCGCTTCGACGACATGCTCGCACGCCTGGAGCAGTCGTTCCTCACGCAGAAGCGGTTCGCGGCCAATGCCTCGCACGAGCTGCGCACGCCGCTCGCGACCATGAAGATGCTCATCGAGGTGGCGCAGGCCGATCCGGAGGGCCGCGACGTCGACCGCGCGCTCCGCCGGCTGCACGAGACGAACGAGCGGGGGATCGCGATCGTGGAGGCCCTCCTGCAGTTGAACCAGCTCGACCGCCGACCGCTCGTGACCTCGCCCGTCGACCTGGCGGCGGTGGTCCGTGACGCGTCGCAGCTCGTCTCACCGGACGCCGCCCATGCCGGTGTCGCGATCTCCTCGACCCTCCGGAGCACCGCCGTGCTCGGCAACCGCGTGCTCCTCCAGCAGCTGCTGACGAACCTGCTGTCGAACGCCGTGCGGTACAACAGCGGTCCGCGCGGGTGGGTCTCGGTGTGGGTGGGCAGGGATCCGCAGGCCGACCGGTCCGCGGCCGAGTGCGCGGTCGTGGTCGTCAGCAACTCCGGACCGCTCCTCGGCGTCGACGAGGTCGCTCGCTTCGTCGAGCCGTTCGATCGCCGCGACGCCAGGATCGCGCGCGCCGCCGGGCCCGACCGGGGCAACGGGCTGGGGCTGACGCTCGGTGCGCGGATCGTCGAACTGCACGGTGGTTCGCTGCGCCTCGCGCCACTGCCGGCCGGAGGTCTCGAGGTGACGGTGCTGCTGCCCGCCGTGCACGGTCCCGAGCCGGACGACGCCTGACCCCGCGACGACGGGACGGCCGACCGATCGACGGATCGGTCGGCCGTCCCGGCGGGAGCGGTCGTCACTGCACGGCGCAGGCTCTGGCCTCGTCGAACAGGTCCTCCGGCAGGTCCCACACGCCGTTCGCGTCGGGGTCCGGGACGTCGAACCCCTGGTCGCGCAGGCACTGGGCGCGGAGCCGTAGTTCGTCGGAGATCTCACCCCTGGTGGGCTGGTCGGGGTTCGCCGGCGGTGGGCCGAGTTCCGTGGTGCAGGCGTCGTAGGCCTGGTTCATCACGTCGCTGCCGTCGAGCGTGATCGCCGTACCGGGTTCGGGGTCCACGACGTCCACCCCGTGGTCGCGCAGGCAACCCGCGAGCGAGATCGTGTAGTCGTCGAACGCCTGGGCGTAGGCGTCGGCGGTCGGCGACGCGTCACCTCCGGGCGGTGCGTCCGTCGTCCCGGAACAGGCGGTGAGCCCCAGCATGAGGGCGAGGACGGGGACGGCGAAGCCGAGGGCGGCGGATCTGCGCATGGGATGGTCCTTTCTGAGGGCGACCGGTGTCGGTCATCCGCCCATCCCAGCAACCGAGGTGTTCCGTCCTCGTCTGTCGATCACCAGACGTCCTCGACATGCCCAGGAACCACGGGGTCAGTTCATGCGCATGACGATCCAGACGATCACCGTTCCGACCACGAACGCGACCGGGATCCACGTTCCGGATCGTCGCAACCTGCGGCCGGACGGAGCGACCCCCGGCGGCGGTTTGATGAGCCCGAGGGCGGGAGCGTCAGCCTGGGTGCCCGGTGCAGACGGGTGCCCCGATGCACCGGTCGACTGCGGCTGGAGGCGGTCGTCCCGCCACCGTGCCCACTGGTCGAACTTCGTCGTCAAGGCGTCGACGATCCCGAACAGCCACGCCCAGGTGTCGGGATCGAGCGTCGACACCTCCCGTTTCGTGTAGAGGAACAGCCAGTCGTCGATGATCTCGACGTCGAGCTCGGCGGCGTGGTCGATGAACCGCGCCATGATGTCCGGGGTGAACAGGTACAGGGCGTCCCGTTCGTAGCCGGCCGGGCAGTAGAGCGTGAAGTGCTGGTCGAAGTCGCCTTCCAGCGACAGCCGCTGGGCGCGCTGGAACGCCGCCGGGAGGTTCGAGCCGAACCCGTTGTTGCCGATCGCATCGAGCACGATGTTCGGCAGGGGGACGTCGAGCTTCACCGCGACGTACCCCCAGTGGTGCGTCGTCGAACTCTTCCCGTGGCGGACCGTGTACCGGTAGTTGCCGAACTCCACGGGGCGGGGACGAGCGCCCCGCAGCACGTCGGTGGCCTGCCGCGACGATCCGATCCCGAAGATCATGCCGGGGAACGGCGGGTAGCTGAGGTCGGCGGTGTAGGTCATCCCGTTGGCTGCGGCGAACTGGGAGAGGCGGAAGCGCTTGATGCGCCTCGTGCGCCAGGAGAGGACCGCGACCACTGCGACGGCGGCGGCCGCGAGGAGTCCGATCCCGAGCAGCGGCGTCGGGCCGGAGCCGCCTCGAGAGGCCGAGGACACCGTTCCCAACAGGACGAACCCGGCGACGACGACCACGACGACTCCCGCGATCAGGCCGATGAACAGCCGCGCGGAGGGCGCGCGGTGGTAGGCGGGCGCCTTCGCCATGGCCTCGCTGTCGACCGGGTCGATGAGCGCTCGGGTGTCGATCGTGCTGTCCATGCCCACACGCTACCCGCCCCCGATCGCGGGCCTCGGTCACATCGAGCGGCGGAGCCAGCTCTCCACGCCGCTCACATGCACGGTCACCAGGGCCCGGGTGAGTTCGATGTCGCGTCGCTCCAGGGCGTCGACGATCGCGTGGTGCTCCTGCAGGGTGCGGGCGACGGCCTTCTCCTCGGTGAGGCCGCGCCAGATGCGGGCGCGGACCGTCTTGCTGCCGAGGGCGGCCAACAGGCTCGCGAGGTAGGCGTTGCCGCTCAGCTCGATCACGCGGGCGTGGAACTGGAGATCGTGCGCGACGAGGTCCTCGACCGTGGTCGACTCGTCCACCTCGTCGACCATCGCGCGCAGTTCGGCGATCTTCTCGTCGTCGAGATGCTGGATCGCCATCACCGACGCGGACGGTTCGAGGATCCGGCGCACCTCGAACATCTCGATGAGGGAGCCGTCGGCGTGCATGTCGATGACGAACGACATCGCCTCGTGCAGCAGGCTCGGTTCGAGCGTCGTGACGTAGGTGCCGTCGCCGCGACGCACGTCGAGCACGCGGATGAGTTCCAGTGCCTTCACGGCCTCGCGGAGTGAGCTGCGCGACAGCCCGAGCGTCTCGCTGAGTTCCTTCTCCGGAGGGAGCCGCTGCCCGGGCTTGAGATCGCCCGAGACGATCATCGCCTGGATCCGCGCGATCGCCTCGTCGGTGACTGCCATGAAGACCCCCTGCTCATGCGCGGCGGTCGTCGGTCGCACCGCCTCGCGCCATGATACATCCGACGTTTCGCGTGGCCGGGCCCGGCTGCCGGTCCCCGCCAGGCGTTGTGTTACGTCAGGTTGAGCGCCCTCTCGCGGCCCTCCCCGTCCGTCCCTACTGTTACTGCAACCCCGACGTCCCGGTGCAGCTCACGCCCGCACCGACAGCGGACGGCGGCCCCGACCCACCCCCGCACCGTCCCGCGCCCCACCGTCCTCTGGAGTCCCCATGCGTCGTCGATCGCGCCTCGCGCTGTCCATCATCTCGCTGGCCGTCGTGGCCGGTCTCGCCACCGGCTGTTCGCTGAAGCAGTCCTCGTCCGGCGAGTCGACGAGCGGCCCCGCGGCCAGCTCCGCTGCGTCCGACGCCGACGTCCCCTCGCTCGAGGGCAAGACCGTCGGTGTGGCCGCGAAGGACGTCGTGCGCGACTTCGGTCGCCTCACCTACCAGGGCGTCCAGGACCGCTTGGAGGAGCTCGGCGCGAAGGTGGTCGCGACCCAGGCCGATGCGCAGGACGACAAGCACCTCGCCAACGTCGAGAACCTCGTCTCGCAGAAGGTCGACGCGATCGTCGTCATCCTCGGCGACGCCACGACGCTCGCGCCGGCGCTGCAGCAGGCGAAGGACGCCGACATCCCCGTCTTCACCATCGACCACGCCAGCGAGAACTCGGTGAACAACATCGGTTCCGACAACTGGCAGATCGGTTCCACGCTCGCCCGCACGCTCGCCGAGGACATCGGCGGGAAGGGCAAGGTGCTCGTCTTCAACGGCTTCTACGACGTCACCCCCTGCCAGATCCGGTACGACGAGTTCAAGCTGGTGCTGAAGAACTACCCGAACATCGAGGTCATCGAGCCCGAGCTGCAGGACGTCTACGAGGGCACCATCGAGGACGCCAAGCAGAAGACGAACGACGCCCTGACCAGGTACCCGAAGGGCGAGATCTCGGCCGTGTGGTCGTGCTGGGACCTCCCGGCCATCGGTGCCGCGCAGGCCATCGACGCAGCCGGTCGGAACGAGATCAAGGTGTACGGCGTCGACGCCGAGCCCGGCGCGCTCGACCTCATCGAGGACCCCGCCTCGGTCTACCAGTTCACGGTCGCGCAGCAGCCGACCCTGTTCGGCACGACGAGCGCCGACAACGTCGCCCGGTACCTCGGTGGACAGCAGGACGAGGTGCCGCTGAGCACCTACCTCGACGCCGTGTTCATCGACAAGGCGAACGTCGCCGACGAGCGCAAGCGGCTCGGCCTGGAATGACGGACCGCACCTCGATCGACGAGTCGACCGCCCAGCGCACGCTGGACGGTCGGCCCGGTGCGGCTGCGTCCGGCTCACCCGTGCCGGCGGTGACCATGCGGGGTATCGCGAAGGACTTCGGCGGCGTCCGCGTGCTGCACGACGTCGACCTCGAGGTGCAGCCCGGCGAGGTCGTCGCCCTCGTCGGCGAGAACGGTGCCGGCAAGTCCACGCTCATCAAGATCCTCACCGGGCTCTACACGGCGAGCGAGGGGACGATCGAGATCGATGGCGAACCCGCCGTCATCCGGAACCCGGGCGACGCCGAACGCCTCGGCATCCGGGTCATCCACCAGGACCGCCACCTCGCCGGACGACTCACCGTCGCCGAGCAGCTGTTCCTCGGCTCACGCACCGCGTTCCTCACGGGCCGGCAGCTCGACCGCCGGGCCGAACGCGAGCTGCTCGACCTCGTCGGCCTCGACGTCCCCGGCGGCACGCTCGTCGACGAACTCAGCGTGGCCGAGCAGCAACTCCTGCAGCTGGCGATCGCGACGATCACCCGCCCGCGCGTCCTCGTGCTCGACGAACCGACGGCCCCGCTCGCCGCGGGGGACGTGGAGCGCCTGTTCCGCACCGTCCGCGCCCTGCAGGCCGAGGGTGTCGCCGTCATCTACATTTCCCACTACCTGCAGGAGGTGCGCGACATCGCGTCCCGCGTCGTCGTCCTCCGCAACGGCGAACGCGTCGGTGCGCTCGATCTCGCCGACCCCGACGCCACGCTCGACGCCATCGTGCAGCTCATGGTCGGCCGGAGTGTCACCGAGTTCGGCGACGGTGAACGCGTCGCGGCGGACGCGGGGAGCGAGCCGGTCCTCGCGATCGACGCGCTGACGGTGCCGGACCGGCTCCACGGCGTCTCGATCACGGTGCGGCCGGGTGAGATCGTCGGGGTCACCGGCCTCGTCGGCTCCGGGCTCGAGGAGCTCGCCGACGCCGTCGTCGGCCTCCGCGCCCACGGTGGCGCGGTGCGCCTCGGCGCCGGCGGCACCATCCGGTCGCCGCGTGCCTTCGTCCGCGCCGGCGGCGCCTACGTGCCGGCGAACCGCCACCGCGACGGCATCCTCAACCGGCAGTCGGTACGGGAGAACCTGACGCTCGCGGCGCTCGACCGCATCACGGGCCTCGGCGGCATCCTGCGCGGCCGACGCGAGCGGGCGATCGCCGCCGACCTCGTCGAGCGGCTCGACATCCGACCGGCGAACGACGCCGCGGTCGCCGGCAGCCTCTCCGGCGGCAACCAGCAGAAGGTCGTCCTCGGTCGCTGGCTGGCGGCCGGATCGACCGTGTTCGTGCTCGATCAGCCCACCTCCGGGGTCGACATCGGCTCGCGCCAGCAGATCTACGCGGAGATCGACGCGCTCGTCGCGCAGGGCGCCGGGGTGCTGCTCGTGAGCGTCGACCTCGAGGAACTCATCGGCCTCGCCGACCGCGTGCTCGTGCTCTACCGCGGAACCATCCGCACGGAGCTTCCGCGGTCGCAGGCGACGGCCGACACGATCCTCGCGTGGTCGACGGGCGTCGCCGAGCTCGCCTCGGTCCCTGAGCCATCCCCGGTCCCTGAGCCATCCCCGGACCCTGAGCCTGTCGAAGGGCCCTCGACCACCTCCCGGAACGCAGCATCGCCCACCCGAGGAGCCTCCGCATGACCGCCCTGTCCGCACCGCCCGCCGCGCCCTCGGCCGCCGCCGAGTCCACGACGAAGCGCCGCCCGGTGTCCCGACTCGGGCTGATCGGCTACGCGATCGTCGTGATCGAGATCGTCGTCTTCGCGGTCGCGTCACCCGGCTTCCTCGATCCCGCCAACCTCGCGACGATCCTGACCCAGTCCGCGGTCTACGCCATCGCCGCCTTCGGCTTGTCCGTCGTCGTCGTGACGGGTGGTGAGGACGTCGTGCGTGGCGGTATCGACCTCTCGATCGGCGCCGTCCTGGGCTTCTCCGGTGCACTCGTCGCGGTCCTGCTGCAGGCCCAGCTCGGCCTGCCGCTCGCCCTGCTCCTCGGCCTCGGCGCCACCGCGCTCATCGGGCTCGTGAACGGGCTCGTCGTGGTCGCCGGGATCCGGCCGTTGCTCGTCACGCTCGCCATGATGAGCATCGTCACGAGCCTCACCATCGTCATCACCGACAACGTGAAGGTGCCCGTGTCCGACGGAGGACTCGTCTGGCTGCGGAGCGGTCATGTGCTCGGGGTCCCGGCCGCGGTCGTGGTGCTCGTGATCGTCTTCGCGATCGTCGCCTTCGCCACCGGTCGCACCAGCTGGGGTGTGCGGAACGCCGCCGTCGGTCAGAACCCCACCGCCGCGCGGGTCGCCGGGATCAGCGTGAACCGCCACCTCGTCGGGAGCTACGTGCTCGCCGCCGTGCTCGCCGGCATCGCGGGGGTGCTCATGACGAGTCGGCTCTCCGCGGCCCTCCCGGGGATCGGGGAGCAGTCCTTGATCGACATCCTCCTCGCGACCTTCCTCTCGATCGCGTTCTCCCGTCGCCTGGTCGTCACGATCACCGGCACGCTGTTCAGCGCCGTGTTCGTCGCGATCCTCACGAACGGGTTCAGTCAGCTCGGCGTCCCGAGCCAGTGGATCGGCATCACCAAGGGTGTGCTGATCCTGCTGGTCCTCGCCGTCGCCGCGATCCGTGAACGGAGCGTCAAGCGATGAGCATCGACACCCGGGAGGACGCCACGTCCGCAGCCGACTCGTCCACCACCAGCGGGGGCCGGCGGAACGACACTCCGGGTCGCCGGGGGGCTGGCTCGGGCAAGCGGGCCGGCGGTCCGCTCTCCACCCTGACGGTCAGCGGACTCGGGGCGGCCGTCCCGCAGGCCCTCGCCCCGACCGTGCTCGCCGTCCTGCTCATCGTCTTCGCGGTCCTGTCGCCGTCGTTCCTGACCGCCGACAACCTGCTCGGCGTGCTCAACCAGAACGCCCTGCTCCTGCTGGCGGCGGTGGCGATGACGGTCGTCGTGCGGGCCGGCGGCATCGACCTGTCGATCGGGGTCGCCATCGACCTCGCGGCGCTGACCGCCTCGGCGCTCCTCGCGGACGACTACGTCGCCTGGGTCGCGATCGTCGGTGGATTGGTCGTCGGCCTCCTCGTGGGTGCGGTGAACGCGTTCCTCATCGTCGTGCTGCGCATCCGCCCGTTCCTCGCCACGTTGAGCGTCTGGTTCATCGGTGGTGGCGTGCAGCAGGTGGCGACCGACGGCGGCTCGCCCATCTACCTGTCGCGCAGCAGTGTGCCGGACGAGTTCGCATGGCTGGGTGCCGGTTCGCTGCTCGGCGTGGCCGCGCCCATCGTCATCGCGGTCATCGTCCTCCTCATCGTGTGGGCGGCGCTCGAGCGGAGTCGCTGGGGGCGCGTGCTGACGGCCGCCGGGGAGCAGCCGACCGCCACGCGGATCGCCGGGCGGATGGCGGGCACGTCGATGGCGACCGCGTTCGTCTTCGCGGCGGGGATCGCGGCGATCGCCGGACTGATCCTCGCGGCGCGGAGCAACGGTTTCGTCGCGAACAGTGGGCAGCTCTACGTGCTCGACTCCATCGGTGCGGTGTTCATCGGGACGACGCTCAGCCGGACCGGGCGGCCGAACCTCTTCGGGACGCTCGTCGGAGTACTCATCTTCGCGTTGCTGACGAACGGGATGAACCTCATCGGCCTGTCCTTCTACTGGCAGGGCCTCGCGCGTGGGGTCGTCCTCATCCTGATCCTGCTGCTCGGTGTCCTCCTCGCGCGTGACCGAGCCCGCAAACCCCTCACCTGACGTCCTTCCAAGTCTCGCTGTGGTGGTGTGGTCTGGTCAGCGCGGTGCGCTGACGCGAGCGCGATCCATACGCGTGAGCGCGGGTCTCTGGAGACCCGCGCTCACGCGTATGACCCGCGGCGAGGCCCAGCGCACCGCGCTGGCGCCGGGTACGCGTGGTCGGGCCCCGACGCCCCGCGCTCGGGTCAGCGCGGTGCGCTGACGCGAGACGTCGCGACTCGGCGTGGGCGCGCCCCGCACGACTGAGCGCGGGTCTCTGGAGACCCGCGCTCACGTCACAGACCTGCGGTGACGTCAGCGCACCGCGCTGGCGCCCCGCCACAGACCCGCGCTCGCGTCAGCGCACCGCGCTGGCACCACCCGAGGGACGCGCTCAGACTCGCAGGTCGAGCCAGGCCACCTGCTCCGGCGTCAGCTTCAGCGACAGCGCGTCGGTCGACGAGCGGGTCTCCTCGATCGACCGCGGCCCGATGAGCGCGAAGGTCGGGAAGTCCTGCGCCAGCACGTAGGCGAGGGCGATGGCGGTCGGCGCGACACCGAGGTCGGCACCGAGCTTCCGTGCACGGGCGAGCCGCTCGAAGTTGTCGTCGCTGTAGTAGCAGCGCACGAGGTCGGGATCCGACAGGTCCTCGGGCTCGGCACGGCCCGTGAAGAACCCGCGAGCCTGCGACGACCACGGCAGCAACGGCGTCTTCGTCTCCTCGAGCCAGGCGCGGCTCGTGGGGTCGGTCACCTCCACGCAGCCGGCCCACGGCACGTCGAGCGCCCGCGCGAGACCGAAGTGGTTGCTCAGCGCCGCGAAGCCGCGCTTCCCGTGTGCCGCGGCGTACGCGTTCGCCTCCTCGAACCGTTCGATCGACCAGTTCGACCCACCGAAGGCGCGGATGCGGCCGGCCTCGGCGTGCTCGTTCAGCACGTCGACGAACTCACCGACCGGCACCTCCACGTTGTCGCGGTGCATGAGGTACAGGTCGAGGTGGTCGGTCCCCAACCGCTCGAGGCTCTCGAACAGTTGACGTGAGATCGACTCGGGGTCGCAGAACGGCGTGTGCGCACCCTTCCCGATCACGACGACGTCGTCGCGGACACCGCGGTTCGCGAGCCACCGCCCGAGGAGCTGCTCCTGGAGTCCGTCGCCGTACAGCCAGGCGGTGTCGAAGGCGTTGCCGCCGCGCTCGAAGAAGTCGTCGAACATCGCGGAGGCCTGCGGCAGGGTCTCCTGGTTGTCGACACCCATGACCAGTCGCGAGATGTCGTGGTCGATGCCGGCGATCCGACCGGTGGGCATCGGCAGTTCGGCACGCACGGTGAGCGGACGGCCGGAACCGGTCGGGACGTCCGTGTCGATCGACTCGAAGGGGTACTCGAGGCCGATCGCGGCCCGCCAACGGTCGAGGGTGGCGGCGTTGCCGATCGAGTCGGCCCAACGCATCTGCGGCGCCTGTCCGGCATCGGCGAACTCGGCGAGCGCGTCGGCCTGGATCGCGTACTGGGGTGCTCCGGGGATCAGGATCGACTCGGTGCCCGTGATGGTGCGGATCTCGATCGTCGAGCCGTCCTCGACGGAGGGCAGCCACGGATCGGCGACGATGATCTGCCCGGCCGAGCCCGTGACGACGACACGATTGTCGTCCTGCACCCGGACACCGCTGGTGACGTGCGCCGTGATGCCGGAGGGGAAGACGAGTGATGCGCTGGCCCATTCGTCGACGCCCGTCGAACCGATGGTCCCGTTGCCGGTGACCTCCGTCGGGTCGGCGAACGGCGCGCCCACGGCGGCACCGGCGATGAGGCGCGCGATCGAGACGGGGTAGCCGCCGACGTCGAGGATGCCGCCGCCGGCGAGCTCCGGGTTCATGAGTCGGTGGTCGGCGGGCAGGTTCGCGGCGAAGGCGAACGACGCCTCGATGTGCTGGATCTCGCCGATGGTGCCGGAGGACACGAGCTCCACGAGCTTGGCCGTCTGCGGGTGGAAGCGGTACATGAACGCCTCGGCGAGGTAGACCCCGGCGCGACGGGCGGTCTCCGCGGCGAGCATCGCTCCGGCGCGGTTCACCGAGAGCGGCTTCTCGCTGATGATGTGCTTGCCGGCCTCGGCGGCTTCGATGACGAGCCGGACGTGCTCGGTGTGCGGGGTGGCGATGTACACGGCGTCGACGTCCGGGTCGGCCAGCAGTTCGGCGACGGAATCGTAGGCGCGGACGGGTGCCGTGCCGTCGCCGAAGCGATCGCCGAACTCCTGGGCGCGGGCCGCATCGCGACTGGCGACGGCCGCGAGGCGCCCGGTGCGACTCTCGCGCAGTTGCGTCGCGAAGCGTTCCGCGATGGTTCCGGGTCCGATGATTCCCCAGGCGACGTGTTCCATGTGGTGGTGCTCCTCGACGTTGATCGGCGGTTCTGTGGTCTTCGTGAACGCTACCGTGAACGTTCACGGCGATGGTATCAGTACGATGTGTCCATGACCAGACCCCGCGACGATCAGGCTCCCGCACGAGCGACGATCATCGACGTCGCCCGGGTCGCCGGGGTCTCCAGGCAGACCGTGACCCGCTCGCTCAACGGCATGCGCGACGTCAGCGAGGCCACCAGGCAACGCGTCATCGAGGTCGCGGCGTCACTCAACTACCGGCCGAACCGGGCCGCACAGCACCTCGTCAGTGGGCGCACCACGACGCTCGGTCTCGTCGTCGACGACCTGCGGAACCCCTACTACCCGGAACTCGCCGCGGCACTCGTGCAGCAGGCCGCCGAGCGCGGGTGGACCGTGCTGGTCGCCGAGGTCGGGGGAGCGGGTGGCGCCTCGGGCGAGCGGCCGACCGCTGCCGACCGGGGTCCCGAGCTCCCCGACGCGGAACGCGCGCAGCTCGCCGAACTCGCGAGACAGGTCGACGCGGTCGTCGGACGCAACGGCGCCGACCACGGCGCCCTGCAGGGGGCGTTCGCGGCCATCCCCTTCGTGTCCCTCGGCGACCAGCGCGCCCGCGAGCACGACGATCCCGCAGCGGCGGGGGATTCGGCTGCGGCGCCGGTGGCCGGCGTCGACATCGACTTCGACGACGGCATCCGTCAGGCCATCGCCCACTTCACAGCAACCGGTCGGCGCTCCATCGCGATGATCGACGCCTCGGCCGAGCCGTCCGGGCGTCGCCTCGCGTATCGGGCGTTCCTCGCGGAGCGCGGTCTGCCCTGGTCGGAGGCCTCGGAGACGTGGGCGGACGACACCCACCAGGGCGGCGTCGCCGCAGCTCTCCGCTGCCGCGACGCCTTCCCCGAGGTCGACGCGGTCCTCGTCTTCAACGACGTCATGGCGGTCGGGGTGCTCAAGGGGTTCGCGCGCGCCGGGGTGCGCGTGCCGGAGGATGTCGCGGTGATCGGCATCGACGGCCTCGACCTCGGCCGCTTCGTCACCCCCGAGCTGACGAGCGTCGCCGTGGACAAGCGCGACCTCGCCCGACTGAGCCTGGAGCTGCTCGACGGCATGATGTCCGGCTCGTTGCCGCTGACGGGGCCGACGGTCCGGCGGACGGTGGGCGTCTCGCTCGTCGTGCGCGAGTCCGCCTGAGCCTGACCGGGCGCCGTGCCGCTGCCTGCTCCCGGGACACGGCAGACTGGTCCCATGCCTGAACTCCTCGCCCTCTGCCGTGTCGACGCCCTCCAGATGGACGACGGGTCGATCGGCGTCACCGCCATCGACAAGCGCGCGGTCGACGAGCCGCTGCACGTGCGGCCCATGGGGCTCTACGGCGACGTGCAAGCCGACCGCAAGCACCACGGCGGCCTCACGAAGGCGCTCTACGCCTACGCCGAGGAGGACGCGCAGTTCTGGGAGGGCGAACTCGGTCGCGAGATCACCCCTGGATTGTTCGGTGAGAACCTCCGCACGCAGGGGCTCGACGTGAACGGCGCCGAGATCGGTGAACGCTGGCGCATCGGCGACACCCTCGTCGTCGAGGTGACGTGCCCGCGCACCCCGTGCGGCACGTTCCAGCGTCGGCTCCGCGAGCCGCGCTGGGTGAAGCGCTTCGCCGACGCGGCACGGCCCGGCGCCTACCTCAAGGTGGTCAAGAGCGGGACGGTCCAGGCGGGCGACACGATCGAGATCGTCCGGCAGCCCGGCCATGGCGTGACCATCGCCTCCTGGTTCGCCGCGGCGGACGAGACCCAAGCCGTCGCCCTCGAACAGTCGGAGCAGTCGGGTGCCGTGGCGCTGGCCCCCGAGATCCACGAATCGATCAAGCAGCTCCGTCGCAAGCGGACCGTCTGAGCACCGTCGTGTCCTCACACCTGTGCGACCGCTGAGTGCAAGCCCCGGGCGGAACAGTCCGGAAGCGGACGCTGTTGCATACCATGGAGCCGAAGACCGGAGCACGCGGGGACCCCGCACGGTGCTCGGCACGAAGGAGGAGTCACGATGAGTGCAGCAGACGAGCAGAGCACGACGACCGAGCGAGCGGTGCTGGCCGGCGGATGCTTCTGGGGCATGGAAGACCTCGTCCGGAAGATGCCGGGTGTGAAGTCGACGCGCGTGGGCTACAGCGGTGGCGATGTCGCCAACGCCACCTACCGCAACCACGGCACCCACGCGGAGGCCCTCGAGGTCGTCTTCGACCCGAGCAAGCTGTCCTTCCGCGAGCTCCTGGAGTTCTTCTTCCAGATCCACGACCCGTCGACCAAGAATCGCCAGGGCAACGACGTCGGCCTGAGCTACCGTTCGGCGATCTTCTTCACCTCACCCGAGCAGGAGCGCGTCGCACGCGACACCATCGCCGACGTCGACGCGTCCGGGCTGTGGCCGGCCAAGGTCGTCACCGAGGTCGAGCCGGTGTCCGAGTTCTGGGAGGCCGAGCCTGAGCACCAGGACTACCTGGAGCGCATCCCGTGGGGCTACACCTGCCACTTCGTGCGCCCGGGCTGGAAGCTCCCGCGTCGCGAGGCGGTCGCTGAGCAGGCCACCGCATAGTCCGTCATCGCAGCGCCCGGCACCACTGGTGTCGGGCGCTGTGCTGTGTAAGGACCGTGCTGCAGACGCGGTGGGTCAGACGCCGTCAGCGCGCGAGGAGTTGACCGCGTCGGACGCGAGCCTCGGCGCGAACCGGGGGTCGAAGGTGAGCGGCGGATCGTCGGGTGACGCGAGCGACGGCTTGCCCAGGCGTACCCATTCCAGGTACTGGAGGTAGGGATCGGACCCGGCATCGACCGGCGCATCGACGATGCGCTTGCGTCCCCACGGCCACTTCCACCCCACGATCAGCATCCTACGGACGCTTCCTGAGGATCCGCGGACCATCGCGCCACGATCTCGCAACGATGTCGTGGAGGCGCTCTTTTCGTCTGATGGATACGGAGTTGTCCATCGGTCGTCGGTGCTGTCATGATGAAGCACGGCGGAGATAGCTAGACAGTCGAGATACTTCGAGGGGTTGTCCGGACCCGGTCGTTTCACCTGCCGAGAGAGGTCGTTCCATGGGCTCCACCGGTAGCGAGACGTCTGAACTCCGCCGAGCCTGGGTGGAGCAGCTCACGCCAGACCGCTTCAGCGTCTTCGAGGGCACCCGGCGAATCGGGTTCATCGACGTGGACTGGCCGCTGCACGTCGCCCTGCGTGGGGCCGACTACGAGACGGCGGTCGAAATCGATCGGGCGATCCGGTTCGATCAGGCGCTGCGAGCGGTCCTCGGCGACTGAGCCGCCTCCGGTGTCCGGCGACTATGATCGCAGCACGGTTCAGGTGGGCGGTTCGCCGGGCGGTACCCGGTGGGACCTGCGAGACGGAGGGAGGCTGACATGACCGACTCCTTCAGTGCCGAGCCCTGGGCCTCCGGGCTCCCCGTCCTCGAGCTCCCGATGTTCCCGCTCGGCTCCGTGCTGTTCCCGCACATGCCGCTCGCCCTCCGGCTGTTCGAGGAGCGCTACCTCACGATGCTCGCCCACCTCCTCGAGGCAGAGGACCCCGCGTTCGGCGTGGTGCTCATCGAGCGCGGCCGCGAGACGGGCGGCGGCGAACACCGCTTCCGGACGGGCACGGTCGCCGAGATCGTCGAGGTCGACGGCGGCGAGGGCTTCGTCGCGGTGATCGCCGAGGGCGGGCAGCGCTTCGAGGTCACCGACTGGCTGCCGGACGACCCGTATCCGCGTGCCGAGATCCGAACCCTCGACGACCTGGAGTGGGACGACCGCTTCGAGTCGCTGCGCGGCGAGACCGAGGCGGCCGTCCGTCGCTCGCTCGCCGTGGCGAGCGAGTTCAGCGAGCAGCAGTGGGCTTCGGTGGTCGAACTCGCCGACGACCCGCTCGAGTCGTCGTGGCAGCTCGCCGGCATCGCACCGGTGAGCGAGCTCGACCAGATGCGGTTCCTCGCAGCAGGCTCCCTCGAGGAGTTGCTGCTCGCGGTGCGCGATCGCGCGACCGAGGCCGGCGAGGCGTTCATCGCGGGCGGCATCGCCGACGCGGACGACGAGGACTGGGACATCCTCGGCAGCTGAGGCGACTGCACCTCGACAGGCTCGGTGACCCCGCGCCGCTTCGGTCGGCGGGGTGGTCGGCGCGCTCGGTCACCGAGCCTGTCGGCGTGCTCTTGCGCATTCCCGGAAACGGTTTACTATTTCCTATAGGATCTTTTTCACCGGGAGCATCATCCCCGGGCAGCAGTCCCTGAGCGCAATGGAGCATCATGACGGATACGAACGCGACCGCATCGCCGAACCCGGCGGCGTCGAAGACCACCTGGACCGCTGAGACCTGGCCCATCGCCACGTGCCTCCACGGCATCCCACCGGTCGACCGCAACGGCGTCTCACTGCACGACGCCGAGCCCGAAGCCTGGGACGACCTCTTCGCACAGGTCGCCGGCGTCGGCTTCACCCTCGCCGAACTGCCCGACAGTCACGTGCGCCCAGCCGACCTCGAACCCTCGCGTCGCGACGAGTTCCTCGCCATCGCCAAATCGCACGGTGTCGGCGTCCCCTCCGTCCACCTGCAGCGCCAGAGCGTGATCATGCCGGGCCACGAGGAGCGGAACCTCGAGTACGCACACCGCACCATCGACGCCGCCGCGGAGTGGGGCATGCAGGTCTTCTCGACCGGTCTGCACCAGCCCTTCAGCGAGGCGCAGCGGAAGGCGCTCTGGTTCTGGACCGCCCAGGGACCGAAGGACCCCGACGACCCCGAGGTGTGGAATGCGGCCGTCAGCCGCATCCGCGAACTCGGCAAGCACGCCGCGGACGTCGGGCTGCCCCTCGCCCTCGAGCTGTACGAGGACACCTACCTGGGCACCGCCGACAGCGCGGTCCGCTTCGTGGAGGAGGTCGGCCTCGACAACGTGGGCCTGAACCCCGACGTCGCGAACCTCATCCGCCTGCACCGCCCCGTCGAGGACTGGCGCGAGCTGTTCGCCAAGACCCTGCCGTACGCCAACTACATGCACGTGAAGAACTACACGCGTGACGAGTCGGCCGACGGCAGCTGGGCGACGTCCGTCCCCTCCACCATGGAGGCCGGCCTCATCAACTACCGCCAGGTCTTCCGTGACGCCGTCGAGCTCGGCTTCAACGGCATCATCCTGGCCGAGCACTACGGCGGCGACAGCCTCGGCATGTGCTCCACCAACCAGAAGTACATCAGGACCCTGCTGCCGCAGGCCTGACCACGACGACCAACAGGAGTGACACCATGACCGCACACACCATCGCCGTCGTCGGATCGGGGTACATGGGCGGCGGCATCGCCCAGGTGCTCGCACTGTCCGGCGCCACCGTCCGCATCGCCGACATCTCCGAGGAGATCGCGCGCAAGAACTACGACCGCCTCATCGCCGAGGCCGAGCAGTTCGTCGCCGACGGCCTCTTCCCCGCCGACGCCGTCGAGCGGATCCGCGCGAACGTCTCGCCGGCCGCGTCCATCGAGGAGGCCGTCACCGGTGCCGACTTCATCGAGGAGGCCGTCCCCGAGAAGATCGAGATCAAGCACGAGACCCTCCGCCGCATCAGCGCAGCGGCCTCGCCCGACGCGATCATCGGCTCGAACACCTCGACCATCCTCATCGGCTCGCTCGCCGAGGCCGTCACGAACCCGGAACGGTTCCTCGGCGTCCACTTCTCGAACCCGGCACCGTTCATCCCCGGCGTCGAACTGATCCCGCACGAGACCACCGCCGATGCGGCCATCGCGACCGTCGAGGAGATCGTCGCCGCCACCGGCAAGGAGACCGCCCGGGTCAAGGACTCCACCGGCTTCGTGCTCAACCGCCTGCAGTACGCCCTGTTCCACGAGGCGACGCAGCTCGTCGAGGAGGGTGTCGCGACGGCCGAGGACATCGACACCATCGTGCGCACGACGTTCGGCTTCCGGCTGCCCGTCTTCGGGCCGTTCGCGATCGCCGACATGGCCGGGCTCGACGTGTACTCGTTCTGCTACGCCTCGCTCCAGACCCGCTGGCCCGAGCGCTTCGCCACGCCGGACTCCCTGAAGGAGCTCGTCGACGCCGGCAAGTTCGGCACCAAGTCGGGTGCCGGCTACCTCGACGTGCCCGCGGACCGCACGCCGGAACTCATCGCCTACCGCAACAAGGCCTACGTCGCGATCAAGCAGCTCATGGACGAGCTCGGGCCGGCCCCCATCCACTGAGCCGGCCGTCCGGTCCGACCGGACACCACAGCCCTCGACCCCTCACGCAGAAAGGCCGGCCATGACCGCCACCACCTTCCCCGAGTCCAAGACCGTCGTCCTCACCGGGGCGGCTTCCCCGCGCGGCATCGGGCGCGCGTCCGCCCACCACCTCGCCGAGCTGGGGTGGAACATCGGGATCATCGACCTCGACGAGGCGGCCGCGCAGGCCGTCGCCGCGGAGATCGCGGAGCAGCACGGCGTGCAGGCGGCCGGAGCCGGGGCGAACGTCGCGGACGAGGCACAGGTGCGTGCCGCGTTCGACGCCCTCGAGTCCGCCCTCCCGCAGCTCGTCGCGCTCGTCAACCTCGCCGGTGTGGCCTCGCCCGTGCCGTACCTCGAGGTGGGTGCCGACGAGTGGAAGCGCGTCATCGACATCAACCTCAACGGCGTCCACTACACGACCCGTCGTGCGGTGGAGTCGATGGTGGCGAACGGCGTCGGACGCGTCGTCAGCCTGTCGTCCGTCTCCGCCCAGCGCGGCGGCGGCACGTTCAGCAAGACCGCCTACTCGGCAGCGAAGGCCGGCGTCATCGGCTTCACCCGCAGCGTCGCGCGCGAACTCGGTCACGACGGCATCACCGTCAACGCCATCTCGCCCGGCCCCATCGACACCGACATCATGGGCGGCACCCTGACCGAGGAGCGCAAGACGGCGATGGCCGCCGATGGCGTCCTCCCGCGCATCGGCACCCCGCGCGACATCGCCGCCGCGATCGCCTACCTCATCAGCGAGGACGCCGGCTTCGTCACCGGCCAGACGCTGAACGTCGACGGTGGCCTCTACATGCACTGAGTCGTCTCCCGCACCGAGCCGGCCGCCCCGATCCCGGGTGCGGCCGGTGCATGCACCACCCCGCACCACGAGCGAACGGAGCAGCACATGCAGCACCTCACCGGTCAGTGGACCAAGTCCCGACTGATCTTCCTCGGCCTCGGCATCGTCTTCGTCGGCATCGGCCTCTGGATGATCATCCCGTCACTGGTCTCCTGACCACCTCACGCAGCAGCAGCAGTACCAGCAGTACCAGCAGCGCCCACCCGCACCAGTCATCTCAAAGGAGAGTGTCTTGTCCACACCCAATCCGCCGGCGATCGGATCGACCAACGATCCGGCCCTGAAGTCGGCGATCCGCAAGGCGTCGAAGCACCTGATGCCCATGCTCGTCATCCTGTACTTCGTCGCGTTCCTCGACCGCACGAACGTCGGATTCGCCGAGGAGGCGCTCAGCGTCGACCGCGGCATCTCCAACGGCGCCTTCGCCCTCGGCGCCGGCATCTTCTTCATCGGCTACGCGATCTTCGAGATCCCCAGCAACCTGTTGCTGAAGAAGTTCGGCGCGCGGTTCTGGCTCGCCCGCATCGCGGTGACCTGGGGCATCGTCGCCGCCCTGTTCGCGTTCACCACGGGTGACACGATGTTCATCATCCTGCGGTTCCTGCTGGGCGTGACCGAGGCCGGGCTCTTCCCGGGCGTCATCATGTTCCTGTCGGAGTGGTTCCCGAACAAGGTCCGCGTTCAGATGTTCTCGATCTTCTACCTGGCGCAGCCGTTCTCGCAGATGCTCGGTGCCCCGTTGAGCGGTGGCCTCATCAGCTTCGGCGACGCCCTGACCCCGTGGCACGGCTGGCAGGTGATGTTCTTCGCCGAGGGCATGCTCGCGGTCCTTGCCGGGTTCGCGGCGCTCTACTTCCTCACCAACTCGCCACAGCAGGCGAAGTGGCTGAACCAATCGGAGAAGGACTCGTTGACGGCCGCGATGGAACGCGAGGACACCGTCAGGCAGTCGGACGGCCCGACCGGTATCGCCAAGGCGATGACGAGCTGGAAGGTGTGGTACTTCACCATCATCTACTTCTGCCTCCAGATCGCGGTCTACGGGACGACGTTCTACCTGCCGCAGCAGGTGGCCAACCTCATCGGCCAGGACGTCGGCTGGCAGGTCGGTCTCGTGGCGGCCATCCCGTGGCTCGTGGGTCTGTTCGCCTGCTACTACGTGGGCCGCAACGCGAACACCGTCGTCCGTCGCCGCACCTGGGGCACGATGTTCTACATCTCGACCGGTGTCTTCATCCTGGCCTCGGCCTGGGCCGGCGCGAACAACCAGCCGTTCCTCGGGATCCTGTTCATCACGATCGCCGTGGCGAGCTTCCTCTCGGTCGGGCCGATCACGTGGGCCTACCCGACGGCGTTCCTCACCGGAACCGCTGCAGCGGCCGGCATCGGCCTCATCAACTCGCTCGGTAACCTCGGCGGCTTCGTGGCGCCGATCATGCGGACCGGGATCAACGAGAGCGTCCCGACCGACAGCGGCGCGTGGGGTGTGGTGTCGCTCGGCGTCTTCGCGTTCCTCGCGGCGGCGATGCTGTACTGCACGAGGTACTTCCGCGGCGCCAAGGCGGACGAACTCCTCGAGACGACGGCGAACCGCACGGCGCACTAGGCACGACGCAGCGCCCGGACGGGGTCGATCGCTCACGCGGTCGGCCCCGTTCTGTACGCCCTTCGACAAGCTCAGGGACCGGAGGAGCGGGGCTCAGGGACCGGAGCAGCGCGGCTCAGTGCTCGGCGTCGCTCCGGGCGCGCATGCGGACGAGCTCGATGTGGGAGCGCATGGCGGCCGCGGCGGCCTCCGGCCCCTCGGCGAAGGCCTCGAGGATCGCCCGGTGCTCGACCACGGCCTGGTCGGCGTCGGTGACGCCCGTCTCCACCGTCTGGCGCATGCGGTGCACCCGGGTCGAGATGCCCTCGGACATGTCGAGGAGGAACGGGTTGCGGGTGCCCTCGAAGATGAGGTGGTGGAAGTTCCAGTCGACCGCGAAGTACTCCCGCAGGAGGGCGACGGGGATGTCGCCGGTCGACGCGGACGCCCGCACCCTGGCGGTCATCTCGACGTGTTGGGCGAGGGCGACCTCGAGGGCTGGGACGAGGTCGTCGGCCTGGGCTGCGGCGAGGGCGGTCGCGCCGCTCTCGAGCACGATGCGGGCGTCGAAGAGCGCCTCGAGCTGATCGTCGGCGAGGGGCGGGGCGACGCGATAGCCCTTGTGCGTGACGCGGGTCACGAGGCCGGTGCGCTCCAGCTGGACGAGCGCTTCGCGGACGGGCGTCGGGGAGACGTCGAGGTCGCGGGCGATGGCGTCGATCGACAGCCGGGCGCCGGGCTCGATGCCCGAACTGAGGAGCATGTCGAGCACCAGCTCGTAGACCCGGTCGCGGAGCCCGCGGCGTTCGAGCGAGGAGGAGGCGCCGAGCGGGAAGACGGCATCAACCACGGCGGTCTCCGAAATGTGTGCTCGGGGCGTCGTCACGGAGGGGGACCCCCGGTCGAGCTGCCGCGATGATCGTCGAGGTCCAGTTTACGGGGCCGTCCGGCGTCATCGTGGCAGGTCGGCGTCCGTGCTCCGCAGGGCGGCGGCTTCATCCAGGACGAGCGCGAGCGCCGCCGGGTCGTGCGCGAACCGCCCGAGGAAGAGGCCGTCGACGGCGTCGCCGATGGTGGTCAACAGGCCGGGGCCGGCGCTGCCGCCGTAGATGACGGCCGAGGAGGTGCCGACCGAACCCTGCTCGGCGAGCGCGTCGAGATGGCCGCGGAGCCGCGCGCACACCGTCCTGATGTGGTCGGGAGCGGCGGGCTCGGCGGCACCGATGGCCCAGTGCGGCTCGTAGGCGACGATGACCCGGCCGACGATCCCCGCGGCCAGTGCTCCGGACAGGGCGTCGTCGAGTTGCTCGATGCAGGAGGCGGCCGCGTCCTCGGGGTCGCCCTGCGCAGCCTCGCCGATGCAGAGCACGGGAGCGAGTCCGTTGCGGAGGGCGGCGGTGGTCTTCGCGCGGACGATGTCCGGTGTCTCGCCGAACAGTCGACGACGTTCGGCGTGCCCGACCTCGACGACTTCGCAGCCGACCTCGCGGAGCGCTGCGCCGCTGACCTCCCCCGTGAACGCACCGCTGTCCTCGGTCGCGAGGTCCTGACCCCCGACGGAGGCGACGCCGCGGAGCCGCTCGACCGCCCCGGTCATCGACAGGTACCCGGGGATGACGAACAGCTCGGCGGCGCCGCTCCGGAGGGCGTGGTGCTCGGCCGTGACCCCCGCGACGGCCGAGCACCAGTCGAGCGTCTGCACGTGGCCGAAGTACATCTTCAGACTCACGCCGACGAGGATCGGGCGGGGGTGGTGGGTCATCAGGAGGCTTCGTACGCGCTGATCTCCTGCACCTTGTCGTTCGACGCACTGGTGGTGTCGAACTCGTAGGTGAGCCATTCGCGGACGTTGCGGCGGGCCAGCTCGATGCCGACGACCCGCTGGCCCATGCAGAGCACCTGGGCGTCGTTGGAGAGGACGGCGCGTTCGACGGAGAAGCCGTCGTGGGCGGTGACGGCCCGGATGCCCTGGACCTTGTTCGCCGCGATCGCGACGCCGAGGCCCGTGCCGCAGATGAGCAGGGCCCGGTCGGCTTCGCCGCGGGCGACGATCTCCGCGGCCGTCACCGCGACGGTCGGGTAGTTGGTGTGGCCGTCGGCGTCGACCCCGACGTCGACCACCGAGGCGACCAGGTCGCTCGCCTCGAGGTCACGCTTGAGGATCTCCTTGTAGTCGTAACCGGCGTCATCGGAGCCGATGACGATTCGCCAGGTGCGGGTCATGGTGTGCCTTTCGTGGGAGTGCGGGACGGGTCAGTGGTCGGACAGCAGGGCGCCGACGCGTTCGACGATGAGGGCGAGGGAGACGGCTCCGGGATCCTCGACGCCGACGGCCTTCGAGCCGTGCGATCGGGCGCGACCCATGCCGGGCATGAGTCCGGCCGTGTCGTGGGCGGCCGTGGTCGCCACGGCGGCCGCCGCGATCCAAGCGGTGGGGAGATCGTCGCCGTCGCCGACGCGTGCTGCCAGGGTGTCGGCGAACGGGACGAGGGCGTCCACGAGGGTCTTGTCGCCGACGGAGGCCTTGCCGTAGCGCATGACGGCGTCCTTCGCGGCGGTGACGCCCTCGCTGACCGCGGTGGCCGTCGGGCGTTCGGTGTCGCCGAGGCGCTCGCCGAGGGTGCGCAGCATGACGCCCCAGAGGGCTCCGGACGTGCCGCCGGCCCGGTCGGACCAGGCGTCGCCCGCTCGGTCGAGCACGGTCGCGACGCCGGCGCCGGCCGCTCGCAGACGTTCGGCCTCCTCGGCGGCTGCGGTCGCCCCGCGGTCCATCCCGATGCCGTGGTCGCCGTCGCCGACGATGGCGTCGAGGCGGCCGAGTTCGTCGGCGTGCTCCGCGATCAGTTCGTGGATGGCCGTGATGGCCGTGGCGACGACGGCCGCGGACTCCTGTGACTCGGCGGACGCCTCCGGAACGACGAACTCGGCGGTCTCGGTGTCCTCGGCGGTCACGGTCTCGAGGGCGCCGGTGTCCACCGCGCCGGTGCGGTAGGCCGGGGTGTCGGCGGGCGCGCCCCACAGCCGTTCGAGCTCCTCGTCGACCCACAGCAGGGTCAGGGAGACGCCGGCCATGTCGAAGCTCGTGCAGAATTCGCCGACCTGCGGGTCCACGAGGGTGACGCCGGCGTCCTCGAGGAGGGTCGCGACGCGGTCGTAGACGACGAAGAGCTCCTCGGACTTCACCGAGCCGAGACCGTTGAGGATGGGGACGACGCGCGCCCCGTCCACCGTGACGCCCTCGGGGATCTCGGCGCCGTCGAGCAGGTGCCGCACGAACAGCTCGGCGAGGCCGTCGGCGGACGGGATGTCGGTCTCGTCGATGCCGGGTTCGCCGTGGATGCCGAGCCCGACGGCCATCCGCCCTTCCGGGACGGAGAACAGGGGCTCGTCGGCACCCGGCAGGGTGCATCCGGAGAACGCGACGCCCATCGAGCGGGTGCGGGCGTTCGTGAGGATCGCGACGCGCTCGACGTCGTCGATGCGGTAGCCGCTGGCTGCTGCTCCGCCCGCGACCTTGAAGACGGTCAGGTCGCCCGCGATCCCGCGGCGCTTCTGGAGTTCCGTCGCCGGGGCGCTGAAGATGTCGTCGGTCACGGTGACCGTGCGGCAGTCGATGCCGTCGGCGCGCACGGCGTCCTGGGCGGCGGTGAAGTGCAGCACGTCCCCCGCGTAGTTGCCGTAGCTGAGCAGGACGCCTTCGCCCTGTTCGCTCGCGCGGATGACGCTCTCGACCTGGTGGGCCGAGGGGGAGGCGAACAGGTTGCCCATCGCCGCACCGTGGGCGAGGCCGGGGCCGACCAGGCCGGCGAACGCGGGGTAGTGCCCCGACCCGCCGCCGATGACGAGCGCGACCTCCGGTTCGGCGGACCGCGTGGACCGGGAGACGCCACCGGAGACCTTGCGCACCCAACGACCGTTGGCTCGGACGAAGCCGTCCACCATCTCATCGGCGAAGTCCGCCGGCCGGTTCCAGAGCCTGGTCATCTGCATCTCCTCGTCATCGAGTCCGTCGTTCCGGCACCAGCCGGTACATCGCGATAATCCTATAGGATATTGGAACCGAGCGGAACCCTGGGTTGCACGACGCAGGGGCCCGACGGTGCATCGGGACGGTCGGGCATCGGCCTGCCGCGGCACGCGAAGGCGCTTCGGCGTCGTCCAGGCACGCATCGCCGCCCCGATGGCTGAACCTGCCGGGGCCAGTGTGGGGGAGACACGGCCCCGACAGGTTCGGCGATCGGGACGGCGAGCGTCAGGGGCGACGTGCTGCGGTGTCGCCCTGCGGCATGTCGGCTGCCGCGCGTTCGGCGCGTCGAGCGTCGAGCAGGGACGGTGTGATCGCGAAGGTGATGCTCGACGAGCGGCGGGGTGCGTCCTCCCGGAGGAAGCCGAGACGCTCCGCGAGGGCGATGGACCGGGTGTTCCCGGGTTCGATGACAGCCGTCACCGTCGTCGCCCCGACCTCGGTGAACGCCAGGTCGAGCATCGCGGCCGAGGCCTCGCTCGCGAACCCCTGGCCGCCGGCAGCCGGGTCGAGCACCCAGCCGATCTCCACCGAGCGCTCGGTCGGCCGCACGTCGCGGAGGTGCAGGGAGACGTCGCCGACGAGCTCCCCGTCCCGTTCCACGGCCAGCGCGAGGAAGTCGCCGGACTGCCACAGGCGGCGGTGTCCCATCCGATGGCGCAGGTGCTCCAGGGACGCCTGGCGGTCGCGGACCGGCCACGGCAGGTGCTCGACGACCTCGGGGGAGGACTGGATGCGGTACCAGGCCTCGGCGTCCTCGAGGCGGTGACGCCGCAGGACGAGGCGGTCGGTGCGGATCGGGTGCGCGTCGACCGGCGTCTCGATCCGCGGCCCGCGGAAGAGGCGAGGGCGCGAGACCCCTGCCGGGATCAGCGGACGGAGTGCTCGGACGACCTCGCCGAGGGTGACCCGCAGACCCTGCGTCGCTCCGGGCGCGTCACCCGGCCGCCGGCGATGGCGGGAGGTGTACGGCGTGCCCAGGGGCTCTGCTCGGGTCATGCCCTCCACGGTAGGCACCTCGCTCATGCGCTCGGCCTGAAAAGATATGAGCCCGCTATGAATCGCCCGTCGCTGCGTGTTCCCCGCACCGGACGACGGATAATCGATGCATGCCCTCCGACCTGCCGACGCAGGTCGTCGACTCGGGGCGCCGCCGGGCGGTCCTCGCCAAGCTTCCGCGGATGTACCGGGCCGACGGCTCGCCGATCCGTGTCCTCCTCGTCGACGACGAGGCGGTCCTCACCGACCTCGTGAGCCTCGCCCTCGGCTACGAGGGGTGGGTCGTGGACGTCGCCACCAACGGGCGCGAGGCCGTGCAGCGGTACCGCGCCGAGCGACCCGACGTCGTCGTCCTCGACATCATGCTGCCCGACATGGACGGCTTGAGCGTCCTCCGCCAGCTCCGCAGCTTCTCGCAGGGCGAGCCGGAGTCGGGCACACCGACCCTGTTCCTCACGGCGCGGGACTCCGTGGACGACCGCATCATGGGACTCACCGCCGGTGGTGACGACTACATGACGAAGCCCTTCTCGCTCGAGGAACTCGTCGCACGCCTCCGCGGCCTGCTCCGCCGGACCGCCCACGTCGTGTCCGACGACGACTCGCGCATCACGATCGGCGGCCTCTTCCTCGACGAGCGCAGCTACGAGGTCAGCCGCGATGGTGAGCCCGTCGCGCTCACCACCACCGAGTTCGAACTCCTGCGCTACTTCATGCGCAACCCGAAGCGCGTGCTGAGTCGCGCACAGATCCTCGACCGGGTGTGGAACTACGACTTCGCCGGCAAGGCCAGCATCGTCGACCTCTACGTCTCCTACCTGCGGAAGAAGATCGACGCCGACCGTGCGCCGATGATCCACACCGTCCGCGGGGTCGGGTACGTGCTGCGGCCCGTCGAATGAGCACCGGAGCGGTCCCGACCGCGGGCGTCCCGACGTTCCCACCGAAGCAGCGGCACCCGTGGACCCTGCAGCGCCGCCTGGTGACCGGCATCGCCGCCGTCATCGCCGCGGTCCTCGCGGTCTCCGGCGTCCTGACCATCGTCACGGTCGAGGCGTCGGTCACCGCGGTCGTCGACACCCAGCTCACCGGTTCGATGGAGGCCTTCGAGCACTCCGTCGTGAAGTTCCACGACCAGCAGTCCCGCGACGGGGCCGTCGCCGACCCGGATGCGACACGGGGCGAGCCCGGCTACGTCAAGCCGTTCGTCGACTACGTCGGCCACGGGCCAGGGACCCTCATCGCCCTCATCACCGATGGCCAGGTGGTCGACTCGGCACGGTTCACCCAGTCCAACGCGAAGGCGCTCGACGTCCGCACGCAGGCGCTCATCGAGGAGGCCGCAGCCGCCGGCGGCACCGAACGGCAGAACATCGGCCTCGGGTCGCTCGGCGGATACCGGCTCGAGTTCCTCGACCACGGCGACGGCGAGACGCTCGTCGCCGGGGTCTCCCTCGCCACCCCTCGCGCGGCCGTGCAGCAGGAGGCGATCGTCATCGCGATCCTCGCCGTCCTCGCCCTCGCCGTCACGATCGTCGGGGCGATCATCGTGGTCCGGCTCGCGCTCCGCCCGCTCTCGCGGGTGGCCGCCGCCGCAGCCGAGGTCTCGACGCTGCAACTCGAGCGAGGCGACACGGGGATCGACGTGCGCGTGGATCAGGCCGACACCGACCCGCGGACGGAGATCGGCAAGGTCGGCGAGGCGCTCAACGGCCTCATCGACCACGTCGACCGGGCGCTCGCCGTGCGCGCCGCCACCGACAAGCGCATGCGGCGCTTCGTCACCGATGCGAGCCATGAGCTGCGGACGCCGCTGGCCGCGATCCAGGGCTACGCCGAACTCACCCGCCAGGACAGCGAGAACCTCCCGCCGATGACGGAGCACGCCCTCGCCCGCATCGAGTCGGAGGCGACGCGCATGAGTTCGCTCGTGAGCGAGCTGCTCCTCCTGGCTCGACTCGACGAGGGCCAGGACCTCCACCTGGACGACGTGGACCTGAGCGACCTCGTCGCCGCCGCGGTGAGCGATGCGGCGGTCTCGGCTCCCGGGCACCACTGGTCGGTCGACGTGCCGGAGCGCGCGATCATCGTCCGGGGCGACCGCGAGCGGTTGCACCAGCTCGTCGTGAACCTGCTGTCGAACGCCGCGGTGCACACCCCGGCCGGCACCTCGGTGGTGACGCGCATCGCCGCGCCGAAGAACGCCGACGAGCCGCAGCGCGCGGCCCTCACGATCGCGGACGACGGCCCCGGCATCGACGAGGCGTTCCTCCCTGAGCTGTTCGACCGCTTCGCGAGGGCCGATTCGTCCCGGTCTCGGGCCGCGGGCAGCACGGGACTCGGTCTCGCGATCGCCCTGTCGATCGCCGAAGGGCACGAGGGCGCGATCGAGGTCGCTTCCTCGCCCGCCGGCACGACGTTCACGGTGACGTTGCCGTGGTCGGGGCCCTCCGACGAGCACCCCGCCGTCCGGTCGTCGGCCGGTGGCGCGGCCGCGGTGCACCCGGACGAGGTCCCCTCGGCCCGGTCCTGACCGCCGCCCTTCGACAGGCTCAGGGACCGGGGGCCACCGAAGCACCCCGCCCCGGTCACCGACCCACCCACCCCGGTCACCGACCCACCCACTCCGGTCACCGAGCCTGTCGAGGTGCGGCCTCAGCCGGCGGCGCGGCGGAGCGCCACGAGTTGCTCGGCCGAGTGCGCGAGGTGTGCACGCAGTTCCGCCTCGGCGTGGTCGCCGAGGAGTGCGTCGACGAGCCGGTCGTGCTGGCTGATGAGTTCCTCCGGCGGGAGGACGCTCCGGAGCTGCACCATGAACAGCCCGAGCTCGGCGAGCAGTCCGGCGTGGGCTTCGAGCAGCCTCGGACTGCCTGCGGCGGCCACGATCGCGTGATGCAGCTCGGCGTGGGCCCGCTCGATGCGGCGTTGCCCGTGGGGTCGTGCGGTGCAGGCCGTCCGGAGCGCCTCGTTCGCCGCGACGATCGCGTCGTGCGGTCGCGGTCCTGCCGCCGATCGCGTCCGGAGCAGCCGGAGTGCCTCGACCTCGATCGCCGTGCGGTACTCCATGAGGGCCAGGACGTCCGCATCGCTGAACGACCGCACCCGTGCGCCGCGGTAGGCCTCGAACGTCACGAGGCGTTCGGCCGCGAGCATCTGGAGCGCCGCGCGGACGGTGTGCCGGTTGACGCCGAACCGGGTGGTGAGGGCGGCCTCCCGGAGCGGCTCGCCCGCGACGGTTCGGCCGTCCAGGATGTCCTCCCGCAGCGCGTGTGCGACGGTCTCGACGGCGGTCATCGGATGCCCGGGCGACGGCTCCGGCGCGCCGGCGTCACGAGGATCGCCAGCCCGGCGAGCAGGAGTGCGGCGCCGACGACCGTGGTCGGCCCGAACGACTCGCCGAGCAGCAGGATACCCAGCAGGGTGGCCGTCATCGGTTCGAAGAGGGTCAGCGTCGCGACCCGTGAGGCGGGCAGCCCGCCGAGCGCGTAGCCGAAGAGCAGGTACCCGGCGAGGGTGTTCACGAGCGCGAGCCAGGCGACCGCGAGCGCTCCGGGGACGGTGGCGATCCAGGCGACCTCGGTGGCGAGGAGCACGGGCAGGGAGACGACCGCGGCCGAGCCGAAGAGCGCCGCCATGGTGCCGAGGGGGCTCCAGCCGTGGTCGATGAGCGCTTTGCTGCAGAGCGTGTAGAGGGCGTAGGAGGCGCCGGCACCCACCGAGGCGAGCAGCCCGTCCACGGTGACCTCCCCGACGCCGCCGGTCAGGCCGGACAGGACGGCGACGCCGGCGGCCGCGACCACGGTCGCGAGGAACCAGCGGGCGCTCGGGCGACGTCGATGGATCGCCCATTCGAGGAGCCCGGTGATGGCGGGTGCCGAGCCGAGCGCGGTGAGGGTGCCGATCGCGACGCCGTTGCGCTCCGCGCCGAGGAAGAAGAAGGGTTGGTAGGCCGCGACACCGACGGTTCCGAGGACGATCGCCGCGATGAGCGCCGGCCGGCCGAGCGGCGTGGCCCGCGGACGAGCTGCGGAGGGGGAGTCGGTGCGGGCCACCATCGCTCGCCTCGCCACGACGGCCCACACCAGGACGAGGAGGACGCCACCGAACACGATCCGTGCGGCGCCGAAGGCGACCGAGCCGACCTCGATGGGGAGGAGGGCGTGCACCGTCCCCGTCGTGCCGAAGCACACGGCGGCGAGGATCGCGGCCGCAACCGGGAGGCGCTGCGCCGCCGGGGCTGGAGCGCTCTGGCCGGCCGAGGTGGCTGATCGGGTCATGGGGACAGCCTGGCGGAGGATTGTGTAACAATCAACGCCCGACGTCGTGGGACCACGTACGACGACGCCCGCCGGCTCGAGGGGCAGGCGGGCGTCGTCGCGATGGCGGATCAGTTGATGGAGGCGACCATCGAGACGCCGAGCAGCAGGGCGGCACCGGCGGCGACGATCAGGGCCAGCGCGAGCATGGTGCCCGAGATGATGACGGCGGTGAGCGCGAAGCCCTTCGAGCGCGGTTTGCGGGCCAGGGCGATGATGCCCATGACGAGCGAGGCGATCGGGAGGAGGACGAACGAGGGGGCCACGATCGCGGCGATCGACAGCGCGAAGGCGATGATCGACAGCGTCTGCGTGGAGCTCTCGCGGTCTGCCGCCGCGGTGGCCGGCACCGGCGGGAGGGCGGCGAGGGCGGTGGTCTGGGTGGTGGGGATCGTCTGGACGGGTGTCGTCTGATCCGGGAGGGGTGTCGTCTGGGCGAGCGGGTCCGTGCCGAACGATTCGGTCGGGGCGTCGGCCAGGGTCACGTCCTCGGCGGGCGAGGTCGTGGGGGACTCGGTGGTGGCTGAGGCGGACATGGGCTTCGTTCCTTCCTCCGCGGTTGCGGAGCTGTCTCCGCGGTTGCGGAGCTGTTCGGTTGCTGGTGCAAGCCTCCTCCGATCGTGTCCGTCGCGGATCGCCCGCGCGCCCGATCTTCCCTCGTCCTGCGGGACCATCCGGGGTGACCGGTCCGTGGGTCGGTGGTGCCACCACGGTGGACACATCACGGATCGTCCAGGATGTCCCGCATCAGATTCAGGCTTCCTGCGCCGCAAGGGGAGTGCCTATCGTGGCGGGGGCATGACCCGCCGCATCGGAGCCGCTGTGCTCGTCCTGCTCGGAGCCTCCGCGCTCGCCCTCACCGCAGCCGTTCCGTCGGCCTCCGCCGCCACCACCTCGAGCTGGGCGGCGTGGCCCACCTTCTCCGGCGCCTCGGTTCGTACCAGGGCACGATGACCTTGGCCGGGCAGCCCGCCCTGACCGCGACGCTCACGAGCGACTCGCTCGGCGGCGCGAACCTCGTCTCCGGCGCCTCGAACTGGCTGGCGGCGTCGACCCCGGTGGGCGCGAAGTACGGCAGCAGTCGTGATCAGCCCTATCTGAACCTCCGGCCGAAGGCGAACAACCCGGCGTCGCCCTCGACCACGACCTACTCCTTCTCGACGCCGACACCGCCGTCCGGCTGGACGTTCGTGCTCGGCGACATCGACGCCGACCAGGTCACCGTGACGGCGATCGGTCCCGACGGGGTCGCCCTGGCAGCGGACGAGCTCGGGTTCAACGGAGGATTCAACGCGTGCGCTCCCGGCCTGACCGGCAAGCCCTCCTGCACCGGTTCCGCGACGGACGTCCCCACCTGGGATCCCGCGACGCAGGTGCTGCGCGGCAACGCCGCCGCCGCCGACACGAGCGGTGCGGCGGCCTGGTTCGAGCCTTCCGCTCCCATCTCCAGCCTCACCTTCTCCTTTCAGCAGCGCGCAGGGTTCCCGGTGTTCCAGACGTGGTTCGCGTCGATCGCGCGTGACGTGACCGGTACCGTGACCGACCAGGTCACCGGTGGTCTGGACGGCGTCGGCGTGCGGCTCATCGACCGCGACGGCCGGGTGGTCGCCTCGACGACCACTGCCGATGGAGGCGCCTACGCCTTCCAGGGCTACTTCGCGACCGACGGCTACACCGTGCAGCTCGTCCCGCCGGCCGGCAAGATCGCCGTCGAGGCGACGCGGGTCGGCGCCGACCTCACTGACACCGACGCGATCGCGGACTTCGTCGTCCGCGACATCGTGCCCGTCGCGGTCTCCGGCACCGCCCTCGACGCCGATGGTGTCCCCATCGTCGGGGCCACCGTCACGATCGACGGCGTGGGGAGCGTGACCACCGACACCGACGGGGACTATCTCTTCGACACCGTGCCGGTCGGCGACCACACGCTCGTCATCACGCCACCGGCGGGGTACGCCGTGCAGATCGCGCCGTCCCCGTTCTCCGTCCCGGCCGGGAGCGAGACGCCCATCACGGCACAGGACTTCGTGCTCGTCGCGAACCCGCGCCTCGGCGGCGTGATCAGTTCCGGCGGGGTCGGCGTGGCCGGGGTCACCGTGAGCGCCGAGGGTCCGAGCGGCGTCGAACGCGCCGTCACGGCCGCCGACGGCTCGTACAGCTTCCCGCTCCTGCCGGCGGGGTCGTACACCGTCTCGATCGTCGCGCCCGAGGGCTACGTCGTCTCCGGAACGGCGACGCGCTCCGAGGAGCTCGCCGACACGGATCTGGACGCGGTCGACTTCGAGCTCGCCCGGCTCGGCACCGTCATCGGTGATGTCCTGACGGACACGGGTACGCCCATCTCCGGAGCCACCGTGACGGTCGAGACGCCGACGGGCCCGGTGGTGTTGACGACGTCCGGTGAGGGCTCCTACGGGCTCGCCGACCTGCCACCCGGCGACTACCCGGTGACGCTGACCGTGTCGGCAGGGTATTCCGTCCCCGATGGCGGGGTGACGACCGCGGTCGCGGTCGTCGGCTCGGACGGTTCGGTGCAGACGGTGCCGAGCTTCGTGCTCGTCGTGGACGCGGTGCTCGGTGGGCTGACCGGAACCGTCGAGACGGATGCCGGAGCCCCGCTCGCGGACGTCGGCGTGACGGTCGACACCCCGGCCGGCGAGGTCGTCGTCACGACGGACGCCGAGGGCGCCTATCTCCTCGACGATCTCGCCGCGGGGTCGTACGAGGTCACGGTGACGGTGCCATCGGGCTACACCGCCGAAGGTGCCACCTCGGCCGTCGCGATCGTCGCGGCCGACGGATCGGTGGTCTCCGTGCCCGCGTTCGTCCTGGTCCCGGATGCCGTCACGCCCGTGCCCTCGGCGACCCCGAGCGACCCCGCCGTGCCGGGCACCTCGGGCCGCCTGCCCTCGACCGGCGCGGACACGATGCCGTGGATCGTCGCGGCCGGAGTGCTCTTCGTGCTCGGAGCCGCCGGCGTCGTGACGGCCGCGGTCCTCCGACGTCGACGTGCCGAGCGGGACACCCCGTCCGACGTTTGACCGCTCCGTCGTCCCGAAGGGGATCGGAGCACGCGGCTCGTCCGTAGACTTGGGCGAGCCGCGCTCCGACCAGGGGCGCGGATCGCATTCGTGAACGGGGACCCGTGGACGTCATCGGCTGGGTGGACGGCGCCACGACGGCGTTGCCCGATCCGATGATCTGGCTGGTCGGCCTCCTCTTCGCCGTGGCGGAGTCAGGGCTCTGGCTCGGCCTGCTGGTGCCGGGGGAGCCCGTCGTGCTCCTCCTCTCGGCGATGCTCGACTCCGGTCCGGCCGCGCTCGTCCTGTTCCTCGCCGTCGCGCTCGGTGGATCGCTCGGAGACCACCTCGGCTTCCTCATCGGTCGTCGGAGCGGCGGGCGCCTCCGCGACACGGCCGTCGTCCGGCGTCTCGGCGTCGGCGGCTGGGACCGGGCGGTCGAGGCGCTCGAACGACGCGGAGCCCAGGCCGTCTTCCTCACCCGCCTCGTCCCCGTGCTCCGGTGCCTGACGCCGGCCGCGGCCGGGGTCGCCCGCGTGCCGTACCGATCGTTCCTCCTGGCGTCGGTGCTCGGTTCGCTCCTGTGGTCCGCCGTCTTCGTCGGGGTCGGTTCGCTCGTCCGCGTCGTGCTCGACGGGGTCCGCCAGTACCTCGGCTCCGCCGGGTGGGTGCTGCTGCTCGCGCTCGTCGTCGTGGTGTCGGCCGTCGCGATCGTCCGCGCTCGACGGGGCCTCGCGATCCCCGGCGACGAAGCGATGATCCCGGTGACCCTGCACGAGAAGACGCCGCTCGCGCGCCTCCGCACCCAGCTCTTCGCGGACGACGACTGGCGGAACCTGCCCAATGCGATCACGGCGGGACGCATCCTCCTGCTCCCCGTCTTCGCCGTCCTCGTGATCACCGGCTCCTACTGGGCGGCGCTCGTCGTGGGGGCGGTCGTGTTCCTGAGCGACGTCGCCGACGGGCAGATCGCGCGCCGGACGGGGGCCGTCTCGGCGCTCGGCACCTGGCTCGACGGCGTCGCCGACCGCTTGACCGTCGTCGTGGTCGCAGCCTCCTTCGCCGTCGCGCAGATCATCCCGTGGCAGGTGTTCGTCGTCATGATCGTGCCCGACCTCCTCCTCGCGTTCATCGCGGTCGTCGCGTTCCGCGGGACGCCCGAGGTGCCGGTGAGCCTCGCCGGCAAGATCCGTACGGTGCTCCTCTTCGTCGGCTTCTTCGCGTTGCTCACGGGGCTCGCGCTCGGCGGTGGTGATCCGGCCTCGCCGCTGTCCCGCGTGTTCGGCGGTATCGGCTTCGTCGCGATCCTCCTCGGGCTCGTCGGGCACTTCGTGGCGGCGACCCAGTATGCGCGACGCATGATCGTCACCTGGCAGCGGCAGGGTGTCAGCCTGTCCCGCTGATCCCGGCCGGCTGTGCTGCCGGCAGCTTCCCCGAGACGCGCCCGGCGTGGACGCAGGCGGTGTCGTTTAGGCTCGGAGCATGCCAGTCGACTATCCGGACCTCGTCATCTTCGACTGCGACGGCACCCTCGTCGACACGGAACGCATCTCGGTGCGGGTGAACCTGCAGCTCCTCAACGAGGTCGGCGGCGACTACACCGAGGCCGAGGTGCGCGAACTGTTCGTCGGCGCATCGCTCGAGACCTACGCGACGCTCGTCGAAGCGCGGCTCGGCAAGCCCCTCGAGGCCGACTGGATCCAGCGCTGGAGCGACATGTTCCGCGGGATCTGCGAGCGCGAGCTGGAAGCGGTCGACGGTGTCGTCGACGCCCTCGACGGCATCGCGGCGACCGGGGTGCCGTTGTGTGTCGCCTCGAACGGCATGTTCCACGACGTCGTCCGGAACCTCGGCCAGGTGGGTATCCACGACCGGTTCGCCGGGCGGATCTTCAGCGCCACCGACGTCGCCGTCGGCAAGCCGGCCCCGGACCTGTTCCTGCATGCGGCCGCCGACTTCGACACAGCCCCCGAGCGGTGCGCGGTCGTCGAGGACAGCGTCGTCGGCGTCCTCGCCGCACGGGCCGCGGGGATGACCGTGTACGCCTACGCCGGTGGCATGACCCCGGCCGAGCGCCTCATCGGCGACGGCACCCACGTCTTCGACGACATGCGTGAGCTGCCCGACCTCATCCGAGACACCTGGGCGGAAACCGCCACCACGCGCTAGCCGCGACTGCGCAGTTCCGGGAACCGGCCGTCGTCAGGCACGGTGGCTCCTCCGGCGTCCGGGGCGGTCGCATCCTGCTCCTCGACGGCTCGTCGCGGGCGTTCACCGCCGCGCGCGACGGCCTGGCCGAACGCCTGCGGTCCCGTCGTCGCGAGGCGTCTCCAGGGCAGGGTCCCCTCGATCTCGATCTGCAGGGAGAAGCTCAGCAGGGTGCGGATGACGACGATGATCGCCAGGACGGCTGCGTCGGTCAGCGACGGCGTGGAGGTGACCGTCTTCACCAGGTCGGCGGCGACGAGGATCTCCAGCCCGAGCAGGATCACCGAGCCGATCGTCTCCCGCAGCATCCGGAAGGCCCGCCCGCCGTCACGGGTGCGGAGCCACAGGCGGGCCGACAGGGTGACGGCGATCACGAAGCCCACGACCATCGCCCCGACACCGGCGACCTCGAAGACGATGGTGACCAGCTCGAAGAAGTCCATGCGCCCATCATCCTCGTCGCCTCGCCGGACGGGAAGCTGCGCCGACCCGCTATGGTGGTCGCGAGTGACACGGGGTGCCGATCCCATGACGACCGGCTGAGAACACACCCGTCGAACCTGATCTCGTTAGTCCGAGCGAAGGGATGTCGCGAATGAGCATTCGCACACCGCAGCAGTCTGCCCACCCGTCCACCGACGAGTCCGCCGCCGGCGGGTTCGCGAGCGCCGCGGGGGACCTCCTCGACCGCCTGCGCGAACACACCCCGCTCGTCCAATCGATCACGAACGCCGTGGTCACGAACTTCACGGCGAACGTCCTCCTCGCCGTCGGTGCCGCCCCGGCGATGACCGACATCCCCACGGAGGCCGGGCCGTTCGCCCGCATCGCCTCCGGCGTGCTCCTCAACCTCGGCACACCGCAGGCGGAGCAGCGCGAGGCCATGATCGAAGCCGCGACCGCCGCGAACGAGGTGGGCACCCCGTGGGTGCTCGATCCCGTCGCGGTCGGGTCCCTCCCCGTCCGGACGGCGCTCGCCGCAGAGCTCCTCGCACTCCGGCCGACGATCGTCCGGGGCAACGCGAGTGAGATCATCGCCCTCGCCGGCCTCGGCGCCGGCGGTCGCGGGGTCGACAGCACCGACTCCGTCGACAGTGCGATCGAGGCGGCGACCGCGATCGCGCGCCGCTCGGGAGCCGTCGTGGCGATCTCGGGGCCGACCGACGTCATCACCGACGGTGAGCGCATCGTCCGCTGCTCCAACGGGCACGCCTGGCTCACGCTCGTGACGGGCGGCGGGTGCGCGCTCGGCGCCGTGTTCGCCGCGTTCGCCTCGCTCGACGACGACCGGTTGCTGACGACGGTGGCCGCCACGAGCGTGTACACGGTCGCCGCTCAGCTTGCCGCCGCGGAGAGCCGCGGGCCCGGGTCCTTCGCCCCGGCGTTCCTCGACCGCCTCCACCTCCTCGACGCGGAGACCGTCCGCCGACTGGCGGTGGTGGCATGAGCGCCGGGACGATGTCCGACGGGGTGCACGCGGCCCGTTCGCACGCCGCCCTCGTGCGCCGGGCCATGGCGACGTATCTCGTCACGGACGCCTCGGCCAGCGGCGCCCGGGGCGTACTCGACGTCGTCCGCCGAGCCGTCGACGGCGGGGTGACCGCGGTGCAGCTCCGGGAGAAGACCGCGACGGCCCGCGAGCTGTTCGAGCTGACGCTCCGTGCCGCGGAGCTCGTCTCGGGTCGAGCCCTGCTCCTCGTCGACGACCGGGTCGACGTCTTCCTCGCCGCCCGTTCCGCCGGCGCCGTCGTCCACGGTGTCCACGTCGGGCAGAGCGACCTCCCGGTCGACGCGGTCCGCCGGATCGTGGGTGACGCGGCCGTGGTGGGCTTGACGGCGAACACGCCCGCCCATCTCGCCGCGGTGGCCGCCCTGCCCGCGGGGACCGTCGACTACCTCGGCGTCGGCGTGATCCGCCCCACGGCGACGAAACCGGACCACCCGGAGCCGCTCGGCGTGGACGGGTTCGCCGCGATCGCCGCCGCCACCCAGCTGCCCTGCGTGGCGATCGGCGGGGTCGGGCTCGCCGACACCGCGGCCCTTCGATCGGCGGGTGCCGCCGGGCTCGCGGTGGTGTCAGCCATCTGTGCCGCCGACGATCCGGCCGCGGCGGCTCGCGCGTTCCGTGCCGCGTGGGACGAGGTGCCCGCGTGAGCGCCACCGACTCGCTGAGGACAGCCCCGGCCCGGCCGTCGCACGACGCGGGGATCGGGCGACGGCCGCTCGTCACGAGGACCACGCCGCGGGTGCTGAGCATCGCCGGCACCGACCCGACCGGCGGCGCCGGTGTCCAGGCCGACCTCAAGAGCATCGCCGCGAACGGTGGATACGGCATGGCGGTCGTGACCGCCCTCGTCGCGCAGAACACCCGCGGTGTCCGTTCCGTGCACACCCCGCCCGTCGGGTTCCTCCGTGAACAGTTGGACGCGGTGGCCGACGACGTCGTCATCGACGCCGTCAAGATCGGCATGCTGGGCGACGCACGGATCATCGAGGCCGTCGCCGCGTGGCTGCGCGAGACCGTGACCGGACCCGTCGTGCTCGACCCCGTCATGGTGGCGACGAGCGGCGACCGCCTCCTCCGGCAGGACGCCGAGGCCGCCATGCGCGAGCTCCTGCCGCTCGTCGACCTCGTCACCCCGAACCTCCCCGAGCTCGCGGTCCTCGCGGACGAACCGGTGGCGGAGCGCTGGGCCGACGCCCTCGCGCAGGCGCGGCGGGTGTCGGAACGGGCCGGGGTGATCGTGCTCGTGAAGGGTGGGCACCTATCCGGGGTGGTGGACTGCCCGGACGCCCTCGTCGACGCCGGCGGCGGCCTCGGTGCCGGCCGCTCGCTCGTCGAGTTCGACGGACCTCGCGTCGCCACGACGAACACCCACGGGACCGGCTGCTCCCTGTCGAGTGCGATGGCGACCCTCGTCGCCCGCACCGGCTCCTGGTCGGAGGCGCTCGGCGCGGCGAAGTCGTGGCTCACCGCGAGTCTCGAGGCGGCGGATGCGCTCGAGGTCGGCGCGGGGAGCGGGCCCATCAACCACTTCGCCACGGTGTGGGAGTCGGCGGGCCTCGGTGCGCGCCGGGCGGACGGTGCCGCGCTCGTCGCGGGCTGGTGGGACGACATCGCGGAGCTGCGGGCTCGGATCGACCGGCTGCCCTTCGTCGCGACGCTCGCCGACGGCACCCTCGATCCGGCCCGGTTCGCGTGGTACCTGCAGCAGGATGCGATCTACCTCCGCGCCTACTCGCGGGTGCTCGCGCGGGCGAGCGCGCTGGCCCCGACCCCCGAGGAACAGGTGTTCTGGGCGACGGGCGCCGCCGGCTCGATCGAGGCCGAGATGGAACTCCATCGCACCTGGCTCGAGGCCTCGGCCGCAGCTGGGGAGGAGATGGAACCGTCGGCGACCACGACGGCCTACCTCGACCACCTGCACGCTGCGAGTGTCGACGGCGACTACGGACGGGTGATCGCCGCGGTCCTCCCGTGCTACTGGATCTATCAGGATCTGGGGGAGCGGCTCGTCCAGGCGTCGCACGCCGCGCACCCGTTCGCCGCGTGGCTCGACACCTACGCCGATCCCGCCTTCGCGATCGCCACCGCGCGCGCGATCGAGATCGTCGCCGGTGCCGCCGAGCGCGCGGACGCGACGGGACGTCGGGCGATGCGTCGGGCGTTCCTGGCCTCTGCGGCACACGAGGAAGCCTTCTTCGCCGAGCCGATACGATGAATGGCGGATCGGCCACCGCGGTCGTGGACCACGAGGGAGGCCCCTGATGCTGACGAGCAACGAGTACTTCGACGGCAACGTGAAGTCGATCGGCTTCGCCACGCACGAGCCGGGAGCCGAGTCGGCGAGCGTCGGGGTCATGGCTCCGGGGGAGTACACCTTCACGACCGGCAAGGCCGAGGAGATGTCCGTCATCTCCGGCCGACTCCGCGTCCTGTTGCCCAACACGAGCGCCTGGCAGGACTTCGGCCCCGACGCCCAGTTCAGCGTCCCGGGGAGCAGCAGCTTCCAGGTCCAGGTGGAGGTCGCCACCGCCTACCTCTGCCGCTACCTGAACATCTGAGCGGCTGCCCTTCGACAGGCTCAGGGACCGGTGGGTGCGTCTCCGGCCGGTCTCGGCTCAGGGTCCGGCGACGACCTCGAGGGTGAAGACGACGGTCGAGTCGTCGGAGCGGTTCGTCAGCGTCACGTCGGTGCTGCCGACGGCGAGGGGCTGCAGGCCGGGGTTGAAGGAGGCGCCGCCCCGGGAGCCACCGGGCACGTACTCGGCGATCGACGGGTCCTCGATCTCGGCGGACCAGGCGTTCGGGTCGACGGCGACGAGGTCCACCACGTTGTCCAGCCCGACGGAGATCGTGCGGCCGTCCTGATCGACGAGCTGGACGATGACGGGCGCGATCACGCCGGCGGCACTCGCGGAACCCTGGCCGGAGGGTTCGTCCGAGCTGCCGGTGCACGCGCTGGTGCCGAGGAGGGCTCCGACGATCGCGATCACGGTGAGCCCTCGGGTGGCGCTGCGCATGGTGATCCTCTCTCGGCGTGACCTCACCCTACCGTCGGGCGGCGACGGACCTCAGGACCGCTGGGCCAGCGCGTCGGCGGCCGTGCTGAGACGACCGTCCTCCATGACGAGCACCTGGTCCATGCGTCCGAGGTGAGTCCGGTCGTGGGTGACGAGCAGGGTCGCTGCGCCCGACGATGCGGTGAGTTCGAGGATGAGCTCGATGATGGCGGAACCGCGTTCGTGGTCGAGCGCGCTGGTCGGCTCGTCGACGACGAGCGCGTCCGGCTCGTTCATGAGCGCCCGGGCGATGTTGACGCGCTGCCGCTGACCACCGGAGAGCTGGTGCGGCCGTTTGCCGGCCTGGTCCGCGAGTCCCACCGCGGCGAGCAACATCGTGGCCCGATCACGGGTCCGTGCCCGGTCGGCCCGGGAGGCGCGGCCGCCGAGGGTCCCGAGCACGCACAGCTGTTCGAGGGCGGTGAGCGACGGCAGGAGGTTGGCCTGTTGGAAGACGATACCGAGGTTCGTCCGGCGGAAGTCGGTGGCGGCTCGACGGTCGAGCGAGGTCACGTCGATCCCGGCGACCTCGACGGTGCCGCTGTCGGGGCGGATGAGTCCGGCCGCGACGGCGAGGACACTCGACTTGCCCGAGCCGGACGGGCCGGTGAGCGCGGCGACGGTCCCGGCCGGGACGATGAGGGTCGCGTGGTCGACGGCGGTGACGCGGTGGTCGCCGTCGGGGAAGGTGAGGGAGACGTCGGTGAGCGAGATCATGCGGGGACTCCGATGGTGACGGGGGTGGGTGCTGGAGTGGATGCGGTGGCGGAGCCCGGGTTCACCGGTTGCCGCCGAGCGCGGTCAAGGGATCGGCCGACAGGATCGACCGCAGCGCGAACGCTGCGCCGACGAGCCCGAGGGCGATCATGATGACGCCGGGCAGGAGCGTCGTCAGTGGGCTGAGGACGAACGGCAGCGCCGTGCCGGCGGCGGAACCCAGCACCGCCGTGAGCCCGATGCCGAGCCCGACGCCGAGGAGGAGCAGGACGGACGCCTGACCGAGCGCGTCGAGCGCGAGCCGCCGGGTCGTCGCCCCGAGCGCTTTGAGGATCGCGACGTCACCCGCGCGCTGCATGGTCCACACCGTGAAGAACGCACCGATCACGAGCGCCGAGATGCCGAACAGCATGCCGACCATGAGCAGCAGGGATCCGATCTCGGAGCGGAACGAGCCGATCGCGAGCAGCGAGGAGAGGACGTCCTTCGACACCGTGCCGGTGGCCTGCTCAGCTGCCGTGACGGCGTCCGCGGTCGGGGTACCGGAGATGGCGAGGGCCGTCGCGCCGTCTGCCGGGGCGCCGGAAGCGCCTTGGATCGACCGCCAGCTCGCGAGGCTCGTCCAGACGACGGGCGTGTGGCTGTACCACTGGTCGTCGACGACCGCGCCGACCGTGAGCGCCTCACCGCCGGCCGAGACGGTGTCACCGCGGACCACGTGGAGGGCTTCCGCGGCGGTCCGGCTGAGCCGGGCCGTGCCGTCGGCGGGTGCGTCGGGTGTGCGCTCGGCGCCTGCGGCGGCGCCGGCGGCGTCGGCGGTCCCGAACACCGCCACCGCGGTGCGTGCGTCGTCGGTCGTCAGGCGCGTCTGGCTGATGCCGAGCTCCAGGACGTGGTCAACGCCGGGGACGGCTGCCCACCGGTCGGCCGTGGCCTCGTCGATCGCCGAATCCGCGAACGTCGCCGGTCCGTCGTCGGCCGGGCCGGCGAGGACGATGCTCGACGCGCCGAGCCCGGTGATCGCGGAGATGTTCTGGTTCGCCAGGCCCGCCGTCAGGCCACTGAGGAATCCGACGAGCAGGGTGATGAGGGTGACGACCGCCCCGATCAGCACGAAGCGACCGGTGGCGAAGCGCATGTCGCGCCAGGCGACGAACATGGGGACTCCTTGTCGGCCGCCCGACGGCGTCTCCGTGGTGCGGCACCCTCTCAGCGTCGTCGAGCCGAGGCGGCACGGCATCGTCGGACGGGAGGGTCTCCTGGCACGGTCGGATGGAGGCGACGTTCCACCTTTCTGATGATTCGCCCCGACGGCTCGCGTCGTACGCTGGGCGGATGAAGCACTCGGCACTCAGCCCCGTGTTCACCGGCCTGCAGCTCGGCCTCCACGGCCTCGTCACCGCACTCATCGCGCTCGTGATCGTGCGATCCGTCTCGGTCGGTGGCCCGACGATGTCCGCGGCGCTCGTGTTCGCCGTCGTCATGCTGGCCACCTACACCGCCGGTGCCGTCGTCGGTGGTCGGCTCCGCCGGACGGCCACCGCGCCCACCGACCACGGTGTCGCGGCCACCGGGGCTCGTCGAGGTCGCTCCTTCGTCCTCGCCTGGTTGGTCTTCCTCAGCGTCGAGTGGGTGGTCCTCGTCCTGCTCAGTCCCGATGCGGCCTACCTCGTCTTCCCGTTGTTCTTCCTCTACCTCCACCTGCTTCCACGGGCCGTCGCGGTCCCAGCCGTCGTCATCGCCACGCTCTCGGCGATCGTCGCGATCGGTCTGCACGCCGGGTTCAGCGTCGGAGGCGTCGTCGGTCCGCTCGTCGGTGCGGCGGTGGCCGTGGCGATCGGCCTCGGCTACGAGGCGCTGGCTCGGGAGGCGGCCGAGCGTGAGCGGCTGATCGCCGACCTCGTCGCCGCCCGGGAGGAGCTCGCCAGGAGAGGGCAGGAGGCCGGCAAGCTGGCGGAGCGGGAGCGCCTCGCCGCCGGGCTCCACGACACGGTCGCCCAGGCCCTGTCGAGCATCCAACTGCTCCTGCATGCGGCCGAACGCTCCGCGGGCGAGGGGTCTGGAACCGGACAACTGCGCTCCCACATCGGCCTGGCGAGGGACGCCGCCGCGACCGCGCTCGCCGAGACACGCAGCCTCATCGACGAGCTGAGCCCGCCGGCGTTGGTGGGTGCCACGATCGCGGACGCACTGGGCCGGCTCGCGGAGACGACGACCGCGGAGAGCGGCACACCGGTCGCCACGACGGTCACCGGTGACGCCTTCGTCCTCGGCACGCCGGTGACCACCGCGCTCCTCCGGGCCGCGCAGAGCAGCCTCGCGAACGTCGTCCGTCACGCCGGGGCGACCCGAGCGGACGTCACGCTCAGCTACCTCGACGGAGAGGTCATCCTCGACATCGACGACGACGGTGCCGGGTTCGATCCGGCGACGGTCGTCGAGCGGGCTGCGGGCGGCTCGTTCGGCATGGTGTCCATGCGTCGTCGCATCACCGAGTTGGGCGGCGCCGTCGACGTCCGGAGCGCACCCGGTGCCGGGACGACCGTCACCGTCCGGTTCGCCGCACCGACCGCGACACCGACTCCGGACTCGACACCGGCACCGGACACGAGCAGGGAGGAAGCGACGATGCGCGACGGTGGGACCGATGCCTGAGGGCGCGAGCGAAGCCGGGGCCCGAGTGGTCGTCCGGGTGGTGGTGGCCGACGACCACCCGATCGTCCGAGCCGGACTGCTCGCCGTCCTGGCTCCGATCGCCGACATCGAGGTCGTCGGGACGGCGGCGACCGCGGCCGAGGCGGTCGCGGCGGCACCTCGAGCCGACCTGGTGCTCATGGACCTGAGCTTCGGCGACGGCCCCACCGGCATCGATGCGACGCGGGAGATCAGGGCACGCCCGGAACCACCCTCGGTCCTCGTGCTGACGAACTACGACTCCGACGCAGACATCCTCGGTGCGATCGAGGCCGGGGCCGCCGGGTACCTCTTGAAGGATGCCGCGCCCGAGGACCTCGTGGACGGCATCCGCTCGGCGGCCGGCGGGAACTCGGTGCTCGGCCCGGCCGTCGCGACCCGCCTGGTCGCACGGGTGAGCGCGCCGCAGCAGGCCTTGAGTGCACGCGAGATCGAGGTGCTCGCACGCGCCGCCGAGGGGCTCACCAACCTGGAGATCGCCGGACGACTCCACGTCGGGGAGACGACGGTGAAGTCGCACCTCGCCCACATCTACACGAAGCTCGACGTGTCGAACCGTTCGGCCGCCATCGCGGCAGCGCAGCGCGCGGGCCTGTTCCGCACCCGCTGAGCAGGGCTAGGCGCCCTTGACGTGCTCGTACGCGGCGAGGGCCGCCTGCCTCGTCTCACCGAGGTCGACGATCGGCTCCGGGTAGTCGGGCGTCCCGAACTCCGGCACCCACCGCTTGATGTAGGCGTCGTCGGGATCGAACCGTTCCCGCTGGCGTTCCGGGTTGAAGATCCGGAAGTACGGCGACGCGTCGAAGCCGCTCCCGGCGACCCACTGCCAGTTGAACGGGTTGGACGCCGGGTCCGCGTCGACGAGGGTGTCCCAGAACCACTCCTCACCGAGCCGCCAGTGGATGAGGAGGTTCTTCGTCAGGAACGACGCGACGACCATCCTGATCCGGTTGTGCATGCTGCCGGTCGTCCACAGTTCGCGCATACCGGCGTCGACGAGGGGGATGCCGGTGTGGCCGGTGGTCCAGGCGGTGAAGGCGTCCTGGTCGACGTCCGGCCAGGGGAAGCGGTCGAAGGCCTGCCGCCAGTTGCGGGTGGCGAGGTCGGGGAACGCGAAGAGGCAGTGGTAGGCGAAGTCGCGCCAGCCGAGTTCCTTGAGGAACGTGGCTCCGTCGTCGCCGAGGTGTCGGCGGTGGTCGCGAGCCGCGTGCCAGATCTGCGGTGAGCTGATCTCCCCGAACCGCAGGTGCGGCGACAGCCCGGAGGTCGACGGCTGGGCTGGGAAGTCACGATCCTCCGCGTACCCGGAGACCCCACCGTCGAGGAAGTCGGCGAGTCGTGCGTCCGCTCCGGCCTCGCCCGGCGTCCACTGTTCGCGGAGCCCACCCGCCCAGTCCGGCTTCGTCGGGAGGAGGTCCCACGATCCGAGCTCGTCACCGTCAGGCGCGTCCGAGACGCCGGTCAGCTCGGTGGGCGCGGGGAGCGGATGCCTCGGCGGGTTCGCCGAGTGACGTTGCAACGACGCCTTCCAGAACGGGGTGAACACCGAGTAGGGCTGGCCCTGCCCGGTGACGATCTCCCAGGGTTCGGCGAGGAGGTTCGCGGCGAAGCTCCGGGCGTCGAGGCCGGCGTCTTTCAGTTCCGTCTTGATCCCGGCGTCGATCTCCCGTTCCGCGGCTCCGTAGCGACGGTTCCACAGCACCGCGCCGGCTCCGAGGGAGGTGGCGAGTTCGGGAACGATCGTGGCCGCACTCCCCGAGCGGAGGAGGAGGGTGCCGCCGAGCCCGCGGATGTCCTCCCCGAGCGCCTCGAGGCTGTGATGCAACCACCAACGGGAGGCCCCGCCGAGCGGTCGCAGCTCTTCGCTGTCGTCGAGGACGAACAGGCAGAGGATCGGTGCGCCGAGCTCGACGGCCGCGTGCAGTGCGGGGTTGTCGGCCAGGCGGAGGTCGTCACGGAACCATACGATCGTCGGGGCAGTGGCCATCCCGTCAGCCTACGCGGCGCGCTGGTCCGAGCTGCGGGGTTGACCGCAGCCGCAGCCGTCCGCTCCGGTCTCCGAGCCTGTCGAGGTGCGCTCAGCTCAGCGCGGCCTCGCGGTCGAGCAACGACCGCTTGACGTCGAGTCCCCACGCGAAGCCGCCGAGCGAGCCGTCCGTCCGCAACACACGGTGGCAGGGGACGAACAGGGCGGGTGCGTTCGTCGCGCAGGCGCTCGCCGCGGCGCGGACCGCCGACGGTCGACCACTCGCCGCGGCGAACTCCGTGTAGGTCACCGGGCGTCCTGCGGCGATCGTCCGCAGAACCGTCCAGGCGTGGGTGCGGAACGGGCCGCCGAACTGGGCGACCGGGACCAGGTCGATCGCCGTCAGGTCACCGTCGTAGTACGCGCGGACGGCGTCCATCGCCTCGACGGTCCCCGCCACCGTCTCGCCGGGTCGGTCGGCGGGCCGGATCCGTTCGAGCATCACGCCGATGTCGTCGGACCACCCGGAGGAGAGCACCGCCCCGTCCTCCCGCGCGAGGACGGTGAAGGGGCCGTCCGGGGTGTCGACGGTCTGGCTGATCGCGGCGAGCTGCGCGCCGGACGCCCGACCGTCGCCGCGGCGGACGCTCGTGCTGGAGATGATGGTGGTCATGCTGCTGGGCCTTTCTCGAGGGCTGATGGTCTGGCGGTCGGTGCCGGTGTGGACGCCGCCTTCCACAGGTGGAGGCAGACGTACGAGCGCCACGGGGCGAACGCCTCCGCCTCCGCGGTGAGGGTCCGGGCGTCGGAGGGCAACCCGAGCCGGCCTGCCCCGGTGCGGACGGCGACGTCGCCGGGCAGGAACGCGTCGGGGTTCCCGAGCACCCGCATGCTGACGTAGTCGGCCGTCCAGGGGCCGATCCCCTTCATGGCGAGCAGGCGGGTCCGGAGCTCGTCGCGGTCGTCGCCGAACCCGATGGCCAGCTCCCCGGAGACGAGTGCCCGTGCCACACCGAGCAGACTGTCGATCCGCGCTCGGGGCCCGACGAGTGCCGCCTCCCCGCCGTCCGCGATCTGCGTCGCCGTCGGGAAGAGGCGATGCAGCCCGTGCCGTTCGGGGACCGTCGTGCTCACCTCGTCCGCGAGACGGCGGAGCTGGGTGCGCGCCGCGGCCACGGTGATCTGCTGGCCGACCATCGCCCGGACCAGCATCTCCTCCGGGTCGACCGCCCCCGGGAGTCGGATGCCCGGTGTGGCCGCGACCGAGGGAGCGAGCCGAGGGTCGGCCGAGAGCACCGCGTCGGCGGACGTCGGGTCGGCGTCGAGGTCGAAGAGTCGGCGGACCCGGGCGACGAGCACCGGCAGGTCGGCGAGGTCCGTCACCTCGGCGGTCAGTCGGAGGTCGTCGCCGAGCTGCCGGACCTCGAACCACGCCGTGCCGCCGGGGAGTGCGAGAAGCCGGGAGTAGTGGTCGGGCCCGGCCAGCTCGACGCCCGGGACGGCTCGTGGCGCGAGCCAGGCGAAGACCCCAGCGGCGTCGAAGGGGCGTCGGAACGGGAGCGAGAGGGTGATGGAACCGGGGTCCGGTTCGCCGATCCTGCGGTGCTTCGCCCGGAGTTCCCCGGGGGTCAGCTCGAACACCTCGCGCATCGTGTCGTTGAACTGCCGGATGCTCGAGAACCCGGCGGCGAACGCGATGTCACCGAAGGGGAGGTCGGTTCCGGTGAGGAGCTGGCGCGCGCCCTGGGCGCGATGGGCCCTGGCGAGCGCGAGGGGTCCGGCGCCCAGCTCGGCGGTGAGGATGCGCGTCAGATGACGGGTCGAGTAGCCGAGGCGCGAGGCGAGTCCCGGAACGCCCTCGCGTTCCACGACCCCGTCGGCGATGAGCCGCATGCTGCGAGCGGCGACGTCGTTGCCGAGGTTCCAGGCCGGCGTCCCCGGCACCGCCTCGGGCAGGCATCGTTTGCAGGCGCGGAAGCCTGCCTCGTGCGCGGCGGCGCTCGTCGCGTAGAAGGTGACGTTCTCGGGCTTCGGGGTCCGCGCCGGGCAGGACGGACGGCAGTAGATCCCGGTGGAGCTGACGGCCGTGATGAACTGCCCGTCGAAGCGCTGGTCGCGAGCCTGGATCGCGCGGTAGCGTTCCGCGAAGTCCGTGCGCCGTGTGTCGTCCATGACCAGAGTCTGACACGCACCACCGACCCGGACGAGCGGGAATCGGACACGGCAGTGGGGCGGCGCGGGCTCGCCCTCCGACCGTGTCAGGCGCCGCGGAGCTTGTCGCTCAGCGTCGCGAGCGTGGTCATCTCCTCGGGGCTGAGCGAGGTGGTCACGCGCTCGGCGATCGTCGCGCCGTGGGCGATGGCGACGGTGCGGTAGACGTCGTAGCCGGCCTCCGTCATGCGCACGAGCGTGCCGCGTCCGTCGTCCGGGTCCGGGCACTTGCCGACGAGACCGCGGGCGACGAGTCGGTCGACGAGGCGGCTGATGCTCGGCTGCGACAACAGCACGCTGGAGTTGAGATCGCGCAGGCGGATGCGGTGGTCGGGCTCGCGCGACATCGTGTGGAGGACGTCGTACTCGTTCAGGGAGATACCGTGGCTCGGGAAGTCGTGCGAGATGTGCCGCATGACCTCGACCTGGGCGCGGAAGAGCGATTCCCATGCGGCGATCGCGAGTCGCCTCTCATCCATGCTGTCTCCTGGTGCTGTCCGACGATCCACCACCTGAATCTATCCTGGACGGCGCATGAGCAGCACTTCGGGACGGATGCTTGCGCATCGGGCGGACCCCGGACATGGCGAGAGCCGGTCGCAGAGGCTACGACCGGCTCTCTTTCCCTTGCACCAAGAGTGTCCTGCAATCACATTCCGTCAGCTGCCACAGCAAACATCTGACGTTCCAAAACCATATAACGGATCGGTAACGAGCGGTAGTTATCGAACTGTTATTTTTACTGGGAATTCCCCGAGTGACGCTACCGGCGCGGAGCGTCCGGGCTCACTCCTGCGAGCCACTCGGCACGACGTCGACGACGCGCACCGTGATCGTCGGAGCGGCAGCGTCGTCGGGCGAGGGGAGCAGCTCAGCGATCGCGCGGTGCACCGCCTGCGCAACGGCGGGCGACGCGTGTTCCGCGGCGACGGCGACGTTCGCGTGCACGGACACGGCGCCGCGGACCCGCTTGACGCTCACGCGCGCGCTCTGGTCCGGTGCGCCGAGGAGCGCTCCGACGCCCTCGCGCGCGGCACGCACCAGCGTCGGTTCGGCCGCCGTGAGCCGGACGACCCCCGGCACCGCCTCGACGGCCGCGTCGAGGACCATCGCGAGCGTGTCGAGCTCGTCGCCCGTGTCCGTCAGGTCACTCACCGTCCCCCACCTCTCCGTGCTGCTCGGCCTCGAAGTGCAGGTCGTCGACGACGACGTCGAGCCCCGCCACCACCAGGTCGGTGTGCTGCACGAGACTCGCGCGCACCTCCTCGCGGAACTGTGCCACAGCCTCGGCGACCGAACGGCCCCAGCCGATGCTGACCGTGACGTGCAGGGTGATCGGCTCGCCGACCACCGTCACGTCGCCGTCGAGCACACACCGGCCGACGAGCACGCCGGGGGTGCGGTCGCCGGCACCGCGGACCAGGCCGCGGACCGTCCCCTCCGTGATGACGAGTGCCGCATCGTCGTCGGCCGTCGCGAACGGGATGTCGCGGCCGGCCTTGGCCTCGCGGCCGATGTTCTCCATGATCCCGCGGATCCAGTCCTGGTCGAGCGTCGTGACCGCTTCCTCGTCGGCCTCGAGCAGCGGCGCCGCGAGTGAGCGGACCCGCCGCAGCGAGCGGAGGATCCGCTGGCACTCGGGGGAGTCGTCGATCGTGGGGTCCGCCGGCAGCATGTCCCGTTCGAGGTAGTCGGTGAGGGCGTCGATGCCATGTGCGCACCCGCCCGGCTCGAACCCGTCGCTCTGGGTCCCGTCGGTCATCGCCACCCCTCCATCTCCGTCATCAGTTTCGCTCTCGCCCTGGCGAGGCTCCCTCGCACGCTCGCGACACTCTGCCCGAGCTGCTCGGCGATCTCCTCATAGGAGTACCCGCCGATCTCGCGGAGCACCCAGGCCTGGTGCTGTCCGTGCGGCAGTCTGTCGAGCGCGGCTGACAGGGCTCCCAGCTGTGAGGACGCCTCGGCCTTCCGCTCCGGCCCGTCGCGTTCCGGCGCCTCGATGACGGCGTCGTCGGTCGAGTCGGTGTCCTTGCGCTGCCGCATGAGGTCGATCGCCCGCCGGCTGACGATGCGCATCAGCCAGCTCTTCACCATCGCCCCGTCCTCGAGCGTGTCGATGCGCTTCCAGGCCGAGATGAGCGCCTCCTGGACGACGTCGTCGCCGTCAGCGGAGGAACGGGTGAGTCGGACGGCGTATGCCTTCATCATCCGGCCGTATCGGGTGATGAGCACCTGGAAGGCGCGGGTGTCGCCGTCGACGCAGCGCTCGACGAGGGTGCGGTCCGTCGCCTGATCGAGCAGGCTCACGGGTGTCCGCGCAGGCTCAGCTCCCACCGTGCAGCCACCTCTCTGATCCGACCCGCGACATCGTGCGACCGCTTTCCCCAGAAGGGAGCGTGACATCAGCGGGCCACGCTCCGTCTCACTACTGTAGGCACAGAGCGGCGGTCCGAGCGACCGCCGTACGAAGGAGACGCAGGATGTACCGATTCCGACCAGCTCCAACCCGTATCACCACCGAGGAGACCGCACGATGAAGACCCCCAAGCTCCGGTTGCCGGGGTTCTCCTCCACCCCGGAGGAGCGCGAAGCCAGGCGCGCCAAGCACGAGCAGGCGAAGCAGGAACGGGCAGCGAAGGCGGCGGCGTCCTCGCCGCCCTCCGCCGCGGTGGTCGCGGCGCTGCAGCCCTCGGCACCGAGCGTCCGGATCAACGCGTTCCGCATCGGCCTCGTCGGCGGTATCGGCGTGCTCGTCGCGCTCGTGCTGGGCAGCATCGTCACCCAACTGAGCACCACGCTGATCTACGTGGGCGTCGCCCTGTTCATCGCCCTGGGTCTCGACCCGCTCGTGTCGTGGCTGGAACAGAAGCTGCCCCGCGGCCTCGCGATCGCGGTCGTCTTCCTCGCGGTGATCGGTGCCTTCGTCGGGATCATCTTCGCCATCGTCCCGCTGCTCGTGACGCAGATCACGAACTTCGTGAACGACTACCCGAGGATCTCGCAGCAGTTCCTCAACAGCGACTTCGTCGGCTGGGTCCAGAACACCGTGGGCAACACCCTCGACATCGACTCCGCGCTGAACGACGTCTTCGCGTTCTTCAAGGACCCGAACAACCTGTTGAACATCGGCGGCGGCATCGTCGCGGTCGGCGCCGGCGTCGCCTCGGGGATCACCGGCGCGATCATCGTCCTCATCCTGACGCTGTACTTCCTCGCGTCGCTCCGCTCGATGAAGGCCGTCACGTACCGCTTCCTCCCCGCCTACCGCCGCGAGGGCTTCGCGCAGGTGCTCGAGGAGATCACCCAGGCCGTCGGACGATACGTCGTCGGCCAGGTCGGCCTCGCGCTCGTCAACGGTGTGCTGAGCTTCATCTTCCTCAGCATCATCGGCGCCCCGTTCCCGCCGCTGCTCGCGCTCCTCGCCTTCATCGGATCGATGATCCCGCTCGTCGGAACGCTGAGCGCGTCGATCGTGAACAGCGCCCTGTGTCTCTTCGCCTCGCCGGTGACCGCGCTCTTCGCGATCGGGTACTACCTGATCTACATGCAGATCGAGGCGTACGTCCTCAGCCCGCGCATCATGAACAAGGCCGTCGCCGTGCCCGGCGCCCTCGTGGTCATCGCGGCGTTCGGTGGCGGTGCGCTCGGCGGCATCCTCGGTGCGCTCGTCGCGATCCCGGTCGCCGCGTCGATCATCATCATCGTCCAGAAGGTCGTCTTCCCGAGCCAGGACGCCAAGGTCGTCCCGGAGCAGAAGCTCGGAGACGCTGAGACGGCGGCCGTCGGCACGAGTGCGGCGGCCAAGTGATGGGGATCGCGACGTTCCCGGCCCTGGCCGCCGGCGCCCTGGTGCTCTCCGGCTCCGCCGGTCTCGTGGCCGAGTCGCTCCGGACGGCCGGAGACCTCGACCTGCCGACGATCTCCGTCACGCCGTACCAGGCCATCGGCATCCCGATCGCGCTCGTCGGCGCGTTCTTCCTCGCGGTGGGGACGCAGCTGCAGTCCCGTGGCGTCGGCAAGGTCGAGGCCGCATCGTCGGCCTTCGGTCTGAAGCAGTTGCCGCAGTTGCTCGGTCGGCCGTCGTGGCTCATCGGCACGCTCCTGCTGGCGCTGGCGATCGTCTTCCAGCTCGTCGCCCTCGCGTTCGCGCCACTCATCGTGGTCCAGCCGCTCGGCGCGATCGCCCTCGTGATCACGGCCCTCCTGAACGCCAGGGTGACGAAGGTCCGCATCACGAAGGAGCAGACCCGCGCGATGGTGCTCTGCGTCGCGGGCATCGGGCTCTTCGTGATCGTCGCAGCCCTGTACGCGATCGAGGAACCCATCCGCCAGCCGCAGCTGATCATCATCCTGATCATGCTCGCGGTCGTGACGCTCGCGCTCGCCGGCGCCTACGCGCTGTGGCGCCGCAAGCTGCACACGGTGTTCTACGTCGTCGCGGCCGGGGTGCTGTACGGCTTCGTCGTGACGCTCGCGAAGGTCGTCATCAACCGGGTCATCACGCAGAACTTCGAGGGCCTGACGGTCGTCGGCATCGTCGCCCTGCTCGTCGCTGCCGGACTGGGCGGCTTCTTCGTCCAGAAGGCGCACCAGAGCGGTCAGCCCGACCTGGTGGTCGCCGGCTTGACCGTCGTCGATCCGCTCGTTGCCGTCGGTATCGGCATCGTGGTGCTGGGCGAGGCCTCGAGTGCCCCCTGGTACGCGCTCGTCCTGTTCGTCGTCGCCGGAGCGATCGCAGTGTTCGGTGTCTGGAAGCTCGCGATGCGTCCGGTGCCGGCTCCCGGAGAGACCCCGAAGCGCCCACGCGTGCAGTGACCGGTGGCATGAGAACAGGCCCGGCGGGTGGATGTCCACCCGCCGGGCCCGTTCGTGTGCGCTGCCCCGCTGCGGCTCAGAAGAGGTCGGGCGACGGCGTGCTGGCGTAGCGGATCGACACGTCCGCGTGGCGGTCGAAGCGGTAGCCGACCCCGCGCACGGTGCGCACGATGTCCTCGTAGCGACCGAGCTTGGCGCGGAGACGACGCACGTGGACGTCGATGGTCCGCTCGTTGGGCACTTCCTCGTCGTCGCCGGCCCGCCACAGGGACGAGATGAGCTCGGCACGCTCGATGGTGCGACCCTCGCGGAGCACGAGGTACTGCAGGAGCTCGAACTCCTTGTAGGTGAGGGCCGCGGGCTCGTTGTCGAGGACGAGGCGCTTGCGGGAGATGTCGACGACGACGCCGGCGTGGGCGACGTCCTGCTCCTCCTCCTCGACCTCGTCACGGTGGGCCGCGAGGGCCGACGGGTCCTGGAGGGCGAGGCGGACGACGTCGAGGTCGCGTCCGCCGGCACCGCGGGGTGCGAGGGCGACGGCGGCGTGCGTCTCGGCGTCAGGGGCGAACTGGGCGGTCAGGGCCTTGATGGCCTCGACGATTTCGCCGAGGCTCGTACCGGCTGCCTGCGCCTTGGCCTCGTCGAGTCCGACGTAGAGGACGAAGCCGCGGGCTTCCGGACCGGCCGGAACGGCGCGGACGTGCGGCGTCGCGCTACGAGGGGCGTCCTCGACGGCGGCGAGCTGGCGGGCGGGGCGGGTGGTCTGAACGGCTGCAAGAGACATGAGCGGGAAGTCCTCGGGGTGATGATGCTGCGGCGGATCGTGCGCGGTGCGCTCGGGCTGATCCCGCCTGCCGGTGGGCAGTGGCGGTCCCGCGATCCGGGAAGGTGGCGCGTCGGCCGGGTGCGGACGGGGTGCGTCCGGGAGTCGGCTCACCGGGTGGGGGAGCGACGGACTCTGTCGTGCTGGAGCAGTGGAGCGGATCCGACGGGATCGCTACCGATGCTGGAGGTGTCGGATCAGCGACACATTCGGCAGCACATGACCGCGCGGCCGGGCATCATCATGCCGGCGTCCCCAGGGGCCTCGAAGGAGGTCAGGGTGGGCGCGTTGGTCGTCATAGTCCGCAATACAACAGGAACGGCCCGGATCCTGTCAAGTATCTGCGCCAGATGACGGTTTGTTGCGTGGGGGTGTTGCGGGCGCCCGTGGAACGGTTCGAGGCGGACCGCCGCCCGTCAGGGCGCCGATCCGCCTCGGGTCAGCGGGAGGTCGCGGCTCAGACGACGCCGTAGAGGCGGTCTCCGGCGTCGCCGAGGCCCGGCACGATGTAGCCGTTCTCGTCGAGACGCTCGTCGAGGGCGCCGAGGACGATGGTGACGTCCTTGCCCGCGGTCTCGGCCTCGAGGCGCTCGAGGCCTTCGGGGGCGGCGAGCAGGCAGATCGCGGTGACGTGCACCGCTCCGCGCTGGAAGAGGAAGTCGATCGCGGCGGCGAGCGAGCCGCCGGTCGCGAGCATCGGGTCGAGGACGAAGCACTGGCGGTCGGAGAGGTCGTCCGGGAGTCGCTCGGCGTAGGTGGTGGGCTCGAGCGTCTCCTCGTTGCGCACCATGCCGAGGAATCCGACCTCGGCCGTGGGGAGCAGCTTCACCATGCCCTCGAGCATGCCGAGTCCGGCGCGCAGGATCGGGACGACGAGTGGACGCGGCTCGCTGATCTTGACGCCGACGGTCTCGGTGACCGGGGTCTGGATCGTGATCTCCTCGACGGTGACGCCACGGGTCGCCTCGTAGGCGAGCAGGGTGACGAGTTCCTCGGTGAGGGCCCGGAACACGGGCGACGGTGTCGTCTTGTCGCGGAGCACCGTGAGCTTGTGGGTGATGAGAGGGTGGTCGGCTACGTGCACTCGCATACGATCAATCTAGTCGCTCGCGAGGTGACGAGGATTTCGGGGAGATGACGGATGCACGCACCGCCCGAGTTCGTCGCCTGGATGGACCTCGCCCTCGCCGAGGCGGAGGCGGCGCTGGAGACCGACGACGTCCCGGTCGGCGCCGTCCTCGTCGCTCCGGACGGGACCGTCGTCGCGGCAGGCCGCAACGAGCGGGAGCTGCACACCGACCCGACGGCCCACGCCGAGGTCGTCGCGATCCGTGCCGCCGCGAGCGCACTCGGCGACTGGCACCTGACGGAGCTCACGCTCGTCGTCACCCTCGAGCCGTGCGTGATGTGCGCCGGAGCGATCCTCGCGGCCAGGATCCCGCGCGTCGTGTTCGGCGCCTGGGACGAGAAGGCCGGCGCGGTCGGCTCGGTCTACGACGTCCTGCGCGACCGGCGGTTGCAGCACCGCGTGGAGGTCTACGCCGGTGTCGAGGCCGAGCGCTGCTCGACGCTCCTCACCGACTTCTTCCGCGGGCCGAGCGGCGTCACAGCTCCCTGAGTCGCCCCCGGTCCTTGAGCCTGTCGAAGGGCTCCCAGCACTTCCGGAGGCCACTGTCGGTCGGTGATGGCAGGATCGCAGGATGCAACCCGGCGTGATCCTCGACATCGTCCTCGTCGTCATCCTGATCGTGTTCGTGATCCGCGGGTGGCGCGCCGGGCTCCTCGGGAGCCTCGGCGGACTGGTCGGCCTCGTGGCGGGTGGTGTGGGCGCCTTCTTCGCGATCCCGCTCGTCGCCTCCTGGGTTCCGGACACGGCCTGGCGGGGCTGGGCCGCGGTCGCCGCAGCCGTCGTCCTCTTGAGCATCGGGTACACGATCGGTGCCGTCATCGGTGGGGCCATCGGTTCGGTCGTCCGGAAGACCCCGCTGCGCGGACTGGAGCGACTCCTGGGAGCCGCCCTCAACCTGGTCGTCACCGCGCTCGTCCTCGTCACCGCCGCGCTCGGTGTGGGGTCACTCGGCATCCCGCTCCTCGCGCAGGCCGTGGGGTCCTCGGCGGTGATCGGCACGATCGATCGCGTCACGCCCGTCCAGGTGAAGAGCACGCTCGCCCAGCTGCGTTCCACGGTGGTCGACGGCGGCGCGCAGCGAGTCATCGAGGCCTTCGGTGGAACGGCGGACGTCCCGGCGGCCCCGCAGCTCGACACCTCGACGCCGGCGCTGCAGACGGCGTCCGAGTCCGTCGTGCGCATCAGCGGCACCGCCGAGTCCTGTGCGCGGAGCCTCACCGGCAGCGGCTTCGTCTTCGCCGACGACCTGGTCATGACGAACGCGCACGTCCTCGCCGGCGTCAGCGAGCCGGTCGTCGAGGTGCCGGGGTCCATGCCCAAGCCGGGGCGGATCGTCTACTTCGACCCGGTCGACGACCTCGCCGTCATCCGCGTCGACGGGCTCGGTGCCCGGGTGCTGCCGCTGGCCGCCAACCCGGCGCCAGGGGCGAAGGCGGTCGTCGCCGGCTACCCGTTCGGCGGCCCGTACACCGCGGGTGGCGCGCAGGTCATCGTCGTCGGGCCGAGCCTCGTCGCCGACATCACCGGAGCGAACCCGACGAGCCGACAGGTGGTGACGCTGTCGGGGACGGTGCAGCCGGGGAACTCCGGCGGTCCGCTCCTCACCGAGTCCGGCGAGGTGGAGGGCGTCATCTTCGCTCGAGACGCGGACTCCGCGCCGATCGGCTACGCCTTGGCGATGGACGAGGTCCTGCCGGTCGTCGCGCTCGCGACCTCCCTCCAGTCGGCGGTGCCGTCGGGCGCCTGTCTCGCCGACTGACCCGATCCGGGCAGGTGCCGACGAGCACGCGGGTCCCTAGACTCGCAGGGTGAGTGAAACGATCAGCCTGCCCAGCATCGCCATCCTCGGAGCCGGTTCGATGGGAGGGGCCGTGCTGCGTGGCCTCGTCCAACCGGGTGTCGAGGTCGACGGTGGCATCACCGTCACGAACCGGACGATCGCCAAGGCGGAGGCCCTGGCCGAGCTGCCGGGGGTCACCTCGATCGCGCTCGAGCAGGATGCCGACGGCAACCGCCGGGCGGCGGCTGCGGCGAAGATCGTCCTGATCGGCGTGAAGCCCTATCTGGTCGCCGACCTCCTCGCCGAGATCGCCGACGCGCTGCAGCCGGGGACGATCGTCGTGAGCCTCGCCGCAGGCATCCGCGGAGCCGCGTTCGAAGCCGCCCTTCCGGCGTCGGTGTCCGTGCTGCGGTCCATGCCGAACACCCCGTCCTACGTCGGCTTGGGGGTCACGGGGCTCGCCCCGGGCACCCGTTCCTCCGACGAGGACCTCGCCGTGGTGACCGCGCTCTTCGAGACGGTCGGCCAGGTCGTCGTCATCCCCGAGTCGAAGATCGACGCGCTGAGCGCCATCTCCGGCTCGGGTCCCGCCTACGTCTACTACCTCGTCGAGGAGCTGACCCGCACGGCGATCGGCCTCGGCTTCACGCCTGAGCAGGCGTCGCTGATGGTCAACGGCACCTTCCGGGGCGCCACGGAGTTGCTCGCGACGACGGGGGAGAGCGCCGAGCAGCTGCGCATCAACGTCACGAGCCCGAAGGGGACGACGGAGCGTGCGCTCGCGGTCCTCGCCGAGGCGGGCTTCAGTGAGACCTTCGACCGTGCCGCGGCCGCTGCGATCGCACGTGCCGAGGAGCTCTCGGCGTCCTGACCCGCCGAGGACCCGATCAGCCCAGCGACCGCACGAAGCAGTCGAGGCCGGGTCTGTCGTCCCAGGAGACGACCGCGACGAAGCCGGACCGTCGGTAGAGCGCGATCGCAGCGGACCGCCAGTGCCAGACGGAGAGACGCACCGTGTCGTCGCCCCGTCGCCTGGCGGCGGTCGTCGCAGCCTCGAGCAGGGTCGCGGCCACGCCCCGGCGGCGGGCGCGAGGGTCGACCCAGAGGCGCTTGAGCTCCGGCGACGGGCCGGCCGTCAGCACGACGCAGCCGAGCACCCGACCGTCCTCGACAGCCAAGAGGATCTCGTCGGCGGCGAAGGCCGTGCCCGGGTCGGCGACCTCGGCCCGGTAGCGGGCGGGGAGGGTGGTCGTCGGAACGGCCTCGTCCTCACGCGGCTCCCGGCCGAGGAGTTTCTCGTGCTCGGTCCGCCGGTGGTACCCCTCGAGGAGCTCGGAGAACCGTTCGCGGTGGTGGGCGGTCGCCTCCGCCCACCGGTGGACGACGATCATGCGTCGCTCGTCTCGTCGAGCCCGAGGGTGGACAGCAGTCGGTCCAGCGCGGCGAGCTGGGCTGTGGCGTCGTAGTGGTCGTCGTCGGCCGTGCTCAGGGTGCTCACGCCCTCGACGAATCCGACGACGATCGTGGCCGTCGCCGCGACCTCGTCCGCGCTCAGCTCGGGCCGGATCTCGGCGACGAGGCGCCGGGTGCGGGCGACGAACACCGCGTGACCCGCGCGATGCCGTTCGGCGAGGACGTCGTCGTCGAGCGCCGCCGCGAGGTACCCCAGCCAGACTCTGGCCTCCTGGCGGGTCTCCTCGGTGAGGGAGAGGGCTTGGCGGAGGACGGCGCGCAGGGCGAGTCGTGGGGTGTCGGCGGACGCTTCGAGCTGGGCCGTACGCGCCGCCGTGCGTTCGTGGAGGAGGTCCCGTGCGTGCAGCAGCAGCGCCCGCTTGTCCGGGAAGCGGTGGAGGACGAGACCGGTCGTGCACCCGGCGCGGTCTGCGACGGCGCGCAGGGTCAACCCCTGGGGACCGTGCTCGCCCAGCACCTCCCAGACCGCGTGGGAGATGCGCGCCTGCGCCTCGGGATCCTTCGTTCTGGCCATGTCCGTCTCACCTCGTGACAGATGTTACCGTAATGAACGTTACGGAATGAAGGGATATGGGATGACGATCACGATCGACCGGGTCGACTGGGCAGACGAGGCCGGAACCGAACTGCGCCGGGCACAGCGCGCCGAGCTCGACGCCCGCTACGGCAGCGACGACCATGAGCCGGGAACACCGCCGTCGGGGGACGACATCGCGGTCTTCCTCGTGGCGAGGGACGAGGTGGGCACGCCGGTCGGCTGCGGAGGCCTGCGGCTCCTCGGGGAGCAGCGTGCGGAGATCAAGCGCATGTTCGTGGCTCCTCAGGCGCGCGGCACCGGCGTCGCGGCCGCGGTGCTCCGAGCGCTCGAAGCCGAGGCAGGATCGCTCGGTGTCGTGGAGCTGCTGCTCGAGACGGGGACCGCGCAACCCGACGCGATGCGGTTCTACGAGCGCGAGGGATACTCGCCCATCCCCGCGTTCGGGCCCTACGTCGACGAACCCCTGTCGCGCTGCTACGCCCGCCGCATCGACTGAGTCGTCAGCCCTCGAGGGACGCGAAGCGTTCGATGTCGGCGGAGGTGCCCGAGACGATGATCAGATCGTGGTTCGAGACGACGGTGTCCGCGGTCGCGTAGGTGAACGGCTTCCCGGGTGACTTCACCCCGACGACCGTGATGCGGTACTTCGTGCGGACGCCCGACTCCGTCAGGTTGAGGCCGCGGATGGGCTTCGGCGGGTACATCTTCACGAGGGCGAAGTCGTCGTCGAACTGGATGAAGTCGAGCATCCGTCCCGACACGAGGTGCGCCACGCGCTCGCCGGCCTCCCGCTCGGGGTAGATGACATGGCTCGCGCCCACGCGGGCGAGGATCTTGCCGTGCGACTGGGAGACCGCCTTGGCCCAGATCTGCGGGATCTTGAGGTCGACGAGGTTCGCGGTGATGAGCACACTCGCCTCGATCGAGGATCCGACGGCCACGACGGCGACCGAGAAGTCCTGGGCGCCGATCTGGCGGAGGGCCTCGATGTTCTTCGCGTCGGCCTGCACGGTGTGGGTGACCCGGTCGGACCACTTCTGCACGAGGTCCGAGTTGTCGTCGATCGCGAGCACCTCGCGGTCGAGTCGGTCGAGCTCGCCGGCGCAGGCGGCGCCGAACCGTCCGAGTCCGATGACGAGGACCGGGGCGTCGTGCTTGATGCGGTCAACCAACGATGGGCCTCTCTTCGGGTCGCTTGAACAGCTGGCCGCTCTGGCTCGCGGCCACGGCTGCAGCGAGTGTCACTGTACCAACGCGGCCGAGGAACATGGTGACCGCGAGGACGTACACCCCGGCGTCGGGGAGGTCCGACACGAGGCCGGTGCTGAGGCCCACGGTCGCGAACGCCGAGATGACGTCGAAGAGCACGTGGTCGAGCGGTGCCTTGGTCATCTGCAGGATGACGATGGTGGACAGGGCGACGATGGTCGCACCCCAGAGGACGACGCTGACCGCGACGCGGAGCACGTCCTGGGGGATCCGGCGTCGGAAGACCTCGACACCTTCGCGGCCCCTCGCCTCGGCGAACGCCGCCAGGAACAGGACGGCGAGGGTGGTCACCTTGATCCCGCCCGCGGTGGACGCGGAGCCACCGCCGATGAACATGAGCATGTCGGCGACGAGCAGGGTGGAGCCGTTGAGATCACCGATGTCGACGGTCGAGAACCCGCCCGACCGCGTCATCGCGGACAGGAAGAACCCTTGGAAGATCGTGTCCCACAGGTTCCACTTGTTCCACGTCTCGGGGTTGTTGAACTCGAGCAGGATGAAGGCGAGCGCGCCCGCGAAGAACAGGATGATCGTGGTCACGAGGGTGAGCTTGACGTGCAGCGACCACCGGCTCGGGCGCCGGAAGTTGCGGCTCAACGCGTAGATGACCGGGAAGCCGATGCTGCCGAGGAAGACCCCGAGCATGAGGATGCTCAGGAACCAGTAGTCGTTCTCGAAGGCCGCGAGGCCCTCGGCGTTCGGCGTGAAGCCGGTGTTCGTGAACGCCATGGCGGCGTAGTAGACGCTGTTCCAGGCGGCGTCCCACGGGTTGATGCCGTCGAGCAGCATCCGCGGGAACAGGAGGACCGCGAGCGCCGCCTCGATCACGAGGGCGCTCACGGCGACGGTGACGAGGAGGTTGCCGATCTCGCCGAGGCGGACGGCCTGGCCCTCGGCGACCGGCCCGTGATGCGACCGCAGCGGGTTGGTGTCGCTCGCGGCCATGAGCTTCTGGCGCAGGCCGAGTCGTCGGGCGATGACGAAGCCGAGGATCGAGGCGAGCGTCAGGACGCCGAGGGCTCCGATCTGGACGCCGATGAACACCAGGACGTGCCCGAACAGGGACCAGTGCGTCGCCATGTCGACAGTGGAGAGTCCGGTGACGCAGATGACCGAGACCGCGGTGAACAGGGCGTCGGCGATCGGGGTCACCTCGCGGTCTGCGCTCGCGATGGGGAGCGAGAACAGCATCGTGAACACGAAGATCAGGAAGCTGAACACGAGGATGGCGAACCGGGAGGTGGACTTCGCCGCGAAGTCGCTGACGGCCTCCCTGACCCGTGCGAGTCCGTGCCGGACGATGATCTCGGGACGACGACCCATGGCATTGCCGCTCATCTGACCCCTCAACACCTCAGGACTGCGCCGGAGGCAATGGTACTCCGCGCGCTCGATCACTATCGTTGGAGCATGGCCGACATTTTCGACGTGATCGCTGACACCACCAGGCGGGACATCCTCGCACTGCTGCTCGAACGGCACGGCGGAGCGGGGACGAGTGTCTCCGAGATCGTCGCGCAGCTCGGCCTCAGCCAGCCCACCGTGTCGAAGCACCTGAAGGTCCTCCGCGAAGCGGAACTCGTCGAGGTCCGCGAGGAAGGCCAGCACCGCTATTACAGCTTGGACTACGCCCCCCTCGAGGACGTGGAGGACTGGCTCATCCCGTTCCTCAGCGTCGATTACGCGGACGACGACGTCGACTTCGCCGCCCTCTCGCTGCCGGAGCAGGCGAAGGCGGTCGCGGGCTCGGTCGGGAAGGTCGCTGCGGACGTCACGCACGCGGTCCAGTCGGTCACGAAGAAGCTGCGCCCGTAGGCCTGCCGGTTCCATACCGTTCACCCAGGGGATGTACAGGCGGTCGTCGTCCCTCTAGAGTTGCCATGCGGCGATCCGGACCTCGGACCGCCGTCCTAGAGTGTTCCCAGGCGTACCGGAGGGGTTCGATGACGCAGGATGCTGCAGACGTCCGCTTCCTCACCGTGGCCGAAGTCGCCGAGATGATGCGCGTGTCCAAGATGACCGTGTACCGACTCGTGCATTCGGGGGAGCTCCCCGCCATCCGGTTCGGGAAGTCGTTCCGGGTTCCGGAGACGGCTGTCGAGGCGGTCAGGCAGCGTCCTGTCGCCGACGTCGGCTGAGCGGTCTCCCGCTCCTACCAGCCTGCAGGCGAACGACGTGTGAACGACGCGCGCCGCAATCGGCTAGACTGGTGACAAGACTTGTTCTCTTCGGTCGCGATCCCTGCGGCCAAGCCCCCCAATTCTGTGAGGTAAATCCGTGGGTTCTGTTATCAAGAAGCGCCGCAAGCGTATGGCGAAGAAGAAGCACCGCAAGCTGCTTCGCAAGACCCGTCACCAGCGCCGCAACAAGAAGTAGCGAGCCGCTCCGTCAGGAGCGCTCGTCGAAATCGCGTCCACCGGAAGCGCCGGCCCCTGAGGGCATGGCGCTTTCTGGCGTTGGCGCGGTGGCCGGGCAACGCTCGCGCTGAGGGCCACGACGCTCCTCCACAAGCGAGCCAGGCAGCGACCGGTCCACAGCACGCCGCGGCACGCGGCCCCTCGGCCCGAGATCGTCGGCGGTCGTTCGTACCGTCGTCCCATGACCCGTGAACTCCCGCCCATCGCCCGCCGCAACCGTCGCGAACCCGCCTATCGAGTGCCGTTCATCGTCGAGCGGGACGACGCCCCGCGCTACCGGCTGCGGAACGTCAGCGACGAAGCCGTCCACTGGGTCGTCCTCCGGATGATCGGGCCGGGGTTGCTCTCGCCGCTGCAGCCGTGTCGGTTGACGCCGGAAAGTGCGCTCGAGTTCGAGGTCCTCGGCAGCACGCTCGCGCGTGCGAGCAGCGTGCAGGTGTCCTGGTTCCGCCCCGGTGGTCGCCAGTACCTGTGGCCCATCACCTTCTGACGGCCTGCGCGAGGGTGAGGCCTCAGCGCTCCTGGTCCCGTCGTGCCGCGAGCAGGTCGCGCGCGGTCAGTTTGTGCGTCCGCCCCGGGTACATGTCCGCGTCGAGACCCGTGACGAACTGCGCCGGGTCCAGGTCGAGGGCGGTGCTCAGGCGGACGAGGGTCTCGACGCTCGGGTGCACCTGCCCGCGCTCGATCTTGCCGATGTTCGTCCAGTGCATGCCGGCGAGCACGCCGAGGTCCTCGAGGGTCAGCTGGCGCTCGTTGCGAGCGGCGCGGAGTCGCTCGCCGAGGATGGTCGCGGCTTCAGAGTGTGCAGGCATCACTCAATGACAACGGACCTCGACCGGCCGAGGCCAGAGCGTCTGGACCCGATGCTTCCGGCACCAGTGCTGCTGTCACTCTTTGTCTCGTCCGGTCGCACCCGAGCATCGTCGCAGACACCCGTCGGAAAAGCGACAGGTGTCGTCGGAAGACCGCGCCCGGGCCGTGGGCCACCCCGTACAGTGGAAGGGTGTCCGCTCTCCATCTCACGCTCATCGGCAAACCCGGTTGTCACCTCTGCGACGATGCGCGTGCCGTGATCGACGAGGTCGTCGCCGGTCTTCCCGCCGACGCTCCGGCGATCGAGCGGGAGGAACTGTCGATCCTCGACGACCCGATCCTGCACGACCGCCACTGGGAGGAGATCCCCGTCGTCCTCATCGACGGCAAGGTCCACAACTATTGGCGCATCGATCCCGACCGCTTGCGGGCGGCCCTGCTCGCCGGCTGAGTCGTCGGCCCAACCGCCACCGTCCCGACCCATTGGAGTTCACGTGACCATCCGCCACATCGTCAGCTGGAAGCTGGCCGCCACCGACGAGACCGAGCGCGACGCCGCCTTCGCCACGATGCAGGCGGAGCTGGAGGGCCTCGCCGCGGTCATGCCGGACGACATCGAGAGCCTGCAGGTCGGGCGCAACATCGCATACCCGGAGAGCAACTGGGACGTCGTCCTGGTCGGCGACTACCCGTCCCTCGAGGCCCTTGAGCGGTACCAGGTGCACCCGGAGCACGTCCGCGTGGTGCAGATCGTGCGTCAGCTCGTCGTCGAGCGCTCCGCCGTGGACTTCGAGCTCGCGCGCTCCTGAGTCGTCAGCGACGGACCCCCTCGACGGCCGTGCCGTCGAGGTCGTCGTCGCGCCGGATCACGGCCGAGTAGCCCGTCGACTCCATGAGTCCCACCGTCCGCTCCGCTTGACGCGTGCTGGTCTCGACGACGAGGTGGGCGCCCGCGGGGAGCCACTCCGGCGATGCCGCGATGAGTCGCCGCTGGACGTCGAGGCCGTCTGCACCGCCGTCGAGCGCGATCGCCGACTCGTGGTCTCGAGCCTCCCTCGGCATCAGGGAGATCGAGGCGCTCGGGACGTACGGGGCGTTCGCGACCAGGACGTCGATGGACCCGCGGAGACGGTCCGGCAGGCCACCGAAGAGGTCGCCCGCCACGACGGTCCCGCCGAGTGGCGCCAGGTTGCGTCGGGCGCTCCGCACCGCGACCGGGTCGATGTCCGACGCCCAGAGCTCGAGACGGCCCGGCCACTCCGCGAGCAGGGCAGCGCCGACCGGGGCGACACCGCAGCAGAGTTCGACCACCGTCGCGCCCTCGTGCAGGTGCGCGGATGCGAGCTCCACCAGGAGGCCCGTCCGCTGGCGCGGCACGAAGACCCCCTCGTCGACGACGAGCCGATGGCCTCGGAACGCCACCCAGCCGAGGAGCTGTTCGAGCGGCCGGCCGTCGACCCGGGCCCGGACCATCGCTTCGAGCTGTTGCGGATCCGTCGCCTCCGCGAGGAGGAGGGCCGCCTCTTCCTCGGCGAACACGCACCCCGCGTCGCGCAGGCGCCGGACGACCGCGTCGTTCGTTGCACCCATCACATCGCACCCCTCGATCAGATGATCGAGGTTACCCGGCCGGCGGGGTCCGAGCCACGGACGGGACCGTCGGACTCGTCGCGGCTGTGCTCAGAGCTGTTCGGCTGCCGCGAGCACGCCGGGCAGCCAGGCGAGCGCGACGTCCTTCTTGCGTTCGAAGCCACCGTCGTCGTGGAGCCCGAACTCGCCGAAGCGGGTGGCCCCGTTCTCCGTCAACAGGGCGTCGAGCAGGGAGCTGCCCTGGTTGTAGGTGTCCTCGTAGCTGCTGTCGCCGAGACCGAAGATGGCGTAGCGGATCCCGTCGAGGTCGGTACCCGACTCTTCGAGCGCCTCGTAGAAGATCTGGCCGGTCTCACCGAGGAGGCCGTCGCCGTACGTCGAGGTGATGAAGATGTGGATCTCGTCGGCCGAGAGCTCGTCGGGGGATACGTCGCCGAGGTCGACGACGCGCCACTCGTGCTGCGAGCCGATGGCCTTGCCGAGGTCGTTGGCGAGCCGTTCGGCGTTACCGGATTCGGTTCCGTAGAGGATGACGATCTTCATGGGTGTCCTCTCTACGGGGCGAGGCGGGTCGGGCCGCGGAACAGGTAGGTCACCTCGCGGATCGAGGTCTCGTGCAGCATGAGCATCAGCACGCGGGCCAGGCCCATGCCGAAGCCGCCGTGCGCCGGGACGCCGTAGCGGAAGAAGTCGAGGTAGAACTCGAGCTCCTCGGGCTCGAGGCCCTTCTCCTTCGCCTGCTCGATGAGCACCTCGACGCGGTGCTCACGCTGTGCACCCGTGGAGATCTCGACACCGTTGTAGATGAGGTCGTAGCTGTTGGTGAGCGAGCCGTCCTCGCTGTTGCGCATGTGGTAGAACGGCCGGATGCTCGAGGCGTAGTCGGTGAGGAAGACGAACTCGTGGCCGTAGGTCTCCTTGACGTAGGCCGCGATCTGGCGCTCGCCCTCGGGGTCCATGTCGTCGTCGGCACGGGGCACCTCGTAGCCGCGCTCGGCGACGATGCGCTTGGCCTCGGCCAGCGGGATGCGCGGGAACGGACGGGAGGGGACCTCGAGCTCGATGCCGAAGAGTTCCGCGATCTGCTCGCCGTGCTTGGCCTTGACGGCCGTGAAGCCGGCGACGAGGAGCTCCTCGTGCAGCGTCATGACGTCCTCGTGCGAGTCGATCCAGCTGATCTCGGCGTCGACGCTCGTGAACTCGGTCGCGTGACGGCTCGTGAACGAGGGGTCGGCGCGGAACGCGGGTCCGACCTCGAACACCTTGCCGAAGCCGGCGGACTGCGCCATCTGCTTGAAGAACTGGGGCGACTGCGCGAGGTACGCCTTGCCCTCGAAGTAGTCGACCTCGAAGAGCTCGGCACGCGACTCGCTCGCGCTCGCCATGAGCTTCGGGGTGTGGATCTCGATGAAGTCGTTGTCGATCCAGTACTGACGCAGCGCGTGCTCGAACGTGGTCTGGATGCGGAAGATGAGGGCCTGCTTCGGCTGGCGCAGGTCGAGGAAGCGCCAGTCGAGGCGCTTGTCGAGTGAGGAGTCCGCCGCGATCGGCGTCTCGGGGTTCGCCGCGGTGACGACGTCCAGGGTGGCCACCTTGACCTCGATGCCACCGAGCTTGACCCGCTCGTCGTGCTTGAGCTCGCCGGTGACGGTGATGAAGGAGCCGTGCGCGAGGGCTGAGATGGCCTCCGTGGTGGCGAGGCGCTCGGCGGAACCCTCGACCTCGGGGTCGAGCTCCCGGACGGCCGGGTTCACCAGCTGCACGGCGCCGCTCTCGTCCCGGAGGACGACGAATTGCACCTTCTTCTGGTCGCGGACGGTCTCGACCCATCCGGAGACGGTGACGGGACCGTCGGACAGGGCGGCCAGGTTCTTCACAACGACGCGTTCACTCACCCCGACAGCTTAGCCGTCGCTCGTCGTTCGGATCCGGACGGAGGTCACGGTGAATCCGCAGCTTGGGGAAACGTACACTTGGAGGGTGGTAGCCGACCAGATCCATCTCGTGCGTCACGGCGAGGTGCACAACCCTTCTCGTGTGCTCTACGGTCGACTCCCCGCGTTCCGGCTGTCAGAGCTCGGCGAGCGCATGGCTCAGGCCGCCGCCGACGACCTCGTGAGCCGCGACCGCCCGATCGGCGCCCTGTATGCGTCGCCGCTGCAGCGCACGCAGGAGTCCGCCGCCCCGGTCGCCGCCGCCTTCGACCTCGCGATCGTCGCCGAGCCCCGGGTCATCGAGCCGTTCAACGAGTTCGAGGGCAAGCGGATGAGCCGTGCGCTCAAGAACCCGCTCAACTGGGCCAAGCTCCGCAACCCGTCCCGGCCGAGCTGGGGCGAGCCCTACGCGTCGATCGTGAACCGCATGACGGCCGCGATCGAGGACGCCTGGCGGGCGACACCGTCGGGCGATGTCGTCCTCGTTAGCCACCAGTTGCCGATCTGGATGATGCACAGCTCCGTGGTGGGTGCGCCGTACCGTCACGACCCCCGCCGACGCCGGTGCGCGCTGTCGAGCATCACCTCCTTCGAACGCACCGAGCACGGCTTCCTGGAGGTCGGCTACGTCGACCCGGCAGCACGTCTCGCGTCCGGCGCCACCGATGTCGGTGCCGTCTGATGGCCCGCAGATCGAGGACGTTCGCCGTCGCCGCCGTGTTGGCCGTCGGGGCACTCCTGCTGACGGCCTGCGGCAGCGACCCGCTCGCGGACCAGTACCGCGAGGGCAGCAGCAAGGGATACGTCGCGGGTGACGGCAGCGTGACCGAGGTCGCCGTCGAGGACCGCGGCGAGCCGATCACCTTCTCGGGCGTCGGCGAGGACGGCGAGCAGATCTCCTCCACGGACCACGCCGGCCAGGTCATCGTCGTGAACTTCTGGTACGCCGCTTGCGCGCCGTGCCGTGCCGAGGCGAAGGACCTCGAATCGTTGAACGCCGACTACACCGGCAAGGGTGCGACGTTCATCGGGGTCAACGTGCGCGACACGGCCGACACGGCGAAGGCCTTCAACGGCACCTTCGGCATCACCTACCCCTCCATCCTCGACGTCGACAGCGGCGAGGCGAAGCTCGCGTTCACCGGCAACGTGCCGCCGAACGCCGTGCCGACCACGATCGTCCTCGACGCCGAGGGGCGGGTCGCCGCGCGCATCCTCGGGCAGCTGCAGGACCGCACGATCCTCGACACCCTCATCCGCGACACGATCGCCGAGAGCTCCGCAGAGTGAGTCTGGGCGAGCTCGTCTACGGCGGCCAGCTCCTCGTGGCGATCCCGATCGCCATCGCGGCCGGTCTGCTGTCGTTCCTCTCGCCGTGCGTGCTCCCGCTCGTCCCCGGCTACCTCGGGTACGTCGGCGGCATGACGACGGTCGAGGAGGGGCGGTCCGCGGCCGGCCGCCGACGCGTCCTGCTCGGCGTCAGCCTCTTCATCCTCGGGTTCACCGTCGTGTTCGTGGCGATCGCCGCGTTCGTCGGCACCGTCGGCGCCTGGGTCGTCGAATGGGAGGGCGTGATCACCCGCGTCCTCGGCGCGGTGGTCATCCTCATGGGGCTCATCTTCATCGGACAGTTCTCCCGGCTCCAGCGGACGGTCCGCACGAGTTGGGCGCCGGCGACGGGCATCGCGGGTGCGCCCCTCCTCGGCTTCGTCTTCGCCATCGGGTGGACCCCCTGCCTCGGTCCCACGCTCACGGCGATCAGCGCCCTCTCGCTCTCCGGCGGCTCCGCCTGGCGAGGCGCCCTCCTCGGCCTGTTCTACTGCCTCGGCCTCGGCATCCCCTTCCTCCTCGTCGCGCTCGGACTCGGTTGGGTCACGGGGTCGCTGGCGTTCCTCAAACGGCACATCCGCACGATCAACATCGTCGGCGGCGTGCTCCTCATCGTGATCGGCGTGTTGATGGTCTCTGGTCTCTGGTCCGCATGGATGTACTCGTTGCAGGGGGTGATGAGCGGCCTTGTCACGCCCCTCTGATCACATCGATTCCGTCGCCCCGGCTCCGGCCGACGGCGTGAACCAGCCGAAGCTTGGCTTCGTCGGGTGGCTCCGGTTCTTCTGGCGCCAGCTCACGAGCATGCGCACGGCGCTCTTCCTGCTCCTCCTCCTCGCGATCGCCGCGGTCCCCGGCTCGCTCGTGCCGCAGCGGTCGAGCGACCCGAACGGTGTCACGCAGTACTTCACCGACAACCCGGACCTCGCGCCGATCCTCGACAAGGTCCAGGCCTTCGACGTCTACAGTTCGGCGTGGTTCTCCGCGATCTACCTCCTGCTGTTCATCTCGCTCATCGGTTGTGTGATCCCGCGGACGAAGCACCACTGGCAGGCACTCCGGTCCCGCCCGCCCCGCACGCCGGCGCGCCTGTCCCGGCTCTCCGCGTTCGAGCGCCGCAGTGACGACAGCGGGGCGACCCCCACCGAGCTCATCGACGACGCGACGAAGCAGCTGAAGCGGCAGGGCTACCGGGTCGAACGCTACGACGCCGAGGGCTCCGCCTCCGTATCGGCCGAGCGCGGCTTCCTCCGTGAGACCGGCAACCTCGTCTTCCACTCGGCGCTCGTCGGCATCCTCGTGACGGTCGGCTTCGGCGGCGGCTTCGGGTTCTCCGGGCAGCGGGTCCTCGTCGAGGGACAGACCTTCGTCAACACCCTGCTCGACTACGACTCCTTCAACCCGGGCCGCTTCTTCAACGAGTCGGAACTCGCGCCGTACAAGCTGACGCTCGACGAGTTCGGCGTGACGTACGAGACCGAGAACCTCGACGCCTACGGTCAGGCGATCGACTACCGCGCCAAGGTCACCGCGACCTCACCCGGTGGGAAGCCGCAGGACGCGACGATCAAGGTCAACGACCCGCTGCGGTTCGAGGGCACCGACGTGTACCTCCTCGGCAACGGCTACGCGCCGACGATCACGGTCCGCGACCCGGAGGGCAAGGTCGTCTTCAGCGACTCGATCCCGTTCCTCCCGCAGGATGCGCAGCTCACCTCGCTCGGCATCGTCAAGATCCCGGACGGTCTGGCCGAGCAGCTCGGCATGATCGGCTTCTTCTACCCGACGCAGGCCGCGTCCAAGCCGCCGTTCTTCTCCTCGTACCCCGACCTCGCGTACCCGGTGTTGACGCTCAACGTGTACTCCGGCGACCTCGGCATCAACGCCGGCGCCCCGAAGTCGGTCTACGCGCTTGACGTCGACGACATGAAGCAGCTCACGGGTGGCGACACCGGCGTCGAATCCATCGAACTCTCGCCCGGTCAGATCACCGACCTGCCGAACGGGCTCGGGACGGTGTCGTTCGACAACGTGGCCGCCAACCCGTCGACGGAGAACTACGCCGGCTCGGTCAAGCGGTTCGCCTCGTTCGACGTCCACCACGATCCGACCCAGCTGTGGGTCCTCGCGTTCGCCATCCTCGCGCTGTCCGGCCTCATCACCTCGCTGTTCGTCGCCAGGCGCCGCGTGTGGGTGAAGGCCGTGGCCGGTGCCGACGGCACGGTCTCGCTCGAATACGCCGGCCTCGCCCGTGGCGAGGACCCCGGCCTCGAGGCCGCGGTTGAAGCGATCGCGGAAGCCCACAGCCCAACGCCTGTCCCGTCCGAACCCGAAGGTAGAATCGCCCCGTGACCCTCGTCGAAATCTCGAACCTCTGCCTCTGGTCGGCTGTCGCCGTCTACGCGCTGGCGTTCATCGCCTTCACGTTCGACCTCGCGCGCCGGAGCGCCGAGGTCACCGCGGCGATCGACGCCGCCGAACGCGAGCGCGTCGCGCAGCCCGCTGCCCAGGAACGCGTCGGTGCCCTCGCCAACGCGAACGGCGGTTCGGTCGCGCCGATCAGCACGAGCGACGGCGTGGTCCGCAAGTCCCGCCGCCCGGCGGACGAGCCCGAGCAGCAGGCGTCGCGCAAGTCGCCGAGCCTCCGGGTCGGTGTCTCGCTCACCGTCATCGCCTTCCTGCTCCACCTCGTGGCCGACGTCACGCGAGGGATCGCCGCCGGTCGTGTCCCGTGGGCGAACATGTACGAGTTCGCGATGACGGGCACGCTGCTCATCGTCGCCGTGTTCCTCGTCGTCATCACGCGCGTCGACCTCCGCTTCCTCGGCAGCTTCGTCATCGGTCTCGTCACGGTCCTGCTCGGCCTCGCGACGGCCAATTTCTACGTCGAGGTCGTCCCGCTGCCACCGGCGCTGCAGTCCGCCTGGTTGGTCATCCACGTGTTCGTCGCGAGCCTCGGCACGGCGTTCTTCGCGATCGGCTTCGCGCTGAGTGTCGTGCAGCTCCTGCAGGGACGCCGTGAGCGCCGACTCGGGCTGGTGCAGCCCGCGCAGAGCTCGGGGCGACTCCGCTTCCTGCTCACCCTGCCGAACGCGGAACGCCTCGAGAACCTCGCCTACCGCGTGAACATCATCGGGTTCATCTTCTGGACGTTCACCCTCATGGCCGGCGCCATCTGGGCCGAGCGGGCCTGGGGCCGGTACTGGGGCTGGGACACCAAAGAGGTGTGGACCTTCATCATCTGGGTGATCTTCGCCGGGTACATCCACGCGAGGGCGACCCGCGGTTGGCGCGGATCCCGGGCGGCGACGCTCGCGATCATCGGCTTCAGTGCCGTGATGTTCAACTTCGTCGTGGTCAACGTCTTCTTCAAGGGCCTGCACGCCTACAGCGGCCTGTAAGCGGGACCGGTCCCCGAAGCGGCCCCTGACCCCGGTCCCTGAACCCCTCCGCCGGTCCCTGAGCTTGTCGACGGGCGGGCGTCAGCCGATCAGGGCGTGCGTCCGTCGCAGCCGGTCGAGCCACCAGGCGGTGCGTTCCGGCGACGCGGTGAAGTGGTCGAGGAGGTCGACGTCGACCTCCACGCGTCGCACCGCGATGCCACCGTCCACCGGGTCCAGCGCGCTGGTGGTCACATCGCCGCCGAGCAGCGCGGTCGTCCCGAGCCCGCAGTCGTAGTCGAGTTCGGGCAGTGCTGCTGCAAGGTGGGCTCCCATCGAGATCCCGACCGAGGTGTCGAGCGCGCTGGACACCACGATCGGCAGTCCTGCCTCCCCGGCGATGCGCAGTGCCGCGTGGACGCCGCCGAGTGGCTGCGCCTTGACGACCAGCAGGTCGGCGGCTCCGGCACGAGCGACGGCCAAGGGGTCCTCCGCCTTCCGGACGCTCTCGTCGGCCGCGATGGGGACGTCCAGGGAGGAGACGCGCTCACGGATCTCGGCGAGCTCGGCGACGGTCGCGCACGGCTGTTCGACGTACTCGAGGTCGAACGGTTCGAGGGCACGGATCGCGTGCTCGGCCTCGTCGACGTTCCAGTTCGTGTTGGCGTCCACTCGCAGCCGGCCCTCCGGTCCGATGGCCTTCCGGACGGCGGCGACGCGGGCGACGTCGTCGGCGAGGACCTGGCCGCGTTCGGCCACCTTCACCTTCGCGGTCCGGCAACCGGGGAAGCGGGACAGGATCGCCGCGACGTCGTCCGCGCCGACGGCGGGGACGGTGGCGTTGACGCGGATGCGGTCCCGGTTGAGCGGCGGGGACGCCGACCAGCCGAAGTCGATGGCGGCTCGAAGCCAGGCGGTGGCCTCGTCGTCGTCGTACTCGACGAAGGGGGAGAACTCCGTCCATCCCTCCGGCCCGCGGAACAGGACGGCTTCGCGGGTGTCGATGCCGCGGAAGCGGACGCGCAGCGGGATCGAGACCACGCGGGCTGTGGCGAGGACATCGTCGATGGTGGCGAGCATGCCCCTATCCTGCACCCTCCGATGCGCGGCCCCTCGGGGAGCCGGTGGACGGTCGTGACACAATCGGACGCGTGCCGCTGTTCTCCCGACGCAAGCCGACGCCCGGTGGTGGCCGTGGTGTGCCCGCGGACGAGCCGGGGACGTTCAGCGTGCCGGAGCCGATCTTCGAATCCGTCGCCGAGTCCGAGCCCGTCGAGCTGCCCGACGGCCCGGTCGAGGCCGCCGCCGAGGCGTCCGGGCCACGCGACCCGAACGCCCCGCCGGTCCCCGGGGGATCGCCGACCGCGCCGCTGACGAGCCCGCCCGCCGTCGAGCCGGGATCCGCGTCCGAACCGACGGCGGAGGATCTCGAGGCGGCGACCGCCCGCTTCCGCCGCCCGGGTTCGCGCGGACGGCAGAAACGAGCGAGCCCATCGGCTCGCCGCGCTCGAAGGGCCGCGCGATCGGACGCTGCCCGGTCGAAGGCCGCGCGCCCGAAGACGCCCGTCGTGGTCTCGGACGCCGTCGATCCCGAATCGGAGGCTCCGGCCCGCCGTGACGCGGCCGCGCCGGGCGCGAGCACATCCCAGCCGGCGCGGCCGGGCGGCTCGGCCTTCTCCCCAGCGATGTTGCTCCTGGCGGTCGTCGCCGTGACCCTCCTCGCCGCCCTGCTCGCCGTCGTGTACCGACCGGGCGAGGGCGCCTGGGCGGTCGTCACGGCGCTCGTCGTCGTCGGGCTCGTCCAGCTCGTGCTGGTGGTCGCGAGCATCGTCGTGATCCGACGGAGGGCACGCCGCGCGGGCGTCGTGGCGCTCGTGCTGCTCCTCGTCGTCAACCCGGTCACGGCGATGACCGTCGGCGGCCTCGTGTTCGACCGGTCGGGCGGCCAGTCCGCTGCCGGCGGCGCGCGCGAGGAGGACCACGACCCCATCTGGGACACCTATCCCGGCTCCGCCTACGTGGACGCCAAGGAGACCCTTGACGGACCGAGCTACGAGGCGTTCGTCGACCGCTCCGAGACGGTCCTCTCCGACATCCGGACCGCCCTCACCGCCGAGTTCGGCTTCGAGTGGGTGGAGCGACAGCCGGCCGAGAGTGAGCTCGACCACAACGGCTACGGCGGCGACTCGATGCTCTACGAGTACACGGCACCGGTGTGGCAGACGACCACGACCGTCCGCACCTTCGACGAGAAGTCGCGGGTCGTCGAGATCATCCGCGGGGTCCTGTTGCGCTCGGGCATCGCGAACCTGGACCTGCAGAACGCGCCGTCGTCGTGGCGCGAACCCGGCGAACTCACGGAGCAGTACGGCGGCGAGACGCTCGACACCCAGGCGCTCTGGGACCTCCACACCTACGGCGCCATCACGAGCGCGGGGAGCTTCGGCGCGAGCATCGTCGACCTCACCCTCGACCGCGCGGGGACCGTCGCGAAGGACCGCCAGTTCGACGTCACCGCGGGCATGGCGCTGGAGGGCATCGAGTTGCACCTCGACTCCTACGCGCTCCTCAAGGAGGCCGACCGTGCGGACTACCTCGCGGCCCTCGAACCCTACGCGGACCTCGACAAGCCGAAGTAGTGCCTAGGCTGGACGCATGAGCGATCGTGTGTCCGAACTGTTCGACCCGGAGATCTGGGACGTCGTGCCGGGGTTCGAGGACCTCACCGATCTGACGTACCACGTCGCGCGCGAGGGCGGCTTCGTCCGCATCGCCTTCGACCGTCCCGAGGTGCGCAACGCCTTCCGCCCGCACACCGTCGACGAGTTGTACCGCGCGCTCGACCACGCGCGGCAGAGCCCGACGATCGGGGTCGTGCTGCTCACCGGCAACGGGCCGAGCGCGAAGGACGGCGGCTGGGCGTTCTGCTCGGGCGGCGACCAGCGCATCCGCGGCCGCGACGGCTACCGCTACGCGAGCGACGACGCCGCCGACGACGAGACGGCGAGCGGGATCGACGCCGCACGCAACGGCCGACTCCACATCCTCGAGGTCCAGCGACTCATCCGATTCATGCCGAAGGTCGTCATCAACCTCGTGCCCGGCTGGTCGGCGGGAGGCGGACACTCGCTCGGCGTCGTGTGCGACCTGTCGATCGCGAGTCGTGAGCACGCACGCTTCAAGCAGACCGACGCCGACGTCGGCTCCTTCGACGCCGGGTACGGCAGCGCCTACTTCGCCCGCCAGGTCGGACAGAAGTTCGCACGCGAGGTGTTCTTCCTCGCGCAGGAGTACGACGCGGAACGCGCGCTGCAGGCCGGCGCGATCAACGCCGTGGTCCCGCACGCCGAGCTCGAGCAGACGGGTGTCGCCTGGGCGCGGACCATCCTCGGCAAGTCGCCGACGGCGATCCGCATGCTGAAGTTCGCGTTCAACGCCGTCGACGACGGCCTCGTGGGCCAGCAGGTCTTCGCCGGGGAGGCCACCCGGCTCGCCTACGGCACCGATGAGGCGGTGGAGGGTCGGGACGCGTTCCTGGAGAAGCGCAGCCCCGACTGGGCGCCCTTCCCCTGGCAGTTCTGAGGCGGTCGTGCGGCGCGGCACCCGGCGTACGCTGAGGGGATGACCCGTCCGCTGCATCCCGTCGAGGCGACCGCGTCGGCGATGTCCTCGGCGCTCGAGGCGGCGCTCGACGGATCCGGACCGGCGGTCCTGCCGGTGCAGACCGGGGTCGTCGCGCCGCCGCCCACCGCCGCGCCGGTCTCGGTCGACGACCGGGTCGCGCTCGTCATCGAGACCTCGGGCTCGACCGGTGTCCCGAAGCGGGTGGCGCTCACGGCGGACGCCCTGCTGGCGAGCGCGAACGGCTCCGCGACGGTGCTCGGCGGGACCGACGCCGATGGACGGTCCTCCCAGTGGATCCTCGCGCTGCCGGTGCACTACATCGCGGGCGTGAACGTGCTGCTCCGGTCCATCGTCGCCGGAACCACGCCGATCGAGCTGCCGGCCGGATCGTTCGACCCCCACGTGTTCTCGCGACACGTCGAGGCGATCTCCGCCGACGCGGGCTTCGCCGCGCTCGTCCCCGCGCAGCTGCGACTCCTGGTCGAGGCGGCGGAGCAGAGCGCCTCGATGCGCGACACGCTCGGCGGCCTGGCGGGGCTGCTCGTCGGAGGCCAGGCCACCCCGCGAGCGCTCCTCGAACGGTCGGCGTCGCTCGGCCTCCGCGTCGTGCGGAGCTACGGCTCCAGCGAGACCGCCGGTGGCTGCCTCTACGACGGGGTGCCGTTCCCCGGCGTCGAGGCGCGCCTGTCGAACGGCGAACTCCTCCTCGCCGGGCCGGTGCTCGCGGAGGGATACCTCGGCGAGCCCGACCGCACGGCCGCCGCGTTCCCACACGAGGGCGGGCGCCGGTGGTACCGCACCGGGGACACGGCCGAACTGACGGAGGGCGTCGTGCGGGTGACCGGTCGCGCGGACAACGTCATCATCAGCGGCGGCGTCAACATCTCCCTCGACCGCGTGCAGGCGGCCGTGCGGTCGGTGCCCGGCCTCGCCGAGGCGGTCGTCATCGCCGTCGCCGACGAGCGGTTCGGCCAGGCCTCGGTGATCGTCGCCGAGCGCGACCCCGCTGTCGAGGGACGGGCGGACGACGTGCTCCTCGAGACGGCCAGGAGCACGGTGGCCGAGGCGCTCGGACGCCCGGCACGCCCCGCGCGGCTGGTGCGTGTGGACGAGCTGCCGCTCCTGGCGAGCGGCAAACCCGACGTGGTCGCGCTCCGCGCACGGCTCGGCTGACGCCAGACGGGACGCCCCCGCCGACGCTTCCCTTCGCCGTGCCGTGGCGGTGGTTTGCGAGTCGTTCTCGCATACGGCAAGCTCTCCCATGCGCGTCGACGAGTGGCCGCAGCCGGGGGACGACGACAGGTGACGACGACGAGCGACACGGGCACCACGCCCACCAGGCCGACGGCGGCGTTCCGCGCCGACATCCAGGGTATGCGGGCCCTCGCGGTGACCGCTGTGGTGCTCGCGCACGCGACCGGGTGGCCGGCCGGTGGCTTCATCGGTGTCGACGTCTTCTTCGTGATCTCCGGGTTCCTGATCACCGGCCTGCTGCTCCGTGAGCACGAGCGGTCCGGACGCATCTCGCTGCCGGCCTTCTTCGGTCGGCGGATCAAACGGATCCTGCCGGCAGCGCTCGTGGTCCTCGCCGCGACCGCCGCCCTGGCGTCGTGGCTGTTCAACACGCCGCGGGCGATGTCGACCTGGTGGGACGCGGTGTCGGCGGCTTTGCTGGTGTCCAACTGGCGGTTCGAGGCGTCGGGGACCGACTACTTCCACGCCACGGACGCGGCCTCACCGCTGCAGCACTTCTGGTCGCTGTCCATCGAGGAGCAGTTCTACCTCGTCTGGCCACTGCTCCTCCTCATCCTCCTGGCGATCGCGGCCAAGGGGGCCCGGCCGGTCCTCCGCTCACGAATCGTCGTCGGGATCGTCCTCGTGGTGATCGTCGCGGCGTCGTTCGCCTTCGCCGTCTGGCAGTCCGCGGCGGCACCGCAGGCCGCCTACTTCGCGACCGGCGCCCGCGTCTGGGAGCTCGCGGCGGGCGCGCTCCTGGCGGTGTGCGCCCCGCTGCTCGCGCGCATGCCGATGGCGGTCCGCGTGATCGCCGGGTGGGCCGGGCTCGCGGGCGTCGTCGCGTCCGCCCTGCCGATCACCGGGTCGATCGGGTTCCCCGGCCCCTGGGCGCTCGCCCCTGTCGCGTCGGCGCTGCTGCTGATCGCCGCCGGGACCGGTGCCGGGCCGAGCTACTCCCGATGGATGTTCCCCCTCGGCAACCCCGTGAGCACCGGTCTCGGGGCCATCTCGTACTCCGTCTACCTCTGGCACCTGCCGATCCTCGTGTTCGTCCCGATGCTCGTGCCCGGCACCGCCCTGAGCACGGTCCCCGGGATGCTCGCGCTCATCTGCTGCATCTCCGTCCTGTCCTTCCTGCTCGTGGAGCAGCCCCTGCATCGGATGCCGCTCGTCGGCACGTTCCGCGGCGACACTGAGGGGCGCGCGGCCGCCTGGACCGCGTGGCGGGACCGGTTCGGTCAGCAGTTCCTGTACTCGGCAGTCGGTCTGGTGATTGTCGCCGGACTGGCCGTCATCGTGCTCGGGCCCGCACTGCGCATGCCGGTCGCCGCCGGAGGGCCGGCGGCCGTGGCTGCACCGGTGGGGGATCCGTTGCAGAGCATCGCGGGGGAGCTGCAGCTCGCGACCGAGGCGACGAGCTGGCCGGACGACCTGTCACCGAGCCTCGACGACGCGATCAGCGCGACCTCGAGCACGAATCCGGCGCGGGCGTGCTTCGACATCGGTGCGACGCCCGACGCGGGGTCCTGCACCTGGGGCGACGCCGGTGCCCCGAAGCACGTGTACCTCGTCGGTGACTCGACGGCGCTCGCCTACGCTCCGGCGTTCCGAGCCATCGCGGACCAGAGCGGTGGAGCGTTGCGGATCACCACGATGGGGTTGTACGGGTGCCGGTTCACGCAGGACCTCGTCCAGAACAGCGGCGCAGGCGTCATGGACGACTGCCCGACCCGGAAGCACGACATCGCCGAGCGCATCGCCGCGGACCAGCCCGACCTCGTGATCGTCTCGAACGCGTTCACCGACGGCCGCTCGACCGACGGACGCGCCTTGGACGCGGCGGCGATGGTCGCGTCGACGCTCGCCGAGACGGCCGCGTACCAGGTCCCCGGTCGGGTCGTGCTCCTCGCCCCACCGCCGCTCGGTGCCGAGCTCGGATCCTGCTACTCACGGGTCTCGAGTCCGCAGGACTGCGCGGTGGGTGTCGACGCCGCGTGGACCGACTTCGCGACCGCCTCGGAATCGGCCGCGGCGGCAGCGGGGGAGCGGTTCATCTCGTCGTTGCCCTTCAGCTGCGTCGACGGTGTGTGCCCGGCCTTCGCGGGGACGACGCCGACGAAGTACGACCGGGTGCACCTGACTCCGGCCTTCGCCGAGCACATCGCTCCGGCCGTCCTCCAGACGCTCCAGGCGGCCGGCGCGCTGTGACGAGATCCGCCGGAGGGCTCCGCGGGTAGACTCGCCGTCGTGGCACATGGAGCACGGCCGGCAGCGCCGAAACAGCAGAAGACGTCCGCACAGCGCCCGACCGCGGGACGCGGGGCGAACGGTGGACGATCCGGCAACCCGGCGCGTGGTGGCGGGCGCAAGGTCCCGCTCGCGAAGCCGGCAACGTTCCGCGACTGGGTCGGAGCCGCGCGGATCCGCACGCTTCCGATGGCGGTCGCACCCGTCCTCATCGGTACCGGCGCCGCGTCGATCATCGCCGGCCCCGGCGTCTACCACCCGGTCCGCGCACTGCTCTGCCTCGTCGTCGCCCTCGCGCTGCAGATCGGCGTCAACTACGCCAACGACTACTCCGACGGGGTCCGCGGGACGGACGACCAGCGGGTCGGCCCGAGCCGCCTGACCGGTTCCGGCGCGGCGAAGCCCAAGGCCGTCCTCGCCGTCGCGCTCGTGTTCTTCGGCATCGCCGCGGTGGCTGGCATCGTCCTCACGATCCTCACCCAGTTCTGGTGGCTGCTGCTCGTCGGAGCCGTCGCGATCGTCGCCGCCTGGTTCTACACCGGAGGCAAGCGCCCCTACGGGTACTTCGCGCTGGGCGAGGTCTTCGTGTTCGTCTTCTTCGGCCTCGTCGCCACGCTCGGCACGACGTTCGTGCAGGTCGGTCGGCTCAACCAGGAGGCATGGTTCGGCGCGATCGGAGCCGGCCTCATCGCCTGCGCGGCGCTCGTCGTCAACAACCTCCGCGACCTCGAGCAGGACAGGGCGGTCGGCAAGCGCACGCTGTCCACCTTCATCGGGCGCATCGCCTCGAAGGTGCTCTACTGCGTCCTGTTGCTCGTGCCGTTCGTCATCGCCGGCTTCCTCGCGCTGTTCTACCCGGTCGCGTGGCTCGCGATGTTCGGCCTGCTCGCCGCGCTCCCGGCCTGCGTCATCGTGCTGTTCTCGACGACCGCGAAGGAGCAGATCCTCGCGCTCAAGCTGACGGGACTCGTCCAGCTCGTGTTCGGCGTCGTGCTCGGCCTGGCGTTCTTCTACACGCCCGGCATCGCCGCCTGACGCTAGCGTCCCTGCTGCTCCTCAGGCGTCGACGCCGCGCGTCCGTCCGCGCTCGTGGCCTCGTCGGAGCGAGGGGTGCGTACGGTGTCCGCGTCGAGCGCCGCGTCCTCGGCGTCCTCGTCGTCGTGCGGCACCGGCTTGTCGCCGTGTCGGCGGGCGAAGAGCTCCTGCGCCACGGTCTCGCGCGGGGTGCGCAGGAAGATGTAGGAGACGCAGAGCCCGATGATCGCGGCGATGATCGCGGCGATCCAGGGCTGCAGGCCCGTGAGGAAGACGAGGAGCAGGAGCGGCACCGCGAACGCCAGCAGGCGGAGGACGGTGTACCGGACGGCGGCGGGAACGCGATTCACCAGTCAAGTCTAGGCGTCGTCCCTGAAGGCAACCCCAGGCAATCACGTCACCTGGCGTTTACGATGGAGACATGGTTCGTCTCTGGATCGGCCTCGCCGTCGCGGCAGTCGTCTTCATCGTGTATTCGGTGGTGGACTGCGCAACGATGCCCCGAGACCGCGTCCGGGGCATCTCCAAGCCGTCGTGGATCATCGCCATCCTCCTGCTGCCGGTCATCGGCGGTCTGCTCTGGTGGATCATCGGCCGGGTCCGCGCACCGAAGGCGGCGCCACGCGGCTCCGCACCCGACGACGACCCTGACTTCCTCAAGCAGCTCGATGCCGAACGCAACCAGGCGAAGCGCATCCGCGATCTCGAGGACGAGCTGAAGCGCTTCGACGACGAGCCCGGTGGCAGCGGGAGCGGCTCCCACGACGACCCGGCACCCGAATCCGACACCCCTGACGACGGCCCCGGTCGCAAACCGCCCGGCGCACCGAGCGCCTCGTGACCCCGCCCGCAGCACCCGAGCCCGCAGGCTCGGCCCCTTCGGCGAGCCCGGCGAGCGCATCCGCGTCGGCGCTCCTCGGGGCGTTCGTGGCGGCCGGCGTCTCCGACATCGTCGTGTGTCCAGGATCGCGCTCCCAGGCCCTCGCGCTCGCGGCGGCGGAACTCGCGGCCGCGGGACGGGTCGCCCTGCACGTGCGGATCGACGAACGGGTCGCCGGGTTCCTCGCGCTGGGACTGGGCGTCGAGACCGGCCGGCCGGCCGTCGTGATCACCACCTCCGGGACCGCGACGGCGAACCTGCACCCCGCCGTCCTCGAGGCGCACCAGTCGCGTGTGCCGCTGATCGTCCTCACCGCCGACCGGCCGACCGAGGCCCACGGGGTCCGTGCGAACCAGACGACCCGGCAGGACGACCTCTACGGTTCCGCGACACGCCTCGCGGTGGTCGCCGAGGCCCCGACGGGTGCCGAGGGTGAGCAGCGGGCGGCGCGCGGGCTTGCGCGCGAGGCCTACGACGCGGCGACCGGCATCCTCGACCCCGGTCCGGTCCACCTCGATCTCGCCTACCGCGAGCCGTTGTCCGGTGCCTTCGACCCGGAGCTGGACGACGAGGCCGATGCGACGGTCGCGCAGCGCGTCACGGCGGACGAGCATCCGCTCTACCCGGGACGTCCCCGGCTCGTGCTCGAGCGTGGACCGAGGACCCTGGTGGTCGCCGGCCACGACGCCGGCCCGGCGGCCGAGCAGCTGGCCGCCGACGGTGGTTGGCCGCTCATCGCCGAGGTCTCGAGCGGGGCCAGGTTCGGACGCCAGGTCATCGCCGCCTACCGCGAGCTGCTCCGGGAGGACGAGTACCGCGAGGCGGTCGAACGGGTCGTCGTGTTCGGCCACCCGACCCTCAGCCGTGAGGTCCCACTTCTGCTCCAGCAGGACCGGGTGGAGACGATCATCGTCGCCCCCGCCGGAGCCGAGGTCTACAACCCCGGGCGACGCGCCGACCACATCGTCTCCTCCGTCTCCGTGGAGCCGGGGCCGACCGACCGTGCCTGGCTCGGAGCCTGGGTCGTCGGATCCCGAGAGCGGGTCGTCGACCCGTCTCCGGCGGCACCCGACCTCGCGGGCCTGCACTCGACCACGCCGTCCGAGCGCCTCGCCTCGGTGCGGGCCGAGCTCGAGGCCGTCCGTCTCCCGGTCACCCGCGAGGTCCTCGTCGACGCCGTCTGGCGCGCGACCTGGCCGCACGACCGCCTCGTCGTCGGTGCGTCGCGACTCATCAGGGTCGCAGACGGGCTGGTCCCGGGACGCAAGATCAGTGTCCACGCCAATCGCGGCCTCGCCGGGATCGACGGCACCATCGCCACCGCCACCGGGATCGCGCTGGCGAGCCAGGCCGACGGCGGACCCGGTGTCACGCGTGTGCTCCTCGGCGACCTCGCGTTCCTCCACGACGTCGGCGCGTTGTTGCTCGAGGACGGCATCGCGCCGCGCCTGCAGGTGATCGTCGGGAACGACGGCGGCGGCACCATCTTCGACGGGCTCGAAGTCGCGCGCAGTGCGCCGAGTGAGCTGTTCGACCGGGTGCAGTACACCCCGCAGCAGGTCCGCCTGGAGTCGCTCGCGACCGCCTACGGCTGGGAGTATCGCCAGGCGACGACCCGGGCGGAGCTCGACCAGGCGTTCACCGCGCCGGTGACCGGACCCGTCCTCATCGAGGTGCCGCTGCCACGAGCCTGACCGCTCGGTCGAGGGTCGACTTCCGGGCCGGGATCCGGCCACAATGGGCGGATGAGCGCATCGAAGCACGCATCGACCTGGACGGCACCCCCTCGAGACACGCTCCGCGTGGGGGAGGGCTTCCGGCTCGCCGACGTCGACCCCGCGTCGACACCAGGGTTCGACGGCGACAAACAGCAGGGGGTGCACGAGCTGGCCGCAGGGGTGCCCGAGCTGTCCGAGCTGCAGGAGCGACTCTTCGCGGCGAGCACGCAGGGCGCACCGGATTCGGTGCTGCTCGTCCTGCAGGCGATGGACACGGCGGGCAAGGGCGGCATCGTCAAGCACGTCGTCGGCTCCGTCGATCCGCAGGGGGTGCACCATCACGCCTTCAAGAAGCCGACGGAGGAGGAGCGCGCCCACGACTTCCTCTGGCGGATCGAGTCCCAGGTCCCGATGCCCGGACAGATCGGTGTCTTCGATCGCTCGCACTACGAGGACGTCCTCATCGGCCGGGTGCGGCAGCTGGCGGAACCTGCGGAGATCGAACGCCGCTACGGTGCGATCAACGACTTCGAGGCCGGGCTCGTCGCGGGCGGGACGCGAATCGTGAAGGTCATGCTGCAGATCAGCTCCGACGAGCAGCGGGCCCGTCTCGCCGAGCGTCTCGAGCGCCCGGACAAGCACTGGAAGTACAACCCGGGCGACGTGGACGAGCGTGAGCTCTGGCCGGCCTACCAGGAGGCGTACCAGACGGTCTTCGAGCGGACGAGCACCGACGTCGCCCCGTGGTTCGTCGTTCCGGCGGACCGCAAGTGGTACGCACGCATCGCCGTGCAGCGTCTGCTCCTCGACGCCCTGGAGGACATCGACCCGCAGTGGCCGGAGGCCGACTACGACATCGCCGTCGAACAGGCGAGACTCGCGGCGAGCTGACGCACGCTGGTCCGGGTCCGGCGCGGCGTCGGCTCAGGCGGGGTCTCGACTCAGGCGAAGGCCTCGACGATCGGGCGGAACTTCATCTTCGTCTCCAGGAGCTCCGACGTCGGGTCGGAGTCGGCGACGATGCCGCAGCCCGCGTAGGCCGTGATGTCGCCGTCCGGCGCGATCTGCGCGCAGCGCAGGGCGACCGCCCACTCGCCGTCACCCGAGGCGTCGACCCAGCCGACCGGTCCGGCGTACCGGCCTCGGTCGAACGGTTCCAGCTCGCGGATGAGCGCGACCGCGTCGCGGGTCGGCGTGCCGGCGACGGCGGCCGTCGGGTGGAGGCCGTCCATGAGGTCGAGCGAGGAGGAGCCGTCGGACAGTCGGCCCTCGATGTCCGTCGCGAGATGCCAGAGGTTCGGCAGCTTCAGGGTGAACGGCGCCTCGCCGCTCCGCAGCTCCGGGCTGTGCTCCCGGAGGGCGGACAGTACCGAGCGCACGGCGAAGCGGTGTTCGTCCTGGTCCTTCCGGCTCGTCGCGAGCGCGAGCGCCTGATCGCGGTCGGCGTCGGCGTCGAGTCCACGCGAGATCGTTCCGGCGAGGACGCGGGCCGAGACGGCCCCACGGTCCACCCGGACGAGCGTCTCCGGGCTGGAACCGATGAATCCGTCGACCGCGTAGGTCCAGCAGTCGGGGTACCCGAGCGCGAGGTCGTGGAGGACCCGGCGGCGGTCGGCCTCCGCGGGGAGGTGCCCGGTGAGGTCGCGTGCCAGCACGACCTTGCTCAGCTCGCCGGCCTGGATGCGGGTGATCGCCTGCTCCGCCGCGCTGACGTAGCCGTCGCGGGACTGCTCGCCGGGGACCAGCTGGATGCGGTACTCCGGGCCGTACCCGGTGGTGTGGGGTTCGACGTCGTCGATGTCCCCGCTCAGCCGGACGCGCGTGATGAAGCTGGCGTCCGCGTACCGGCCGATGATGGTGCGTGGCACGATCAGGACGCTCGTCGCGGAGGACTCGTCGTCGAACGCGAAGGTCCCGAACGCGACGAGGCCGGTGCCGGGTCGTCGCACCTCGTCGGTGACGTCCGCGGCGGCGCACACCTCGCGCCATGCGGCTGCGGCGCTCGCGAAGCGGTCGGGGCCCGAGAACTCGAGTCGCAGCGCCTCGCCGAGTCCGACCAGGCCGTGTCCCTTCCTTACCCAGAGCAGCGGGGACGTCTGGTCGGCGAAGGGGAGGAGCTGGCGCGGGTCGTCGATGGCGACGGTCTGGGCGACCAGTGACGAGGTCAGGGGAATGGTCACCGTTCAACCCTACGCCTGTGGGCGGGCCGTCCCTCCCCGTCGCCGACGCCCGCGTGAACCCAACCGTTCGCTGGTATCGGGGCTCGTGGTCAGCCGACCGCCGGCGCGAGCGCTTGCAGCCCGGTCACCCCGAGGAGGGCGAGTTTCTCGGCGTCCTGACTGCCCGGGGCCGCCGTGTAGACGACGATGCGCAGGTCCGCGCCCGGGGTGGACAGGACGTCGCAGTCGACCGTGATGGGGCCGACCGCGGTGCGGGTGACCGTCTTGCGGCTCGCCCGATGCTCCGCGACCCTGGCTTCCGACCAGCGTCGTTCGAACTCGGGCGAGACCGACCGCAGTCGCGCGACGAGGCGGCCGAGTTCATCGTCGTGGGGGTACCGACCCACCGCGGCGCGGAGGTCCGCTGCCAGGTCGCTCGCGAACTCCTCCTCGTGCTGCTCGTCGAAGTCCGTTCCCTCGTGCCCGGACGTGAAGTACCGCCACACGAGGTTGCGGTCCGGGACGCTGAGCGCGGAGGGGTCGCCGTTCACCGCGGCCCAGAGCGGGTTCCAGAGGAGGATGTCGTGGGCTGCGGAGAACACCGCCAGCGGGACGTCGGCCAGGCGGTCGACGATGCGCTGGACACCGGGGCCGATGTGCCGTGGGACGACGCCCGCCACCGGTGGTGCGGCCCCGGCGACCCGGTAGAGGTGGTCGCGTTCCTGATCCGTCAACCGGAGCGCGACGGCCAGCGCTCGCAGCAGCTGCGGCGACGGGTTCCTGGCGCGTCCCTGTTCGAGCCGCACGATGTAGTCCACGCTGATCCCCGCCAGTGCGGCGAGCTCCTCACGCCGGAGGCCCGCGGTGCGTCGCCCCGGACCGGCCGGGAGCCCCACCTCGGCGGGGGAGACGCGCTCGCGCCAGGCCCGGAGTACGCCCGCGAATTCATCCATGCCGCCATTGTGCCCCCGCCGGCGGCCCGCATCGTGGTACTGCCGGTCCTCCTGTCGACGGGGACCTGGTGAGCCGACGATGACGGGACCAGCATGGACACATGACCACCACACTGATCACCGGGGCCAACAAGAGCCTCGGTCTCGAGACCGCCCGCCGACTCCTCGAAGCCGGCCACACCGTCTACGCCGGCATGCGCGACGTGAGCCGGGGTGACGCGGTCGCCGCCCTCGGAGCCCGTCCCGTCCAGCTCGATGTCACCGATCAGGCGAGCGTCGACACGGCGTTCGCCTCCCTTCCGGAGCTCGACGTCCTCGTGAACAACGCCGGCGTCCTCGGCACCTCCTTCGGCGTCGACGACCTCACACCGGCGTCGATGGAGGAGGTGCTCGACACCAACGTCGTCGGCATCGTCCGGGTCACCCAGGCCGCACTGCCCCTCCTGCGCCGATCGTCACGACCCGTCATCGTCAACGTCGCGTCCGGCGTCGGGTGGCCGCGTTTCCTCACGACCGAGGGCGCCGACGAGTACGGGGTCCCCACCATCCCGTACGCCGCATCGAAGGCGGCCGTCATCGCACTCACCGTGCAGTACGCGAAGAACCTGCCGACGTTCCGGGTGAACGTCAGCGACCCCGGATACACGGCGACCGACTTCAACGGCCACGGCGGTCACCAGACGGTCACCGAGGGGACGGACGCCACGGTGTCGCTCGCGCTCCTCGGTCCGGACGGACCCACCGGCGAATTCCACAGCCGGCACGGACGCATCGCGTACTGAGCGCGTGCCTGGGAGCCGCATCGGAACGGCCGGCTCCCAGGGCGGCGGACGTAGGATGGACGGGTGAACCGCGCCGACCTCTCCAAGCAGCCCGAGCAGGTCTCGGCCATGTTCGACGACGTCTCGACGAAGTACGACCGCATGAACGCGGTCCTCTCCGTCGGGAACGACGCCCTGTGGCGGATCGCCACCACCCGTGCCGTCGGGCCCGCAGCAGGGGAGCGCATCCTCGACCTCGCCGCGGGCACCGGCACCTCCTCGGCGGCCCTCGCACGCAACGGTGCCCAGGTCGTCGCCGCCGACTTCTCGCCCGGCATGATCGCCGTCGGGCGCGAGAAGTACGCGGACCGCTCCGACATCCAGTTCGTGGAAGCCGACGCCACCGCCCTGCCGTTCGCGGACGAGGAGTTCGACGCCACGACGATCTCCTTCGGCCTGCGCAACGTCGTCCGACCGAAGGACGCGCTCGCCGAGATGCTCCGCGTCACGAAGCCCGGCGGCCGGATCGTCATCTGCGAGTTCTCGACGCCGACGTTCGCCCCGATGCGGGCCGCGTACAACCTCTACCTCGAGAAGGTCATGCCGATCGTCGCCGGTGTCGCCTCGTCCAACGCCGAGGCCTACACCTACCTCAACGACTCGATCCGCGCCTGGCCGACCCAGCCGGAGCTCGCAGCCTGGCTGCGCGAGGCGGGCTACGAGCACGTCGCCTACCGCAACCTCACCGGCGGGATCGTCGCCCTGCACCGTGGGCTGAAGCCCGCCTGATCGTCCGATCGGCCCGCGGGTTCCCGCGCCCGGGCCGACGAAGCGGTACCGATCCCGGCGTCCTGAAGGCGTCTGGGCGACGGATTCCGTTGTGCCCGCCCGAACGGGAGCATTGACACACGGGTGCGCCCGGCCCTACCGTTCCGTCATGACAGCACAGGACACGGACCGCGCTTCGCAGTCGGGACCGCCCACCGGCGGTAAGGGACTCGCCACCGGCACGCTCGGGCTGTTCGGCTCGGTGATCATCGGTCTGGCCTCGACCGCTCCGGTGTATTCGCTCGTCGCGACGCTCGGGTTCGTCGTCCTCGCCGTCGGGGCCCAAGCGCCGATCGCCTTCATCGTGGCCTTCATCCCGATGCTGTTCATCGCCTTCGCCTACCGCGAGCTGAACCGCGACGTGCCGGACTGCGGCACCACCTTCACCTGGGCGACGAAGGCCTTCAACCCCGTCACCGGATGGATCGGCGGGTGGGGCGTCGCACTCGCCGGCATCGTCGTGCTCGCCAACCTCGCGCAGATCGCCGGACAGTACCTGTGGCTGCTCATCGGAGACGGCTCGCTCGCCTCGAACGTGCCGCTCGTGACGGCGACCGGTGTCGTCTTCATCGCGCTCATGACCTGGGTCTCGTACCGCGGGATCGAGCTCGGCGAGCGGATCCAGAACATCCTGCTGGCCGTGCAGTACCTCGCGCTCGTCCTGTTCGCCGTGTTCGCCTTCATCGGGGTCGCGAACGGGACCGCGCCCGACGCGACGCCGATCTCCCTCGACTGGTTCAACCCGTTCGCCTTCACCGACTACCACGGCTTCATCGAGGCGGTCCTGCTCGCCCTGTTCATCTACTGGGGCTGGGACACCTGCCTCGCCCTCAACGAGGAGACGAAGGACCCGCAGAAGATCCCCGGTCGCGCCGCCCTCATCTCCACCGTGGTCCTCCTGGTCACCTACGTCACCGTCACGGTGGCCGCCATGGCGTACGCCGGCCTGGGCGACACCGGCACGGGCCTCGGCAATGAGGACAACGCGAACGACATCTTCCTCGCCCTCAAGGACCTGGTCCTCGGGCCGTGGGCGTGGGTGCTCGTCGTCGCCGTGCTGATCTCCGCGGTGTCCTCGACGCAGACGACGATCCTCCCCACCGCGCGCGGGACCCTCTCGATGGCGGCGTACAGCGCGCTGCCGAAGCGGTTCTCGACCGTGCACCCCACGTTCAAGACGCCGTCGTTCTCGACGCTCGTGATGGGGATCGTGGCGATCGTCTACTACGTCGGCATGACGTTCGTCAGCGAGAACATCCTCGCGGACTCGATCCTCTCGCTCGGGCTCGCGATCGCGTTCTACTACGGCATCACCGGCTATGCCTGCGTCTGGTACTTCCGGAAGGTGCTGTTCCGCTCGGCGCAGGACTTCTTCTTCAAGGGACTCTTCCCGCTCCTCGGCGCGCTCATGCTCACCTATGCCTTCGTGCAGAGCTGCATCGACATGTTCGACGTCGACTACGGCTACACGGTGCTGTTCGGTGTGGGCGGCACGTTCGTGATCGGCGTCGGGTCGCTCGCCTTCGGCTTCGTGCTCATGCTGCTCTGGTACACGCGGAAGGCCTCCCGTCCGTTCTTCCGTGGCGAGAGCCTCAACCGCGACACGGAGGTGCTCGTGCCGGATGAGCCGATCGAGTACGGCCGTTCCGTCGACGGCGGGCTCACCTGACCCCGGTCCCCGAGTCTCCCTCCGGTCCCTGAGCCTCCCTCCAGTCCCCGCGCCTCCCTCCGGTCCCTGAGCCTGTCGAAGGGCGCATCACCCGGTCTCGTTCAGCCACGCCGGGCATACTGGTGGCATGTTGGACTCCCTGCCAGGCGGCCCGTGGATCTGGGGCATCGCGATCGTCGGTCTCGTGCTGGTCGTCATCCTGCTGAACGCGACGCGGGCGAAGTCGGCGTTCGCCAAGCCGTACGAGCGGTACGACACGACCGAGATCCCGCCGGACACCCCGGGCACACGCGAGTACATCGTGCGCGACGACGCGACCGGGGCCCGGCTCCAGTTCGTGGCGTCCGGCCCCTCCGCGAGGATCGCCCTGGTCGTCGTGCCGCCCAAGCACCTCGGCACGGGCGTCGAGGCAGGGCTCTTCCGTGCCGCGCTGCCGGCGGCGCCAGGGGTCGACGCCTGGACGTGGCCGCCCCTCAACACCGACGGGTACACGATGCTCCTGGACCTCGCGCACGAGTTCCCGCACCTGGCGTTCTACGACGCCGAGGGCGTCCGGCTCCGGTGATCTCGGGGCTGTGGTCCGACCACAGCTGTCAATCGGCTGTCCGCGGCCGTGCATTCGAGCGCTCCGGCACCGGTGGCGGGCTGCCCCGGCTAGGCTAGAGCTGTGAATCCCAGCGCGACCCGACGTGTCAGCAGCCTGGCCAGCCAGGCCGGGCTTGCCGAACGCATGTTCGCGACCGGAGCGGACCGCAAGCTCGCCCGGACGATCGACGACGGCGTCGCCCGCCTCGAGATCGGGCTGGAGGAGCAGCTGGGCTTCACCGACGACCTCGTCGACGTGACGGCCCGCTATCTGCTCGAGGCCGGCGGCAAGCGGGTGCGCCCCCTGTTGACCATGCTCATCGCGCAGCTCGGCGACGGCATCACCGAGGACGTCCTGCAGGCGGCCGAGGCGATCGAGATCACGCACCTCGGCTCGCTGTACCACGACGACGTCATGGACGACGCCGACAAGCGCCGCGGCGTGCCCAGTGCGCACCAGGTGTTCGGGAACAACACGGCCATCCTCACCGGCGACCTCCTGTTCGCCCGGGCCAGCCAGATCATGGCCGACCTCGGCGAGCGCGCGATCCGGATCCAGGCCGCCACCTTCGAGCGCCTGGTCCTTGGGCAGCTGCACGAGACCACCGGACCCCGCGAGGGGCAGGACGAGGTCGAGCACTACATCCAGGTGCTCGCCGACAAGACCGGCTCGCTCATCGCCGCCGCCGCCCGCAGCGGTGTCGTGTTCTCCAACGCACCGGCCGAGTTCGAGAACGCGGTCGTGGAGTTCGGCGAGAAGGTGGGTATCGCGTTCCAGCTCATCGACGACGTCATCGACCTCTCGCCGCAGCCGGAGGAGACGGGCAAGGTGCCCGGTACCGACCTCCGGGCCGGTGTCGTCACCCTCCCGATGCTCTACCTCCGTCGAGAAGCCGCCACCGACCCCGAGGCGGCCGCGCTCGTCGCACGACTCGACGCCGAGGTCACCGAGACGGACCACGACCCGGTCCGCTTCGCCGCCCTCGTCGCCACCCTGCGCGACCACGCCGTCACCGCCCGCACGTTCGCCGAGGCGCAGCAGTGGGCCAACGAGGCGATCGCCGCACTCGCACCGCTGCCCGACGGCTCGGTGAAGAAGGCACTCGTGCACTTCGCGAAGGCGATCGTCGACCGCAGGAGCTGACACCGCCGCCGCTCCGGCACGACCGGGGTGGCACGGTGTCCGCGACGCGTACGCATCACGGCCGGAGTGCTCCTCCGGCCGGACCCGGAACCCCGCACGGGGACACGAAAGGAACCACCGTGACCAAGCTCAGGCTGGCCATCGTCGGCGCAGGACCCGCAGGCATCTACGCGGCGGACATCCTCCTCAAGGCGGAACGGAAGTTCGACGTCTCCATCGACCTCTTCGAGCAGCTCCCGGCTCCGTACGGACTCGTCCGCTACGGCGTCGCGCCGGACCACCCGCGGATCAAGGGCATCGTCAACGCCCTCCGCGACGTCCTCGACCGCGGCGACATCCGGATCTTCGGCAACGTGCGGTTCGGGGTCGACATCACGCTCGACGACCTCAAGCACCACTACAACGCGGTCATCTTCTCCACCGGAGCCGTCGAGGACGCCCCGCTCGACATCCCGGGGATCGACCTCGACGGGTCCTACGGTGCAGCTGAGTTCGTGAGCTGGTTCGACGGTCACCCGGACGTCCCGCGCACCTGGCCGCTCGAGGCGCAGTCGATCGCCGTCATCGGCAACGGCAACGTCGCGCTCGACGTCGCCCGCATGCTCGCGAAGCACCCGGAGGACCTCCTGCCGACGGAGATCCCGGCGAACGTCCACGAGGGTCTGCAGCAGTCGCCCGTGACCGACGTGCACGTCTTCGGCCGTCGCGGACCCGCGCAGGTGAAGTTCACGCCGCTGGAGTTGCGCGAACTCGGCGAGCTCAAGGACGTCGACATGATCCTCCACGACGAGGACTTCGACTACGACGACGCGTCGAAGGCCGCGGTGGCGAGCAACAAGCAGGTCATGGTCATCGACCGCGTCCTGCAGCAGTGGCGCACCCGCGAGGTCGGGCAGGCGTCCCGTCGCCTGCACCTGCACTTCTACGCGAAGCCGCTCGAGCTCGTCGACGACGGCGCCGGCAAGGTCGCGGCGTTCCGGTACGAGCGCACGCGTCCGGACGGACAGGGCGGGGTCGAGGGCACGGGCGAGGTCCGCGAGCTCCCGATCCAGGCGCTCTACCGCGCGGTGGGGTACTTCGGCAGCCCGCTGCCCGGTGTGCCCTTCGACGCGCGGCACGGCGTCATCCCCAACCACGAGGGCAAGGTGCTCCACCCCGAGAGCAACGAGCGCGTCCCCGGGGTCTACGCCACCGGGTGGATCAAGCGCGGGCCGGTCGGTCTCATCGGCCACACGAAGTCGGACGCCATGGAGACCGTCGCCCACGTCATCAACGACCAGGCCGACTGGTGGTCGCCGGCCGAGCCCGAGGAGGAGGCCGTCGTCGCCCTGCTCGAGTCGCGCGGGGTGGCCTACACGGACCTCGAGGGCTGGCACCTGCTCGATCAGCACGAGATCGCCCTCGGCGAGCCGCAGGGCCGCGCGCGCGTCAAGGTGGTCCCGCGCGAGGAGATGGTCGCCATCTCCCGTGCGCAGGATCCCGAGGGCGGCGTGCCGACCGTCTGATCGCTCGTCGAGCGTGACGCAGCCCGATCGATCGGGCTGCGTCAACCCGGTCGCCCGGACCATCGTCCGAAGTGTGCCGGTCACTATGCTGGACGAATGACCGACCCCAACGCGCCCCAAAACGTCCCGTCGGACCAGCCGACGTCCGTCCCGCCGTCCGATCCGCCGGCATTCGTCGCCGACGGCCAGCAGCAGTCGCAGCAGCAGCCGCGGTACGGCGAGATGCACCCGGACCCCGTGCAGCAGCAGTGGAACCAGACCGGCCAGCAGACGCCGGCGCCGCAGCAGGCGGGGCAGTGGAGCCAGCCGCAGTCCGGCGACCAGGGTGGCCAGTGGGGTCAGCCGCAGCAGGGCCAGTACGGCCAGCCGAACGACCCGTCCGCCGCGACGCAGCACACCGGCCAGTACGGACAGGAGACCGGCCAGTACGGTCAGGACGCCGGCCAGTACGGTCAGTCCCAGACCGGTCAGTACGGCCAGCCGCAGCACACCGGCCAGTACGGCGCGCCCCAGGCGCCCTACGGTCAGTCGCAGACCGGCCAGTACGGTCAGCCGCAGCAGCAGTACGCGCAGGCTCAGCCGAAGGCGCCGAACCCCCGGGCGCGCGAGACCCGTCTCGCGCTCATCTCGGTGGGCATCGCGGGCGGTATCGCTGCAGCCGTCGCCCTCGTGGGCCTCATCGGCTCCTTCTTCAGCATCTCGGAGTACTTCCCCGTCGGTGACGTCCTCCTGAGCTTCGGCGCCAACCTGGTGAACATCGCCCTGTGGGGTGCCGGCGCAGCGCTCATCCTGATCCTCGTCCGCCCCCTGACGCGGGTCCGCACGGCGCGAGACCTCGTGCAGTCGGTCGGTATCGCCGCCGCGGTCGGCACCGGTGTCATGATGCTCATCGTGCTGATCGTCACGATCGTGCGCGGCGTGGTCGAGCAGTACGGGACCGCGACGTTCATCGTCAACCAGGGCTTCCTGTCGCCGCTCCTCTACGGTGTGACGCTCGCCGGCTTCCTGACGATCGGTGCGCTGCTCGCAACGCGTTTCGTCGCACCCGAGGGGCTCGCCGATGCTCCGCGAGGTCAGCACGACCAGCACCAGCAGGGCCAGCACCACCAGCAGCAGCACGGCCAGCCGGAGCACGGTCAGCACCAGCAGGGTCAGCAGCAGCCGTACGGGCAGCAGCCGCAGGGCCCGCAGCAGCACAACCCCTACCAGCAGTAGTCGACGACCGGATGGTCCGCGCGGAAGCCGGACCATCCGGGGGTCGATCGCTCGCGCACGGTAACGTGGCGACATGGCGGGATCTCGAGGCTGGACGGACGACATCCTCGGCGAGGGGTTCCAGCAGCGCACGCTGACGCTCGAACCGGACGACGAGGGCGACGTCGTTGCGACGCTCGTCCGCTACCGGATGCCGCCGCTCGAACAGCTGGGCGAGTTCCTGCTCCCCGACGTCGCCGACGGGATCGACGTCCTGTACGTCCACGGCTGGTCGGACTACTTCTTCCAACGGCACCTCGCCCGCTTCTGGGCGAGACTCGGCGCACGGTTCTACGCGCTCGACCTGCGGAAGTACGGACGAAGCCTCCGGCCGCATCAGACGCCCGGGTACGTGGACGATCTCCGTACCTACGACGAGGACATCGAGGCCGCCCTCACCGTCATGGGGCACGGTGCGGCGGATCACGCCGCGGGTCGGCGGACCCGTCGCCGACTCGTCCTCCTCGGGCATTCGACGGGTGGCCTCACCCTGAGCCTGTGGACGGCGCGGAACCAGGACCGGGTCGCCGGGCTCGTCCTCAACAGTCCCTGGCTGGAGTTCCAGGCGAGACAGCTCGGTCGGCTCGCCATCGCTCCGCTCATCCAGGCCGGTTCCCGGATCGATCCTCGGGCCCAGCTCCCCGTCGTCGACCTTGGGTTCTACACCCGGTCCGTGTCGAGCACGATGGACGGCGCGTGGGACTACGACCTCGCGTGGCGGCCGCTCCACGGGTTCCCGCTGCACCCCGGTTGGCTGAACGCCATCCTCACCGGGCATCGTCTCGTCGACGCGGGTCTGCACCTGCGCGTCCCGGCGCTCACCCTGCTGTCGGCGCGGAGCGTCCTGCTCCCACGGTGGAACGACGCGATGCTGCGGAGCGACACGGCGTTGGACGTCGATGCGGTCGCCGAACGCGCGCTCGACCTCGGTGAGACCGTCACGATCGTCCGCCTCGACGGAGCGCTCCACGATGTCTTCCTCTCGGAGGAGCCGGTCAGGGAGCGCGCGTTCGACCAGATCGTCGCGTGGGGCCGTGGGTATCTCGCGGCGCCCGTCACGCGTCAGCGCTGAGTCGGAGGGTGGCGGCGTCGCGGGCCGGCCGGGCGCCGCGGATCGGGGCGACCGAAGGCGAGCCACTCGGCATAACTGTGGTCCTGGCCGATCGAACACCAGCAGGGGACGCCGACCTGCTGGTCGTCGCTCGATGTCCGGAAGACTTCGAGATGCGATCCGTCCGAGGGTCTCGAATGATCCACGTGTGCTCCAACGACCGGGCCCCGTGGTGTTCGGGGCGGGCATCGTCCGGCCGAGGGCCGGACGGAGCGCGGTGCGCTCCACTGGAGAGAGTGGATCAGTCGTCGGTCATGACGCGGTCACGCCGAAGCGCCGCGCCCGATCGACTCAGCGGTAGTTGACGAACTGGAGGTCGATGTCGAGGTCGGCGCCCTTGAGCAGCGCCATCGTGGCCTGGAGGTCGTCGCGGCTCTTCGACGAGACGCGCAGTTCGTCGCCCTGGATCTGCGACTTGACCGACTTCGGGCCCTCGTCGCGGATGAGCTTGTTGGCCTTCTTGGCGATCTCCTGGCTGATGCCCTCCTTGAGGGTCGCCTCGATCCGGTACTCCTTGCCGCTGGCGAAGGGGTCGCCGACCTCGAGGCTCTTCAGAGAGATGCCGCGCTTGATGAGCTTCGACTCGAACACGTCGAGGATCGCCTTCACGCGCTCCTCGGTGTTCGCCTTCATGAGGATCTTCTCGCCGCTCCAGGCGATCGACGCACCGACGTTCTTGAAGTCGTAGCGCTGCTCGACCTCCTTGTGTGCCTGATTGAGGGCGTTGTCCGCCTCCATCTTGTCGACCTTGCTCACGACGTCAAACGAGGAATCTGCCATGTGGACCATGGTACCGCCGGTGTCGGTCAGGCGGGTGTGGTTGGCTGGGGGAGATGCACAGCCCAGAGACGCAGGACCGGCCGACGGCCGCCAGACGACGGCGGTCCCTCGCAGGTGCCTCGATCCTCCTGGGGGCCATCCTGCTGAGCGGGTGTGCACCGGAGCCGGAACCCGTGCCGTACGCCAAACCCGTCGAGGTGCCGCCGAAGAGCGACGCCCCCGACGGTGGCGTGGCGAACGTGGATCTCGCCGACGAGGCGTGGGTGGCAGAGGTGTCGTCGTCGAGCGGCATCCCGGAACGCGCCCTCCGGTCCTACGCGGGCGCCGCCATCCGCAAAGCGGAGCTGACGCCGGAGTGCGGCATCGGATGGACGACGATCGCCGCGGTGGGGTTCGCCGAGAGCGACCACGGCCGCCACGACGGTTCGAAGCTCGGCGAGGACGGCGTCGTGACGCCACCGATCTTCGGCGTCCCCCTGCAGGGTGGCGAGACGGAGGAGATCACGGACACTGACCAGGGCGTCATCGACGGCGACCCGGTCCACGATCGGGCGGTCGGGCCATTCCAGTTCATCCCGGAGTCGTGGGAGAACTGGGGGACCGACGCGAGCGGCGACGGGGTCCTCGACCCGCAGAACCTCGACGACGCGGCGATGGCGGCTGCGAACTACCTCTGCCGGGCGAGCGACTACGACATGCGGAAGGAGGCGGGATGGCTGAGCGGGATCCGGGCCTACAACTCGTCCCCCGAGTACCTTCGACGGGTCGCCGCCGCTGCGAACGAGTACGCCGAAGCGGTGTCGTCAGCGGAGAAGTGAGCGGCCTGACGACTGGTCCTCTTGCTGATTTCGCGTCCGGCCATCTGGCGGCTATATTGGTCAAGCGCTTTCGGTTGGCTGTTCGAAAGTCGGTCGGGCGCGCTTGGCGAGTTACCCTAGCGGCCAAAGGGATCTGACTGTAAATCAGACGGCTCAGCCTTCGGGGGTTCGAATCCCTCACTCGCCACTGAACGATTGCCTCACCCCCGCGGGTGAGGCAATGTTCGTTTCTGGGACTGGTGCCTGTGGGTGCCGCCGGAGAGTCATGGGTTGCCGCCGCCGCTCGACGCCGCTGGACGCAGCCTCAGTTCTCAAGCCCGCCATGGTGGCCGAGCTCAACCGGGATGCCGAGGGTGTCGAAGTGCCCACGGGGTACGTCCACGACGGTCTCAACTCGGCATCTGGAATGTCAGTGGTCCATGGTGGACTGGTGTCATGACCGAGACCCCCACCGCGATCCGCGCGAGCGACGAGTACGCCGCGCAGCTCGCCGAGTTCTCGGACGAGTATGCGGAGATCGGTCGACTGCGGGCGGCACTCGACGCGCGAGAAGCGCGCCTGCTCGCGCGCTCCGCTGCGTATGCGGATGCTCTCGCTGACTCCGTCGTCCCCGCGATCTACCCGCCCGCAGAGCGGCGTGCACTCTCGCGGCGTTCGACGGGCGCGATGCTCGCGATGGCGACGCGTTCCTCGGAACAGACCGTCCTGCACGCCACAGACGACGCCGAGCGCCTCGTCAACGAGGCACCCATGGTGTTGGCGGCACTGGAGGCTGGCCTCATCTCCGGCCGGCATGCGCGCACGATCACGGACCAGCTTCGCGAGGTCCCGACCGTCGGCCGTGCCTCCTTCCTCGCCGAGGTGCTTCCCATCGCGGAACGGTCCACCGTTGCGCGGCTGAAGCAGCGCGCGAAGGACCTCCGCGAACGACTGCACCCGGAATCCATCACCGCCCGCGCGATCCGTTCCGGGGCGGACCGACGGGTGGAGTTCGAGTCCGCGGGCGACGGCATGGCGTGGGTGCACCTCTTCACCACGGCGCCCATCGCGCAGGGCATCGTCGAGCGGCTTGAGAGCGCGGCGTCCGAGGCGCGTCGCGCTGGCGACCAGCGCACCTGCGGTCAGCTGCAGGCCGACGCCCTCGCGGCCCTCGCTCTCATCGGCGTCACGCCGGACGATGTCGCTTCCAACCCCGTGCTCCCGCACCCGATCGAAGTGCAAGAGCACATCAGGCCTACCGTGCAGATCACCGTCCCGGCGCTCAGCATGGCCGGCGTCTCCGACGCACCCGCCACGCTCGATGGGTACGGTCCGATCGACCCCGAGACCGCCGCCCGCATCGCGGTCAACGCACCCTCCTTCACCCGCATCCTGGTCCAGCCGGAAACCGGAGCCGTCCTCTCCGTCGGCCGCGGCCAGTATCGCGTTCCCGCCGATCTCCAGCGGGCGGTGCGGCTCCGAGACGGCACCTGTCGGGCACCAGGGTGTGGGCGCCGCGCGAGAGCTTGCGACCTGGATCATTCGGTCGCCTGGCAGGACGGCGGAACGACAGACGTGGGGAATCTCGCCTGTCTCTGCCGACATCACCACCGGATGAAGCACCTCCCCGGCTGGGGCCTTGAACATCGACCGGGTGGAGTGCTCGACTGGACGACACCCGACGGCAAACACCATCGAACCGAGCCGGACCGCGCACCGTTCTGACCACGTCCGGTCCCTGAGCTTGTCGAAGGGTGCGCACTCCTCGGCGACCGGGCCGGCCAGGGCGCATGAGGCGGGCGGCCGTAGGGTGGTGGGGTGACCGGCCACGAAGAGCTCCTCAAGATCGCCACCGACATCGCCACCGACGCGGGGGAGCTGATCCTGCGCCGACGACGCGAGGGCGTCGAGATCGCCGCGAGCAAGTCCTCGATCGAGGACGTCGTCACGCGAGCCGACCGCGAGTCCGAGCAGTTCATCCGCGATCGTCTCCTCGCAGCCCGCCCCGACGACGGCTTCCTCGGTGAAGAGACCGGCGCGGAAGGCGGCTCGACCGGCACCTCGGGCCTCACCTGGGTGGTCGACCCCATCGACGGCACCGTCAACTACCTCTACGACATCCCCGCGTACGCCGTGAGCATCGGGGTCGTCGAGGGTGAACCCGATCCCGCCACCTGGACCACACTCGCCGGTGCCGTCGTGAACCCGGTGCTGGGCGAGTCGTACACGGCGGCCCGTGGATCCGGATCGCACCTCAACGGCCGCACGCTCGAGGTGAACCGGGGTGTCGCCCCGAACGTCGCCCTGCTCGGCACCGGCTTCTCGTACACGGCCTCGCGGAGGATGGAACAGGCCGCGGTCCTCGGTGCACTCCTCGGCACCTTCCGTGACGTCCGCCGGATCGGTTCCGCGGCCCTCGACCTCTGCAGCGTCGCGTCCGGCCGCCTGGACGCCTACTACGAGAGCGGGCTGAAGCCCTGGGATCAGGTCGCCGGGGCGCTCGTCGCGGCTGAAGCGGGCGCGACGGTCGCCGGGTTCGACGGCGCCCCCGCCACCACGAAGCTCATCATGGCCGCAGACGCACCCCTGCTCGACGTCCTCGAGCGCCTGCTCGTCGAGCAGGGCTTCGCCTCGTCCATCGGCTGAACCGTCGGCCCGGCGGCGAGGGACGCCCCGAAACGCTCCGGTCGCGACTCGTTCATAAGAGAACTCTCATATGGGCTCTGACCAGGGTTTTCCACAACAAAACCGAGCACTGCCATGGCTTTTTCAGGCTCCCGTTGCTAGCATTTATCTATTCGTTACGTCCGCGTTCCCCCGCGTGGACGGACTTCAAGCCCTATCTGCTAGCCCCATTGAAAGGCCCCCGCCCCCTTGTCACGCCATGCAAGCCCTGAGGACACCCCTGTGCTTCCCGACCCTCAGGACCCGCAGAACACGTCCGCCGAGCGAGACACTGCACCCGTGCAGACGCCTCCCCTCAGCCGCCGTGAACTCCGCGAACGCGAGCGTCAGGCGGCGGCAGCCCTCGAGCAGCAGGAGTCCGTGCTGCAGGACCCGACCCACGAGGCGAACGTCGCCGAGCCCGAGGCCGCTCAGGCTGTCGACCCCGTCGACGAGATGATCGCCGAGGCGATCGAAGCCGTCCACACGTTGGACGTCGCCGACCTCGCGCCGGCCGAGTCCGAGTCGCTCATCGCCGAGCCGACCCTCGCCCCCGACGCCACCACGCCGACGTCCTCCGTTCCCGTCGACACCGACATCCCCCTCGCCGACGCCTCGCGTCCGCGCCGCTCGACCCGGGCCACCTCCGCTCCCGCGTCGACGACGAAGCCCCGCAACACGAGTCGTCCGGCGTCCACGCCTGCCGCTCCTCGCCCCTCGGGCATCGCACGCAAGCGCCGCATCACCACCAAGATCTTCGCCGGTGCCGCGATGGGCTTCGTCGCCCTCATGGCCGTCGCGACCTCCGTCCCGGCCAACGCGCTCCTCACCGCTGAAGACGTCGCGACGTCGGTCGCCGAGGCCTCCCAGGCTGAGCTCGGCGACGGCAACGGGCTCAGCAACCAGGCCTCCCAGTCGCTCGACAGCGAGGGCTCGGCAGAACTGACCTTCACCCGCGACGACTACACGACGAGCACCGTCGAAGAAGCCGCCGCCGCGATGGGCATCCGCCCCGCCAACACCTTCACCAACAACCCGAACGGCACCATCCAGTGGCCGTTCGCCGTCGGTGTGACCATCGGCGACCGCTTCGGTGCTCGCGACTGCGCAGGCTGCTCCAGCGACCACCACGGCCAGGACTTCAACCCCGGCAACGGCGCACCCATCCAGGTCATCGCCGACGGCGTCGTCCGCCACGTCGAAGACGGCGAAGGCTCGCTCGGCGTCAACGTCATCGTCGACCACACGATCAACGGCCGCCTCGTCTCGAGCGTCTACGCGCACATGCAGCACGGCTCCGTCCGGGTCACCGAGGGGCAGGCCATCAAGGTCGGCACCATCCTCGGCCTCACCGGCTCCACCGGTATGTCCACCGGGCCGCACCTGCACTTCGAGATCCGACTCGACGGCGTCACCTGGGTCGACCCGCTCGAGTGGTTGTACGCCAACGTCAACTGACGTCGCGGACCCCGCCACCTGACGAACGCCTCGCCCGAGTCCGGGCGGGGCGTTCGTGTTTCTGCCGACAGCGGAGTGGGTGGGTGCCCTTCGACAGGCTCAGGGACCAGAGGAGATCGGCGTTCGGCTCAGCGACCTGCACGACGAAGGCCCGCCGGCTGATGCCGACGGGCCTTCGTTCGTGACGGGGAGGGTTACTGACCCTGCTCCTGGTACTTCGCCTCGGTGGCGGCCTTCTGCGGCTTCCACCAGGACTCGTTGTCGCGGTACCAGGCGATCGTGTCGGCGAGGCCGGCCTCGAAGTCGCTGAAGGCCGGCGTCCAGCCGAGTTCCGTGCGCAGCTTCGACGAGTCGATCGCGTAGCGGAGGTCGTGGCCCGGGCGGTCGTTCACGTGGTCGTAGGCGTCGGCCGACTGACCCAGCTGCGTGAGGATGAGCTCCACGACGTCCTTGTTGTTCTTCTCACCGTCGGCACCGATGAGGTACGTCTCGCCGATGACCCCCTTGTCGAGGATGGTGAGCACCGCGGAGGAGTGGTCGTTCGCGTGGATCCAGTCGCGGACGTTCTCGCCGGTGCCGTACAGCTTCGGACGCTCGCCGCCGAGGACGTTCGTGATCTGACGCGGGATGAACTTCTCCACGTGCTGGTACGGACCGTAGTTGTTCGAGCAGTTCGAGATCGTCGCCTTGACGCCGAAGGAACGCACCCACGCGCGGACGAGGAGGTCGCTGCCGGCCTTCGTCGACGAGTACGGGCTCGACGGGTTGTACGGGGTCTGCTCCGTGAACCGCTCCGGGTCGTCGAGCTCGAGGTCGCCGTAGACCTCGTCCGTCGAGATGTGGTGGAACCGGGTCCCGTGCTTGCGAGCAGCCTCGAGCAGCGTGTACGTGCCGATGATGTTGGTGTCGAGGAACGGGCGGGGGTCGTGCAACGAGTTGTCGTTGTGCGACTCGGCCGCGTAGTGCACGACGGCGTCATGGCGAGCGAAGAGCTCATCGACGAGCGTCGCGTCCTGGATGTCGCCGACGACCAGCTCGAAACGATCGGCCGGGAGGCCGTCGAGCGAGGCGCGGTTGCCCGCGTAGGTCATCTTGTCGAGGACGGTCACCGAGTGATCGGTGTTGTTCAGGACGTAGTGGACGAAGTTCGAGCCGATGAATCCGGCGCCGCCGGTAACGAGAAGTCTGGACACGAGAACCGAGTCTACCCGGCGGTCTCTGGAAGCCGGGGGAGAATCCTGCTCCTGAGCCGACGGGTGTCCGCCCCGCCGCGGCTCAGTGTCCGGGCAGGATCCGGCGCAGCAGGTTCGTGTTCGCGAGGTCGAGGAGTTCGTCACCCCGACCCGACATGACCGTGCGGAGCGCGTAGAGCGTGAACCCCTTCATCTGCTCCGCCGTGATCGTCGGCGGGATCGACAGTTCCTGCCGTGCCGTCACGACGTCGACGAGCGCCGGACCGTCGTGCTCGAACGCGCGCCGGATGGCACCCTCCAGATCGCTCGCCCGCTCGACGCGTTCGCCGTGGATGCCCATCGCCTCGGCGACGCGGGCGAAGTCCGGGTTCTGGAGGTCCGTGCCATAGTTCACGAAACCGGCCGCCTTCATCTCCAGCTCGACGAAGTTCAGCGAGGAGTTGTTGACGACGACGACCTTCACGGGGAGCCGGTTCTGCGTGAGCGAGATGAGCTCACCGAGCAGCATGGTGAGGCCGCCGTCGCCGGCGAGCGCGACGACCTGCCTGCCGGGCTGCGACGCCTGGGCGCCGAGGCCCTGCGAGACCGCGTTCGCCATGCTGCCGTGGCTGAAGGACCCGATCAGCCGGCGTCGTCCGTTCATGGTGAGGTACCGCGACGCCCAGACGACGGGCGAACCGACGTCGGGGATGAACACGGCGTCGTCGGTGGCGAGCTCGTCGATGACCTTCGCGAGGTACTGCGGGTGGATGGCCTGGCGGTCGTGGTCGGCGGTCGCGAGTTCGTCGAGGCCCTTCCGGGAGCTGCGGTAGTGCTTGAGCGCCTCGTCGAGGTGCTTCCGGTGCGTCTTGCGTTCGAGTTTCGGCAGGAGGGCGTCGAGGGTGTCGCGGACGGTGCCGACGAGTGGGAGGTCGACGGGGTGCCGTCGGCCGATCTGCTCGCCCCGAATGTCCACCTGGATGACGGTCGCGTCCTCGGGGAAGAACTGGGGGTAGGGGAAGTCGGTGCCGAGCATCAGCAGCACGTCGCACGACAGCATGGCGTGATAGCCGCTGGCGAAGCCGAGGAGTCCGGTCATGCCGACGTCGAAGGGATTGTCGTATTCGACGTGCTCCTTGCCGCGGAGCGCGTGCACGATGGGGGCGCCGAGGGCGTCGGCGGTCGCGATGAGTTGCTCGTGGGCGCCCTTCACACCCGCGCCGGCGAGGATCGTGACGCGCTTGCCGGCGTTCAGGAGGCGGGCCGCTTCATCGAGTTCGTGGGCGGCGGGCAGGATGCGCGGCTGCGTCGCCCGGATCGCCGAGACGTGCTCGGAGACCGCGTGCTGCAGCATGACGTCGCCCGGCACGACGACGACCGCGACCCCGCGACGTTCCACCGCGGTGCGCATCGCGATCTCGAGGACCCGGGGCAGCTGCTCGGGCATGGAGACGAGCTCGACGTAGACGCTGCACTCACGGAACAACTCCTGCGGGTGCGTCTCCTGGAAGTAGGTCGTGCCGATCTCGGAACTCGGGATGTGCGCGGCGATCGCGAGGACCGGCACGCGCGAGCGGTTCGCGTCGAACAAACCGTTGATGAGGTGGAGGTTGCCGGGCCCGCAGCTGGCGGCGACGACGGCGAGTTCCCCGGTCAGCTCGGCTTCGGCTGCCGCGGCGAACGCGGCCGCCTCCTCGTGGCGGACGTGCACCCACTCGATCCGTCCGTTGGTCCGGAGGGCGTCCGTGAACCCGTTCAGTGAATCGCCGGGCAGTCCGTACACCCGCTGCACCCCACTGGCTTCGAGCGTGGCGACGACGGTTTCGGCGACAGTGGACATGGGTGCTCCTCGCAGCTGGCGACTCTCGGTCCGGGGTTCCCGGTCCTTCCATGCTCCTCGGGTGGTCCGAGCGTCACAAGGGAGCGACTCGGCCTTGCAGAGCCCTACCAGGTGCGGTAACGCTTCTCAACACTCCGGGGTCAATCCACCTGAACGACGAACGCCTTGTAGCGTGGATGTTGGAACAGCCTGCCGACGACGCGGTGGTGCGGCCAACATCGACTGCACCGTGAAAGGGGCGGCCGTGAGTGACTCCCTGCACCGACCGCCGGCACACGCGGGATCGGTGACCGATCCCGCCGCCATGTTCACCGAGCACAGCGAGACGGTCGTCACCGGCGTGAGCCTGTCCAACGGCCGTTACAGCATCGGCGAGCAGCTCGGTTCGGGCGGTTCCGCGAACGTCTACCGGGCTCGCGACGAGCTCCTGTCGCGACCCGTGGCCGTGAAGCTCTTCCGCGACGAGGCGGCGACCGCGAACGACCGCCTCCGCCAGGAGCGCGAGATCCGCCTGCTCGGCGAACTGCGCCACCCGGGTCTCGTGGAGCTGTACGACTCCGGTTCCGTCGTCCACCGTGGCGTCGAGCACCGCTTCCTGGTGATGGAGTACATCCCCGGTGCCACGCTCACCGACAAGCTGCAGGCGGGCCCGATGCTGCCGCGCGATGCCGCTGCGCTCGGCGCCCAGGTGGCCGACGCCCTGTCCTTCATCCACACGCGGTCGATCGTCCACCGCGACATCAAGCCCGACAACATGCTCTTCAGCGACATCGCCGCCTTCGGGCACGCGAACCTCGTGAAGCTGTCCGACTTCGGGATCGCCCACTTCATCGGCGGCTCCCGCTTGACGAACACCGAGGCGATCTCCGGGACCGCGAACTACCTCTCACCCGAGCAGGCGCTCGGCGACACGGTCAGCACGGAGACGGACATCTACTCGCTGGGCCTCGTGCTGCTCGAGGCGATCACGGGCCGTCGTGAGTTCGACGGCGGTCTCGTCGAGTCCGCGATCGCGCGGTTGCACCGCGATCCCGTGATCCCGCCCGAGCTGCCGGCCGCCTGGCACCCGCTCCTGCGTTCGATGACGGCCCGTCGCCCGGAGGACCGGCCGGCGGCCCACGAAGTCGCCTCGACCCTGCGCGAGATCTGGTCGGAATCCCGTGTCCGACGCGTCCGCCGGGTGCGCGCGCGTCTCGGGCTCGTGACCGAACGAGGCGTCGATCCGCGGATCGCACTGCTGCTCGCCGGCGCCACGGCCGCTGCCGGCCTCGCCATCGGTGTGGCCATCGGCATCTTCGCCTTCTGACCCCGTCAGCTCCCGCCCTACCACGTTTCGCGCGCTTCCGGGGAAGTCAGCCGGCCGGTGTACGGTCTCATCAACGATCGATTCCTTCGAGTGAAAGGGCGCCATGACGCTCTCGACCCCCTATCCGCTCGGCGTCACCCTCCGGGGCGATGGTGCGAACGTCGCCATCTACTCCGAAACCGCCGACTCCGTCACCGTGTGCCTGTTCCCCGAGGGCGGCGAGGAGCAGCAGACCCGCCTCGAACGACGGACCGGTCACGTGTTCCACGGCCTCGTCGAGGGCCTCGTACCCGGCATGCGCTACGGCGTCCGGGTCGACGGTCCGTGGGACCCGGCCAACGGCCTCCGGCACAACCCGGCGAAGGTGCTGCTCGACCCGCACGCGACGGCGGTCACCGGGCGCTACGACCTCGGCCAGGCGCAGTTCAGCCACCGTCTGGACGCCCCCGAGTCGATGGACGACACCGACTCGGCCGGTCACGTCGCCCTCGGCGTCGTCACCGACCCGTCGTCCTTCGACTGGGACGCGGACGGCGCGGACGTCGCGCCTCGGATCCCGCTCGCCGAGACGATCGTGTACGAAGTGCACGTGAAGGGCTTCACGAAGCAGCTCGCTGAGGTGCCCGAGGAGATCCGCGGCACCTACGCCGGTCTCGCGCACCCGGCCGCCCTCCGGTACCTCACCGACCTCGGCGTGACCGCGGTCGAGCTCCTGCCCGTGCACCAGTTCGTCCAGGACAGCCACCTCGAGGAGAAGGGCCTCCGCAACTACTGGGGCTACAACTCCATCGGCTTCTTCGCCCCGCACGGCGAGTACGCGGCCGCAGGCGACACCGGCGGCCAGGTCGACGAGTTCAAGGCGATGGTGAAGGCGATGCACGCCGCCGGCCTCGAGGTCATCCTCGACGTCGTGTACAACCACACCGCCGAGGGCAACCACATGGGCCCGACGCTGTCGTTCAAGGGCATCGACAACGCCGCGTACTACCGCCTCGTCGACGAGGACCGCGAGCACTACTTCGACACCACCGGCACCGGCAACAGCGTCAACGTCGGCCACCCGGCGGCGCTCGGCCTCATCATGGACTCGCTCCGCTACTGGGTGACCGAGATGCACGTCGACGGCTTCCGCTTCGACCTCGCGACGACGCTCACCCGCCAGGACGGTTCCGCCGAGATCCACAGTGCCTTCCTGTCGCTCATCGAGCAGGACCCGGTCCTCGCACCGATCAAGATGATCGCCGAGCCGTGGGACACCGCCGGCTACCAGGTCGGCGGCTTCCCCGCGAGCTGGTCCGAGTGGAACGGGAAGTTCCGCGACGACGTCCGCGACTTCTGGAACGGCGCCGACAGCGTGCTCGGCACCATGTCGCAGCGCGTCCTCGGCAGCCCGGACGTCTACGAGGCGTCCCGACGCTCACCGCTGTCCAGCGTCAACTTCGTCACCGCGCACGACGGCTTCACCCTCGCCGACCTCACGGCGTACTCGACGAAGCACAACGCGGCGAACGGCGAGGACAACAACGACGGCGAGAGCGACAACCGCTCCAGCAACAACGGTGCGGAGGGCCCGACGGACGACCCCGCCGTGAACGCGCGCCGCGATCGCCAGCGTCGCAACTTCCTCGCGACGGTCCTGCTGTCGGCCGGTGTCCCGATGATCCTCGGCGGCGACGAGATCGCCCGCACCCAGGGCGGCAACAACAACGCGTACTGCCAGGACAACGAGGTGTCGTGGTTCGACTGGGAGCACGCCGACCACGACCTCCTCGGCTTCACCAAGCGGATGATCGCACTGCGTACGGCCGAGCCGGCCCTCCGACCGGACTGGTTCCGTCAGGGCCCCGGCTCGAAGGCGGACGACCGCGTGTTCATCACGCGGTCCGACGACGAACCCTTCTCGGAGGACGACTGGGAGAACCCGGACGCCCGCTCGATCACCTTCGTGTTCCGTCACGCCGGATCGGCGTCCTTCGCCCTGCTGCTCAACGCGGCCGAGAACGGCGTCGAGTTCACCCTTCCGAAGGCTCCCGGCCAGCCGTGGACCCTCGTGGAGTCGAGCGATCCCGAGCAGATGCTCGCCGAGGGCTCGACGACGGTGATCGTGCAGGGCACGTCCTTCACCCTCCTGCGGTCGGGGGTCACCTCATGACCACCGTGCCCGTCTCCACCTATCGGCTCCAGCTGACCGCCGACTTCCGGCTGCAGGACGCCGCCGCCCTCGTCGACTACATCCAGGCCCTCGGAGCGGACTGGGTCTACCTCTCGCCCATCCTCCGTGCCGAGCCCGGATCGACGCACGGGTACGACGTCGTCGACCACACCACGGTCGACCCCGAGCGGGGCGGCGCCGAGGGGCTCACGGCGCTCGCCGAAGCCGCGCACGCCGCCGGACTCGGGGTCCTCATCGACACCGTCCCGAACCACATGGGGGTCGCGACCCCGGTCGAGAACGCCTGGTGGTGGGACCTGCTCCAGCACGGCCGCGAGGCCGAGCACGCCGCCGCGTTCGACGTGGACTGGGAGTCGGGTGCCGGCAGGATCCGCATCCCGATCCTCGGCGACGACGAGGGCGACCACAGCGCCCTCGACGACCTCACGATCGAGGACGGCGAGCTGCGGTACTTCGAGAACCGCCTGCCCATCGCGCCGGGGACAGCGGACGACGGTGCGACGCCACGCGAGGTCCACGACCGTCAGCATTACGAGCTCGTCAACTGGCGTCGTGCGGACGCGGAACTGAACTACCGTCGCTTCTTCGCCGTGAACACGCTCGCCGCGATCCGCGTCGAGGACCCCGCGGTGTTCGACGGCTCGCACGTCGAGATCGGCCGCTGGTTCGACGAGAAGATCGCCGACGGCATCCGCGTCGACCACCCGGACGGCCTCCTGGATCCGGGTGCCTACCTCGACCGCCTGTCCGAACGCATCGGCGGGGCGCCGATCTGGGTCGAGAAGATCCTCGAAGGCGAAGAGGACCTCCCGGCCGAATGGGCGACGCTCGGCACGACCGGGTACGACGCGCTCGGCGACGTCGACCGGGTCCTCGTCGACCCCACCGGCCTCCCGGTCCTGGCGGAGCTGGCCGGGGTGGAACTCACGCGCGACGCGTGGGACGAGCTCGTGCACACCACCAAGCGCGGCATCGCGGACGGCATCCTCGGATCCGAGGTCCGACGGCTCGCCCGTCTCGTCCCCGAGGTCGACGAGGCCGTCGACGCGCTGGCCGAGATCCTGACGGCGTTCCCGGTGTACCGCTCGTACCTGCCGCTCGGCGACGAGTACCTGGACGCCGCCCTGGAGACCGCGGAGACCCGCAGGCCGGAGCTCGCCGAGGCGTTCGCCGCCCTCGCGCCGCGGCTCCGCAACCCGGCCGACCCACTGGCCGCGCGCTTCCAGCAGACCTCCGGCATGGTCATGGCCAAGGGGGTCGAGGACACCGCGTTCTACCGGTACACCGCGCTCACCTCGCTGACCGAGGTCGGTGGCGACCCGGCGGAGACCGACATCAGCGTGGCCGAGTTCCACCACCGTCAGGCACGACGGCAGGCGGAGTGGCCGTCGTCGATGACGACGCTCAGCACCCACGACACGAAGCGCAGCGAGGACGTCCGCGCCCGCATCGACGCGCTGAGCGAAGTGGCTGACCGGTGGGCCGAGCACGCGGTCGCCCTGCACACGAGCAACGGCTTCCCGGACCGGCGGCTCGAGCAGCTCGTCTGGCAGGCCGCCGTCGGTGCCTGGCCGATCGAACGCGAGCGTCTGCACGCCTACGTGGAGAAGGCGGCCCGCGAGGCCGGCGACTCGACCACGTGGACGGCGCCGGACGAGGCCTTCGAAGTCGCCCTGCACGCCGCGGTCGACGGGCTCTACGACAGCCGTCGCGCGAACGCCGCGCTCCTCGACGCCGTCGCCGACGTCGAAGCGGCGGGCTGGACGAACAGCCTGGTGGCGAAGGCCGTGCAGCTCACGATGCCGGGCGTGCCCGACGTCTACCAGGGCAGCGAACTCTGGGACCGGTCCCTCGTCGACCCCGACAACCGTCGACCCGTCGACTACGCCGAGCGCCGCGAGCTGCTGGCGAAGCTCGACGACGGGTGGCTCCCGCCCGTCGCCGCCGACGGAGCCGCGAAGCTCCTCGTCACCTCACGGCTGCTCCGACTCCGCCGGAGCCACCCCGAGCGGTACACGGAGTACACGGCGCTCGCCGCGGAGGGTGCGGCCGCTGAGCACGTCCTCGCCTTCTCCCGCGGTGGTGTGGTGACGATCGCCACCCGCCTGTCCCTCCGGCTCGCCGAGCGCGGCGGGTGGAAGAACACCAACGTCGTGCTTCCGGAGGGACGCTACGTGGAGGTGCTGACGGGCCGCGAGATCTCAGGCGGACCGGTCTCCGTCGCCGCGCTCCTCGAGCAGTACCCGGTCGCCGTCCTCACCATCGCCGACGGCGATGAGCACACCGAACCGGCCACCACCACGTCTGGAGATGAGGAGTCACCGCGATGACGAGCACGACCACCAGCCCCGCCGACGGCTTCCGGGTCTGGGCACCGATCGCCGAGCGCGTCGACTTGGTGCTCGGCGACGACCGCTTCCCGATGAGCCGCGACGCGGTGGCGGAGGGATGGTGGGTCGCGCTCGACGGCGACGCCCCGCGCGCGGCGATCGTCGACACCGACTACGGCTACGTCCTCGACGGCGACGGGCCGATAGCCGACCCGCGGTCGCGTCGCCAACCAGACGGCGTCCACGGCCTGTCCCGCGTCGTCGCATCCGACCCCGCGCCCTCCGACGGCACCGGCTGGCGGGGACGGCCGCTCATCGGCGCGGTGCTGTACGAACTCCACATCGGCACGTTCACCGAAGCGGCCACCTTCGACGGCGCGATCGAGCGACTCGACGACCTCGTCGAACTCGGCGTCGACGCGGTCGAAGTGCTCCCGGTCAACGCCTTCAACGGCGTCTGGAACTGGGGGTACGACGGCGTGTTCTGGTCGGCCGTCCACGAGGCCTACGGCGGACCCGAGGGCTACCGGCGCTTCGTCCGGGCCTGCCACGAGCGCGGGCTCGCCGTGATCCAGGACGTCGTCTACAACCACCTCGGCCCGTCCGGCAACGTCCTGCCCAGATTCGGCCCGTATCTCGCAGACGGCGCCGGCAACACCTGGGGCGACAGCGTCAACCTCGACGGCCCCGACTCGGACGAGGTGCGCCGGTACATCATCGACAGCGCCCTCATGTGGTTCGAGGAGTACGGCGTCGACGGTCTGCGGCTCGACGCCGTCCACGCGCTGCACGACACCCGGGCGGTCCACCTCCTGGAGGAACTCGACGCGGCCGTCGACGCGCTCGCTGCGGATCTGAACCGGCCGCTCACGCTGATCGCCGAGTCGGACCTCAACGACCCGAAGCTCATCACCCCGCGTGGGCCCGGCGGCTACGGGCTGGACGCCCAGTGGAGCGACGACTTCCACCACGCCCTCCACGTCGCCCTCACCGGTGAGGTGTCCGGGTACTACGCCGACTTCGCGCCGCTCGGTGCGCTCGGCAAGGTCATGGAGGAGGGGTTCTTCCACAACGGGACCTGGTCCAGCTTCCGGAAGCGGCACCACGGCCGGCGGATCGACCTCGAGCGCACGCCGAGCTGGCGCCTCGTCGTCTCCGACCAGAACCACGACCAGATCGGCAACCGTGCCGTGGGCGACCGATTGGCGGCCAGCCTCGACGACGGTCAGCTGGCCATCGCCGCCGCCCTCACCCTGCTCGGACCGTTCACGCCGATGCTCTTCATGGGTGAGGAGTGGGCGGCGTCGACCCCGTGGCAGTTCTTCACCTCCCACCCCGAGCCGGAGCTCGGTGAGGCGACGGCGAAGGGGCGCATCGCCGAGTTCGCCCGGATGGGCTGGAACGAGGCCGACGTACCCGACCCGCAGGACCCGGAGACGTACCGACGCTCGATCCTCGACTGGTCCGAACGGTCGCAGGGTCGCCATGCGCGGCTCCTGACCTGGTACCGGCGCCTGATCGAGCTGCGGCGCACCGTGCCCGCGTTCACCGATCCGGCGTTCGCCGACACCACGGCGGTCGCCGACGAGTCGACCGATTCGTTCGTGCTGCGTCGTGGCTCGGCCACGCTGGCGGTGAACTTCGGGACGGAAGCCGTGGAGTTGCCGCTGCGGGTCGATGATCTGCTCGACAGCTTCGGCGAGGTCGTCACCTCGGACGGTTCCATCCGTCTCGGCGCGCACTCGGTCGCGATCCTCCACCACTGAGCCGGATCCGCTCCTCGTGTGCCGTCGCCGCGGCGCACGAGGAGCGTGCAGGGCTGGGCCCTTACGGCGTCGTGAACCAGACCGTCGTGTCGCCGTGGATCGTGGTGCCGTCGAACGGGCCGCTCGCGACGAGGACGGACGACTCGGCGAGCGACGACGGGACCGGCACGTCGTCCGCGCCGGTGTTCGCGACGACCGTGACCGTGCCGTTCGTGAGCGCGAGGATGCTCTCCGGAGCACCCTCGATCCACGCGACCGATCCGAGGCCCAGGCCGTGCTCTCGACGCAGCCGCAGGAGCGTGCGGTAGAGCTCGAGCGTCGACCCGGGGATGCCCGCCTGGGCGTCGCGCGAGTAGTCGTTCCAGTCGTCGGGCTGCGGCAGCCAGGAGGCGCCAGTCGTGTTGAAGCCGTACGCGGGGTGGCCGGCCTCCCACGGGATCGGCACGCGGCAGCCGTCGCGCCCGTAGCGCTCGTGGTTCGTGCGGAACCAGGTGGGGTCCTGACGGGCGTCGTCCGGGAGGTCGATGACCTCCGGAAGCCCGAGCTCTTCGCCCTGATAGAGGTAGGCGCCGCCGGGGAGACTCAGCATGAGCGCGGTCGCGGCGCGAGCACGCTGCAGGCCGAGTGCGCGGTCCGGCTTGCCGGGGGTGTTCGGCCCGACGCCGTAGCCCTGCGGGTTCTCCTCCGTGAGCGCGAGGCGGGAGGCGTGGCGGACGACGTCGTGGTTCGACAGCACCCAGGTGCTCGGTGCGCCGACCTGGGCGAAGGCCCGCAGCGACTCCGAGACGACCGTCTTGAGTGCCGCCGCGTTCCAAGGCGTCTCGAGGTACGGGAAGTTGAACGCCTGCTGCATCTCGTCGGGCCGCACCCAGAGTGCCATCTTGTCGAGCGGGTCGACCCAGGCCTCGGCGCAGAGGACGCGGTCGCCCTCGTACGTCGCGAGCAGCTCGTGCCAGTCGCGGTAGATCTCGTGGACACCGTCCTGGCCCCAGTACGGAGCGGTCTCCGGCCACGACTCCGGCCCGGTGCCGGCGGCCTCGAGTGACGCGTCCACGGACGCGCCGCCCATGCTGCCACCCTCGGCGGGCGGGGTGTAGTCGGGCAGCCCGTCGGCCTTGATCATGCCGTGCGCCACGTCGACGCGGAAGCCGTCGACGCCGCGGTCGAGCCAGAAGCGCAGGACGCCGCGGAACTGCTCCCGCACCCACGGGTTCGTCCAGTCGAAGTCCGGCTGCGAGGAGTCGAAGATGTGCAGGTACCACTGGCCGGGGGTACCGTCCGCCTCGACGACGCGCGTCCAGGCCGGACCGCCGAAGACGGACTCCCAGTTGTTCGGGGCCTGCTCCCCGTGTTCGCCCTTGCCGTCGCGGAACATGTAGCGGGCGCGTTCCTCGGACCCCGGTCCGGCCGCGAGCGCCTCCTGGAACCAGCGGTGCGCGGTCGACGAGTGGTTGGGGACGAGGTCGACGATGACTCGGATACCGGCACCGTGGGCGGCGGCGGTCATCGCGTCGAAATCGGCGAGCGTGCCGAAGATGGGATCGACGTCGCAGTAGTCGGCGACGTCGTAGCCGGCGTCCTTCTGCGGGCTCGTCATGAAGGGGGACAGCCAGATGGCGTCGACGCCCAGTTCCTGGAGGGCGCCGAGGCGGGAGGTGATGCCGGGCAGGTCGCCCAGACCGTCACCGTTCGCGTCGGCGAAGGAGCGGGGGTAGATCTGGTAGATGACGGCGGAACGCCACCACTCCGATCCGGGGGTGGAGCCTCCTGCGGGGGAGGCATGCTGAGCTGCGGTCGCCGACGAGGTCGGGAGGGCGGAGTCCATGTCGCTACCCTAGGCCATCGCCGAGGCCTCCCGCCGCGCGTCGACCGGGGCCCGATTCGCACCGGATTCCCGGTGACGACCCGTCAGGTGCTGCCTAGAGTGGGGACATGACGACGGAATCGGACAGCACCGCCCGCAGCACGGCCAAGCGCGTCGGAGCGCAGGCGGGGCGGGTCGCCGGTTCGGCGGCCCGGACCACCCGCGGGATCATCCGCCGGAACCCGACGGCGAACCGCGTCTACCGCGCGGGTGTCGGCGTCGTCGGCGGTGGCACGGTCGCCCTCGGCGTCGCGCTCATCCCGCTGCCCGGCCCTGGGGCACTCATCGCCGTCGGCGGGCTCGCCGTCCTCGCCTCCGAGTTCGACGGGGCCAAGCGGGCGAGCACGAAGGCGAACGCCGCCGCCAAGAAGGGTGTCGCCGTCGCGAAGGACCTCCGGGCGAAGCGCCAGGCCAAGAACGCCGCGAAGGCCGCACCACAGCCCTGACGAGTCGCCCCGTCGCCGCCCTCGGTTACGGTGGACGGGTGGTGACGTCGGCGAAGGGGAACAGCGGTCGCCGGCCCGCCGGATCGAAGCCGCGAGCCTCCGCGCGGACCCGGAGCGGAGCCACCCGGTCGGCTCCGAAGCCACGGTCGCGGACCGTCGGCGCGCGCAGTGCCGCCAAGCGGCCGAACCGGAGGCCCGGTCGGAGGCGCCTGCAGTCGGCCCCGATGGGTTGGGTCGTCGCCTTCGCAGCCGTGGCCGTGGGGCTCGCCGTCATCGTCGCCGTCGTCACCTGGGGGCCGGAGCTCGTCAGGCAGGCGCAGGTGCGGGACTCGACCCTCGGGACCGCACCCCACGCCGCGGTCGAAGGGCCCGGCATCCCGGCGGTGGGCTCGGCCGGGACGGCTCCTGCCGCCATCACCGATCGCGTCGACCTCACGTGGGCGTCGGCCACGGCGCAGCGCCTCGGTATCCCGGAACGCGCCATGTCCGCCTACGCGGGGGCGGCACTGGCCACCGCGCAGGCGCGACCCGAGTGCGGGATCGCGTGGAACACCCTCGCCGCGCTCGGGAGCGTCGAGTCCGGGCACGGGACCATCTTCGGTGGCGCCCTCGACGCAGCCGGTCGAGCGACCCCGCCGATCATCGGGCCCGCACTCACCGGAACCGAGTTCGACGCCGTCTCGGACACCGACGGCGGCGCGTTCGACGGCGACGCCCGGTGGGACCGCGCGGTCGGTCCGATGCAGTTCATCCCCTCGACCTGGGAGCGGTGGGGAGCGGACGGGAACGGCGACGGCGTCGCGGACCCGCAGCAGATCGACGACGCGGCGCTCGCCGCGGCGGGCTACCTCTGCCACGGCGGGCGCGACCTCCGGATCGAGGCGGACTGGGTCGCCGCGATCGGCTCGTACAACGGCGCCGCCTCGTACCTCGCGAAGGTCGTGCACGCCGCCGACACCTTCGCGGCCAAATGATCCGAGAGCGTGTACGAAGCACGCCTCCGGGGATGCTAGTCTCTACTGGTGCCATTTCCGCGTGAGCGGTCTGGTTCGCGCTCCGATAGCTCAGTGGTAGAGCACTTCCTTGGTAAGGAAGAGGTCGCGGGTTCAAGTCCCGCTCGGGGCTCGTTCTCTCCGTCACTGCTCTCGCCGGCATACGGAGAGACGTGGCAGGGTAGCTCAGTTGGTGAGAGCGCACGACTCATAATCGTGAGGTCGAGAGTTCGAATCTCTCTCCTGCTACGCAAGGCCCGGGCTTCCGGGCCTTTTGCGTATCCGCGGGAGCTGATCCTCGCCGAGCGTCCCCGTCTCAGTGGGTCCCGGTCAGGGAGCCGCCGAGCATGATCGCAGCGGGCACCAGCAGGCCGAGCAGCACAGCGCCGATCGCAGCCCAGATGCCGATGCGGGCATGCGGCGCCATCCGGGGGCGGAGGCCGAGTTCCTCGCCGATCTCCCGGATCCGTGCGCGTTCGTTCTCGGGGCTGAACGCGACCTCGAACCCGCCGGGCGCGATGCCGAGCATGATGACCCGGCCGTAGCGGACCCGACCCGACTGCCAGGAGAACGACCACGACAGCCGTGGGACGAATCCGGCGGCGCCCGCCGACCAGCCCATGGTGCGAAGGGTGTCGGTGATGCTGAAGCGCCGTCGTCGTTCGTCCACGCGGACGGTGTACGTGATGCTGTCGGACACCTCGTTCAGCTGGAGGACGTCCAACCAGTGGGCGTTCGCGAGGTCGAACCCGACCCGGAACCCGTCCGGGACGTCCGTGACGATGAACGGGGTGTTCTGGAGTTCGGCCTCGACGGCCCACCGGTACTCCTCGAGCACGCCGGTCGAGGTGTTGTCGGTTCCGTTCACGGGTTCAGTATGGCAAGGCGACAGGCGTCGGAGTGGTTCACCGCATGGGCAGCACTCCCCATCGCCGCGGCCGCCGGAACCACGCCGGGAGCGATGGTCTCTGACACAATCGGGCCATGGAAAGCGCACCGATCATGGCCTGGACCCTGCAGAACGAGATCCCGATCCCCGCGGATGTGACCCAGCTGCTCGTGCAGGGGGAACAGGCGGTCGCGGCGTTCAAGACGTTCCGCGACTCCGCGGTGTTCACCACCAAGCGGCTCATCGTGCGCGACGCGCAGGGCATCTCCGGCAAGAAGGTCGAGATCTACTCCCTGCCGTACAGCTCGATCAACATGTGGTCCTCCGAGAACGCCGGAACCCTCGACTGGAACTCGGAGATCGAACTCTGGACGAGGGCTGGGCACATCAAGGTCAAGCTTGCGAAGGGCGTCGACGTCCGTCGTCTCGACAGCCTCATCGCGTGGGCGGTCCTGCAGGCGCACTAGCGCGTGACGAACATGCAGGACACACCCGCCACGGACGTGATCTTCATCGGAGGTCGCTCTGGCGTCGGCAAGACGTCGGTCGCTGCCGAAGCATCCAAGATCCTGCAACGCGCCGACCTTCCTCATGCCGTCATCGACGGCGACAATCTCGACCAGGCGTACCCGGAACCATGGCGCAACGGCAGCGACCTGGCAGAGCAGAACCTTGCAGCCATGTGGGCGAACTACCGGTCGGCAGGCTACTTCCGCCTCCTGTACACGAACACCGTCAGCGTGCTGCAGATCCCCACGCTGGTCGCCGCCCTCGGCACGAACGTCCGTTCGTTCGGCGTGCTCTTGACCGCGACCGACAGGACCGCCGCGCAGCGCCTCGCTCGGCGCGAGATCGGGACGGCGCTCGAGGAGCACCTCGAGCGGAGTGCTCGCGCGGCCACCAAGCTGGAGGAGGCGAGCACGGCGCGCAGGGTCGTCACCGATGACCGGGCCGTGCAGGAGATCGCTCACGAGATCCTCTGGGTGGCAGGCTGGCTGGCCGATCCCGGTGGCCGGAATCACTCGAGCGCCTAGCGCCGGGCTGCGGACCGGGCCGTCTCACCGGTCCCAGATGCTGCGGTACCCCGGGGAGAAGGCGATCATCGCCGCCAGCAGGGTTCCGATACTGAGGAGCGGGAGCGCCGGCCCGAGCTCCCAGGGCGAGTCCGCGAAGATGCCGATCAGCATCACCATCCAGGCACCGATGTTGCCGAGGATGAGCACGATGATGACGGTCACGGCCGTGGCACCCGCCCGGGCGGAGGTCCGGCTCCCCCGGAACACCGGGGTGGTGCAGATCGCCGCGATGATCACCAGGATGAGCACCAGGAACGCGCTCGCGAACAGGATCGAGGCGGCCTCCGGATCACCGTCGTCATCGCGATCGGCGAAACCAGCGAGGAAGAAGAAGAGGTTGAAGACCTCCGTGCCCTCGTCGTCGGTCGTCTGACTGGCGAACGGCACGAACAGCGAGAGGATGAGCGCGACCTCCAGCAGCAACATGGGGATCGTGATCAGGATGGATTCGATGCTCGCCACGCGCTGTTCGAGCCGGGTGCGTGCCGCCTGCGCCGCGACCGACTCGGTCGTACTCGTCTGTCCCTGGCTCTCGGATGCACTCATCGCTGACCCCCGTCTCGGCTACCGCGAAGGCTGGCCACCGGTTGTTTCCTCGACCTCCGACCTGGTCATGGTAGCCGCGACGGACCGACCGCGTCGGAGACGGGCCGAGGGGCTCAGGCGGCGTCCAACTCGACCTGATGCTCCTCGCGCAGGGCCGGGCAATGCTCGGGCGTCGGGTGGAGCGTGATGTCGATGACCGCTTCGAGGCGGGCGCGCGCCGCCTCGAGGTCCGCCAGTTGCGCCGTGATGCGGTCGCGTTCGGTCCGAAGCAGCTCAAGCGATTCCGGCGTCGCGACCCCGGCGTCGACGCAGGGGAGGAGCTGCACGATGGTGCGGCTCGGGAGGCCGGCCGCGAAGAGCTGCTGCACGAGCTCGACCCGTTCGACCGCCGCTTGTTCGTAGTGGCGCTGGCCGCTCGTCGTGCGCGTAGCGGTGAGCAGCCCCTGCTCTTCGTAGTAGCGGAGCGAGCGGACGCTCGCCCCGGTCCGAGCCGCGAGATCCCCGATGCGCATCGATCTTCCGTTCCTGGCTTGCACCTGACATTGATGTGAGGTCTTAGCCTAACCAGGCTGCTGCGGGATCGCCCCGCACGCGGGAAGGAATCATGGACATCGCAGGATCCGTCGCACTCGTCACCGGCTCGAACCGGGGCATCGGGCGCCGATTCGTCACCCAGCTGCTCGAGCGCGGCGCCGCGAAGGTGTACGCGACCGCGCGCCGCCCCGAGCTCGTCGACATTCCCGGCGTGGAGGTGCTGCAGCTCGACATCACCGACCAGGCCTCCGTCGAGGCGGCGGCCGCGATCGCGACCGACGTCACGCTGCTCGTCAACAACGCCGGCATCGCCACGCAGGGCTCGATGCTGACCGGCGACCTCGCCGACGCGCGTCGCGAGATGGACACCCACTACTGGGGCAACCTCGCCATGGTGCGTGCCTTCGCTCCGGTGATCGAAGGGAACGGGGGCGGGGCGATCGTCAACGTGCTCTCCGCCCTGAGCTGGTTCGCCCACCCGGGTTCCGGTGGATACGCCGCGGCCAAGGCGGCGGAGTGGAACATGACGAACGCGGTCCGTCTGGAACTCGCACCGAAGGGGGTCTCTGTCCAGGGACTGCACCTCGGTGCCGCCGACACCGACATCATGGCGGGCTACGAGGGGCCGATGGTCGACCCGGCGGACGTCGCCCGGGCGAGCCTCGACGGCGTCGAGCAGGGTGTCGCCGAGGTCGTCGTCGACGACTGGAGCGCCATGGTCAAGGCGTCACTCGCCAACGCCCCCGAGGCGTTCTACGCGCAGTTCGCCTGAGGCCTGCTCCGGTGAGCGGTGTCCCGTCCGGCGTCGCCGGCTCCGGGACGCCGCCGCAGGAGAGCGCGCATACTGGATGCCATGAGTGACGACACTGGGGCGCAGCCGCAGGGCAGGGGAGCCGTCGACGACGCCGTCCTCGAGGCGACCATCCTCGACCTCCTCGGCAAGCGCGCCGTCACCTCGTCCATCTGCCCGTCCGACGCCGCCCGTGCCGTCGGCGGCGAGGACTGGCGCGAGCTGATGGACGACACCCGCCGGGTCGCCTGGCGGCTCGTCGACGCCGGCCGGGTGCGGATCACGCAGGGCGACGAGGCGGTCGACCGCGCGACGGTCCGCGGACCCATCCGGATCCGCTGGGCGACGGAAGCCGGGAGTGACACCGAACGGTGAGGCCGGCCCAGACCGGTGATGCGTGCGCCGTCGGCGGTTAGGCTTGGGGGTATGACCATCGCCCTCGTCCGTCACGGACAGACCGCCTGGAACTTCGAACGACGGTTGCAGGGGACGACGGACATCCCGCTGAACGACACGGGGCGGGAGCAGGCGGCCACGGTCGCCCCTCGCCTCACGGGCACCTGGGACGTCGTCGTTAGCTCCCCACTGGGGCGCGCACGCGAGACCGCGCAGATCATCGCGGACGCGCTCGGACTCGAACTCGGCCCCACCTACCCCGACGTCGTCGAGCGCCACTACGGCGACGCCGAGGGCGCGACGGCGCAGATGGTCCTTGAGAACTGGCCAGACCACCAGTACCCGAACCTCGAGACCGAGGAGTCGGTCATCGAACGCGGACTCCGCGGCATCGACGCCATCGCACGCGACTTCCCCGGGCAGAACGTCCTCGTCGTGAGCCACGGCACCCTCATCCGCCTCACCCTCAGCCACCTCTCCGGTACGACGGTCCCACCGCTGGAGAACTGCTCCGTGTCGGTCATCGAGGCGACCGACACCGGTTGGTCGCTCCTCGACGCCGGAACCGCTCGCACCACCCCGTCCCTCGAGACGGCGCTCTCCGGCCCCACCGCACGGTGACCGGAGACGACACGACCGGCCGTCCGGTCCGATCCGCGTCCGGCATCGCCTGGCTCATCGGGATCGGCCTGACCGCCGGGTTCCTGTCGGGGCTCTTCGGCGTCGGCGGCGGCATCCTCATCGTCCCCGCCGTCGTGTTCCTCCTCGGGTTCGGGCAACGGCTCGCCGCTGGGACCTCGCTCGCCGCGATCGTCCCGACGTCGCTCGTCGGGGTCATCTCCTACGCGGTGAACGGCACGGTCGACTGGGTGGCGGCGATCCTGCTGGCGGCCGGCGCGATCGGAGGCGCCCAGCTCGGCAGCTACCTCCTGGCGAAGCTCCCCAAGAAGGCGCTCCAGTGGGGCTTCATCGGCTTCCTGCTCGTCGTCGTGGTCTCCCTGTTCCTCATCGTCCCGTCCCGCACCGCCGAGATCGATCTGCACGTCGGTTCGATCATCGGCCTCATCCTCCTGGGCTTCCTGACCGGCGTCCTGTCGGGACTCCTCGGGATCGGTGGCGGGGTCGTCGTCGTGCCGATGCTCATCCTGCTGTTCGGAGCGAGCGACCTCATCGCCAAGGGCACGTCGTTGCTCATGATGGTGCCGACCGCGATCTCCGGCACCGTCGGCAACGTCCGGCGTGGCAACGTCGACCTCCGCGCCGCGGCGATCATCGGGGTCGCGGCGTGCACGACGACCGCGCTCGGCGCCATCGTCGCGTCGGTCGTCCCGCCGTTCGTCGGCAACCTGCTCTTCGCGGCGTTCCTCGTGGTCATCGCGATCCGCATGGTGTTCCAGGCGCTGAAGCGCTCCTGATCACCCCGGTCGTCGATCCGGCTCCAAGACCCCCTCGCCGGGCCAGCGGGTAGGCTGGAGGGCGTGTCAGTGAACCCAGAGCTCGCCGGTCGGGTCTTCCCGCCCGTAGCCCCGTACCTGGTCGGACGCGAGAAGATCCGCGAGTTCTCGCGGGCCGTCTTCGCGACGAACCCCATCAACCTCGACCCGGAAGCGGCACGCGCCGCAGGCCACGCCGACGTGGTCGCGCCGCCGACCTTCGCGGTCGTCGTGCAGGAGCACACGCTGCAGCAGCTCCTCGCCGAGCCGGACGCCGGCATCGACTTCAGTCGGGTCGTCCACGGCGACCAGCGGTTCGTGCACCACCGCCCGATCGTCGCGGGCGATGAACTGACCGCGCAGCTGACGGTCACCTCGATCAAGTCCCTGGGCGGCCACTCCATGGTGACGTGCGACTCGGTCATGACCGACGCCGACGGCGAGCCGGTGGTCACCGCGACCTCGACGCTCGTGGTGCGAGGAGACGAAGGATGAGCGACGTGCAGCAGACGACTCCCGCCATGCCCGCCGTCGGCGACGTCGTCGCCGAGCGGACGGTCCACCTCACCCGCGACGCGCTCGTGCGCTACGCCGGTGCCTCGGGCGATTTCAACCCGATCCACTACCGTGACGACGTCGCCGCGTCCGTCGGGCTGCCCGGTGTCCTCGCGCACGGCATGCTGACGATGGGGATCGCCGCGCAGCCGGTGGTCGACTGGATCGGCGACCCCGGCCGCGTGCTCGACTACCAGGTGCGGTTCACGCGCCCGGTCGTCGTCGACCCGGAGACCGGCGCCGAACTCCACATCGTCGCGAAGGTCGGCAAGCTCGACGCGGACGCGCAGACCGCACGCATCGACCTCACCGTCACCTTCGCCGAGCAGACGGTGCTCGGCAAGGCGCAGCTCGTCGTCGGCTTCGCCTGAGCTGCGGAGCGCCATGACCGACACCATCAGTCTGCGCGAGCTCACCACCCTGCAGGTGGGTGGGCCCGCCGCAGCCTTCGTGGAGTGCACGAGCGAGGCCGAGCTCATCGACGCCGTGCTCGACGTCTGGAACACCGACCAGCCATGGCTGCTGCTCGGGGGCGGATCGAACCTCCTCGTCGGTGACGAGCCGGTCGAGGCCACCGTCATCAGGGCGGCGAACCGCGGCATCGAACGGCTCGAGGCTCCCGCCGGACGCGTCCGGTTGCGGGTGCAGGCCGGCGAGGACTGGGAGGCGCTCGTCGCCTACACGGTGGAGCACGGCTTCGCGGGCATCGAGGCGCTCTCCGGCATCCCGGGATCCTGTGGGGCGGCCCCCGTCCAGAACATCGGCGCCTACGGACAGGAGATCGTGTCGTCGCTCGTCGCGGTCGATCTGCTCGACGAGGAGTCGCAGACCGTCGAGCGCGTCCCCGCTGCCGAGCTCGGCCTCGGGTACCGGACGTCGGTCCTGAAGCGTCACGGCGGTGGGGAGCCCGAGCGGTCGGGCGTGGTCGTCGCGATCGTCATCGAGCTCGACGACGTCGGTGTCGACGGTCTCGCCGCGCCGATCGCCTATCAGCAGCTCGCCTTCGCGCTCGGCGTGGAGGTCGGCGAGCAGGTCCGTCTGGCCCAGGTGCGCACGACGGTGCTCGCGCTCCGCGCCTCGAAGGGCATGGTGCTCGACCCGGACGACCCCGACACCGCCAGCGCCGGATCGTTCTTCACGAACCCGATCGTGTCCGAGCACGTCGCCCGCTCGCTCCCCGGTGACGCTCCCTGGTGGCCCGTCGACCCGCCGGCCGACGACGACACCGAGTACGTCTTCCCACTCGGCGAGGTCGTCAACCCGCCCCGGCCGGCTCCCGTGGAACGCCTGGCGAAGCTGTCGGCGGCCTGGCTGATCGAGCGGGCCGGGGTCCGTCGCGGGTTCGCGCTCCCCGGATCGCACGCCGCGGTCTCCACGAAGCACACCCTCGCGCTGACGAACCGGGGCGGCGCGACCGCCACCGAGATCGCCGAACTCGCCCGCTTCGTGCAGGCGCGGGTCCACGCCGAGTTCGGTGTGCTCCTGCAGCCCGAACCCGTGGTGGTCGGCGTCACGATCTGACGGCGACGTCGTCTTCCAGCCGAACGTCCGCCCACCGCATGCCGGCGGGCGGACGACGGATCAGGACGCGAAGAGGCGCTGCAGCCGCTGGACGCCCTCGAGGAGCTGGTCGTCGCCGAGTGCGTAGCTGAACCGCAGGTACCCGGACGGCCCGAACGCCTCGCCGGGCACGGCGGCGACCTCGGCCTGGTCGAGCATGAGGTCCGCGAGCTCGAGTGAGGTCGTGGGCGTCACACCGCCGAACGTCCGGCCGAGCAGTGCCGTCACGTCGGGGTAGACGTAGAAGGCGCCCTGCGGCGTGGGCGTCGCGAAACCGTCGATGTTGTTCAGTTCCTCGACGATGAGCTTGCGACGACGGTCGAAGGCCTCGCGCATGGCCTCCGCAGCATCCTGCGGGCCGGTGAGGGCCGCGATCGCCGCGCGCTGCGCGATGTTGTTCACGTTGCCGGACAGGTGCGACTGGAGGTTGCCGAGCGCCTTGATGGCGTCCGCCGGGCCGACGGTCCACCCCACGCGCCAGCCGGTCATCGCGTAGGTCTTCGCCACCCCGTTGACGAGGAGGGTCTGCTCCGCGAGCTCGGGGACCGCCTCGACGATGGACGTCGCACGGACGCCGTCGTAGGTGAGGTTCTGGTAGATCTCGTCGGAGATGACCCAGATGCCGTGCTCGAGCGCCCACTCGCCGATGGCCTTCGTCTGCTCGGGGGAGTAGACGGAGCCGGTCGGGTTCGACGGCGAGACGAAGAGGAGGACCTTGGTGCGTGGGGTGCGCGCCGCCTCGAGCTGCTCGACCGTGACCTGGTAGTTCTGCGAGGCGTCGGCGAAGACGTCGACCGCGACACCGTCGGCCAGGGCGATGGCCTCCGGGTAGGTGGTCCAGAACGGCGTGGGCACGATGACCTCGTCGCCGGGGTTCAGCAGCACCTGGAACGCCTCGTACACCGACTGCTTACCGCCGTTGGTGACGATGACCCGGCCGGGGTCGACCTCGAGACCGGAGTCGCGGAGCGTCTTCTCGGCGATCGCCGCGCGGAGGTCGGGCAGCCCGGCGGCCGGCGTGTACCGGTGCGCCTTCGGGTCGCGCGCGGCGACGAGGGCGGCCTCGACGATGTGCTCCGGCGTCGGGAAGTCGGGCTCGCCCGCCGCGTAGGAGATGACGGGGCGACCCTGCGCCTGCAGGGCCTTCGCCTTCGCGTCCACCTTCAGCGTGGCGGACTCGGCGATCGCTGCGATCTTCGTGGACAGGCGGGGCGTGGAGGTCGATTCAGGCACGACTCCGAGCGTACCCAACCCGGTGTCGCGAGGACAGTGCGTGACGCGGACCGGACCCTATCGGGACCGGGCGCCGTCGACGGCCGCTGCCGCCCACGCCACACCGACGCCGATGGCGGCGGAGACGCCCGTCAGCAGGTCCTCACGGGTGACGCCCGACCAACCGGTGTGGGTCAGCCGCTCGGTCAGCAGCGGCACGGCGGCGAAGGCGAGCAGGAGGACGAAGGTCGGCAGGGATCGGCCCCGGACGATCAACCAGACCGCGGCAGCCGTGAAGGCGCCGATTGCGAAGGACATCGATCCGTACAGCAGGAACGGCGGCGTCGCGATCGTCGCCGTCGCCGACCCGAACGCATGGACCGCGAGACCGGCCACGACGACGGCGGAGGCCAACACGCGTCGCGCCAGGGAGACCGGGGCGATCAGGGCACCGGCCACGAGGACCGCGCCGCCCACGAAGAACTGGAGGAGCAGGGCGCCGATGACGTTGGCGTCCGACTGGAGCCACATGACATTCAATCCGCCGCGCATGGCGAGGTATCCACCCAGGACGACGGCCACGAGCGAGGCACCGTATCGGCTCGACGCGTTCCATCGTGGCATCGCCTGCGTCTCCGGCGAGGTCGTTCCGACCGACGGGAGACGGGCGGGCATCGCTTCCTGAACGTTGTGGGTCATACGCCCGACTCTACGGTGTCGGTCGCGGGGCGGCCAGAGCACGGATGCACCGCCGCTCGCCGTCGGTCCCCGGAAGGATTCCGGGCGGCTTCCGACGACGAGCGGCGGGCAGGAGCGCTGGACGTCGCGCACCTACGCCGGGTCGACCAGGTGGCGGGTGTACGCCGGCACGGTGAGGAAGGTCGGGAACTCGTCGCGGAGCGCCACCTCGCGGAACAGCTCGGCGGCGTCGTCGAAGCGGTCCTCGGCGGTCCGGGGGAGCGAGGCGAGCAGCTCGTCGACGAGGCCCTCGACCCGCTCGCGCGTGATCGGCCGGCCGTCGTCCGTCGCGACGTCCTGGTGGATCCACTGCCAGATCTGCGAGCGGCTGATCTCCGCCGTCGCGGCGTCCTCCATCAGTCCGTCGATGGCCGCCGCGCCGACCCCGCGCAGCCAGGAGTCGAGGTAGCGGACCGTGATCGACACGTTGTCGCGGAGGCCGGTGTCGGTGACGGCACGACCGATGCGCACGTCGAGGAGCTGCGCCGGGGTGACCGACACGTCCTCCCGCAGTCGGTCCAGTTGGTTCGGGCGTTCGCCGAGGATCGCGTCGAACTCGTCCCGCGCGGCCCGGATGAGTCCCGGGTGCGCCACCCAGGTCCCGTCGAACCCGTCGGCCGCCTCCCGTCGCTTGTCGGCCGAGACCTTCTCGATGGCCAGCGCCGTGGCCTCCGGGTCCCGGCTGTTCGGGATGAAGGCCGACATGCCGCCGATCGCGTGCGCGCCGCGGCGGTGACAGCTCTGCACGAGCAACTCGGTGTACGCCCGCATGAAGGGCACCGTCATCGTGACCTCGCTCCGGTCGGGGAGGACGAAGCGGGCACCGCGACCGCGGTAGTGCTTGATGATCGAGAAGATGTAGTCCCACCGTCCGGCGTTCAGCCCGGCGCAGTGGTCTCGGAGCGCGAACAGGATCTCGTCCATCTCGAACGCCGCCGGCAGCGTCTCGATGAGGACGGTCGCACGGATCGTGCCGTGCACCAGTCCCAGGCGCTCCTCCGTGAAGGTGAAGACGTCGTCCCAGAGCTTCGCCTCCTCGCTCGACTCCAGCTTCGGGAGGTAGAAGTACGGCCCCCGACCCGAGGCGATGAGGGCCTCGGCGTTGTGGAACACGTACAGGCCGTAGTCGATGAGACTCCCGGACGCCGCCATGGAGGCGCCCGTGCGGTCGACGAAGCGCAGGTGCTTCTCGACCAGGTGCCAGCCGCGCGGGCGCATGACGATCGTGGGGGTCTCGGTCGCCGTGACGCGGTACTCCTTGCCGGCCTCGTTCGTGAACGTCAGCTCGCCGCGGATCGCGTCGCGGAGTGAGAGCTGCCCGCCGATGACGTTGGCCCAGGTCGGGCTGGTCGCGTCCTCCTGATCGGCGAGCCAGACGTCCGCGCCGGAGTTGAGCGCGTTGATGGTCATCTTCGGATCGGTCGGTCCGGTGATCTCGACCCGGCGGTCCTCGAGGCCGGGACCGGCGCCGGCGACCCGCCAGGAGGCGTCTCCACGGATCGCGGCGGTGTCGTCGCGGAACTTCGGGTCACGGCCGTTGCCGATCTCGAATCGTCGGCGCATGCGCTCGGCGAGGCGGTCGTGCCGGGCGCCCGCGAACCGCTGGTGCAGCTCGGCGAGGAAGGCGAGGGCGTCCGGCGTGAGGATCTCCTCGGAGCGGTCGAGGCGTCGACCGACCACCTCGATGGCGGGGCCGGTGCGCTTCGTCGGAACCGGTGCCGTGGTGGGCGTGGGTGGGGAGGCGAGGATGGTGTTCATGGGGTGACTCCGTTTCGGATGGAGGTGGTGATGGGTGGGGCAGGGCTCAGTGGAACTGCTGTTCCTCGGTCGATCCGGCGAGGGCGAGGGTGGCGCTGCCGGGGTTGAGTGCGGTCGCGACCAGGTCGAAGTAGCCGGTGCCGACCTCCCGCTGGTGCTTCGTGGCGGTGTAGCCGTGGGCGGCCGAGGCGAACTCGGCCTCCTGGAGGTCGACGTACGCGCTCATCGCCCGCTCCCGGTAGTCGCTCGCCAGCGTGAACATCGAGTGGTTGAGGGCGTGGAAGCCGGCGAGGGTGATGAACTGGAAGGCGTACCCCATCGCGGCGAGTTCGCGCTGGAAGGATGCGATCTGCGCGTCGTCGAGGTGCGACCGCCAGTTGAACGACGGGGAGCAGTTGTAGGCGAGCTGCTTACCGGGGAACCGTTCGTGGACGGCCTCGGCGAAGCGACGGGCGAGGTCGAGGTCGGGTTCCGCCGATTCGACCCAGAGGAGGTCGGCGTACTCCGCGTAGGCGAGGCCGCGGGCGAGCACCGGACCGATGCCGTTCTCCACCTCGTAGAAGCCCTCCGGGGTGCGGTTCCCGTTCAGGAACGGCTGGTCGCGTTCGTCGATGTCGCTCGTGATCAGCGTGGCGGCGAGTGCGTCGGTGCGGGCGATGACGACCGTGGGGACACCGGCGACGTCGGCCGCGAGGCGTGCCGCGTTGAGCGTCCGGATGTGCTGGCCCGTCGGCACGAGGACTTTGCCGCCCATGTGGCCGCACTTCTTCTCGGCCGCGAGCTGGTCCTCCCAGTGGACGCCTGCCGCGCCGGCCTGGATCATGCCGGACATGAGCTCGTAGGCGTTCAGTGGGCCGCCGAAGCCCGCTTCCGCGTCGGCGACGATCGGGGCGAGCCAGTCGATCGCCTCCCGTCGCGGGGCTTCGCCGAGGGGTGCCTCGGCGAAGTCGATCTGTTCGGCTCGCAGGAGGGCGTTGTTGATCCGGCGGACGACCGCGGGCACCGAGTTCGACGGGTAGAGGCTCTGATCGGGGTAGGTCTGTCCGGACAGGTTCGCGTCGGCAGCGACCTGCCAACCGGAGAGGTAGATGGCCTTGAGGCCTGCCCTGACCTGCTGGACGGCCTGGTTGCCGGTGAGGGCTCCGAGAGCCGGCACCCACTCCTCGGTGTGGAGGAGGTTCCACAGTCGCTCGGCGCCCCGACGGGCGAGGGTCGGTTCCTCGCGGACGCCGCCGCGGAGGCGGATGACGTCGGCCGCGGTGTAGTCACGGCGGACGCCGTCCCAGCGCGGGTCGGTGTCCCACTCCTCCTGCAGCTCCTCGGCGGTCTGCGTCTGGTCGCCGGCACGGAGCGGGCTGCGGTGGTCGGATGGGCTGGTGGCGGCGTTGCTCACGGTGGCTCCTGAGGTCGGATGCGGTCGGTCTGGAGATGCTGTGGGACCGATCCTGTGCCCGCCGGAACCTCGATGACCGTGATCCGTGAGCAGAAGAACGGCCGACCTTCTGGTTGCCGGAACTAACGGGCCGTGTGAGCATGATCCCCATGACCAGCACCGTCGCTGCTCCACCCGGCTCCGCCTCCCCTGGCGACGCCGCCCCCGCCCACGCCGACGCCCTCGTCCTCGGGCGTCGGATCCGTGACGCCCGCCTGCGCGCCGGACTCACGCTCGACGACCTCGCCCGCGCGATGGACCGCGCTCCGTCGCAGGCGTCGGCCGTCGAGAACGGGCACCGCGAGCCGAGCCTGGCGACGCTCCGCCTCATCGCGGCGGCCGTCGACACCACGGTCGACGACCTCCTCCGCGACGAGCCGCCGAGCGAGCGGGCCGCCCTGGAGATCGCCGTCGAGCGGGCACAACGGGGCACGGTCTTCTCCGCGCTCGGGATCACGCCCATCCGTGTTTCACGGGGAACGGCCGACGAGACCCTGCGTGCCGTCCTCGCGCTCCACGACGAGGTCGCCAGATTGCATCGTGAACGGGCGGCGACGCCGGAGGAGGCGCGCCGGGCGAACGTGGCCCTGCGCGCGGACATGCGGGCCGCCGACAACTACTTCCCCGAGCTCGAGGCCGTCGCGAAGGGGCTCCTCGACGCCGTCGGCTACACGGGTGGACCGGTCTCGCACCAGACCGTCTCGGAGATGGCGCAGTACCTCGGGTTCTCGCTCCACTCGGTCTCCGACCTGCCGCATTCGACACGGTCGGTCACCGATCGGCGGAACGGACGGATCTACCTGCCGACCGAGCCGTCGGTGTCGCGCGACTCGCGGTCACCCATCCTGCAGGCGTTCGCCAGTCACCTCTGCGGACATGAGGAGCCGAGAAACTACGCCGACTTTCTGCGGCAGCGCGTCGAGACCAACTATCTGACGGCCGCGCTGCTGCTGCCTGAGCGTGACGCCGTCCGGGTGCTCGGCGCGGCGAAGCAGCTGCGACGCATCTCGATGGAGGACCTGCGCGACGCGTTCGCCGTGTCCTACGAGACGGCCGCACACCGGTTCACGAACCTCGCGACGAAGCATCTCGGTCTCCCGGTGCACTTCATGAAGGTGCACGAGTCGGGGACGATCATCAAGGCGTACGAGAACGACGGAGTGACCTTCCCCTCCGACGTCCTCGGTGCGGTGGAGGGCTCGCCGGTCTGCCGCAACTGGACGGCCAGGACGGTCTTCGACGTCGAGGACCGCTTCAGCCCCTGGTACCAGTACACGGACATGGACACCGGCACCTTCTGGTGCACCTCGCGCCTCGAGCGGGCGAAGGAGGGGGAGTACTCGGTGAGTGTCGGGGTGCCGTTCGCGCACGTCAAGTGGTTCCGAGGCCGCGAGACGCCGCATCGGGCCACGTCGAACTGCCCGGACGAGCGGTGCTGTCGTCGAGCGTCACCGGCGCTCGTCGAACGCTGGGCCGGGCAGGCCTGGCCGGCGGCGCGGACCCCGACGAGTCTGCTCGCGGCTCTGCCGACGGGCTCGTTCCCCGGGGTCGACCCCGTCGAGGTGTACGAGTTCCTGGAGGCCCACGCCCCACCTGAAGTGGAGTGAGCTGAGGCGCCTCGTCACGCCGCGGTCCGCGGAACGACGAGGCGCCTCACCTCGAGCGGATCAGCTCGCGAGGCGCGGGTAGTCGGTGTAGCCCTCGGCGCCGGGGCCGTAGAAGGTCGCGGGGTTCGGCGTGTTCTCCTCGTGCTCGCCGGCCCAGCGCTCGACGAGGTCCGGGTTCGCGATGGCGAGACGACCGACGGCGACGGCGTCGGCGTGTGCGTGCTCGACGAGCGCGATCGCCTCTTCGCGGGTCGTGACGGTGCCGAAGCCGCTGTTCACGATGAGGTTGCCGCCGAAGTGACCGCGCAGGTCCTGCACGAGTGCGCCGGCTGGCTCCTCGTGGAGGATGCTGAGGTAGGCGAGCCCGAGGGGGGCCAGGGCGTCGAGCAGCGAACCGTAGGTGGCGCGGACGTCGGCCTCGTCGGTCTCCGCCGTGTCGCCGGCACCGTTCATCGGGGAGATGCGGATGCCGACGCGTGCTGCGCCGACGGCCTCGGCCACGGCGCGGACGACCTCCGCGACGTACCCGGCGCGGGCCTCAGGGCTTCCGCCGGCGCGGTCCGTGCGCACGTTGGAGACGGGGGAGAGGAACTCGTGGAGCAGGTAGCCGTTGGCGGCGTGGAGTTCGACGCCGTCGAGCCCGGCCTCGATCGCGTTGCGGGCGGCCTGGACGAACTCGTCGCGGACCGTGTCGAGCTCCTCGGTCGTCAGGGCGTGCGGCACCGGGTAGGGCTGTGCGCCGGCCGGGGTGCGGACCTCGCCGGTGATCGCGATGGCGCTCGGCGCGACGATGCGGTCGGTCCCGGTGATGTCGGTGTGCGAGACCCGGCCGCCGTTCATGAGCTGCATGACGATGAGACCGCCCGCGCCGTGCACGGCGTCGGCGACACCTCGCCAGCCGGCGACCTGCTCGGGGGTGACGATCCCCGGCTGCCCCGGGTAGGAACGCGACTCGGCGCTCGGGTAGGTGCCTTCGGTGATGATGAGGCCGAGGCCCGCGCGCTGTCCGTAGTGCTCGGCGACGAGGTCGCCGGGGACGCCGTCGGCACCGGAACGCATCCGCGTGAGCGGTGCCATGACGACGCGGTTGGCGAGTTCGAGGTCGCCGAGACGGACGGGGGCGAAGAGATCCATGCGGGTGGTGCCTTTCGTGGGGGTGCGGTGCGCGGACGACGCAGCCTCAGGAGGCAACCCTGGATCATGGACCGGTATTCCGATGAGGCTTCTGAACCTTGTGCTTCTCGCATTCCAGTCGCTAAGCTCAATGCGTGCTCGTCGAGCTCTGTCCCCGCAGCTCGCGGCGAGCACGGCCCGGTACCGACGAATCCGAGGGGGAGGCGTCGGTACCGGGTCCCATTGGGGTCCCGCCTGGCGGGCGATCCTGGCGAAGCCTGTCAGGATACGGAGATGCCAGCCCCTCGATTCGGTCTCGCCGCAGACCTCCGCCGTCCGGAGTCGGGCGAGCGCGCCGAGCGCGTGACCTTCGTCGAGCTCTTCTTCGACCTCGTCTTCGTCTTCGCGCTCACCCAGTTGAGCAAGCTCATCGCCGACGACCAGAGCGTGACCGCGGCGCTCGAGTCGGTCGTCCTCATCCTCGCGCTGTGGTGGTCCTGGGTCTCGACGAGCTGGGTGACGAACTGGCTCGACCCGGAACGCCTCGCCGTACGGCTCGCCCTCATCGGCTTCGGACTGCTCGCCTTCGTGGCTGCGGTCTCGGTCTCGGCGTCCTTCGCGGACCGCGCGCTGGCGTTCGCGGTCGCGTACGTCGTGCTGCAGCTCATCCGCACCCTCTTCATGGTGGTCGCGACCTGGCGGCACGACCGCGACGTCGCCCTGAGTTTCGCCCGCGTCCTCGTCTGGGCGGCGCTCGCCGGGGTCTTCTGGATCGCGGGCGCCCTGGTGCCCTCCGAGTGGCAGCTCCCGCTCTGGGTGGCGGCGGTCGCCATCGAGTACGGCGGTGGGGCGCTCGGCTTCCGCCTCCCGGGCATGCAACGGTCGGAGGTCGAGAGCTGGGACCTCTCCGGCGCGCACCTCTCGGAGCGGGCGTCCCTGTTCATCATCATCGCCATCGGTGAATCGCTGCTCGTCACCGGGTTCGCGTTCGTCGAACTCGAGACCTCACCCGAGGCGGTCGTCGCGATGCTGAGCGCCTTCGTCTCCGCCGCCGCCCTGTGGTGGCTGTACTTCCACCGCACCGAGGCCGTGGGGCGACACGCGGTGGAGGCCGCCGAGGAGGAGGCCGACCGAGCGAGGGACCATCAGCCCGCACGCCGCGGTCCGGGTCGTGTCGGACGCATCGCGCGAGACGGCTACAGCTACGCCCATGTCGTCATCGTGGCCGGGATCGTGCTCGTCTCGGTGGGAGACAAGGAGATCCTCGACCGGCCGGCCGCCGCGGTCGAGCTCGCCGGAGGCGTCGTCATCGTCGGTGGCCCGGTGCTGTACCTCGTCGGCCTCCTGCTGTTCCGCTTCGTCGTCGACCGAGCCCTGCCGGTCGCCCCGCTCGTCGGGCTCGCCGCGCTCGCCGGTTGTGCGCTCGCCGCCCTCTTCGTGCCGAACCTGGGCGAGCTCGCCCTCGGGTGCCTCTGCACCGCGGCGCTCGTCGTGGCCGCGCTCACCGATGCGGTCCGCCCGACGCGGCGGGTCACTTCGGGGGAGTCGGCCTGATCCGCTCGGCGTCACGGTGCGGCCCGGTGTCGTACCGTGCGCCACCCTCGTCGCTCGGTTGTGCGGCGAGCCAGATGAAGAAGAACCACCCGAAGATCGGGACCAGGGCGATCAGCTGCCACCACCCGCTGTGATCGGTGTCGTGCATGCGTCGGGCGCCGAGCGACAGGCCGGGGATGATCGTCGCGAGTCCCCAGATCCCGTACAGGACGCTCTGGGCACCCCAGGCCGGCCCTTCGGAGAGGTCGCCCTCCCAGAACCCCGAGGTCATGCCGGTGGAGACGTCGACGGCCCGCCCGATGGCCAGGAGTGCCAGGGCGATCACCGCGTTGAGGAGCGTCCACCACCAGAACTCACTGCGGCTCGCGCGTCCCGTGAAGATCGGGTAGCGCGCCCAGAATCTGCCGAAGGCCTGGAGCGGTGAGGCTCCCGGAAGCGGGCTGTCGTCCGCGAAGCGCGCAGGGATCCGGCGGTCGTGCTCGCCGTCCGCGCCGGTCGTGGTCGGTCCGTGTTCGTCTGCGCTGCTCATCGTCCCCCGAGGTCGAATCCGTCTTGACGATCCCCACGCTATCAAATCTCCAGCAGGTGTTGTATTTCAGTTGCACATGTGAAATATTAATACCAACAACCCAAGCCGATCTCGGCCCGACTCTGGAGAATCCCCATGACCACCGTTCTGTCCCCCCGCTCCCGCCGCCTCGTCCGCTGGGCTGCACTGCCCGTCGCCGTCCTGGCGAGCGGCGTCATCGTCTCGACCGCGTCCTACTCCGCCTTCACGTCTTCGACCGACAACCCCGGCAACGCCTGGAGTGCCGGATCGATCGCGCTCTCCGACGACGACTCCGGCGCGGCCATGTTCGCCGCCGAGGACCTCCAGCCCGGTTCGGTCGGCGAGAACTGCATCGCGATCACCTCCGACGGATCGCTCGAGTCGGACATCCGTCTCTACGCCGACAACGCCGTTCAGGAGAAGGGTCTCGACCAGTACCTCCGGCTCGAGATCGTGCAAGGCGAGGGCGGCGGGTACGGGTCCTGCGAGGACTTCGTCCCGGCGGCGTCGGGCGCCACCGTCTACAGCGGCACCCTGGCAGCTCTCGCCTCCGCCGCCGTCGACCACGCCTCAGGGATCGGCTCGTGGGCGTCCGCCGGTGGTGGCGAGGAGCGTGTCTTCAAGGTCTCCTACACGCTGACCGCCGACGCCCCCAACACGGTCCAGGGCGGATCCGCCACCGTCGACCTCGTCTGGGAGGGTCGCACGGCCACGTCCTGACCCGACCGGGATGCCCTCGGTCCGAGACCGAGGGCGCCCGCCGTCGCCTCCTCCACCCGCCGCCCTCGACACCCCTGGACTCCTCGTGAACGACACATCGCTCCGCCGGCGCCTCTGGCCGCAGGTGCTCACCGTCGTCGCACTCGGCGCCCGTGTCCTCGCCCTGCTCGCGCTGTGCCTCCTCGCGTGGGCCGCGGTACCGAGGCTCGCGGGCTGGATGCCGACCACGGTGGCCTCCGGCTCGATGGAACCGCGCATCCTCACCGGCGACGTCGTCGTCTCGATGCCGATCGACGGCAAGGACGTGAGCAGCGGTCAGGTGGTGCTCGTCGACGATCCGGCCACCGACGGGTCACTCCTCCTCCACCGGGTGGTGGATCGGGAGGCCGGCGGTCTGCGCTTGCAGGGTGATGCCAATCGGCAGCCGGATCGACTCCTGGTCGACGACGCGGCCGTGCGTGGGGTCGCCGTCCTCCGGGTGCCCTTCATCGGCCTTCCGACCGTCTGGGCGCGAGCCGGGGACTGGGTGCCGCTCGCGCTCACCGGTCTCCTCGCGGTGGGGGTCGGTGGCGCCGTCCTCGGGACGCGCCGACTCCTCGACGAGGAGGGCGGAGCCCGATCGCCGCAGCATCCGCTCCGCGCCGCACTCCCCATCGCCGGCGCGGCGCTCGCTGCGGCGCTCGCCGTCTCGTCCGTCCTGCCGACGGCCGGAGCGACGTGGGCGGCGAGCACCGAGGCGGCCGGGAACCGTCTCGCCGCGGGCACCTTCTCCTGCTTCAACGCGCCGCTCAGCGCGCCGGTGATCCAGTTCGACTTCAACGAGCCGACGGGGACCGCGGTGATCAACCACGGCACCGGGCCGTGGGCCGCCTCACTCGGCAGCGAGGCCTCACGGGTCGCGGGTGGGTGTGGCGACAGCCCGTTCGTCCGCCTGGACGGCTCGAGCCGCACGCAGATCACGATGAACATGCCGGCCGTCGCCCCGCTCGCGTTCAGTCTCGAGGGCTGGTTCCGGACCAGTCAGGCGCAGGGGGAGGTGCTGGGCTTCGGGAACCAGAACGGGGCGGGGTCCGCGGTCAGTGACCGGCACGTCTACATCGGGCCGGACGGGCACCTGAACTTCGGCATCCTGAACACGGGTGTGCACGCCATCACCACCTCGGAGTCCGTCGCCGACGGCGCTTGGCACCACGTCGCAGCGACGTCGTCGCCGGAGACGGGCATGGCGCTGTACCTCGACGGCGACCTCGTGGGGACCGATCCGGCCGCGCTCACGGGGGAGATGCTGGGGTACTGGCGGATCGGCTTCGACGAGGTGCCCGCGGACTGGCCGAACGCCCCGACGTCCTCCTGGTTCGTCGGAGACCTCGACACGATCGCGATCTCCCACCAGGTCCTCTCGGCTACGGAGGCGCACGATCACGCCGCCGCCGGCCGGCAGTGAGCGACACGTCCCGCGGGCAGGGCGCTCGCCGGTTTTACAGCCGGGCAGCCGTGCCGTACACTGGATGGAGGTAGTTGAAATCTGCCATGATTTTCTGCGCCTGTTTTCCATCCTCGTGATGTCAGGCACGGTGCAGCAAGTCGGGGTAGATTCGACCCCTCCAGTGCAACAGCGCTGAAGGGCGGTGGCTCAATTGGTAGAGCAGCGGTCTCCAAAACCGCAGGTTGCAGGTTCAAGTCCTGTCCGCCCTGCGAGTCGGTGCATATGCACCGGCACACGAAAGGTGTAACGAGTGGCCCCGAAGAGTACCGACACGCCCGGTGAGGACGTCGTCGTCAAGGCGAAGGCGGACCGTGCCGAACGGCGCGGCTTCTTCTCGGGCATCGTCCTGTTCCTGAAGCAGGTCTTCGCGGAACTCAAGAAGGTCGTCACGCCGACGCGGAAGGAACTCCTCAGCTACACGGCTGTCGTGCTCATCTTCGTCTGCATCATGATGGCCCTCGTCTACGGCATCGACTTCGTCTTCGCCTGGGTCGTCACCCTGGTGTTCGGCACCGCGAGTTAGTCCCGCTCAGGTTCCGGTGCTCCGGCCCGGTACCCGGGCTCCATCATCACCGACGGCGACACCGCCGTCACGCGCCAGCCTCTGGCGCCGCGGCCGGGATCAACCGTGATCCGCACAACAGAAACGGAATGGAAATCAGTGTCTGAGCGAAACTCGAACGACGTCGACTGGGCAACCGCTGCCGAGCAGTCCTCGGAGGACGACGAGGCCCAGGAGGGCAACGTGCTCTCGGCCGACGAGCACTCCGTCGACCCCGCTGAGCACAACGCCGTCCACGTCGAAGAGACCGGCGACACCGAGGTCGACCTCGACGCCATGCTCGACGCGATGGCGGAAGCCGTCGACCCCGAGGCCGACGCCGTCGTCGACGACGCGCTCGAGCTCGACGAGGCCGCCGAGGTCGAAGCAGCCGCCGAGGCCATCGCCGAGGAAGAGGCCGAGCCGCTCGACGCCGAAGCGGACGCCGACGCCGAGCCCGCTGAAGAGACCGAGGAAGACCCCTACGACGCCTTCCGCAAGGAACTCCGCTTCCTGCCGGGCAAGTGGTACGTCATCCACTCCTACGCCGGATTCGAGCGCAAGGTGAAGGCCAACATCGAGCAGCGCAAGTCGACGCTCGAGGTCGCGGACTACATCTACCAGGTCGAGGTCCCCATGGAGGACGTCGTCGAGATCAAGAACGGTCAGCGCAAGATGGTCACGCGCGTCCGGATCCCCGGCTACGTGCTCGTGCGCATGGACCTCAACGAGGACAGCTGGTCGGTCGTCCGCCACACGCCTGGCGTCACCGGCTTCGTGGGCAACGCCCACAACCCGACGCCCCTCCGCTTCGAAGAGTCCTTCAACATGCTGAAGTCGCTCGTCGAGGTCAAGGAGACCGCGCCCGCCAAGGGCTCCGGCACGAAGGGCAGCGCCACGCAGCAGCGTGTCATCCCCGCCGAGGTCGACTTCGAGATCGGCGAGACGATCACCATCAAGGAAGGCTCGTTCGCGGGTCTCCCCGGATCGATCAGCGAGATCAAGCCCGAGAGCGGCAAGCTCACGGTGCTCGTCTCCCTCTTCGAGCGCGAGACCCCGGTCGAGCTCAGCTTCGACCAGGTCACCAAGCTCTAGCCCACCAGGCTCCCCAGTCCACCGCCGCCCGACGGGCGCGCGGGAGAGCACACATCATCCGATGGTGCTCGAACCCCAGAAGAAGGAAGAAACATGGCACCGAAGAAGAAGGTCACGGGTCTCATCAAGCTGCAGATCCAGGCCGGCGCCGCGAACCCCGCTCCCCCCATCGGCCCCGCCCTTGGTCAGCACGGCGTCAACATCATGGAATTCTGCAAGGCGTACAACGCGGCCACCGAGTCGCAGCGCGGCAACGTCATCCCCGTCGAGATCACCGTCTACGAGGACCGTTCGTTCACCTTCATCCTGAAGACCCCGCCCGCAGCGGAGCTCATCAAGAAGGCCGCCGGCGTCGCCAAGGGCTCCGGTACCCCGCACACCGTCAAGGTCGCGAAGCTCACCAAGGAGCAGGTCCGTCAGATCGCCGAGCAGAAGGCTCCCGACCTGAACTCGAACGACATCGACGCAGCCGCGAAGATCATCGCCGGCACCGCCCGCTCCATGGGCATCACGGTCGAGGGCTAGTCCTTCCGATCCGCACCGGGTGAGCCATCCAGGCCACACCCGCGCACGACTCTTTTTTCACTCGTGGCAGCGCCGGCCAGGCGCAGATGACCACATTTCTCATAGGAGAACGCACATGGCACAGAAGTCGAAGGCCTACCGGGCCGCAGTCGAGAAGATCGAGGCTGACAAGTTCTACACGCCGAACGAGGCAGTCGCTCTCGCCAAGGAGACCGGTTCCGCCAAGTTCAACAGCACCGTCGAGGTCGCCCTCAAGCTCGGTGTCGACCCGCGCAAGGCGGACCAGATGGTCCGTGGCACGGTCATCCTCCCGCACGGCACGGGCAAGACCGCCCGCGTGATCGTCTTCGCGACGGGCCCGGCAGCAGAGGCCGCCATCGCGGCCGGCGCTGACGAGGTCGGTGGCGACGAGCTCATCGCCAAGGTCGCCGAGGGCTACACCTCCTTCGACTCCGCGGTCTCGACCCCGGAGCTCATGGGTAAGGTCGGCCGTCTCGGAAAGGTCCTCGGTCCGCGTGGCCTCATGCCGAACCCGAAGACCGGCACCGTGACGCCGGACGTGGCCAAGGCCGTGTCCGACATCAAGGGCGGAAAGATCGAGTTCCGCGTCGACAAGCACTCCAACGTGCACTTCGTCGTGGGCAAGGCTTCGTTCGACGCCGCGCAGCTCGAGGAGAACATCAACACCGCGCTCGAGGAGATCCTCCGCCTCAAGCCGTCCTCCTCGAAGGGCCGCTACATCCAGAAGGGCGCCGTGTCGACCACGTTCGGCCCCGGCATCCCGCTGGACGTCAACTCCATCTAGTCACACCCGTACGAAGGCCCGGTCGCAGCAGTGCGACCGGGCCTTCGTCGTTCCCGCCGGCAGCGTCGTTCCCACCGTCAGGCGACCCCGTAGGATGCGGGGATGGTCTCCACCCGTCCCGCCACCGCCGACGACGCGGCGACGCTCTCCACGCTCGCCGCCGCGACCTTCGGGCTCGCGTGCCCACCGGGGACGACGCCGGCGGACATCGATGCGTTCATCGCGCAGCACTTCACCCTGGAACACTTCGAGGAGTACCTCGGAAGCACCAACCGGACGGTGCGCCTGCTGCTCGCCGAGGACGGCACGGCCATCGGATACACGATGCTCGTGTTCGGCGAGCCGACCGACCCGGACGTCCTCGCCGTGGTCACGCCCCGGCCGACGGTGGAGCTCAGCAAGCTGTACGTCCTCGCCGACGGGCATGGTGGCGGCGTGGCCCGCGTGCTCATGGAGGCGACGCTCGACGACGCCCTCGAGCACGGCGCCTCCTCGGTCTGGCTCGGCGTCAACCAGCAGAACGCGAGGGCGATCCGCTTCTACGAGAAGAGCGGGTTCGTCGTCGTCGGCCGCAAGACGTTCCTCGTCGGCTCCGAGCGGCACGACGACTTCGTGATGGAACGGGTCTCGGGGTGAACCACCCCGGCCCCTGAGCCTGTCGAAGGGCGGGCTCAGCCGTCGGCGACCTTCAGGACGATCTTGCCCTTGGCATGACCGCCCTCGAGGACGGTGTGGGCCTGGTGCACCTCGTCGAGCTCGAACACCTGGTCGACGAAGACCCGGACGTCGCCGGACTCGAGGAGACGCCCGATGGTGTCGAGCGTCGAGCCGTCCGGGGCGACCCGGAACGTCGTGGCCCGGACGCCGACGGCTCGGGCATCCTCGACCAGCGTCGGCCACGACCCCGTCGGCGCGTTCACGATGAGGCCGCCCGGACGCAGGACGGACAGCGATCGTGTCCCCGTGTCGTCGACCGTGTTGCCGATGAGGTCGATCACGACGTCGACCTCCGAGACCACGTCCTCGAACCGCACGGCGTCGTGGTCGACGGCCTGGTGCGCGCCCAGTTCCCGCAACCAGCCCACGTTCCGGCCGGAGCCGGTGGCGATCACCCGCGCTCCGAAGTAGGCGGCGAACTGGACGGCGAAGTGGCCGACCCCACCACTGCCCGCGTGGATCAGGATGCGCTGGCCCTCGTGCGCTTTCGCGACGTCCACGACCATGCCCCAGGCGGTGAGCGCGGCGAGGGGCACCCCGGCGGCCTCGACGTGCGAGAGCGTCGTCGGCTTCCGCGTGAGGCTCAGGGAGGAGACGGCGACGTACTCCGCGTAACTGCCGCCGGTCCGCGGGAACGCGGTCATCCCGTAGACCTCGTCGCCCGGGAGCAGGCCGGCTGCGGGGAAAGGAGACTCCACGACGATGCCGCTGAAGTCGTATCCGAGGACGGCCGGCATGGTCGCGATGGCCGAGGAGACGCCTCGCCCCGACCGGGTCTTCGCGTCGATGGGGTTCACTCCGGCGGCGACGACGCGGACGAGGAACTCCGCCATAACCGGCTTCGGCGTCGGCATCGTCTGCATGTGGAACACCTCAGGGCTGCCGACCGTGTCGATCACCGCAGCCCGCATGTGCTCCGGTGCCGGCTTGACCGCATCAGTGGTGGTCGCCAGCGACCACGAGTGTCCGGCTCCTTGACGCATCGGGTACTCCTTCGTCGTTCGTCCCCCGAACATTCCACCCGACGGAGGTCGGCTCGGCGACGAGTCTCGCTCCGGCACGTGGTCCGGCTCTGTTCTCATCAAAGCCGCCGAATGAGTCGGCGCTGTTACGGCGGTGTCAATTGGGTGGAAACGATTCCCCCACCTCGAGGGACACGACGGATGTCGGGTACTGCGGGGCCGCGCGGTCGGTCCGATACAGTGGCGCCATGCGTGCACTGTTCGGAGTCATCAGGATCCTCGCCGGCGGGGTGATCATCGCCGCGATCGTCGGACAGTTCGTCTACACGCTGTCGTTCGGCGATGCGCCGGTGGACTTCGTCGTGAACTTCTTCAGCTACTTCACGATCCTCTCGAACGCGTTGAGTGCGATCGTGCTCCTGATCGGCGCCGGCTTCTGCTTCCGGATGCGACGCGATCCCGCCTGGTACAACCTCCTCCTCGGCAGTGTCGTCACCTACATGGCGACCACCGGGGTGGTCTACAACCTGTTGCTCCGCGGCATCCAGCTCGACCAGGGACACACCCTCGGGTGGTCGAACGAGGTGTTGCACCTCATCGCGCCGATCTATCTGGTGGTGGTCTGGATCGTCACGCCCGGGAAGTCCCGACTGGAGTGGCGGCAGGTGTGGGGGATCATCGCGTTCCCGCTGGTCTGGACCGTGTACACGATGATCCGTGGCGCGATCGTCGGTTGGTACCCGTACCCGTTCCTCAACCCGGCTCAGCCCGGCGGGGTCGGCGCGGTGATCGTGTACATCATCGCCATCGCGGGATTCATCGGCCTCATGGGGTGCGCGGTGATCGCCCTCAGTCGGACCCGGTTGATCCGAGGGTGAGTCGCACGATGTCGTCCATGCCGGGCCTCGCCGCCGGCACCCGTTCGCGAGCCCGCCGCCGACCCGCCCTCGTGTTCGCCACCGTCGGTGGCGTCCTCGTCGTGGTCGCCGCGATCCTGATCTGGGCCGCGCGGCTCAGCCTGGCCAAGAACAGCTACGTGAGCGGGCTCGGCGCCACCGGCGAGGTCACGGCGCCCGTGTTCAACGCGGCGCTCCTCATGGTGGCGGTCGGTGGTCTCAGCATCGCGGTGGCCCTGCAGCGGGCGGCGCGCCCGGGCCGTGGACGTCCGCAGCGGTCCCGCATCGCAGGCGTCCTCGTCCCCTGGCTGCTCGTCGCCGGTTCGAGCGTCTGCTTCTTCGTCGCCTCGCAGGTGACCTGCACCTACGAGTGCCCCATCCCCTCGAGCCCGCTGTTCACCGTGCAGGACGCGGTGCACATCTCCTTCGCGGTCCTCGGATTCACGCTCGCCTGCCTCGCCATGATCGGCTCCGCGATCGGTGCCCGGCTCCGGGTCGTCCGGCGCGTGTCGTGGGTGGCCGGTGCAGCCGTCGCGGTCGTCGCCGGCATCGGCGGTCTGCTGTCGCTCGCAGAGATCGGGCAGCAGGTGGGCAGTTGGTTGGAGTTCGCGGCGATGACGATCGCGTTGCTCTGGTTGGTCGGGTACGGGCTGGCGGAGGCGCTCACCGTCGGGCGGTCGGACGACGGCGGGGGCGTCACCTCGATGGAGGAGGACGCACCTCAGTTCGACACGGCGTCCGGGCTCCGCGGCTGAGTCATCGCGTCGACGGCGGGCGCCGACAGGGCTTCGCGGAGCACCATGATCGCGGCTCCCAGGACACCGGCCTCCTCGCCGGCCGTGGACGTGACGATGCCGAGGTGGCCGGTGGCGAGGGGCATGGAGCGACGGTAGACGACCTCGCGGACGCCGGTGAGGAGATGACCGCCCGCCCGGGTCATGGTGCCGCCGAGGACGATCACCGAGGGGTTGAGGAGGTTGACGACGACGCTGAGGACCTCGCCGATCTCGCGGCCGGCCTGCCGCGTGGTCTCGATCGCCGCGCGGTCACCTGCACGGATGAGGGCGGCGACGTCGCGGCTGCTCGAGGCCTCGACGCCCTGGGCGCGCAGCGCGGTCGCGATCGCGGGTCCGCTCGCGATGGCTTCGAGGTCGCGTTCGTCGTCGACCGGCCGGGGTGAGTCGCGCCCGACGGGAACCTGGACGTGACCGATGTCACCCGCGGCACCGAGGGCGCCCCGCTGCAGCTCGCCACCGGCGATGATGCCGGCACCGATGCCCGTCGAGACCTTCACGTACACGAGGTCGTCCGTGTCCGGCCAGGAGATCGCGTGCTCGCCGAGGGCGAGGACGTTGACGTCGTTGTCGACGAGGACCGGGACGTCGATCGTCCGGCGGATGTAGGCGGGCACGTCGAAGCGGTCCCATCCGGGCATGATGGGCGGATTCGTCGGGCGGCCGGTGGAGTGCTCGACGGGACCGGGCAGCCCGACGCCGACGCCGATGACGAGCGGGGCGGTGGGTTGCGGCGTCGTCCAGGCGAGCGGGTCGGCGAGGAGCGCGGTCGCCGCCTCGACGACCCAGTCCAGGACGGGTTCCGGGCCGGCGGAGATCTCGAGTTCGGCTCGACTCGTCGCGAGGATGGAGCCGGCGAGGTCGGTGACGGCGACCGTCCCGTGCGTCGCGCCGAGGTCGACGGCGACCACGACGCGCGCCAGCGGGTTGAACGCGATCCGGGCCGGCGGGCGGCCCCCTGAGGACGCGGCCTCCCCGGCCGGGCGGAGGAGGTCGGCGTCGACGAGGGCGTCGATGCGCAGGGACACGGTGGAGCGCGCGAGTCCCGTGAGCGTGCAGAGTTCGGACTTCGTCCGCGCCTCACCGCTCCGGAAGAGCTGGAAGAGGTCGCCGGCGCCCGGTGCTCCGGGGGAGGGGCGTTGCGGCTCGTTCATGGGGCACAGTCAACCATCTCGACCGACTTCTGTCGACTTGTCGTCAGAAGTCGAGGCTGAGCAGCGGCTCTCGGAGGGCCGGGGCGGCGGGAGTGGGCTCCGGCAGGACCGGGCGCCGGGCGGCCGGATTGGTGCGGTGGTACAGCTCGTCGATGAGGGCGTTCGCCAGGCCGACGAGCTTCGCGATCTCGGTGTCGTCGCGCTCCACCCAGCGGCAGAGCGGCTCGTCGTCGATGGGGACGAAGTTCTTGTGCTCCTCCCAGACGACGAGCGTGCGTTCCGCGCCGATCACGTACTGCTGCCACCACACCTGGCGCAGGTAGTTGCGCGGGATCGAGCGCCAGGACTTCGTCGTGGTCTTGATCTCCGCGAGGACGACGGCACCACGTTCGGTGACGGCGATGCCGTCGGGCGTGGCGAGGTGGCGGTGCTCGACCTCCGCCCGGAAGAGCGCCGAGGAGGGGTTGATCCCGTGGGTCGCCGCGACCCAGCGGGCGATCTCGGGTTCGCGGGCACGCCCGTGGTCGGTGAAGGCGTTCCCGGAGAATCCGGTGCCGCCGAGCTTCGCGTCGGCCGCGCGCTGGATGGAGGCCGGGGTGGAGAGGGTCGCGACGTCGGTCGCGGTGATCCCCCGCGACCGTGCCCGCAGCCACGAGATGCGGTCGCTGGAGTCAGCGACGATCCGGGAGAGCAGGGCTGAGTTCACGACTCCATTGTTCCGCACACTTCGGCCTCCGGCGGTATTCGTCGCCGAGCGAGCGACGATGGGCGATGGACTTTTGTTTGACCACCGACAGAAGTGTGGCTAGCCTGGATCACGCAGCAGCGGCTGCCTGACACCATCATCATTGAGGAGCATCGTGTCGACTTCCCACCTCTCCGTCCAGCTCTACTCGGTACGGGAGCCGCTGAGCGCGGACCGTGCCGCTGCGCTGCAGCGCCTCACCGAGATCGGATTCCGTCAGGCGGAGCCGTTCGGCTTCGGTCCCGGCGTGAGTCTGCAGGACATCCACGATGCGGGCCTCGTCACCCCGAGCGCGCACGGCAAGGTCATCGACGAGGGCATCGACCTCTCGGCCGTCTTCGGCGCGGCCGCCGAGCAGCAGGTCGGCGTCCTCATCGACCCCGCGATCGCCGTCGAGCGGTTCGCCACGGCGGACTCGGTCGCCTCGATCGCCGACGACCTCAACGCAGCGGCCCAGGTCGCCGCCGGCCACGGGGTGCAGGTCGGGTACCACAACCACTGGTGGGAGCTCGAGGGCGACGTCGCCGGCACGAGCCCGCTCGAACACCTCGCCACCATCACCGACCCCGCGGTCGTGTTCGAGGTCGACACCTACTGGGTCGAGGTCGGCGGCCGCCGCGCCGTCGACGTCCTCGCCACCATCGGCGACCGGGTGCGGTTCATCCACGTCAAGGACGGCGACGCCTCGCGCGACACCATGAAGCAGCTGCCGGCGGGCGCCGGTGTCGTCCCCGTGCTCGACATCATCAATGCAGCACCGCAGGCGTTGCGCGTCGTCGAGTTCGACGCCTTCGACGGCGACATCTTCCAGGGGCTCGAACAGAGCTTCACCTACCTCACCACGAACGGAGTCCAGGCATGAGCGACAACACCGGAACGGTCGGTGTCGGCCTCATCGGCGCCGGCGTCATCAGCGACCAGTACCTCAGCAACCTCGTCACCTTCCCCGACCTCGACGTCCGCTTCGTCGCCGACCTCGACCTCGAGCGGGCGAAGACGCAGGCCGAGAAGTACGGCGTCCCCGGCCACGGATCGGTCGCCGAACTCCTCGCCGACCCCGAGATCGAGATCGTCGTCAACCTGACGATCCCGAAGGTGCACGTCGAGGTCGCCATGCAGATCCTCGACGCCGGCAAGCACGTGTGGAGCGAGAAGCCCTTCGCGCTCGACCGCGAGAGCGGCCAGGCGTTGCTCGAGGCTGCGAACGCCAAGGGACTCCGCGTCGCGACCGCGCCCGACACCTTCCTCGGTGCCGGCATTCAGTCCGCCCGCCGTCTGGTCGAGGCCGGCGGGATCGGCCAGCCGCTCACGGCCCTGACGCTCATGCAGAGCCCCGGCCCGGAGTCCTGGCACCCGAACCCCGACTTCCTGTTTCAGGACGGTGCCGGCCCGCTCTTCGACATCGGCCCGTACTACATCACCGCCCTCGTGCAGCTGTTCGGCCCGATCGCCCGCGTCACGGCGTTGGCCTCGCAGGCGTTCCCGCAGCGGACCATCGGCTCCGGTCCGCGCGCCGGACAGTCGTTCGACGTGACCGTGCCGACGCACGTGAGCGCCCTGTTCGAGTTCGAGAGCGGCCAGCTCGCGCAGAGCGTGTTCAGCTTCGACTCGAAGCTCGGACGGACGCAGTTCGAGGTCGCCGGCTCCACCGGGACGCTCGTCGTCCCCGACCCCAACACCTTCGAGGGCGAGCTGCTCGTCTACGGCGGTGGCGAGGAGCCGGAGTCCATCCCGTCGACCGGCCCCACGCAGGGTCGCGGGACCGGTGTCGTCGAACTCGCGCAGGCGATCCGCGCCGGACGCCCGGAGCGCGCTTCGGGTGAGCTCGCCTACCACGTGCTCGACGTCATGGTCTCGACCGCCGAGTCCGGCCTCAGCCGCACCTCGGTAGACGTCGTGAGCACCGTCGAACTCGCTCCGGCGCTGCCCGAGGCGTGGACTCCGGCGGACCGTTCCCTCGGAGCATGACCGTGACGGCTCCCGGCATCGCGGTGGTGGGCGGTGGCTTCATGGCCACCGTCCACAGCCGGGCGGCTCGCGCAGCGGGTGCCCGGCTGGTGGGCGTCGTCGCCTCGACGCCCGAGCGGTCGCGTCAGGTCGCCGGCGAGCTGGGGTTCGAGCGCGGGTACGAGTCGCTCGACGCCGTGCTCGCCGATCCGGCGGTCGACGTGGTCCACGTCTGCACGCCCAACGCCCTCCACGCGGAGCAGGCCCTGGCGGCGATCGCCGCCGGCAAGCACGTCGTCTGCGAGAAGCCGCTCGCGACCGACGCCGAGACCGCGCAGCGGCTCGTGACCGCCGCCGCGGAGGCCGGCGTCGTCGGCACCGTGCCGTTCGTGTACCGGTTCCACCCGCTCGTCCGCGAGGCCAGGGCGCGCGTCGCGGCCGGTGACCTCGGGACGCTGCTCACCATCAGCGGGTCCTACCTGCAGGACTGGCTGCTCGCGCAGACGGACGACAACTGGCGCGTCGACTCGGCTGCCGGCGGGCGCTCGCGCGCGTTCGCGGACATCGGGTCGCATCTCGTCGACCTCATCGAGTTCATCACTGGGGCGCGCATCACGGAGCTGAGCTCCACGGTCCGCACCTTCTTCGCCGAGCGCGCGAACACCCCCGAGGTCACCACCGAGGACGCCGCCGCGGTCGTCATCCGCCTCGACGGCGGGGCCATCGGGACGCTGCTCGTCTCACAGCTCGCGCCCGGCCGGAAGAACCGTCTCCACCTGGAGGTCGCCGGCACCGAGCTGAGCATCGGCTTCGACCAGGAGGCCCCCGAGACACTGTGGTTGGGACGCCGCTCCGGCACGCAGCTGCTCCCGCGCGACGCCGACCAGCTGCACCCGGACGCCGCACGGCTGTCGATCATCCCGGCGGGCCACCCGATGGGCTACCAGGACGCGTTCAACGCCTTCATCGCGGACAGCTACGCCGCGATGGCCGGGCAAGCCCCCGACGGGTTGCCCGTCTTCGCGGACGGCCTGCGTGCCGCCCGCATCACCGAGGCGGTCCTGGACGCCGCCGACACCGGCGCCTGGACCCCGGTCGCCACCTCCACCGATGACGAGACGAGGATCACCGCATGACCGACACCACCGACAAGCCCTACGCGAGCCGACTTCCCGTGACGCTGTTCACGGGGCAGTGGGCCGACCTCCCGTTCGAGGAGGTCGCGCGACTGGCTGCGTCCTGGGGCTACGACGGGCTCGAGATCGCGGCGTCCGGCGACCACCTCGACCTGAAGCGGGCCGACGAGGACGACGCCTACCTGCAGTCGCGCCTCGACATCCTCGACCGGCACGGGCTCGAGGTTTTCGCGATCTCCAACCACCTCACCGGGCAGGCGGTGTGCGACGACCCGATCGACTTCCGCCACCAGGCGATCGTCCGCGACTACACCTGGGGCGACGGCGACGCGGAGGGCGTCCGGCAGCGCGCGGCCGAGGACATGAAGCGCTCGGCCCGGGTCGCCCGCAAGCTGGGCGTCGACACGGTCGTCGGCTTCACCGGCTCGAAGATCTGGCAGTACTCGGCGATGTTCCCGCCCGTCCCGGCCTCGGTCATCGACGCCGGCTACGAGGACTTCGCGACCCGGTGGAACCCGATCCTCGACGTGTTCGACGCGGAGGGCGTCCGCTTCGCCCACGAGGTGCACCCCTCGGAGATCGCCTACGACTACTGGACGAGCGTCCGCACCCTCGAGGCGATCGACCACCGCCCCGCGTTCGGCTTCAACTGGGACCCGTCGCACATGATGTGGCAGGGCGTCGACCCCGTCGGCTTCATCGTCGAGTTCGCGAACCGCATCTACCACGTCGACTGCAAGGACACGCGGATCCGGCCGGCGACCGGGCACGCCGGCATCGTCGGCTCGCACCTGCCCTGGGGTGACCCGCGTCGTGGCTGGGACTTCGTGTCGACCGGTCACGGCGACGTGCCGTGGGAGGACGCGTTCCGCGCCCTGTCGAGCATCGGCTACGCCGGACCGATCTCCATCGAGTGGGAGGATGCCGGCATGGACCGCCTGCACGGAGCCGAGGAGGCGGTCGGGTACATCCGGAAGCTGCTCTGGAAGCTCCCCGAGCAGTCCTTCGACGCCGCGTTCAGCACGCAGTAGGGCGCGGTCCCTGGAGCTTCCACCCGGTCCCTGAGCCTGTCGAAGGGCGGTCGGCGGGCTACAGCGCCTTCGCCGCGGCGACGAGCACCTGGTTGAGCGTGGGTGCGCCGGTGGCGCGGAACACCTCGGTGCCGTCGTCGCTCGTGATGATGACGGTCGGCGTGGATCGGATGCCGTCGGCTTCGGCCTCCGCGGACCGGAACGCGACGTCGCGCTCCTCGACGACGGCGCCGGCCACGAGCGCCGGGACCTCGGCCAGGACGGCGCGAGCCTGCATGCAGGGGGCGCAGAAGGCGGAGGTGTACAGGGTGAGCTTCACGCTTCGTCCAACGCCGACCGGCCGTCCGTCATTCCGCCGGTCGCCGGTTCCTGGGTGATCGGTCAACCCGTCGCCGCTTTCCGGGCCGATGCACCAGGATGGGCGCATGAGAATCGCAGTGACGGGAGGCTCGGGCAAGCTCGGGCGAACAGTGGTCGGCCATCTTCGGGAACACGGCCACCTGGTGATCAACTTCGACCAGGCGGGGGAGCGCGGTGACGGCTTCGTCCGCATCGACCTGCGGGACGCCGGGCAGGTGTTCGACGCCCTCACCGGGGTCGACGAGCAGGCGCCGGACGGGTTCGACGCGGTCGTCCACCTGAGCGCCATCCCCGCGCCAGGGCTCTCGACGAACACGGCGACCTTCCAGAACAACATCATCGGCACCTACAACGTGTTCAACGCCGCCATCAAGGCGGGCATCACGAACATCGTCACGGCGTCGAGCGAGACCGTCCTGGGTCTGCCGTTCGACACCCCGCCGCCGTACATCCCCGTCGACGAGGCCTACGCCGCCCGACCCGAGTCGACGTACTCGCTGTCGAAGCACCTCGAGGAGCAGCTGGCGATCGAACTCACCCGGTGGCACCCCGAGCTCAAGATCATCGCCCTCCGCTTCTCGAACGTGATGGACGAGGCCGACTACGCGGCGTTCCCGTCGTTCGACGCCGACGCCACGCTCCGCAAGTGGAACCTGTGGGGCTACATCGACGGCCGTGACGGCGCGCAGGCCGTGCGCCTCGCCCTCGAGCACCAGGCCACCGGCTTCGACCGCTTCATCATCGCGGCGGCCGACACGGTCATGTCGCGCGACAACACCGAGCTCGTCGCCGAGGTCTTCCCCGGGGTCCCCGTGAACGGCGACATCGCCGGCAACGGGACGCTGCTGTCGATCGACCATGCCCGCGAGGTCCTCGGCTACGAACCGAAGCACAGCTGGCGCTGACCCGTTCTCAGGAGTTCCTCGGCGCGTCGCCCGCTCGCGAGCCCGGCGCGCCGGAGGACTCCTGAGAACGGGACTTCAGAGGGTGTCGTTGAGCTTGGCGAGCAGCTCGGCCAGGCGGCGGACCTCCGCCTCGTCCCAGGACGAGAGCTGCTGGTAGAGCATCGCCTGGTCGTTGGCCCGTGTCGACTCCATCCGGCGCTCGCCCTCGGCGGTCGCGACGACGAGACTCGCACGGCCGTCCTCCGGGTCCGGCGTCTTCGTCACGAGGCCGAGGGTCTCGAGCTGGTGGACGAGCCGACTCACGGCGCTCTTGTCGATCGCCAGCATCTCGGCCAGGGCACCGGCACGCACCGCTCCGGAACGCGACACCATGCTGAGCAGCTTGTAGCCGGCCGGCTGGAGTCCGGGGGAGATCCGTTCGGCCCGATCACGGATGCCGTTGCGGATGCGATTGATGAGCAGGGCGAACTGCTCCTCCACCGCCCCGATCGCGAGATCGTGCGCGGTGCCGGCCGCTGCGTCGTCGGCAGCGGCCGGCCCGGCCTGGGCGTCGTGATCGATGGACATCGTTCGCATTGTACGGACTAGCGACCGTGGCGGGGGCTGTGCGCCCCGGTGCCTGCGTCGGCACGCGAGTCGACGTCCTCGTCGCGTCCGCGCTCCAGCCGCGTGTCGGCCTCGCCACCGATCATGGCCTCGGCCACGTCGAGCGCACCGGTCGCGAACGACTGGGTCGAGGTCGATGCGTTCGCGGTCGAGACGGAACCGGTGGCGGCGCCGACGAGTGCCGGTTCCCCGCCACCCTGCTCGGCCATGCGCTGCACCGCGTTCTTCGAACCGAGCTTCTTGTTCGGCAGGAAGATCACGGCGAGGATCGTGAGGATCGCGAGCGGCGCGGCGACGAGGAAGATGTCGGCGACCGCGTCCCCGTAGACCGACTCGATGATCGTCCGCACCGACTCCGGCAGGGTGCTCACCTTGGGGATCGTGCCGCTCGACAGCGTCTCGGCGATCTTGGCACCGGGAGCACCGAGGGCGACGATGGCCGCCTGCAGGTCGTCCTGGCGGTCGGACAGCATGTCGGTCACCTTCGTGGCGAGCACCGAGCCCATGACCGACACGCCGATCGTGCCGCCGAGGCTGCGGAAGAACGCGACACCGGCGCTCGCCGTACCCAGCTGCTGCGGCAGGACGTCGTTCTGGACCACGAGCACGAGGTTCTGCATCACCATGCCGACGCCCGCGCCGAGCACGAACATGTAGACGGAGACGAGCAGGTAGTTCGAGTCGTAGTGGATCGTGCTCATGAGGAACAGGCCGACGGTGAGCAGGATGGAACCGACGATGAGGTACGGCTTCCAGTGGCCGAAGCGGGAGATGAACTGCCCGACGACGATGGAGGCGATCAGCAGACCGCCGATCATCGGGAGGGTCAGCAGACCGGACTCGGTCGGCGTGGCACCGCGGGCCAGCTGCATGTACTGGCTGAGGAAGACGGAGGTGCCGAACATCGCGACACCGACCGAGATGCTCGCGATGACCGCGAGGGTGAAGGTGCGGTTCTTGAAGAGCGACATGGGGATGATTGGCTCGTCGACCTTGATCTCGACGATGACGGCCGCGGCGAGCAGGAGGACGGAGATGCCCACCATGACGAGCGTGGTGAAGCTCGCCCACTCGAACTGCGTGCCGGCCAGCGTGACCCAGATGAGCAGCAGCGAGACGCCGCCCGCGATGAGCGCGGCACCGAGGTAGTCGATCTTGACCTTGCCGATGGTCCGCTTCGGCAGGTGGAGCGTGCGCTGCAGGAGGAAGATCGCCGCGATCGCGAAGGGGACGCCGACGAAGAAGTTCCAGCGCCAGCCGAGGGAGTCGGTGAGGAGACCGCCGAAGAGCGGGCCACCGACGGTGCCGACGGCCATCACGGCGCCGAAGAGGCCCATGTAGCGGCCGCGTTCACGCGGGCTGATGATGTCGGCCATGATGATCTGGCTGAGCGCGGTGAGTCCGCCGGCGCCGAGGCCCTGGAGCACGCGGAAGCCGATGAGCGTGCCCGTGTCCTGCGAGAAGCCGGCGAGTGCCGAACCCAGGACGAAGATCCCGAGGGCGAGCTGGATGAGCAGCTTGCGGTTGAAGAGGTCGGCGAACTTGCCCCAGATCGGGGTGGAGACGGTCGTGGCGAGCAGGGTCGCGGTGACGACCCAGGTGAACGCGGTCTGGTCGCCGTTCAGGTCGGAGATGATGCGGGGGAGCGAGGTGGAGACGACGGTTCCGGCGAGGATCGAGACGAACATGCCGAGGAGGAGGCCGGAGAGGGCCTCGAGCACCTGGCGATGCGTCATGCCGTTGTCCGCCCGCCCGGGCGTGACGGTTGCAGTGGTGTTGGTAGACATGGGCTCCGCGATCGTGATGACGTCAGGTAGTTGATATGCGTCAACTATATGACAAGTAGTTGATCAGTGTCAACCAATCGCGACGGCGGGGTATTCCCGTGGCCCTTCGACAGGCTCAGAGGCCGGGGAGGGGCGGCTCGGGGAGTGGAGGGAGTCCGCTCCCCGAGCCGGCCGATCGGTCAGCGCCGAGTCGTGACGTCTTTGAGCTTCCCGTTCGCGATGTGCAGGCGCCGCTCGGCGCGCTTCGCGACGGCCGAGTCGTGCGTGACGATGACGACGGTGAGCCCGCGGTCGCGCCACAGGCCCTCGAGGAGGTCCATGATCTCGTCGCGGGTCTCCTCGTCGAGGTTGCCGGTGGGTTCGTCGGCGAGCAGCACTCGGGGTTCCTTGACGAGCGCACGGGCGATCGCGACCCGCTGTTGCTGCCCGCCCGACAGTTCGGTGGGCAGGTGCGAACCCCGCTCCGCGAGTCCGACGGACGCGAGCGCCGCTCTGGCCCTCGTCTCACGTTCGGCCCGCGGGGTGCCGATCGGGACCAGGGCCATCTCGACGTTCTCCTGCGCCGTCAGCGTGGGGATGAGGTTGAACCCCTGGAACACGAAGCCGATCTCCGTGGCGCGGATCCTCCCGAGCTTCGTCTCGCTGAGCGTCGAGAGGTCGTCGCCGGCGAGGGAGATGCCGCCGGCGGTCGGTCGGTCCAGCGCGCCGAGCATCTGGAGGAGCGTCGACTTGCCGCCGCCGGTCGGGCCTTGGATGGCGACGAGCTGGCCGTCGGGGATCTCGAGGTCGACGCCGTCGAGCGCCGTGACGGAGCGCTTCGCCTGGCGGTACTGCTTGGTGAGGCCGGTGATCGTGTACATGGGGTCCTTCGTTCTGCTGGGTGGAGTGCTGCGTGGGACCGCCGGATGGTCGCGCGGAGCGGACCGCCGACGGCGGCCGGTGCGTCGCCTAGGCGACGGAGCGGAGCGCCTCGGCCGGACGGAGTCGTGCGGCGCGCCACCCGCCGATGGCACCGGCGAGCAGCCCGCCGAGGATGGCGATCCCGACGGCGATGACGATGATCCAGGCGGTCACGGGAGCCTGGAGGACGATGTCGGTGGTGGTCGCGGTCGCCGCGCCCGGGGCGCCGCCGAATCCACCGGCCGCTCCCGCCGTCGCGTCCGACGGCATACCCGCAGCGCCGCCGGGGCCGCCGAACCCGCCGCCGGCGGAGGTCGTCGCGGCCGCGCTGAGTGTCGGGGCGACGAGGTTCACGACGAGGATGCCGACGAGGCCGACCGCGACACCGACGGCGCCGCCGATGAGCGACTGCACGACGGACTCGCCGGCGACCTGGCCGACGATGCGCCGGTTGCTCCAGCCGATCGCCTTGAGCGTGCCGAACTCGCGGGTCCGGCGGGTGACGCCCGAGATCGTGAACAGGATCGCGATGAGGAACGCGGCGGCGAGCACGATGAGCGACAGCCAGGTGCCGAGGTTCGACACGAGCGTCGATGCCGAGGCGAGCGAGCCGGACACGGTGGACGCGAGGTCCTCCTGGGTGCTCACGGTCGCGTCGGGCAGTGCCGTCTCGATGTCCGTCTGGACCTGCGCGATGTCGGTCGACGAGGCGGCCTGCACGTACACGTCGCTGACCTGGCCGTCGAGCCCGGCGAGCGTCTGCGCGACGTCGAGGGGGATGTAGACGTTCGACGCGGTCGTGGCGTCGGCTCCGGAGGCGGTCACCGTGCCGACCACCGTGAACGTGGTGCCCGCGAGGTCGATCGTGTCGCCGGTGGCGATCCCCGTCTCGGTGGCGTAGGCGGCGTCGAGGACGGCGACGTCCGTGCCGGCGTCGTCGGCTGCGAGCGAGCGACCGTCGCTGAGCGTGACGGCCGAGAGCGGACCGACGGCGTCGCCCGAGGGGTCGAGTCCGAGGACCGTGAAGGAGTCGATACCGAAGGAACTGCCGCCCGCGCCGTCCGGACCGCCCTGTGGCGGGGTCGCGCCGGTCGCGTCACCGCCGGGCACGCCTGCCGTCCCGTCGGAGCCCTGCGCCTGGGAGACGTCGGGCAGCTCGCCCGTGAAGGTCGTGTTCGTGAGCGACAGCGTCGCTGCCGCGGCCTCGACGTTCGCGACGTCGGTGATCGTGTCGAGCGCCGTCGCATCGAAGGTCGACGTGCCACGCGCCGCCTCGAGCCGAGACTGGTCGACGGTCGTCGTCCCGTCGCTCGTCGCCCCGTCGCCCGAACCGAAGTCGAAGGTCTGGCCTGGGCCGCCGCCCTCCGTCGGCGCCTCGGCGGCCTGACTGACCGTGATGTCCGTTCCGACCCCGTAGACGGATTCCAGCACGGACGCCTGAGCCGTCTTCACGCCGGCGGCGACGGAGTTGACGATGATCACGAGGGCGATGGCGAGCGCCATCCCGATGGCGATGATGACGGTCTGTTTGCGACGACCGACGAGTTCCCGCCGGAGATACGTTCCGAACATGTCTGCGTTTCCTTCTGCTCCTGGTCCACGTGTCGGCATCCCGTTGCGCGGCGCCGACGATCCGCACGTCGCGGATGACTCGGACCGGACGCTACGGAGGCTCACTTGGCCTGCGCCTCGGCGACGCTATGAATCGGCCCAGGCCCTCGACGGGCGCTCCGTCGGCTCCCAGGAGGCTCAGCATCCGTCTGGCCGGTTCATGGACAGCTCATAGGGTCGGGGCCAATACTGAACGCGTGAACATGCAGACCCAGGCGTCCGGTGCGGCGCGAAGCGCACTCAAGCGGGCCGATGGCACCGCCGTGCGAGTGCTCGTCGTCGATGACGAGGCGACCCTCACGGACCTCCTGCAGATGGCCCTCCGGTACGAGGGCTGGGAGATCCGGACCGCCGCCGACGGTCGGGAGGCGCTGACGATCGCCCGCGACTTCCGACCGGACGCCGTCGTGCTCGACATCATGCTGCCGGACCTCGACGGGCTCCAGGTGCTCAACCGCCTGCGCACCTCGGGAAGCGACGTGCCCGTGCTGTTCCTCACCGCCAAGGACTCGCTCGACGACCGCATCGCCGGCCTCACCGCCGGGGGAGACGACTACGTCACGAAGCCCTTCAGCCTCGAGGAGGTCGTCGCCAGACTCCGCGGCCTCATCCGCCGATCGACGCTCCTCGCGGCGGACGAAACCGGCCCGGACATCATCGTCGGCGACCTCGTGTTGAACGAGGACAGCCACGAGGTGACGAGGGACGGGGAGTCCATCGAGCTCACGGCGACCGAGTTCGAGCTGCTGCGCTTCCTCATGCGCAACCCGCGTCGGGTCCTCAGCAAGGCGCAGATCCTCGACCGGGTGTGGAGCTACGACTTCGGCGGTCGGGCGAGCGTCGTCGAGATCTACATCTCCTACCTCCGGAAGAAGATCGACGCCGGACGTGAGCCCATGATCCACACCGTGCGCGGTGCCGGCTACATGTTGAAGATCCCGACGGTCGGTTCGTGACCACGGGCGCCCCAGCCGCCGACCCGGCAGCGACGACCGCCGGCTCCGTCCACCCGAAGCGCGCGCCCTGGACCCTGCGTCGACGCCTGATGGTCGTCGTCGTCGGGCTGCTCGCGCTCGGCAGCGTCGTCGTCGGCGTCGCGAGCGCCGTGGCGGTGAGTGGCCTCCTCACCGAGGGCGTCGACAACCAGCTCACGAAGGCCGCCGAGCGGATCGTCGACTACGGCCGGAACGGTCAGCTGTCCACCCCCGACGCGGTGCCGGACTCGGAGCTGCCCGGCGGGTACGGCGGCGGGGGCGGCGGAACCCGCGAACCTCCGGCCTTCATCGGCGCCCCGGGGCTCGGGCCCGGGGCGCTCGGAGCGATCGTCGTCGACGGCACGATCGTGAACGCCGGCTACCTCAACGCCGACGGCAGTACCGTCCCGTGCACGGAGAGCCAGGATGCGATGATCCTGACGGTCTCCGCCGGTGGCCGCCCGTCAACCATCGACCTCGGTACCTACCTCGGCGAATACCGGGTCGTCGCCGTCACCGACGCGAGCGGCGCGACGAGGGTCATCGGGCTGCCGCTCTCCGAGGTCACGTCGACGGTCATGCAGCTCGTGACGCTCATCGCGATCATGAGCGTCGTGGTCCTCCTCCTCGCCGGCCTCGCTGCGTTCGCGATCGTCCGGTACTCGCTCCGCCCGCTCGACCGGGTCGTCGCCACGGCCGCCGTCGTGGCGGAACTCCCGCTCGACCGTGGAGAGGTCGCGCTGGCCGTCCGGGTGCCGGATTCCGACACCGACCCGCGGACCGAGGTCGGCCGCGTGGGTTCGGCGATCAACCGCATGCTCGGCCACGTCTCCTCCGCGCTCAACGCACGGCAGGCGAGCGAGAACAAGGTCCGCCGGTTCGTCTCCGATGCGAGCCACGAACTGCGGACGCCGCTCGCGTCCATCGCCGGCTACTCGGAGCTGGCCGCCCGGAGGTCCGACACGCTCCCCGATGACGTGACGCACTCGCTCGGCCGCATCCGCTCCGAGGCCGGACGCATGACGACGATCGTCGAGGACCTGCTGCTGCTGGCGCGTCTGGACGAGGGACGGGAGCTCGCCAAGCGCCCCGTCGACCTCACCGAACTCGTCATCCACACGGTCGGCGACGCCCACGTCGCCGGTCCCGGGCACGTCTTCGAACTCGACTTCCCGGAGGAGCCCGTGCTGGTCACGGGGGACGCGTCGCGCCTGCAGCAGGTGATCGTCAACCTGCTGGCGAACGCGCGGACGCACACCCCGGCCGGGACGACCGTGCGGACGGGGCTCGCGATCGAGAGCGGCCCCGGCGGCGAGCTCGCGGTCCTGACCGTCGCGGACGACGGGCCGGGGATCGACCAGGCCCTCCAACCCAACCTGTTCGAACGCTTCGTGCGCGGCGACGACTCGCGGTCACGGGCCACCGGGAGCACCGGCCTCGGGCTGGCGATCGTGCACGCCGTCGTGACCGCACACCACGGTTCGGTCTCGGTCGAGAGTGTCCCCGGACGGACGGTGTTCCGCGTCGAACTGCCGGCTGCTGCGGCTCCGGCTGGGCCTGTCCGAGCGGGGGAGTGATGCGCGTGCGGCCGGGTAGCGTGGTCCCCATGTGGGTGAAGGTGTGCGGGCTGTCGGAACCGTCGAGCGTCGCGGCGGCGGTCGAAGCGGGGGCCGATGCGATCGGGTTCGTCTTCGCGCCCGGATCGCCCCGCACCGTCGAGCCGGAGATCGTCGCCTCGCTGGTGGCCGACGTCCCCGAGCACGTGCTCACCGTCGGGGTGTTTAGGCGGCAGTCGGTCGAGGAGGTCTCGCGCATCGCGGGTGAGGCCGGGGTGCAGGCGGTCCAGCTCCACGGCGACGAACCGCCCGAGGCGTTCCACGAGCTGCAGGCGATGGGGTGGCGGACCCTCCGGGCGACCTCGGCCGTGCGCTACGCGTCCCAGAACGCCGCAGAGCGCGCCGCCTTCGCGGAGGAACTTCTCCTCCTCGACGCACCCGACCCGGGCGCCGGCAAGACCTTCGACACGATCGCCCTCACGGCGAATCCGCCGACCCGCACCTGGATCCTCGCCGGCGGTCTGACCCCGGAGAACGTCGCCGGTCTCGTCGCGGAACTCCGCCCGTGGGGGGTCGACGTCTCGAGTGGGGTCGAGTCGTCGCGCGGGGTGAAGTCCCCCGAGCTCATCCGGTCGTTCGTGCACGCCGCCCGTACCGCCCGGGCGGTCTGAGCGCCTGAGGCGCACCCGCTGGTCCGGGATGTGACCAGCACGCTACATTCGTCGGATGAGGCGGTCGGTCGACCGCGACGACGACGAGGAGCGCCACCACCGTGATCGACACCATCCTGCTCGCCGCGGACGACAACGGTCGTGCCGCGATCGAGTTCATGAACGCCCCCGCCAACGTCTTCGGCGGCATCATCGGCTACGTGCTCTTCGTCGCATCCGTGTGGGGCATGTTCGAGAAGTCCGGTCGCGCGGGCTGGACCGCGCTCATCCCGATCTACAACTGGTACGTCGTCGTGAAGCTCGCCGGCTTCACGGGTGCCGCCACGATCCTGTACTTCATCCCGCTCGTGAACATCGTCTTCGGCTGGGTCGTCGGATGGCACATCGGCAAGCAGTTCGACAAGAGCACCGTGTTCCGCGTCTTCGGACTCATCCTCTTCCAGCTGATCGGATTCTTCATCCTCAGCTACGGCTCGGACCGCTTCCTCGGCAAGCAGGCCGACCGCTCCTAGACGCCTTCGGCGGGCACGAAGGCGTCACCGGGACGGCCAGGCCCACGGCGGCGTCGACAACAGGCCCTGGTCCGCGACCAGGGTCTCGCCGAGCTGCTTCACCAAGCGGTGCTCGTGCACGTCGCCGGCGTCGAGCATCGCGTCGATGAGCGGGCGGGCGTGGGAGACGACGATGAGCTGGGTGTCGGCGCTCGCCGCGGTGATGAGCCGGGCGAGGTGCGGCAGGAGCTCGCCGTGCAGGCTGGTCTCCGGCTCGTTCAGCACCATGAGCTCGGGTGGGCGCGGCGTGAGGAGCGCTGCGACGAGCAGCAGGTAGCGGAGGGTCCCGTCGGACAGTTCGCCGGCCGACAGGGGCCGGAGCATGCCGGGCTGCTCGAACTCCAGGCGGAACACCGCGTCGTCGGCGCGCACCCGGAGTCGACTGCCGGGGAAGGCCTCGTCGACGGCGGCGTCGAGTCGGTCGGCACCACCGGACTCGATGATCGTCTGCACGGCGGCCGCGAGGTCCGATCCGTCGTGCCCGAGCACCGGGGTGCGGGTGCCGACCTGCGGGACCCGGGCCGGGGCGTCGCGGTCGGTCCGGAACTGGTCGTAGAACCGCCAGCCGCGGACCTGGCTCCGGATGCGCAGGACCTCGGGCGTCGCATCGGCGTCGGAGAACTCCGTGAGGATGCTCTCCGACACCCCGAGCGCCCGGCCGGCCGGCCGCCAGGACCCGTCACGGACGCGGACCGATGGCCCCTGTCGGTCGACGAGCAGGCTGCTCGGCTTGGCCAGCGCGCCGGCGAAGATCTGCTCCCGTTTGATCTCGGGGTCGCGACCGAACAGCGTGCAGGAGGGCTGCGGGATGCCGAGGTCGACGAGGTAGCCGAGGGTGTCCGTCGCGAAACCGAGGAGGAGGCTGACCGGACCCGAGCGTCTCGTCCCACGGATCGGCGTCCCGCCGTCGACCGCGGCGTGCTGCACGTGCTCGGGTCCCGCCCAGAGGGTCGAGGAGAGCCCGCCGTCCCGGGCGAGGGACCCGACCACGTCGCCGTCGCCCGCACTCGCGAGGAGTCGGAGCGCGCGGTAGAGGTTGGACTTCCCGGAGCCGTTCGAGCCGGTCACCACGTCGAGACCGTGCAGGGGCAGCACCGTGTCGCGGATGGACCGGTAGCCGGCGATGGCGAGTGTCTGGAGCATGACTCCATGATGTCGGCCACCTGGGACATCGTCCGGTGGGGCGGTCTGCCGTGCTCCGACCGTCTCAGCCGTGCTTCTGCGTGTGCTACGGTGGTGGAAACCAAAGACCGCCGGTCACTGTCGCGTGCAAACGAGACAGTCGAAGGTTCTCATGACGAGACGTCCAGCGCAGGTGTATGAAGATCTGATCGAGGCTCGCCTCTCCCCAGCTCCGTGCGCTTGCGCCGGAGCTTTTTTCATGCCCGAACCCTTCGCCGGCCCGGCGGTTGATGCGTGCGGCCTCCGCTGCACGCATACAAGATTCGAAAAGGAGTGGCCATGGCGAACAAGGAAGCCTCGGTTGCCGAACTCACGGAGAAGTTCCAGAGCTCGACCGCCGTTCTGCTGACCGAGTACCGCGGCCTCACTGTTGCTCAGCTCAAGACCCTGCGCAAGAGCATCAGTGCGGACGCAACCTACGCCGTGGTGAAGAACACGCTGACCAAGATCGCGGCGAACAACGCCGGCATCTCGTCGTTTGACGACGAGCTCGCCGGTCCGTCCGCGATCGCATTCGTGCACGGTGACCCGGTCACCGTCGCGAAGGCTCTTCGTGACTTCGCCAAGGCAAACCCTCTCCTCGTGGTCAAGGGCGGTTACTTCGACGGTAACCCGCTGACCGCTGAAGAAGTCGGCAAGCTCGCCGACCTCGAGTCCCGTGAAGTGCTGCTGGCCAAGCTTGCCGGCGCCGTCAAGGCCTCGCTGTTCGGAGCTGCCTACCTCTTCAACGCACCGCTCTCGAAGGCCGTTCGCACGGTCGAGGCGCTGCGCGAGAAGCAGGAGTCCGCGGCCGAGTAATTCGGTTCCGCGAACAATCAACCCCGTACCTGTACGCCGCGTGAAGCGGTTGCAGGGCATGAAACAAGGAGAACAATCATGGCAAAGCTGTCAAACGAAGAACTGATCAACGCCTTCAAGGAGCTCACGCTCATCGAGCTCAGCGAGTTCGTCAAGCTGTTCGAGGAGACCTTCGAGGTCACCGCTGCTGCTCCCGTCGCCGTCGCCGGCCCGGCTGCTGCAGGCGCTGCTGTTGAAGAGGTCGAAGAGAAGACCGACTTCGACGTCATCCTCGAGGCTGCTGGCGACAAGAAGATCCAGGTCATCAAGACGGTCCGCGAGCTCACCTCGCTCGGCCTCGGCGAGGCCAAGGCTCTCGTCGACGGCGCTCCGGCTGCCGTCCTCGAAGGCGCCAACAAGGAAGCCGCTGACAAGGCGAAGGAAGCCCTCGAGGCTGCCGGCGCCACCGTCACGCTCAAGTAGTCGGTCCCCTACGGGGGACAACCACTGGGCTGGCGCCCGACTCCGGTCGGTCGCCGCTGACGATCGCGGATCTTCCTGACGAGTGCTGCACGCACTCAGCAGAGACATCCGTGATCGGAGGGCATCGCCCCCGATCCGTTCGGGAGCGATGCCCTCCGTCCGTTAACCGGAGGGCCCGCGATTCGTCGTACCGCTCTCCGCACGCACGCGCGGATGCTCTGCACCCGTCGACGACGTTCGTCGACGGTTCACGCAGGCATCCGCGTCGTCGTCCCCACTCCCCGTGAGTGTGGTGCTCGATGCGGTGCCCGAATCGGGAGAACCCATCACCATGAACACCCGTGCACGCTGGCGTGCCATCACCACCTGGATCCGGGTGCGGCTCGCATCCGTGCCCGACCGACCGGAGCGGGCCGCCGACGCCCGTCCTCCGGATCCCCGGGTCACCGTGTCCTTCACCACCTGGATGCGCTGACCCGACGACGAGCCGGTCCCCGACGTGAACCCGCGTCGGGGACCGACCGGTGGTAGATGCATAGCTGAGCTATGTATACTGGTCACATCATGACCGAGAACACCACGCATTCCCCCCTGCACACGATCCTCGGCGACCTCATCACGGCATCGCACCGGCTCACCCGCCTTGCCGCCCAGGCCACCGGATCCTCCGAATCTCCAGCCGTCTGGCGCACGCTCTCCGTGCTCACCACGGTCGGGCCGGTCCGGGTCGGCGAACTGGCCCGACAGAGCCGCGTCTCGCAGCCCACCATGACGAAGCTCGTCCAGAGCCTCGACGAACGCGACTGGATCAAGCGCATCGCCGACGTCGACGACCACCGGGCCTGGCTCATCGCCATCGCCCCCAATGGGACCGCGGCCCTGCTCGCCTGGCGCGACGAACTCACCGACGCCCTGGAGCCGGCCTTCACGGACCTGGGCGACGACGACCTCGCCGCCATCGCGCGAACGGTCGAGATCATCCAGGAACGCGTGGCTGTCGAGGTCGCCTCGGAGCTGACCGCATGAGCCGGGACACCGCTGCACACCCCGTGACCCCGATCGCCACCTCGAACGCCGTCGGTGGACACGGCCACGGCGGAGGGCTCGCCGGGATCCTCCACCAGCCGAAGGCCGTCTGGGCCGTCGCCTTCGCGAGCGTCATCGCGTTCATGGGCATCGGCCTCGTCGACCCGATCCTCCCCGCCATCGCCGAAGACCTGCAGGCGACCCCGACACAGGCCGAGATGCTCTTCACGAGCTACCTGCTGGTCACCGGTGTCGCGATGCTCTTCACGAGCTGGCTCTCGAGCCGGATCGGCGCCAAGCGCACCCTGCTGATCGGCCTCGCGCTCGTCGTGGTGTTCGCCCTGCTCGCCGGGCTGTCGGACTCCGTCGGCGCCGTCATCGGCTTCCGTGCCGGCTGGGGACTCGGCAACGCCCTGTTCATCTCGACCGCGCTGGCGACCATCGTCGGTGCGGCCAGCGGTGGTCGTGCGAACGCGATCATCCTCTACGAGGCGGCGCTCGGGCTCGGCATCGCCATCGGCCCGCTCCTCGGCGGCCTCCTCGGCGGGATCGGGTGGAAGTGGCCGTTCTTCGGCACCGCGACCCTCATGGCCGTCGGGTTCATCGCGATCGTGGTCCTGCTGAAGACGGAGGGGCCGAAGCCGACGCCGCTGAAACTGTCCGCGCCGTTCCGTGCCCTGGCGATCCCGTCGCTCGGCATCCTCGCCGCGGCAGCGCTCTTCTACAACATCGGCTTCTTCACCCTCCTGGCGTACTCGCCGTTCCCGCTCGGGCTCGACGCGATGGGACTCGGGTTCACCTTCTTCGGATGGGGCGTCGCGCTCGCGATCACGAGCGTCTTCGTGGCGCCGTTGCTCACCGCCCGGATGCGCCGGACCTCGGTCATCAAGCTGGTGCTGCCGCTGCTGGCACTCGACCTCGTGGTCGGCGGCCTCCTCGTCGAGTCGACGGCCGGTCTCATCGTCTGCATCGTCGTCGGCGGGCTCCTGCTCGGCGTGATGAACACCGTCCTCACCGAGGCCGTGATGGAGGCGACGGACCTGCCGAGCAACGTGGCGTCCTCCGCCTACTCGTCCGTGCGGTTCCTCGGGGGAGCGATCGCCCCGCCGGCCGCCGCGGAGATCGCGAAGCTCGTCTCGCCGGCCGCGCCGTACTACGTGGCCGCCGGGTCGATCGTGATCGCCCTGCTCATCGTCGTCATCGGCCGCAAGCACCTCGCCCGGGTCGACGGGCCCGTGGAGAGCGACATCGACGAGGCCATCGCGATCACGGCAGCCGACGCGAGCTGACCGCTCCGGCCGGCTCGAAGGGACGTCGAAGCGTCACTCCGCCCCTTCGGGCCGCGTCGTGGTCTGCCTGATCATCAGCCGCGTCGGCCACTGCACCTCGGTGACCGCGTCGCCACCGGCCTCGCCGTCGGGGTCCTGGGGACGACGGCCCTCCTCGAGGTCCTGGAGCAGGATCTCGACGGCGCGACGACCCTGCGCCCTGGGTTCCTGCTCGAAGGTCGTCAGCGCGAACATCTCCGCGTAGGAGTGCCCGTCGATGCCGATCACCGAGAGCTCCGCCGGAACGGTGATCCCGAGGCGTCTGGCGGCGATGATGATGCCGATCGCCACCTCGTCGGTCGACGCGAAGACCGCCGTCGGCCGGATCCGGGCGTCGCGGAGCAGCTGGGCCGCGGCCTCGTAGCCGCCGGGCAGCGAGTGGACCGCCGGCAGGACGTGCACGGTGGAGGCGAGGCCTGCCTCCTCCATCGCCGCCAGATAGCCCGCGAGCCGTCGGCCGTGGACGGTGTCCGTCTGCAGCTCGGCGTCGTGACCGGTGATGTGCGCGATGCGGGTGTGCCCGAGCGTGATGAGGTGCTCCGTCGCCTCCCGCCCGATCGCCTGGTCGTCGATGTTGATCGAGTGCGCTCCCCGGATGTTCCCGCCGATCGAGACCAGCGGCCTCGGGTTCGCGAGCAGGCGGGCGATCTCGTCCTGCGAGGCCTCGATGCCGATCGAGATCATGCCGTCGAAGCGCTTGTTCGTGAGGTACGAGTCGAAGATGCGGTCGCGGTCCGCGGCGTCCGGCGGCAGGTGGTGCAGGGTCAGGTCGTAGCCCCTGGCGCGCAGTGCGCTCTCGGCCCCCTCGAGCACCTCGCCGAAGTACCAGCGGTTGAGGAACGAGGTGAGGACACCGATCGCCAGGGTGCGTCCGGTGGACAGGCTCGCGGCGATCGGTGACGCGACGTAGCCGATCGTGGCCGCCGCCTGGACGACGCGTTCGCGCGTCTCGGTCGACACGTATCCGCGTCCGGTGAGCGCTCGCGAGGCCGTCGCTTTCGAAACGCCGGCGAGGGCCGCGACATCGCTGATGGCACCACTCATGCCGACTCCCTCCGTTGGGTAGCACCACCATAGCGAATCTGGAACGGACCTGGAACACGGGCATGGAACGGATCCATAACGGCTCGGCCACGATTCCGGCGCAAATCCGCGTGATTTCGGTGGGAGCGCTCTCACTGTCTATTTCGTTATGTTCTCGTGCTTGCATCCTGGTCCGCGGTGAAGTACTTTGACGCATGGAAACGGTTCCGCATCCGGAACGATTCCGCACCAGTGCATCATCGGAACGGCTCGACCCTGGAGTCGTTCGAACCTGCAGCACTCAATGAGGAGGACACAGATGAGTTTCATTCGGACCCGCCGGACGGCCCTGCCGCTGGCCGTCCTAGCCGTCGCGGGCGTCGCGCTCACCGCCTGTTCAGGCGGATCCGGCAGCAGTGGCGGTGGCGACGACGACAAGACCGTCACCATCTACGGCACGATCGCCGACACCGAGGCGGAGCTGCTCGAGCAGAGCTGGGCCGACTTCGAGAAGGAGAGCGGCATCACGATCAAGTACGAGTCCTCCAAGGAGTTCGAGTCGCAGATCGGTATCCGCGCGCAGGGCGGCAACCCGCCCGACCTCGCGATCTTCCCGCAGCCCGGCCTCCTGGCCGACCTCGCCAAGCGCGACTACCTGAAGCCCGCGCCCGAGGGCGTCACCGCCAACGTCGAGAAGTACTGGTCGAAGGACTGGGCCCGCTACGGCACCGTCAACGACACCCTGTACGGCGCTCCGCTCATGGCGAGCGTCAAGGGTCTCATCTGGTACCAGCCGTCGAAGTTCGCCGAGTGGGGCGTCGAGGTCCCGAAGACCTGGGACGAGCTGCTCGCCGTGACGAAGACCATCCAGGAGAAGACCGGTGCGGCTCCCTGGTGCGCCGGTTTCGGCTCCGGCGACGCGTCGGGCTGGCCCGGCACGGACTGGATCGAAGACCTCGTCCTGCGTCAGCAGGGCCCGGACGTCTACGACGACTGGGTGGCCAACAAGGTCAAGTTCACCGACCCGAAGATCAAGGAAGCCTTCGACTCGGCCGGCGAGATCCTCAAGAACCCGGAATACGTCAACGCCAGCTTCGGTGACGTGACCTCGATCAACTCCACGGAGTTCGGCGACGTCGCCCCGGCACTCGCGTCCGGCGCTTGCGCGCTGCACCACCAGGCGTCGTTCTTCTCCGGCTTCCTCGAGGACGCCGGCGCGACCGTCGCTCCCGACGGTGACGTGTGGGCCTTCGTGACCCCCGGCATCGAAGAGGGCGAGACCGCCGTCACCGGTGGTGGCGAGATCGTCGGCGCGTTCAGCGACGACGAGAGCACCGTCAAGGTCCAGGAGTACCTGTCGAGCGCCGAGTGGGCGAACAGCCGTGTGAAGCTCGGCGGTGTCATCTCCGCCAACAACGGCCTCGACCCGGCCAACGCCTCCACGCCGATCCTCAGCCAGGCGATCGAGATCCTGCAGGACGAGAAGACCACGTTCCGCTTCGACGCCTCCGACCTGATGCCCGGTGCCGTCGGCGCCGGAACCTTCTGGAAGGGCCTCGTGAACTGGATCAACGGCGACGAGACCGACCAGGTGCTCAAGGACATCGAAGCCGGTTGGCCGTCCGCCGAGTAGTCGACAACCGGAACTGCTGCTCATGAGCGGAAGCGTCGGAGGGTGATCACCCTCCGACGCTTCCGCCTCGGCAGTGGATCCCCCTAGGGTTCACTCAGGGTCCAACGCCGTACTCGAAAGGCTAGCTATGTCAGGTTTCCTCAACTGGTTGGGCGGACTCCCACCGCTCGCCCAGATCCCGATCGTCGTCATCGCCTTCGCCGCGGTGGTCGCCCTCCTCCTCTTCTTCGTGGACATCGCTCCGCGCAAGGGCACGCTCTACACGGTCATCCGCCTGGCGTTCTGCGTCCTGGTGCCCGTCATCGTCGTCCTGTTCTTCGGCTCCTTCCTCTGGGCCGCGGCCGTCGCCGCCGTCCTCGGTGGGGTGCTCTTCCTGCTCGACTACCGGTCGAAGAAGGGCGTCGGCTACCTCGTGCAGCTCGTCGGCTTCCTCGCACCCGCGTTCCTGCTGCTCCTCATCGGCCTCATCCTCCCGACGATCAACACCACCGTCGCCGCGTTCATGTCGGCCTCGGGCAAGAACTTCGTCGGCTTGAACAACTTCATCTGGCTGTTCACCCAGCCGAGCGCCATCCGGACCGTCGTCAACACGATCATCTGGGTGCTCCTCGTCCCCGCGCTGTCGACGGCCTTCGGCCTCGCGTACGCGGTGTTCATCGACAAGTCCCGCGGCGAGAAGTACTTCAAGATCCTCGTCTTCATGCCGATGGCGATCTCCTTCGTCGGAGCGTCCATCATCTGGCGCTTCATCTACGCCTACCGTGAGGCCGACGCCACCCAGATCGGTCTGCTCAACCAGATCGTCGTCTGGTTCGGCGGCACCCCGGTGCAGTGGTTGCAGAACGAGCCGTGGAACACGCTGTTCCTCATCGTCGTGCTCATCTGGGTGCAGACCGGATTCGCGATGGTCGTCCTGTCCGCCGCGATCAAGGGCGTCCCGACCGAGCAGATCGAAGCCGCCGAGCTCGACGGCACCAACGGTTGGCAGCGCTTCACCAACGTCATCGTCCCCGGTATCCGCTCCTCGCTGGTCGTCGTCGTGACGACGATCTCGATCGCGTCGCTGAAGGTCTTCGACATCGTCCGCACCATGACCGCCGGCAACAACGGCACCTCGGTCATCGCGAATGAGATGTACACCCAGTTCAAGAACTTCGAGAACGGCCGGAGTGCGGCGTTCGCCGTGATCCTGTTCATCCTCGTGCTGCCGATCGTCATCTACAACGCGCGGCAGATCAAGAAGCAGAGGGAGATCCGATGAGTGCTGTGCAGCCGATCGAACTACCGATCGACGACTCCACCAAGAAGCAGCTCGAGCAGGGTGAGCGCGGCATCGAGGCCGCGAGCCGCCGGACGAAGAAGCGCCTCACGAGCCGTGGCGCGACCATCGCCGCGGTCGTGATCGCGGTCCTCTGGACGATCCCGACGTTCGGACTCTTCGTCTCCTCGTTCCGGCCGGAGCAGCAGGTGAAGACCACCGGTTGGTGGACGATCTTCGCCGACTTCCAGGTCACCATCGACAACTACGTGCAGGTGCTCCAGGCGGGTAACTCGACGCTGAACCTGGCGGGGTCGTGGGTCAACTCGATCGCCATCGCCATCCCGGCGACGCTCCTCCCGCTCGTGATCGCGAGCCTCGCGGCGTACGCGTTCGCGTGGATCGACTTCCGTGGCAAGAACTTCCTGTTCATCATGGTGTTCGCCCTGCAGGTCGTGCCGATCCAGATGGCCCTCGTGCCGCTGCTGTCGACGTTCTCCCGTGGGCTGAACGTCTTCGGTCTGCAGGTCGGTGAGGGTCTGGACGCGAGCGGCACGTTCGCGCAGGTGTGGATCGCGCACACCATGTTCGCGCTGCCGCTGGCGATCTTCCTGCTGCACAACTTCGTCGCGGAGATCCCCGGCGAGGTCATCGAGGCGGCCCGGGTGGACGGTGCCGGTCACGGCCAGATCTTCTTCCGGATCGTGCTCCCGCTGACGATGCCGGCCATCGCGTCCTTCGCGATCTTCCAGTTCCTGTGGGTGTGGAACGACCTCCTGGTCGCCCTCATCTTCGCGGACGGTGAGGTCGCGCCGATCACGAAGCTGCTCGCCGAGATCACGGGTACCCGAGGGAACGAGTGGCACCTCCTCACGGCCGGTGCGTTCATCTCGATCCTCGTGCCGCTCGTGGTGTTCTTCGCCCTGCAGCGCTACTTCGTCCGCGGGCTCCTCGCCGGTTCGACGAAGGGCTGACCCGACGCCGCGGTTCGATCCTCCGATCGACAGCGTCGTCGGTGTGCCGATGCCCCGGGAGCTCACGCTCCCGGGGCGTCCGTGCGTCTGCGGGCCGCTCTGTGGTTCACAATTCAGGACGATGTCCGCGTGTCGGGTCTGTCGCCGGGTTACGACGGTCGACGCGCCGGGTCCGTCCTGAGTTGTGAACAGAGACGTGGGTGGGGGAGTTCGGCGGCAGTGTTCACGATTCAGGCAAGGTGCGGCGTGCCCCGCCCGTTTGAACGGATGGTGGTCGCAACACGCGGTGAAGCTCCTGAGTTGCGGACCGTCTGACACCTGCAGCGGCGCATCGAACGGCCGGAGAAGTTCACGACTCGGCGAGAGCCGAACGAACGGCGCCTTCGACGGCGTACCAGTCGTCCATGACCATCCGGTAGGTGAAGCGGAGGACGCGGTACCCGCGGATCGCGAGCATCGCGTCCCGCCACCGGTCCTGCTCGTGGGCATCGGGTGTGTCGTGAAACTCGCGTCCGTCCCACTCGATCACGACCCGCCCTCCCAGGACGAGGTCGACCCGCCCAACTCCTGCGATGGGTACTTGATGTACTCCGCGGATGCCCACGCGCTCGAGGCGGATCCGACCGATGGTCTCGAGGAAGCTGTGGCAGCCGCTCTCTCGTCGGGGGGAGGGCGTCGAAGAAGCGGCGGGGGAGCTCCCGCAACCAGTCCTCGAGATGTGCTGCACCGCGCGGATCGACGTTGATGAAGGAGTCGAACGCGGCCACGGCGATGTCCGGGTGCTGGCAGGCCGCGATCTGCAGGGTGGTCTCGTACGGCGAGGTCAGGAGCTTCGGGCGGTCATGTCTGGAGAGGGGCGAGTGCCAGTGCAGGACGAGACCTTGCAGGTCTCGGAACTCCTCGGCACTGGGGTACGTCGTCCGATCGTCGGGGTGGCGGAGTCGTGAGGCGTTCTCCGGAAGGCTCACATGCAGCTCGCCCCTCCTTGCGACGGCCCAGCCATGACGCTCCGCGGCGGAGACGCAGCCCAGGCGGCCACCCACCCGGACGGCGCGGACCAAGGCGGGATCTGCGTCGGGAGCCGCGTACCAGCCTCGGCGCGGACGAATGAGCAGGCCGGTCGCCACTGCGAAGGTCAGTTGTCGTCCCGTGAAACCGTGGTCGATCAGTTCACGCCGAGTCACCACCTGTCCCAGGCGCTCGACTGCGCTCGCGAGTTCGATCATCACCTCAGCGTCGTCGTCTCACCTCCGGAGGCGGCCAGCGTCCTCGTGTCGGCGTATCGATCGGGGCAGATCGACCGGCTGTGGAGCGCCCTCGTGTCGGTCCACAATTCAGGATCGTGCGCGGCGCGTCGGTCAGCGGGCACACAAACGGAGGCGAAACGCCGGGTCGCTCCTGAGTTGTGAACCGGCGGGCGAGGACCGGGGGCGGGGAGGTCGGTGGGCGGGGATAAGGTGGCGGGATGAGCATGCACGGGGGACGGGGCGGACCACGCGGTGGTGCCCCCGGGGGTGGCGGGCCCCGCGCCGGCAGCCGCGTGAGCGGCGGCGACACCGAGGCGCAGAAGGCGCTCAACGCGGAGGCTCCGAGGATCCCCGACCTCGGGAAGCGCATCGTCGCCCTGTTCATCCCGTTCCGCGCGAAGATCATCCTCACGATGGTGCTCGTCGTCGTCGGCGCCGCCCTCGCGGTGCTGCCGCCGCTCCTCGTGAAGCAGGCGTTCGACGTCGGGCTGTTCCCCACCGACGGCGGCGCGCCGAACCTCGTCGCCCTCGCGGAGATCGTCGGGGTCATGATCGCGCTGTTCATCATCGCGGCCCTCCTCGGCGTCTGGCAGACCTACCTCACCGCCACCGTCGGCAACAGCGTCATGGGCGCCCTGCGCATCAAACTGTTCTCGCAACTCCAGGCGATGGAGCTGAGCTTCTTCACCCGCACGAAGACGGGCATCATCCAGTCGCGGCTGCAGAACGACGTCGGTGGCGTCGCGAACGTCCTCACCAACACGGTGTCGAGTGTGCTCGGCAACACCGTCACCGTCATCTCCGCCCTCGTCGCCATGCTCATCCTCAACTGGCAGCTGACGATCGTGGCGCTCATCCTCATGCCGATCCTCGTGGTCGCCCAGCGTCGGGTCGGCCAGGTGCGTGCGCGCATCGCGACGAAGACGCAGGAGTCCCTGTCGGAGATGACGGCGATCACCCAGGAGGCGCTGAGCGTCTCCGGGGTCCTGCTCGCGAAGAGTTTCAACCGCCAGGACACCGAGGTCGAACGCTACAGCGCCGAGAACCGCACCCAGATCCGCCTCCAGGTGAGCCAGGCGATGAGCGGCCAGTGGTTCTTCGCGATGGTCAACATCTTCCTGTCGTCGATCCCGGCGATCGTCTACCTCGTCGCCGGCTACCTCATCACCGGGGGCGTGACCGACGTCACCGCGGGCTCCATCGTCGCGTTCACGACGATCCAGGCGCGCCTCCTGTTCCCGCTCATGGGCGTCATGCGCGTCGCCCTCGACCTGCAGACCTCCGGCGCCCTGTTCGCGCGCATCTTCGAGTACCTCGACCTCAAACCGTCGATCGCCGACCGCCCAGGGGCCGCGCCGCTTCCGGACACCGCCCCCGCGATCCGCTTCGACGACGTCACCTTCCGGTACGCGGACGCACAGGACGACTCCACCCCGACGCTCGACGGCGTCTCGTTCACGATCGAACCCGGACAGTTCGCGGCGTTCGTCGGGCCGTCGGGTGCCGGGAAGACCACCATCTCCTACCTGATCCCGCGCTTCCAGGAGGTCTCCGGCGGCCGGGTCACCGTCGCCGGGGCCGACGTCCGCGACGTCACCCAAGCGTCGCTCGTGTCACGCATCGGGATCGTCAGCCAGGAGACCTACCTCTTCCACGCGACGATCGCGGAGAACCTCCGGTACGCGAAGCCCGACGCGACCGCCGAGGAGCTCGAGGCGGCCTGCCGGGCGGCGAACATCCACGAGGCGATCATGCGCTTCGAAGACGGCTACGACACGCTCGTCGGTGAACGCGGATATCGCCTGTCGGGCGGGGAGAAGCAGCGCATCGCCATCGCGCGCGTGCTGCTGAAGGATCCCGAGGTGCTCATCCTCGACGAGGCGACGAGCGCCCTCGACACGATCTCGGAGCGGGTGGTGCAGATCGCCCTCGACGACGCGACCCGCGGACGCACGACGGTCTCGATCGCCCACCGCCTGTCGACGATCGTGCACGCCGACGTCATCTTCGTCCTCGACCGCGGGCGCATCGTCGAGCAGGGCACGCACCTGGAGCTTCTCGCGGCCGGTGGCGTGTACGCGACCCTTTACGCGCAGCAGGCCGTCACCGCCTGATCCGGGCGTCACGCGACGCACGGCACGGACACCGAGCGCCCGCCGCGCCGGACCGTTCGGACGCGCGCTGGCCGCCATCGTGCGGTTCTCGGACAACCGTGGTCCAGCCATTGTGGGCCCGGGTCGCGGGTGGCTAGAGTGAGCGCCATCGTGACCCCCGAAGGAGGGGGTCCGACCGCGCACCGCCGGATCGAGTAGGGGACTCGTCGATGACCGCAGCTGTGGACGCACCATCCGGATCCTCGCCCGACGCCACCGCGCCGACCGACCCGCCGGGGCCGCCGATCCCGCCGGTGCCGTCCTCCGCGGCCCGCAGCCGTGGACTCGGTCGTGGTCGGTTCGGTCGCCCGGGCTTCAGCATCCAGTCGAAGCTGCTCGTCATGCTGTTGCTCGTCAGCGTCGGCGCATCGGTCGTCACCGGGATCGTCGGCTACCTGTCCGGCAGCGACTCGCTCCGGCAGGCGTCGTTCGAGCGGCTCACCGAGGTACGGGAGTCCCGCGCCCGCGAGATCACCAACTACTACGAGCAGACGCGCGACTCGCTCGTCGTCTACACCCGTGGCACCACGGTGGTGGACGCCATGAACGGCTTCCACGACGCCTTCCACGAACTGGAGGAGCAGCCTGAGGACCCGGCGCGCACAGCCACGGTGACGTCGTTCTACGAGGACACCTTCGCACCGGAGCTCGCCGAGCGAACCGGGGACGAAGCCGACCCGTCGGCGTTCATCCCGACGAATCCGGCCGAGACCTACCTGCAGTCGGTCTACACGCCTGAGGACCTCGACTACGACACCGCCATCACCGTCGACGACGCGGGCGACGGCAGCGCCTGGTCGGCCGTCCACGCCCGATACCACGACTACTTCCGCGAGATCATCGACCGCTTCGGGTACGAGGACGCGCTGCTCATCGACGACGAGGGCGACGTCGTCTACAGCGCGTACAAGGGGCCGGACCTCGGCACGAACGTGCTCACCGGGCCCTACCGTGGCGGCGTCCTCGAGGACGGCTTCACCGCTGCGCTCCGGTCGAACGCGATCGACTACGTCGGCATCACTGACTTCGAGCGGTACCAGCCGTCGCTCAATGTGCCGACGCAGTGGATCTTCTCCCCGGTCGGCGAGAACGGGCGGATCGACGGGGTGATGGCGCTGCAGGTCCCGATCGGGGCGATCAACGACATCATGACCGGGTCCGGCGAGTGGGAGCAGGACGGCCTGGGGCAGACCGGCGAGACCTACCTCGCCGGCCCCGACCAGCTCATGCGCTCGACCTCACGCCTGCTGATCGAGGACCCGGAAGCCTACGAACGCACAGCGATCGCCGCCGGGACACCGCCTGAGACGGCAGCCCGTGCGGTCGCCGTCGCGGGGACCATCCAGATCCAACCGACCCGGACCGTGTCCGTCGAGCGGGCGCTCGCGGGTGAGACGGGCACGACGATCGGGCGCGGCTACCTCGGCGAGGAGAACCTCACCGCCTACACACCGGTCGACATCGACGGGCTCCAGTGGGTGCTCGTCGCCCGGATCGACTCCGCCGAGGCCTTCGCCCCGGTCACCGACTTCACCCGCAACCTCATCATCTCGGTGCTCGCGATCATCGTCGTCGTGTCGCTCCTCTCGCTCCTGCTCGCCCAGGTGTTCGCCCGCCCGGTGCGATCGCTCGTCGGTGCGGTCCGGCGCGTGGCCGGCGGTGACTACAGCGTCGAGGTGCCGAACACGAGGCGTGACGAATTCGGCGACCTGGGTGCGGCCTTCAACGACATGAGCCGGAGCCTCCGGGTGAAGCAGGAGCTCATCGACGAGCAGCGTGCGGAGAACGAGCGGCTGCTGTTGACCCTGATGCCCGCGACCGTCGCGAAGCGGTACAAGGAGGGGGAGGAGACCATCTCCGAGGTCCACCAGGACGTGTCGGTCATCTTCGCCGACCTCGTCGGGTTCGACGACCTCACGAGGGGGCTCGACTCCGAACGGGAGCTCTCCCTCCTGAACGGCCTCGTCCGCAGCTTCGACGAAGCCGCCGAACGCCTCGGTATCGAGCAGGTGCGGACCTTGCGGGAGGGGTACCTGGCGAGCTGCGGATTGATCGTCCCGCGCGTCGACAACGTCCGGCGCACCCTCGACTTCGCGCTGGAGATGCGCACGATCGTCGAGCGGTTCAACGCGCAGCACCAGGCGAACCTGACCCTGCGGGTCGGCGTCGACGCCGGCGTGGTGACGAGCGGGCTCGTCGGTCGGACGAGTCTCGCCTACGACATGTGGGGCGACGCGGTGAGTCTCGCCAACCGGGTGCAGTCCGTGGCCGGGACGGCGGGCATCTTCGTCAGTCAGCGCGTCAGGGACCGCCTGCAGGACACCGTGACGTTCGAGGCCGCCGGCACGGTCGAGACGCGCGAGGGTCCGCAGGCCGTCTGGCGGGTCGTCGCAGGGCCGACGTCGTGACCGAGGTGTGGCAGGAACCTTGGTTCCCGTGGGCCGTCGGGCTCGCGGTCGGCGTCCCCGTGCTGCTGATCGTCCTCACCGAGGTGCTCGGGGCGCTCAGCCGTCGCGGGAGTGCCGCGGCGAAACCGGTCCGCCTCCTGCGCAACTTCGTCGTCCCGGTCGGCGCGGTCTTCGCCCTGGTGGTGTTCGCGACGGCGCGGGCGGACGACATCACCTGGGTGCGTATCGTCGGGACGCTCCTCGGCTTCCTGCTGATCCTGCTCATCCTGTCAGCGTTCAACGTCGCCCTGTTCGCGAACGCCGAGGAGGGATCCTGGCGCGATCGGATCCCGTCCATCTTCGTCGACCTCGCCAGACTGGCCCTCATCCTCATCGGCCTGGCGATCCTGTTCTCCTGGGTGTGGGGAGCCGACATCGGCGGGCTCGTCACCGCGCTGGGCGTCACCTCGATCGTCATCGGCCTCGCCCTCCAGAACGCCGTCGGCGGGGTCATCTCCGGGCTGCTCCTCCTGTTCGAGCAGCCGTTCCGCCTCGGTGACTGGCTCGACACGGGCAGTGTCCGTGGCCGGGTGGTCGAGGTGAACTGGCGCGCGGTCCACCTCGACACCGGCAACGGCATCCAGATCGTGCCGAACTCCTCGCTCGCGGGGGCCTCGTTCACGAACCTCAGCCAGCCCGTCGGCGCGTTCACGGCGAGTGTCGAGGTGACCTTCGCAACCGACGACCCGCCCGACGAGGTGCTGCGGTTGCTCCGGGAGGTCGCATCGGCACTCCCGATGCTCGAACCGTCGGACGAGGTGTCCGCCGCCTACCTCGGCGCAGCACGGTTCACGGTGACCCTGCCGGTGTCCGGCCCGTCCACCGCCGACGAGGCCGTCGCCCGCTTCCGCGCCTGGCTCTGGTACGCGGCCAGACGCCGCGGCCTCGCGCTCGACGGCGACGGCACCGACCCGATCGCGACCCCGGAACGACTGGGTGCGGCGCTCGGCACCCTCGCCCCCACCCTCCACACACGCGAGGAGGACCTGGACGAGCTCGCCGGGAGCTGCACCCTCGAGCGGTACGGGCCGGGGGAGACCGTCCAGGCCGCCGGGGCCGTCCCGGACGCCATCCGCTTCCTCATCGAGGGTGGCGTGCACCTCGCTGTCCCGACGAAGGACGGGCTCATCACCTTCCAGCGTCTCGGCACGGGCGACGTCATCGGCCAGACGGCCCTGACCCGGGAGGTCGCCATGGCCGCCGCGATCGCCGACGGGACCGCGCTCGTCCTCAGGATGCCCCTGTCCACCATCGACCGGCTCGTCCGCACCCGACCCCGGCTCGCCCAGGAGATCGGCGCCTCGATCGACCACAAGCACCGGCAGGCGCAGGCGGCGCTCGCCGAAGCCGGGATCGTCCGCGGTACCATCGGCCGATAGCCAGCCGTCGTCACCACCGGAGCGTGAACCAGATGTCGAACCCCGTCCAGCCGCAGGGCACCGGTGCCGTACCCGGCGACGCGACGGACCGAATCCGCGCCGCGATCTTCGACGGCACGCTCGCCTCGGGCGAGCTGCTCATCGAGGAGGAGTTGCAGGGATGGCTCGGGGTGCCGGCGCAGGACGTGCGCGCCGCCCTGCTGGCGCTCGAACACCTCGGGCTCGTCGAGACCGCCCCGCAGCGGCACACGCGGGTCGCGCAGCCACGGGTCGAGGACCGGACCGCCGTGCTCCAGACGCTCGGAGCCCTCGTGAGCGGGGTCGTCCGGGTCACCGTGCCGACGCTCACGGCGGGGCAGCGGGCCGAGCTCATCGCCTTCGTCGAGCACACGATGGCGACGGTCGAGGCCGAGGACGCCGACGCGCACGGCCGGTGCATCTGGGGCCTCGTCGACCGGTTCCTGAAGCACTGCGCGAACCCGGTGCTCGTCGCGGCGACCGCTGACGTGATCGGCGCGCTCGCGTATCGGCTCGCGGCCACCCGCTCCGCCGAGACGGTCGAGTGGGCCGACCTTCGCGTCGGATACCCGCACCTCCGGTCCTCCATCGCCGCCGGTGACGCCGTGGGCGCGGAGCTCGCGATGGAACACGTCTTCCGGCTGCAGGTGCCGCTGCACGACCTCGAAGTCCACTGACCGACGGCCCCGCGCGACGCGCGGGACTGTGCCGCTCGGGACGGGTGGCAATAGTCTGCTGATGACGCGGTTCCCGCCAGCCGACCGTGTCCCCGTCGTCACCCCGAGCGAGAAGAGACCAGATGTCCTCACCGGAAGTCCAACCCTCTGTCGAACCGACCACCATGGCGCAGCTCGTCGCCGAGCTCGCCGGCACCTTCCTCCTCGTCTTCGGCCTCGTCGGCACCGCCACCTTCTCCGCGTTCTTCGGGGAGGAGACCTCCAACCCCCTCGGCGTCGGGTTCCTCGGGGTGGCGATCGCGCTCGGGCTCTCGGTGACGATCGCGGCCTACGCGTTCGGCCCCATCTCCGGCGGGCACTTCAACCCGGCCGTGACGCTCGGTCTCGCCGCTGCGGGCCGGTTCCCCTGGCGCGCGACCTGGACCTTCGTCCTCGCCCAGCTCGTCGGCGCGTTCCTCGGCGCGCTCGCGGTGTTCGGCCTGGCGGCCGGCGGGCCGGACGGCTTCCTCGACCGCGCGGTCTCGAGCGGCTTCGTCTCGAACGGCTTCGGTGAGCTCTCTCCGGGCGGGTTCGGACTGGTGTCGGCCATCGTGGTCGAGGTCGTCATCACCGCGGTCTTCCTGTACGTGATCCTCGGCGTGACCCACAACCGGGCGGCGCCGGGCTTCGGGCCCATCGCGATCGGCGCCACGTTGACGCTGCTGCTGCTCGTGGCGATCCCCATCGACAACGGATCGGTCAACCCGGCCCGCTCGATCGCGACGGCCGTCTTCGCCGGTGGCGACTGGCTGGCGCAGGTGTGGGTGTTCATCGTGTTCCCGGTCATCGGCGCCCTCATCGCCGGATTCAGCTACCGGATCCTGTTCGGGGGGACGCGTCCGGCGGCCGCGCGGCCCGTCGCGAACCGCGGCTGATCCCGCCGATCGCCACCCGCACCCCGTCTGCCCGAGGCAGGCGGGGTGCGTCGTTCGCGGGCGGCACCCCGCGAACGCGGGCAACCCGCATTGGGGGACGCGCTTTCCCGAGGCACCGTCCATGCTTGAGGTTCGAGCGCCAGATCCTTGGAGGGGCGATGACGATGACCGAACGCGACGCCCCCACGACCAGGTGGGCGGATCCGCCGACGACCGACAGTGGCACGGCCGATGCACCGCTCCCCGCGGACGTCGCCTGGGAGCTGCTGCAGGAGGCGCTCGTCGAGGACTTCATCGACGACCTCCCGCGTCCCGTGCGCACGGCCGAACTCGCAGCACGGCTCCACGTGAGTCGGGCGTCGCTCATGACCAACATCCGTCGCGGCAACGTGATCGCCAGCCGTCGGTCCGGCCGCTGGGAGATCGACACGGTCGCGAGCCGCACCTACCTGCGCTCGGCCATCCTCAGCCTGGGCGAACGCCGCCGCACCCTGAGCGGCGTCGACGAGGACCGTTCCACCAACGTGCAGTTGACGCTCACGGGCCGGGCCTCGGCGGTGCTGTCGGACCTCATGCAGGACACGCATCTGTCGGCACCGGAACTCGTGGCGATCGCCCTCGACCGGTTCCGGAGCACGGCCGTCGACACGGACGCCGAAGCGAGCTGACGCCGCCGGGGGTGTCGGACGTCGCGTCTGACGCCGGACACACGGATCGGCCGGCCGCACGTGGTGCGTCGGCCGACCGATCGGGTGGTGCGAGCTCGGACTACTCCGTGCCGACGGCCTTGTCGGCCGCGTCACGGGCGCCGTCGATCTGCTCGTCGAACTTGCCGCCGGTGACCTTCTTCGCCGCGTCGGCGACGCCGCCGAGCAGTTTGTCGCTGATGTCCTCGGCCTGCTGGCTCGTGAGGGCGTCCTTGACCTTGTTGTCGTTCAGGAACTCCTGAGCCTTCTTGGTGATGTCTTCGATTCCCATGCGTCGCTCCTGTTCGTCGGGCCCACTCGGGCGTACCGCTCATTCTCGGCCCTCTGGCGGATTCTGGCTAGACCTCGTCGGAGAGCTCCCAGGACCTCCATCGCTCCCGCGCAGGGTCAGTCGGCGAGGGGGACCGGGCCTCCGCGGTCGTCGAGCATGCGGGTCATGAGGTCGATCTCGGCCTGCTGACTCGCGATGACCGCACTGGCGAACGCGAGGGCGGTCGCGTTCGTGGTCCGCGGCTGCAGCGCCTCCGCCATCTCGACCGCGCCACGGTGGTGGGCGATCATCAGGGTGAGGAACAGCCGCTCGGCTTCGAGACCCGACGACGCCGTGAGCTGGTCGATCTGCGCCGGCGTGGCGAGGCCGGGCATCGGATCGCCAGGGGTGTGACTCGTGCCGGGCGTCGACGAGTCACCGCCGTGGGCGTGGCCGCTGGCGCCCGCGAGGGTGGGGAGCGTCATCCAGGTCATGTCCGGCTGGCGTGAGCCCTGCGGCAGGTTCCACTGCACGAGCCAGTCGTAGAGCTGCCCGGACTGCTGGGCCTGCGTGGTCGCGATGTCGTACGCGAGGGTGCGGACGTCCACGGCGTCCGTCCGATCGCGGATGATCATGGCGAGCTCGACACCCTGGTTGTGGTGCACCTGCATGTCGCGCGAGAAGCCGGCCTCCGCGCTCGTCGTCGTGGGGGTCGGATCGGCGAGCGTGCTCAGCCGGCCGACGGAGAACCCGATGGCCGCGGCGACCACGATCGCGACGATCGCCATCGCCGCGATGACGATGCGGGTGCGGCTCGAGCCCCCCGAGGCCTGCTCGGCTTCGAACGCGGCGAGCTCCTCGTCGCTGACGCCGCCGTCGTCCTCGATCTCGTCCGGCGGGACTGCTGCGGAGGGCTCGGTCGTCACCGGATCAGACCTTGCCGGGTCCGTCGATCGCGCCTGTGCAGGCCGCGCCGGGCTCCGGGACGTTGTTGCTCTTCCAGAACTCCTCGAAGAAGTCGGCGATGCGCGAGTCGCTCGCGTTGTTCACCTGCAGCTGCGAGTTCCAGCCGCTCAGCACGATCGGGGAGGGGAGGTCGGACTTCGGCGACAGCACGACGTACGTGGTCGGGAGCAGCTCCTTGAGTTTCGTGAGCTCGGCGTCGCTGATGGACGGGTCGTAGGTGACCCAGATCGCGCCGTGTTCGAGGGAGTGGACCGCGTTCTCGTTGGTCTGCTCCTCGGTGTAGACACCGCAGTTCAGCCAGTACTGGTTGTGCGGGCCGCCGGCCGGCGGGTTCTGCGGGTAGTCGACGGTGCCTTCGACGTGCTCGGAGGTGTTCGTGAACAGTTCGACGCCGGCGATGTCGGCTCCCGTGCCGGTGCCACCGCCCGGGTAGCTGGCGTTCTTCGGCAGGGTGAGGATGACGCTCGTGATGAGGACCGCGATCACGGCCACGCCGCCGACGACGCCGGCCCAGACACCGATGCGACGGTTGCGGTTCTTGCGCTTCTGCGCCTGCTTGAACGCGGCGACCTTCGCCTGGCGCTGGGCCTCGCGTTCCTGTTTCGCGCTCTGCTGCTTGACGGCGGGCGGGACGGGAGCGTTCTTGGGGCGGTCTGCTGCGGGGGTCACGGGGGCCTCTCGAAAAGTTGTATGCGTAACTATCGAACCAGACGGCGTTCTCGGTGCCGTCCGGGCACCCGATGATGCGCAGTCGATTCTCAGCCTCATCCAAGCAGACGCTGGAGGAATCCCAGTGTTAGGGCGGTCTAACAAATGTAGATTGGTGTTGCTAACATGGCCCGTGTGACCACCGACCTCTCCGCTCCGAAGACCCGCGCACCCCGTGGCCCGAGGCTCCTCTTCCTCCTCGGCCCCGCCTTCGTCGCCGCGATCGCCTACGTCGACCCCGGCAACGTGGCGGCCAACCTCACGGCGGGAGCGCAGTACGGCTACCTGCTCGTGTGGGTGCTCGTCGCCGCGAACGCGATGGCCGTGCTCGTGCAGTACCTCTCGGCGAAGCTCGGACTCGTCACCGGCAAGAGCCTGCCGGAGCTCCTCGGCTCACGACTGCGCACCGGGCCCCGTCGGCTCTACTGGGTGCAGGCGGAACTCGTCGCCGCCGCGACCGACCTCGCCGAGGTGATCGGTGGCGCGGTGGCGCTGTACCTGCTCTTCGGGATCCCGCTCGTGCTCGGCGGCGTCATCGTCGGGGTCTTCTCGATCGTGCTCCTCGCCGTGCAGAACTGGTACGGCCAGCGGCACTTCGAGTTCGCGATCCTGGCACTCCTGGCCGTCATCGCGGTCGGCTTCCTCGCCGGCCTGTTCGTCAGTCCCGTGGACTGGGGTGCCGCGGCCGGCGGCTTGGTGCCGCGGTTCGAGGGCACGGCGACGGTCCTGCTCGCCGCGAGCATGCTGGGCGCGACGGTCATGCCGCACGCGATCTACCTCCACTCCTCGCTCAGCCGGGACCGGCACGGCGTCCAGACGAGCGACGGCGCCATCCGTCGGCTCATCGTGGCGACCCGGTGGGACGTCGCGGCGGCGCTCGTCCTCGCCGGGGCGGTGAACATCGCGATGCTGCTGCTCGCGGCCGCATCGCTCGGCGGTGTCGAGGGGACGGACTCGATCGAGGGCGCGCATGCGGCGATCACCGCAGCGCTCGGGCCGGTGATCGGCGTGATCTTCGCCATCGGCCTGCTCGCCTCAGGTCTCGCCTCGACCTCGGTGGGCGCCTACGCGGGAGCGTCGATCATGGGCGGGCTCCTCAAGGTGCGCATCCCGTTGCTCGCTCGACGGGTGATCACGCTCATCCCGGCGCTCGCCATCCTGGCGGCGGGCATCGACCCGACCACCGCCCTCGTGCTCAGCCAGGTGTTCCTCAGCCTCGGGATCCCGTTCGCGCTCATCCCGCTCGTGCGGTACACCGGCGACCGACGGATCATGGGCGTCCACGTCGACCAGCTCGTCACGAGGGTGCTCGCCTGGGTCGTCGTCGGGCTCATCGTCGCGTTGAACGTCGCCCTCATCGTGCTGACGTTCTTCGGCTGACGGTCGCATCGACGATCGCCGTCGGGTGGCTGGGTCGGCCAGCCGCGGCGATGGGGTGCTGGACGATCAGCCGGCGACGGTGACCCAGACGGCGTCGGCGGCGAGGCGACCGAGGGTGAGACGCGTGCCGGTCGCGGTCAGGCGGAGTTCGAGTTCGCCGGCGAAGGCGCGGTGGTCGTCGACGGCGAGCTGGGTGTCGAGGACGACGCCGAGCGTGCTCAGGTGGCGGAGCGTCTCCGGGTCGGCGTCGGAGATGCGGCACACCGTCAGGGCGCTGTCCGACGGGGCCTCGTTCAACCGGACGGCGTCCGGGCGGTGCGGGGTGCCGTCGGCCGAGGGGATCGGGTCGCCGTGCGGATCGCGGATCGGGTGACCGAGTGCGGCGTCGATGCGCTCGATCATGGTGTCGCTCGCCGCGTGCTCGAGGATCTCCGCCTCGTCGTGGACCTCGTCCCACCCGTAGCCGAGCATCTCGACGAGGAAGGTCTCGATCAGCCGATGCCGACGGACCATCGCGACGGCGTGCGCCTGGCCGGCCGGCGTGAGCTCGATGCTGCCGTAGGGCTCGTGCACGACGAGCCCCTGGGCCGCCAAGCGCTTCACGGCGTCGGAGGCGGTCGCCGGGCGGACGCCCATGCGGTCCGCGAGCAGCTTGACGGTGGCGGACTCGTCCGCCCATTCCGAGGTCGTCCAGATCGTCTTGAGGTAGTCCTGGGACACGGAGGAGAGGCCGGAGACGGACATGTGTCCAGTCTACGGAGGCCGGCGGTGGTCCACCGGGTGGCCGCCAGCGGGTCACCGGCCGTTCAGGTCCGCCTGGCAGAATGATCTCCGACACCCCCGAACGGGGCACCCGGCTGCTACGGTCGAGTTCCCCAGCCACCCGCACACCGATCCACTCGACGAGAAGGGCCATGCGATGCCTCAGGCGCTCAGCAGCTCGACCGCTCGACTCGGATCCGGTGCGCGCGCGACGCTCGAACTCGTCGCTGCGGCGATGGCCGGGGACGGCCACCGGACGCCGGCCGGGCAGGACGGCACGACCACCCGTCGGCCCGTCGAGCTCACCCTCCGCCGGCTGCCCGCGATCGTCGCCGTGCTGTTGCTGGCCGTCGTCATCCTCGCGGTCATCGGCGTGCTCGTCGTGCTCTCGCTCGTCGTGCGCGTGCTCGCCGCCGGTGTCGCGGCACTCGGCCCGCGGCCACACCTCGTCGCCCTCCGCTGACGCCCTCCGCCGGCTGACGGGATCGGCCGCGTCATCAGGCTGCACTCCGCAGACGCTCCGGGTAGGCTGGGCGACATGCGTCTCCGCCTGTCGTGTTCCTGCTGTCCCCGCTGAACCGTCCCCTCCGGGATGCCGCCTCAGCCGTCCCAGCCATCCGGTGACGCACGCGAGAGTCGTGCGGTGACGCACCACAGGAACAGATTGCAGACATGAACTACGCAGACTCCGTCCTCGATCTCATCGGGAACACGCCACTCGTGAAGCTCAACCGGGTCACCGAGGGCATCGCCGCCACGGTGCTCGTCAAGGTCGAGTACCTCAACCCGGGCGGCTCCTCGAAGGACCGCATCGCGACGCGCATCATCGACGCCGCCGAGGCGTCCGGGCAGTTGCAGCCGGGCGGCACGATCGTCGAACCGACCTCCGGCAACACCGGCGTCGGCCTCGCGCTCGTCGCCCAGCAGCGCGGGTACCGGTGCGTGTTCGTCCTGCCGGACAAGGTGGGCGAGGACAAGCGCAACGTGCTGACCGCCTACGGCGCCGAGATCGTCGTCACCCCGACGTCCGTCGCACCGGACAGCCCCGACTCCTACTACAGCGTGTCCGACCGCCTGACGGCCGAGATCCCTGGCGCGTTCAAGCCCAACCAGTACGCGAACCCCAACGGGCCGCTCAGCCACTACGAGTCCACCGGTCCCGAGATCTGGCGCGACACCGAGGGCGAGATCACCCACTTCGTCGCCGGCGTGGGCACCGGCGGCACCATCTCCGGGACGGGCAAGTACCTCAAGGAGGTCTCCGAGGGCGGCGTGCGCATCATCGGCGCCGACCCGGAGGGCTCGGTCTACTCGGGTGGCACCGGACGCCCGTACCTCGTCGAGGGCGTCGGCGAGGACTTCTGGCCGTCGGCCTACGACCCGTCCATCCCCGACGAGATCATCGCCGTCACCGACGCCGAGTCGTTCGCGATGACGCGTCGCCTCGCCCGCGAGGAGGGGCTGCTCGTCGGCGGGTCCAGCGGCATGGCCGTCCAGGCGGCGCTCGTCGCCGCCCGCGAGCTCCCGGCGTCCGCCGTCGTCGTGGTGCTCCTGCCCGACGGTGGCCGCGGCTACCTCGGCAAGATCTTCAACGACTCGTGGCTGGAGTCGTACGGCTTCAGCGAGGTCGCGGACGACCGCACCGTCGGCGACATCCTCCGAGGCAAGGGCGACGCGATGCCCGGCCTCGTGCACGTGCACCCGAGCGACACCGTCCGCGACGTCATCGACATCATGACGGAGTACGGCGTCTCCCAGCTGCCCGTCCTGAGCGCCGAACCGCCCGTCGTGATGGGTGAGGTCGCCGGCGCGATCGACGAGGCCAGCCTCATGGCCGCCGTGTTCAGCGGCACCGCCTCGATGACGGACGCGGTGAGCGGCTTCGTCGGCGAGTCGTTGCCGCTCATCGGCGTCGGTGCGTCCATCCCGGCGGCCCGCACGGCCCTCGGCTCCGCGCCCGCCTTCCTCGTGACCGACGGCGGCAAGCCCGTCGGCGTCATCACGCGGCACGACCTGCTCACCTACCTGGCGGGCTGACGATGGACGGCATGCCACGCCGCCTGCCGGACGCCGGACGATGTCGGGCCCGCGCCTGACCCCGGCCCGTCCGACGGCCCCATCCGACACCCCCGCATCCTGAACCGAAAGAGTCACCCATGAGCAAGCACGACCACGGCTTCGCCACCCGCAGCATCCACGCCGGCCAGGAGTTCGACCCCACCACCGGGGCGATCATCCCGCCGATCTACCAGACGTCCACCTTCGTGCAGGACGGCGTCGGCGGGCTCCGCGGCGGCTACGAGTACAGCCGTTCCGCGAACCCGACCCGCTCCGCGCTGGAGACCCAGCTCGCCGCCCTCGAGGGCGCCAAGCACGGCTTCTCCTTCGCCTCCGGCCTGGCCGCCGAGGACGCGCTCATCCGCACCGCGCTCCGCCCCGGCGACCACATCGTCATCGGCAACGACGTCTACGGCGGCACCTACCGCCTCATCAACCGCGTGCACGGCGCGTGGGGGATCGAGCACACCGTCGTCGACCTCGGCGACCTCGCGGCCGTCGAAGCGGCGATCATCCCCGGCCGCACGAAGCTGCTGTGGGTCGAGACGCCGAGCAACCCGCTCATGAAGATCAGCGACATCGCGGCGCTCGCCGCCCTCGCCCACCGGCACGAGGTGCTCTCGGTGGTCGACAACACCTTCGCCTCCCCGGCCCTCCAGCAGCCGCTCTCCCTCGGCGCGGACATCGTCGTACACTCCACCACCAAGTACCTCGGCGGACACTCCGACGTCCTCGGCGGCGCCATCATCATGAACGACGACGAGCTCGCCGAACAGCTCGGCTTCGTGCAGTTCGCCGCCGGTGCCGTCTCGGCGCCGCTCGACGCCTGGCTCACGACGCGCGGCATCAAGACGCTCGCGGTCCGGATGCGCCAGCACAGCGAGAACGCGCAGGCGATCGCGGAGCACCTCGAGGGCCACCCGGCCGTGGAGCGCGTGTACTACCCGGGTCTCGAGAGTCACATCGGCCACGAGCTCGCCGCCAAGCAGATGTCCGGGTTCGGCGGCATGCTGTCGCTCGCGCTCGTCGGTGGCCCCGCTGCGGCGAAGCGGCTCGTCGAGAAGACGAAGCTGTTCGCGCTCGCGGAGTCGCTCGGTGGCGTCGAGTCCCTCATCGGGCTGCCGGCGCAGATGACCCACGCCTCGGTCAAGGGCACCGAGCTGGCCGTGCCGGAGAACGTCGTCCGACTGTCGGTGGGCATCGAGGACGTCTCCGACCTCATCGCCGACCTCGACCGAGCCCTCGCCAAGGTCGTCAAGGCGAGCGCCAAGCACTAGCCGTCGTCAGAGACCCCGTTCCCGTCCCGTTCGTCTCCGTTCGCAATTCAGGACCGCCTCGGCGTGTCCGGCGCTGACGAAGCCGCCTGCCCGCGGCGCGCCGGGCGCGTCCTGAATTGTGGACGGGAGCGGGGAGCGGGTACCCATCCGGATCACGGCTTGACCTCAACTCGACTTGAGGTTCTAGGCTCGGATCCGTGACCGCAGCCTCCCCGCAGACCTCCCCGACACCCGTGCCGACGGAGACCACCGACGACGGCATCTTCGGACGTCGGTTCCTCCTGATCACCATCGGCGCGTGTGCGCTCGTCTTCCTCGGCGCGTTCGAATCGCTCGCCGTCACGACGATCATGCCGCTCGTGAGTGCCGAGCTCGACGGTGAGCAGCTCTACGCCCTCGCCTTCGCCGGCCCGCTCGCCGTGAGTGTCATCGGCATGGTCGCGGCCGGCTCCGTCGCCGACCGCATCGGACCGGTCCAGCCGCTCCTCGCCTCGGTCGCCCTGTTCATCGTGGGGCTGCTGCTCGCGGGGACGGCGACGACGATGTGGACGCTCGTCGCCGGGCGACTCGTGCAGAGCCTCGGCTCCGGGGCGATGACGGTCGCGCTCTACGTCCTCGTCGCTCGCATCTACCCGCCCGCGCTCCACCCGCGGATCTTCGCCGGGTTCGCCGCCGCGTGGGTCGTCCCCTCGCTCATCGGACCGTTCCTCGCCGGCGTCGTCGCCGAGCAGTTCACCTGGCACTGGGTGTTCCTCGGTGTGGTCGGGCTCGTGGTGATCGCGACCGTCCTGCTCCTCCCGGCCCTGCGGATGCTGCGCGCAGCGGCGGTCGAGCGCGCCGACCGGCAGGCGGCGGAAGCGGCGGCGACCGGCGGCCGGACGGTGGCGCCCGGATCGACGAACGCGGCCGACGTCCGACGGCTCGGCTGGGCCGTCCTCGTCGCCGCGGCGGTGCTCGCGGTCAACGTCTCGACCGAGTTCTCCGGCTGGACCGCCTGGCTCCTCCCGATCGTCGGTGCGGTGGTCGCGATCCTCGCCCTCCGTCCGCTCGTCCCGCTCGGCACGCTGACGGCGAGGCGGGGTCTGCCGACCGTCATCCTCGTCCGCGCCCTCACGTCCGCAGCGTTCTTCGGCGCCGAGGTCTACGTGCCGTACCTGCTGACCCGCGAACACGGGCTCACCCCGGCGCTCGCCGGACTCGCGCTGACGGGTGGGGCCATCGCGTGGTCGGTGTCCTCCTGGTTGCAGGGACGACTGGGGGACCGGTTGTCGAACGCGAACGCCGTGCAGATCGGCTCGTCCCTCGTGACGGTCGCCGTCGCGGTCGCCCTGCTCGCCGCGCTCCTGGGCCTGCCGCCGGTGGTGCCGATCGCCGCCTGGGTGGTGAGCGGTGGCGGGATGGGGCTTATGTTCCCACGGCTCAGCGTCATGACGCTCGCGTACTCGGACGAGCGCTCGCAGGGGTTCAACAGCGCGGCCATGTCGATCGGCGATGCGATCGGCGGTGCGCTCGCCCTCGCCGCGACCGGGCTGGCGTTCACCGCGCTCGACGGCTCCGTCGGCCTCGCGGGTGCGGGGTGGGTCGCCTCAGGTGGGGTCGCATTCGCCGGATGCTTCGCGATCGCGCTCCTCGCCGGTGTCGCGGCCGTCGTCGTCGCGCGACGCGTGCGTCGGCCGGAGCCGTCCCGCGCGGACGGGTGAGTCGGACCGCCGTCGCCTGGGTAGTGCTGCGGTGCGTGGGGGGTAGCGTCGCCCACGCATCGCTGCAGTGCCCAGGGGACTCCGGTCGGACCCCCTCCGGTGCCGACCGCGTGCGCGAAGGGCGCCGAAGCCGCGTACCCTTGATGCGTACGTCTCGGCTCGTCCCCCCAGTGACCGCTCCTCGTGTCTCGGAGCCGGAGACTGCAGAAGGACTCTCTTGAGCGACGAATGCAAACACGGTTTCGACAACGGCCTCTGCGCGACGTGCTTCCCACCCCCGCCGCGTGAGGTGCCGGTGGCGGAAGCGCCGGCCCCCAAGGTCCGTCGGTCGTCCGTCGCACCCTCCCTGCGCGAGCCGGCCCCGACCCGCGTCCGCGCCGCCGCGACCACGAAGACGGCCACCCGTGCCGCCGCCGCGCTGCCGGTCGTGCGCGTCGGCGAACAGCGTCTGTACCACGTCACCCACATCCGCAACCTCGAGCGCATCCTCGAGACCGGGAGCATCCTCCCCGTCGCCTCCGCGGCCCTCCCCGACGGCCCCGTCGTCGACATCGCCGCCCCCAGCCACCGCGACGCACGTCGCACCATGGTCCTCGCGGGCACGGACGGCCTGACCCCGGCCGACTTCGTCCCCTTCTTCCTCACGCCGGACGCCGACCTCTGGGCCGGCATCCGCGCCGGCGAGGGCGACATCCGCCTGTCCGCCGACGCGCTCGCCTCCGCGGTGAACGACTACGTCGTGCTCGTCACCACGATCGACGGCGCCTCGGTGCACCCCGGCGAGTTCGACGCCGACACCGGCCGGCCGTCCCGCGCACGGGTCGTGGTCGCCGACGGTGACGCGTCCCACGTGCTCACGAGCATCGGCGCCAACGCGATGACCGCCGACCGCATGGTGCAGCGCTTCGCCACCGACGAGGACCCTGGCGCCCTCCGCCGGGCCGAGGTGCTCGTCGAGGACGCCGTCCCGTTCGACCGCATCACCGTGATCGGCGTCGCGACCGTGAACGTCCGCGAACACGTCAAGCGGCTCGTCGCCGCCGCCGGCCTCCGCACGAAGGTCGCCGCCTACACGCCCTGGTTCCAGGAGCACGTCGCCGAGTAGGCACGGAGCGCTACTCGTCTGTCCGCGTTCGCAACTCAGGACGCCGGCGGTGCGTCGGCCGTATCCGACGACCGTCACGCACGGCTCACCGCCGCGCTCCTGAATGGTGAACCGGACAGGGACGGACTGGCCGCTCAGGTGCGGGGCGGGGTGCTCTCGCGGAGCAGGACGGTCGCGCCGACCGGTTCGACCGTGGTGCTGTCCGTCGCCGGGTCGAGCGCGAGCCGGACCGCATGCTCGCCGACCGCCTCGAGCGGCACCGCGACCGTGGTGAGCGCGGGCGTCACGTCGCGCGAGGTCGCGATGTCGTCGTAGCCCGCGACCGCGAGGTCCGCCGGCAGTGAGAGTCCCGCCGCGCGGAACGCGGACATCGCCCCGATGGCCATGACGTCGCTGACGGCGAAGACCAGCTCGACGCCGTCGAGTCCCTGTTGGAGGAGTTGCTCGGCGCCGTGGCGCCCGCCGTCGCGGCTGAAGTCCGCCCGGACGATCCTCGACGGGTGGATCGCGATCCCGTGCTCGGCCAGGCCGTCGGCGAAGCCGCGCACCCGTTCGCGGGCGGTGAGGAGGCGGTCGTCACCCGCGATGACGGCGAACCGGCGGTACCCGGCGGCGACGAGGGCGCGCGCGAGCTCCCGGGCGCCGGTGGCGTTGCCGAGTTGCACCGTGGCGAACGGCAGCGTGCGCTGCGAGACGAGCACCACCCGGCCGCCCGTGGACTCGTACGCCGCGAGCTCCTCGGCCAGCCGATGTTCGGAGGCGACACCGTCCCACCGGCTGCCGGTGAGGATGATCGCCCGCGGTCGCTGCCCCCGGAGCACCCGCACGAGTTCCAGCTCCCGCTCCGCATCGCGATGCGTGACGGCCATCGTGGTGGCGATGCGCTGTTCGTCGGCCGCGCGGATCGCCCCCGCCGCGATCGACGAGAAGTACGGGTCGGCGATGTCGCTGACGAGGAGCGAGATCGTCGTCGACAGGCCCTTCGCGACCGCCTGGGCGGAGAGGTTCGGCGTGTAGTTCAACCGGAGTGCGGCGTCGAGCACGCGGCGGCGGAAGGTCTCGTTGACCGTGCGGGTGCTGCCGTTCAGGGCGCGCGACGCGGTGGCGAGGGACACCCCCGCCTCACGGGCGACGTCGTGCAGCGTCGGCGGGACCGGCGTCGCACGGTGGTCGTCGACCGTCATGGTGCTCCTTCGTACTGGCGGCTGCTGAGACACACTCTGCCACAGCGCGGCCGTGGGGATCAGGGGTGGAGATCCGCGGCATCAGGGGGATCGAGGTGCGGGACGACCGCCGACCGGAACGTCTCGACGGTGCGCGCGACCACCGCGTCGAACGGGGCGTCCCAGATCTCCTGGTTGAACAGCTCGACCTCGACGTCGCCGGTGTACCCGGCGACCTCGACGGCCCGGGTGAGCGAGGCGAAGTCGACGACGCCGTCGCCCGGGTAGTGCCGGGCCAGGAGGACGTCCGCGGGCAGTGGGGTCGCCCAGTCGCAGGCCTGGTAGCTGGAGATCCGGCCGGTCGCGCCCGCTCGGGCGATCTGCTCGAGGACCTGCGGGTCCCACCAGAGGTGGAAGGTGTCGACGACGACGCCGACCGCCTCCGGGGCGAACTGCTCGGCGATGTCGAGCGCCTGACCGAGCGTCGAGACCACGGCGCGATCCGACGCGTACATGGGGTGCAACGGTTCGATGGCGAGCTGGACCCCGGACTCGAGGGCGTGGTCGGCGAGTTCACCGATCGCGTCGCGGACGAGCTCACGGGCGCCGACGATGTCGCGGGACCCCTCGGGGAGGCCGCCGACGACGAGGACGAGGGCCGGGGCGCCGAGGGCTGCGGCTTCGTCGACCGCCGTGCGGTTGTCGTCGATCGAGGCGCGGCGGGCCGGCCCCTCGGGCATGGTGAAGAACCCGCCGCGGCAGAGGCTCGAGACACGCAGGCCCGCATCGGTGAGGAGTCGGGCGGACGCGGCGACGCCGTACTCCTGCACCGGCTCCCGCCAGGCGCCGAAGCTCGTGACGCCCGCGGACGCGACGGCGGCGACCGCCTCGGGCAGGGTCGCGTACTTGATGGTCGCCTGGTTGATCGAGAGTCGCGCGTGCGGGGTGGTGCTCCCGCTCACCGGTCCCTGAGCCTTTCGAAGGGTGGTGGTGCTCATCGGGCTCCTCCCGCCGTGGTCAGCGTGCCGACGACCCCGGCCGTACGCAGCAGGCCCGTCCAGCGCTCGGCGGCGAGCTCCGGGTGCTCGAGTGCGCCGGCGGCGTCGGCCAGGCGGACGATCTCGGACAGGTGCGGGATGCTCCGAGCCGCTTGCAGACCACCGACCATCGAGAACGCCGGCTGGTGCCCGTTCAACCAACTGAGGAAGGCGATGCCCGTCTTGTAGTAGTAGGTGGGCGCGGCGAAGATCTGACGGGACAGGGCCTCGGTCGGGCGGAGGATCCGCTCGTACCCGGCGGGGTCGCCCGCGTCGAGGGCCTGGATCGCCGCGGAGGCCGCCGGGGCGATCGCCGTGAACGCGCCGAGCAGGGCGTCGGAGTGGCCCTGCTCGTCGCCGGCGATGAGGTCGACGTAGTTGAAGTCGTCGCCCGTGAACATCGTGGTCCCGGACGGGAGTCGGCGGCGCACGGCGATCTCCGCGTCCGCGTCGAGCAGACTCATCTTGACCCCGGCGACGTGGTCGGCGTTGTCGGCCATGATCCGCAGGAGGGTGTCCGAGGCGGCTGCGACGTCCGTGGACCCGAGGTACCCGGCGAGGCTCGGATCGAACGCGGTGCCGAGCCAGTGGAGGACCACCGGCGACTGCGCCGCGGACAGGACGCGGTCGTAGACGCGACGGTAGTCGTCGGCACCCTGCGCTGCCCGGGCGAGGTGCCGGCTCGCCATGAGGACCGTCCCGGCCCCGGCGTCCTCCGCGAAGGCGAGCTGTTCGAGATAGGCGTCGGTGACCGCGTCGAGTGAGACCTGCTCCTCGGCGAGGTGGTCGGTGTTCACGCCGACGACGAGCGCCCCGCCCACCGATGCGGCCTCGGCGGCGCTCCGCGTGATCAGCTCACGGGTGGCGGCCGTGTCGAGCCCCATGTTGCGTTGGGCGGTGTCCATCGCGTCGGCGACGCCGAGGCCGAAGGACCAGACGTGGTGCCGGTAGGCAAGGGTCGCATCCCAGTCGAGGTCCGCCGGGGCACCGGGGACGTTGTCGGCCCAGGCCTTCGGCACGACGTGCGCGGCGGCGTATGCGGTGCGACTCGACAGCGGGGCGGTGGGGCGCGTGGCGGCGACCGGTTCGCGGAGGTCGAGGGACGTGACCTCGCCCTCCGTCGAGAGCAGGCGGACGCTGGTCATCGGGCGACCGACGCTTCGAGGGACGCGAGCTCGTCGGCCGAGCCGTCGCCCGCTCCGAGCGTGACCTCCGGCAGGTCGAGACGACGACCGGAGCGAGAGCTCTCGAGGCCCAGCTCCGCGAGCAGTACGCCGCGTGCGCCGGCGAGCAGGTCGAACTCGTACGGGCCGTCCTCGACGACGTGGCGGATGAACTCCTCCCACTGCGTCTTGAAGCCGTTCTCGAACACGTCGTTCGTCGGGACGTCCTGCCAGTCGGCCGCGTAGTCGTGGTCGTCGGCGAGATCGGGGTTCCACACCGGCTTCGGGGTGACGTTCCGCGGCTGCACCTTGCATCCGAACAGCCCGGCGACGGCGGAACCGTGGGTGCCGTCGACCTGGAACTGGACGAGCTCGTCGCGGTCGACGCGGACGGTCCAGCTGGAGTTGAGCTGGGCCACGACACCGCCCTCCAGCTCGAAGATGCCGTAGGCGGCGTCGTCCGCGGTCGCCGCGTAGGCCGAGCCGCGCTCGTCGAAGCGTTCCGGGATGTGGGTCGTCGCCTTCGCGTAGACGGACTCGACCCGGCCGAAGAGGTTCTCGAGCACGTAGCTCCAGTGCGGGAACATGTCGACGACGATGCCGCCGCCGTCCTCGGAGCGGTAGTTCCAGCTGGGGCGCTGCGCCGGCTGCCAGTCGCCCTCGAACACCCAGTAGCCGAACTCGCCACGCACGGAGAGGATGCGGCCGAAGAAGCCGGAGTCGATGAGTCGCTTGAGCTTCCGGAGGCCGGGCAGGTACAGCTTGTCGTGCACGACGCCGTTCTTGACGCCGGCCTCGGCCGCGAGGCGCGCGAGTTCGAGGGCCTCCTCGAAGGTCTCGGCCGTCGGCTTCTCGGTGTAGATCGTCTTGCCGGCGGCGATCGCCTTCCGGAGTGCCGTCGCGCGGGCCTTGGTGACGAGGAAGTCGGCGTAGATGTCCCAGCGCGGGTCGGCGAGGACCGTGTCGAGGTCGGTGGAGGTGTGCTCGACACCGTGCTTCGCGGCGAGTTCGTCGAGGGTCGCCTGGTTGCGGCCGACGAGGATGAGTTCGATCTGACGACGGCTGCCGTCGGAGAGCTGGACGCCGCCCTGCTCCTGGATCGCGAGCAGCGACCGCACGAGGTGCTGCCGGTAGCCCATGCGCCCGGTGGCGCCGTTGACGATGATCCCGATGGTCTGCTCTGACACGGTGGCTCTTTCTCTCGATCGCGTTGTAGCCCTGCGGCGACGATGCCGTCAGGAAAGCGTTTACCGGTCACTGTAGAACGAGAGGCGACGACGTTGCAAGGGATTCCTGCGATCGCCGCGGAACCGATCCGGATTCGCGTAACGATGCCGGATGAATCGTTGCATCGGTCGTCGGGGCCGTGATAGAACTTGATGCAGCTCAGCCGGGAAACGCTTTCCGGCAGTGTCATCAACGACGATCGACAAGGAGGTCCGACGTGTACCGTGCAGTTGCAACGGCGCCCAGGACGACGTTCACGAGGGGCACTCGGTGAGCGCGCTCGGCGAGCTCCGCAAGCTCAGCGCAGGCAAGCGCCCACAGACCGCGGCCGAGAAGGCCTTCATCAAGAAGGACAACCGCCGCGACAACAAGGCGGCGTACCTGTTCCTCCTGCCCTGGCTCATCGGCCTCGCGGTCATCACCGTCGGCCCCATGGTCGCCTCGCTCGCCCTGTCCTTCACGAAGTACAACCTGCTGCAGGCGCCGACCTTCATCGGGTTCGACAACTTCATCCGGATGATGAGTGATGAGCGACTCCACAACTCGCTCGGCGTGACCTTCGTCTACGTCTTCGTCTCGGTGCCGCTCCAACTCGCGGCCGCACTGGCGCTCGCGGCGCTCCTCGACCGCGGGCTCCGCGGCCTCGCGATCTACCGATCCGTGTACTACCTGCCGTCGCTCCTCGGATCCTCCGTCGCGATCGCCGTGCTGTGGAAGCAGGTGTTCGGCGGCGAGGGCCTCGTGAACCAGTTCATCGCGATCTTCGGCATCGAAGGACGCAGCTGGATCGCCGACCCGTCGACGGCCCTCTCCACCCTCATCACGCTCAACGTGTGGACCTTCGGTGCGCCGATGGTGATCTTCCTCGCCGGCCTCCGGCAGATCCCCGTCATGTACCACGAGGCGGCGCAGATGGACGGGGCGTCGAAGTGGCAGCGCTTCACCAAGATCACCCTGCCGCTGCTCACGCCGATCATCTTCTTCAACCTCGTGCTGCAGATCATCCACGCGTTCCAGGCCTTCACGCAGGCCTTCATCGTGTCGGGCGGAACGGGCGGCCCAGCCGACTCGACGCTGTTCTACACGCTGTACCTCTACAACCGCGGCTTCTCGAACTTCGACATGGGCTACGCCTCCGCCATGGCCTGGTTCCTGCTCCTCATCATCGGAGTCTTCACCGCGATCAACTTCTGGGCCTCGAAATACTGGGTGAACTACGATGACTGACACGCTGACCACACGGTCCATCACGACGGACAGCAAGAACCGCAGTCGCGAGGCCAAGCAGGCCGAACGCCAGTACCGCCGCGCACGCGGGTGGTCGCCCTGGAAGTCCGTGCTGAAGCACGTCGGGCTCATCCTCGTCGGGTTCATCATGCTCTACCCGGTGATCTGGCTCGTCGTCTCCTCGCTCCGCCCCACGGAGGAGATCTTCCGGAACCCGGGCATCGTCCTCGACAGCTTCGAGGTGAGCAACTACAGCGAGGGCTGGAACACCCTCTCGGAACCGTTCCACGTGTTCCTGCTGAACTCGGTGCTCATCGTCCTCGGCTGCATCGTCGGCAACCTCGTGTCCTGCTCGATGGCGGCGTACGCCTTCGCCCGGCTGAAGTTCAGCGGCAAACGGTGGTGGTTCGCGGCGATGCTCATGACGCTGATGCTGCCGATCCACGTCATCATCGTGCCGCAGTACATCATGTTCTCCCAGCTCGGCTTCGTGAACACGTACCTGCCGCTCATCCTGCCGAAGATCCTCGCGACCGACGCGTTCTTCGTCTTCCTCATGGTCCAGTTCATCCGCGGTATCCCGAAGGAGCTCGACGAGGCCGCCCGCATCGACGGCTGCGGCCACCCCCGCATCTTCGGCGTCATCATCCTGCCCCTCATGGTCCCGGCGCTCGCGACCACCGCGATCTTCACCTTCATCTGGACGTGGAACGACTTCTTCAGCCAGCTCCTGTACCTGACGAAGCCCGAGATGTACACGGTGCCGCTCGCGCTGCGGGCCTTCATGGACGCGCAATCCTCGACCTCGTGGGGGCCGATGTTCGCGATGAGTGTCGTGTCGCTCCTCCCGATCTTCCTCGTCTTCCTCTTCGGTCAGCGGTTCCTCCTCAAGGGCATCGCGACGACCGGCGGCAAGTGACGCGGTCCTCACCGACCGACGGCACCGGAACACCTGTACCAGCCCGACCAGCACCAGACCCAGCAGCACCGGATCCAGCGACACCGGATCCGCATCGATCGATTCGAAAGGGAACAGCATGAGCATCAGCAAGCACGGCAGAGCCGCCGGCTTCATCGCGACGGGAGCCGTCGCCGCGCTCCTCCTCGCCGGTTGCAGCGCCGGAGGCGACGCCGCGACCGAACTGTCCGACGAGCCCGTCACCCTCCGGTTCACCTGGTGGGGCAACGACGCCCGCACGGCGGCCACCCAGGAGGTCATCGCGGCCTTCGAGAAGGAGTACCCGAACATCACCATCGAGCCCCAGTTCACGGACTGGGCCGGGTACTGGGACAAGCTCGCCACCGAGACGGCGGCGAACGACACCCCCGACATCATCCAGATGGACGAGAAGTACATCGCCACCTACGGCGACCGGGGTGCCCTGCTCGACCTCAAGACCGTCGGCGACCAGCTCGACCTCAGCGACTTCCCCAAGGAGACGCTGACCTCGGGGACCGTGAACGACTCGCTCTACGGCGTGCCCTCCGGCATCACGAGCTACTCCATCGTGGTGAACCCGACCCTGCTGGCGTCGGCCGGCATCGAGATGCCCGACGACGAGACCTGGACCTGGGACGACTTCACCGCGCTGAGCGAGCAGGTGTCGGCGGCCGGTGGCGGATCGATCTACGGGTTCCAGCCCTTCGGCTTCGAGGACGGCGGCCTGAACAACTGGGCACGCCAGCACGGCGACGAGCTCTACAACGACAAGGGCGAGGTCTCCATCAAGCCCGAGACGCTCGCGTCCTGGTGGACCTACCTCCTCGAGCTGGTGAACGACGGCGCGACGCCGTCCGCTTCGGCGATCGTCGAGAAGCAGGCCGGCGGTCTGGCGGAGTCCTTCACCGCGACCAACGCCGCGGCGTTCGCCCCCTGGTGGAACAGCCAGCTGACGGCACTCACCGAGGCGAGCGGTTCGCCGCTCGAGCTGCTGCGCATCCCGACCGTGGACGGCGGCGCCGACGGCTCCGCCTACTACAAGCCGTCGATGTACTGGTCGGCGTCCGCCCGGACGGCCCACCCGGCCGAAGCCGCGCTGTTCATCGACTTCCTCGCGAACAGCGAGACGGCCGCCGACTCGCTCCTCACCGAGCGCGGTGTCCCGGCGAACACGAAGATCCGCGAGTACATCACGCCGAAGCTGGCCGAGACGGACCAGGCGGTCGTGGAGTTCCTCGACGGTCTCGCCGACGACATCGGTGAGCCGCCGACCGTCACGCCCGCCGGTGGCAGCGCGATCGAGGCGCTTGTGAAGCAGTACACCGAACAGGTGCTGTTCGGGAAGAACACGCCCGACCAGGCTGCCGAGGGGTTCATCAAGGACCTGAAGGCCGCGGTCGCCGCGGGCTGACCCGGCACCAGCCCATCCGCCAACGGGCTCGGGGAACGGAACCTCGTCCCCCGAGCCCGTCGGCGGTCCATCACCCGACCGACCGGAGGACACCGCCGTGACCGAGCACCACCCGTCGACGGGCCTCGCCCTCACCCACGAGGTCGGTTCGGCCGTCACCGTCCACCTCGACGGCGTCGAGATCCTGCGGTACACCTACCGCCCGGACACCGTCCAGCGCGAGTCGCCGAAGCCGTACCTCCACCCGGTGCGGACCGCCGGCGGCGCCCTCGTGACGCTGGCACGACCGCACGACCACGTGTGGCACACCGGGTTCGCCTGGGCGCTGCCGCACGTCGGCGACGACAACTTCTGGGGTGGGCCGACGTTCACCGGCACCGCCTACGAGCAGCTCGAGAACAACGGCCGGTCCGAGCACGTCGCCGTCACGGAGGCCAGTGCCGATCCCGCCGAGGTGCGGTTCGCGCACACCCTCGCGTGGATCACGGAGGACGGCCGGCACCTCGTCGACGAGGAGCGCATCCTGACGGTGCGACCGGTCGCCGACGCCTGGTCGCTGACCTTCGAGACCCGGATGCGCAACGTCTCCGGCCGCGAGCTGTCGATCGGCTCGCCCACGACGAAGGGGCGGGAGAACGCCGGCTACGGCGGCTTCTTCTGGCGTGGTCCGCGTTCATTCACCGGAGGCACCCTCCACACGCCCGACGGCAGCGGCGGCGACGAACTCCGCGGCACGAGACACGCGTGGATGGGCTTCACCGGCCTGCAGGACGGCACTGCGGCGGCGTCGAGCGTCGTCATGGTCGACGACGAACGGAACCCGGCGCACCCACCGCAGTGGTTCGCCAGGACCGAGGAGTTCGCCGGTCTCTGCCCCGCGCCGTTCTTCAGCGAGGAACTGCCGTTCCGCGCCGAGGAGACCCTCGAGTTTCGGTACGCGGTCGTCATCGCCGACGGCCACGGCGACGACGGGCGTGCGGCATCACTCGCCCGATTCGGCCGCGACGCCCTCCGCCGCACCACACCCGCCTGACCCGAGGTGGAGGAGGCGGCCCCGTCCCGCCCTCCGCCACCACAGCACCGACCCGGAAGGACCATCGCGCATGACCACGACCCGCGAACGCTACGCCCTCATCGGCACCGGACACCGGTCCCAGATGTACCTCGACGCCATCGTCGGCCCGCACGCCGACGTCGCGGAACTCGTCGCCTGGAGCGACAGCAACCCGGGCAGGATCGACCACTACGAGCGCCTGCTCGCCGAGCAGGGCGTGGCGCTGCCCGCCCGCTACGGCCCGGACGACGTCGAACGGCTCATCACCGAGCAGCGCGTGGACCGCGTCATCGTGACGACCCCGGACTTCACCCACGCCGAGATCGTCTCGCGGGCGCTCCTCGCCGGCGCCGACGTCATCGTCGAGAAGCCCCTCACGATCGACCGCGAGGGCGTCGAACGGATCGCCGCGGCGGTCGCGGAGAGCGGCCGGAACGTCGTGACGACCTTCAACTACCGCTACAGCCCGCGCAACTCGGAGCTGCGGCGGATCGTGCAGGACGGCCGGATCGGCCGGGTGACGAGCGTGCACTTCGAGTGGGTGCTCGACACCGTCCACGGGGCCGACTACTTCCGCCGCTGGCACCGCGAGAAGGAGCACTCCGGCGGTCTGCTCATCCACAAGGCGTCCCACCACTTCGACCTCGTCAACTGGTGGATCGGGGCACGGCCTGCCTCCGTGTACGCGTCCGGCGGCCTGCGGTTCTACGGCGACGCCAATGCCGCCGAACGGGGCCTCGGTGCGCGACCGGAGCGCGGGTCGGTGCCCGACGACCTCGAGGCGGCCGCTCGTGGGCGGTCGTCCGACCCGTTCGTCCTCGACCTCCGGGACGACCCACGACTCGAGTCGCTGTACCTCGACGCCGAGCGGCACGACGGCTACCTGCGCGACCGCGACGTGTTCTCGCCCGGGATCAGCATCGAGGACAACCTGTCCGTCCTCGTCGACTACGACGGCGGGGCCTCGCTCAGCTACTCCCTGAACGCGCACGCGCCGTGGGAGGGGTACCGCGTCGCGATCAACGGGACGGAGGGCCGCGCCGAACTCGAGGTGGTCGAACGCGCCGCGGTGCTCGTGGGGATCGACGGTCGCGTCGTCCTCGACCCGAGTCTGCACGCGGACGGTGCGGGGGCTGGAACGGGAGCCGGTACGGGCCGTCCGATGCGTTCACGTGGTGAGCGCCTGGTGCTCCAGCGGCACTGGGAGGAGGCCGAGGAGATCCCGATCCCCGAGGGTGTCGGCGGCCACGGCGGCGGTGACGCGTACCTCCTGCGCCACCTGTTCGACCGCATCACCGAAGACGAGCTGGGCCGCCCCGCCGGGTACGACGACGGCGTGCGGGCGATCTCCGTCGGCATCGCCGGCAACGAGTCGCTGCTGACCGGTCGTCCGGTGGCGACGATCGCGCCATGAGCGTCGGGCCGGGCGCGGAGTCCGTCCCGGCCGGCGAGCACCTCCCGGTCACCGAGCGTGTCGAGGTGCGCTCGCTGGCGCCTGCGCCCGGCCGCGACCCGGCGCTGCGGGCGCTCGCGGACCGATCGCGCGAGGCGGGCGGCCAGGTCGGCTCCGGGATCGGGTCGCTCGCCGCGACGCGTGGTCGCCTCGCCGAGGTCCTCGGGCTCCTGCCCCGCCCGCGGATCGCGGAACCCGCCGAGCGGCTCGTGGAGTGGACCCGCGACGGTGTCGACGGGGTCGAGCTCCGCTGGTCGACGGGGTTCGGAGCGCCGAGCTCGGCGTGGCTCCTCCGGCCGGCAGGCGAGACGGGCGCGCTGCCCGGCGTCCTGGCGTTGCACGATCACGGCGGCTTCACCCGGGTGGGGCGGGAGAAGCTCGCCGACGGCCCTGACGGCGTCCCGAACACGCCGACGGTCTCCCGCGAGGAACTGCAGGCGTTCCGCGACCGCTACTACGGCGGCCGCGCCGTCGCATCCGACCTCGCCCGTGACGGGTTCGCGGTCCTCGTGCACGACGCCTTCGGCTGGGGATCCCGGCGCACACCGGACGAAGCGATCGCCGACCGGTTCCATCGGAGCGTCGACCTGCAGCTCGCCGGTCGCCGGGCCGAGTCGATCCGGGACGGTGCGGCGGCCGCCGAGGTGACGCCCGGGCAGCGGTCCGAGTTGCTCACCGCCGCGAACGAACCGCAGCTCGCGAAGGAACTCGGTGTGCTCGGCACCTCGCTCGCCGGCCTCGTCCTCCGCGACGACCTCATCGCGCTCGACCACCTCACCGCCGCGACCGGTGTCCGTGCCGACGCCGTCGGGTGCTTCGGGCTGTCCGGCGGAGGTGCGAGGGCCGTCCTCCTGGCGGCCATGGACGATCGCATTCGCGCCGCCGGGGTCGTGGCGATGATGTCGACGTTCGCCGGGGTCCTCGACGGGCACGCGGATCAGCACTCCTGGTCGTTCCTGTCGCCCGGGCTCTCCCGCGTTGGAGACTGGCCGGCGCTCGCCGCACTCCGTCCGGAGCTCTCGCTGCTCGTGCAGTACGCCGAGCGCGACGAGCTCTTCGGGCCGGCGGGCATGCACGACGCGCACACGATCCTCACGGAGCGGTACCGGGCCGGTGGTCGCCCTGGCGCGTACACCGGCACCTTCCACGATGAACCGCACCGCTGGTCGGTCGCGATGCAGGCCGAGCTGCGTGCCTGGCTCACTGCCGCCCTCGCCTGACCCGCCTGCCGCGCCTGCCCCGACTCTCGACCCGCACATCATCTCGTCCCTAACTCAGGAGAGCTGCGGTGTGTCGGGCCTGGTGGGGGTCGGCACGCCGGAGGAGTCCTGAGAAAGGGACGGTGGTGGTGGGGTGTTCACAATGCAGGAGGGGTGCGGGGTGTCGGGCCCGGGACGGGGGTT
>NZ_JARVSB010000011.1:0-265615 GCF_030209365.1 Plantibacter sp. ME-Dv--P-095
ACTTCTTCGTTGAAATGGCCACCCAAGGTTCTTGGGTGGCCATTTTGCGTTAACGAAGCACAACAGAATGCAGTTGCTTGTCGGGTCTACATGGCGTAGGCTCGATCTTTGGTGTGGACGCTCCATGTCCCCATCGTGATCACGGTCCCAGAGCTCCGGCTCGAGGACCGCGACGCCGACAAGAGATCTTGGGCAGGACACTCGTCCTGCGGTAATGAAGGAGAAACTACTATGGCAGCAGTGTGCCAGGTGACAGGAGCCGTTCCAGGCTTCGGTCACAACATCTCGCACTCGCACCGTCGCACGAAGCGCCGCTTCGACCCGAACGTGCAGAAGAAGACCTACTACGTGCCCTCGCTGCGTCGTAACGTCACCCTCAAGGTGTCCGCCAAGGGCATCAAGGTGATCGACGCTCGTGGCATCGAATCCGTCGTCAAGGACATTCTCGCTCGTGGGGTGAAGATCTAATGGCTAAGCAGCAGGACGTCCGTCCGATCATCAAACTCCGTTCGACGGCTGGTACCGGTTACACGTACGTGACCAAGAAGAACCGTCGCAACAACCCCGACCGTCTCGTGCTCAAGAAGTACGACCCCGTAGTGCGCAAGCACGTTGAATTCCGAGAGGAGCGCTAACGATGGCTAAGAAGAGCAAGATCGCCCGTAACGAGCAGCGCAAGGTTATCGTCGACCGCTACGCCACGAAGCGCGCCGAACTGAAGAAGGCCCTGGTCGACCCCGCCGGCACCGACGAGTCGCGTGAAGCCGCTCGCGTGGGCCTGCAGAAGCTTCCTCGCAACGCTTCGCCGGTTCGCCTCCGCAACCGCGACGCCATCGACGGTCGCCCCCGGGGCAACCTCTCGAAGTTCGGCATCAGCCGCGTGCGCTTCCGCGACATGGCGCACAAGGGCGAACTGCCCGGCGTCCGCAAGTCGAGCTGGTAACAGCCACGCAGCCGGAACACGTGTTCCGCTGACGCAGCATCGCAACACCCAACAGGCCGTCCGCATCGCGGGCGGCCTGTTCGCGTCTCCGGCCACAGCTGCAAGGATCGGAGGCGATCCCACACCGACGAGGAGGCGCTCTTGGACGTCCGGACGCAACGAGCGATCGCACTCCTCGTCGCCGGCTGCTTCTTCATGGAGAACCTCGACGGCACCATCCTCACGACCGCCGCCCCGAGCATCGCGCGCGACCTCGGCACCTCGTCGACCGCCGTCGGCCTCGCCGTCACCGCGTTCCTCCTCACCGTCGCCGTCCTCATCCCCGTCAGCGGCTGGTTGACGGACCGCTTCGGCGCGAAGCGCGTCTTCGCCACCGCCATCGCGCTGTTCACGATCGCGTCCATCCTCTGCGCCCTGAGCTCGACGCTGCCGATGCTCGTCGGGTTCCGGGTCCTCCAGGGCGTGGGAGGCGCACTGATGGTGCCCGTGGGACGGTTGGCCGTCCTCCGCGTGACCCCCAAAGACCGGCTCATCCAGGCCATCGCCCTCCTCACCTGGCCGGCGCTGGCCGCACCGATCATCGCGCCGTTCCTCGGCGGCGTCATCACGCAGTTCGCCTCCTGGCACTGGATCTTCCTCATCAACGTGCCCCTCGGTGTCGCAGCCTTCATCGTCGCCCTCCGCATCGTCCCCGATTTCGCCGCGGACGACGTGCCGCCGCTCGACTGGCTGGGGCTGTCGCTCAGCTGCCTCGGCCTGGCCTCGCTGCTCATCGCCGCATCCCTCGTCTCCGGCCTCGGATTCGAACCGCTCTGGTTCGCCGTGTCCCTCGCCGTCGGCCTGACCCTGCTCGGCCTGGCCGTCCGACACCTCCTGCGTGCCACCCATCCCTTCGTCGACCTCCGCTCCCTGCGCGTCGAGACGTTCCGATTGGCGAACGCCGGCGGCAGCGTCTACCGCCTGACCATCAGCGCCGTTCCGTTCCTCCTCCCACTGCTGTTCCAGGACGCGTTCGGATGGACGCCGGTGGAAGCCGGATCGATGGTGCTGTTCCTGTTCGCCGGGAACCTGGCCATCAAGCCGGCGACCACGTGGATGCTCCGACGGTTCGGGTTCCGACTCGTACTCGTCTCGTCGAACGTCATCGGGGTGCTGTGCATGGTCGCCATGGCGTTCCTGACGGCCGACACCTCCATCGTCGTCATGGCGCTCCTCCTGTTCCTGAGCGGTGTCGCGCGCTCGGTCGGCTTCACGGCGTACAACACGATCACCTTCGCCGACGTCGAACCAGCGGACATGTCGCGGGCGAACACCCTGAACTCGACCCTGCAACAGGCGGCGAGCGGGTTCGGCGTCGCGGTGGGAGCGATCCTCCTGTCCACAGGGTTCTCGCTCGAGGCCGGTTCCGGTGGAGGTCTCCTCCTGCCCTACCAGTTCGCCTTCATCGGGATCGCCGTGCTCACGCTGTTCCCGACCATCGAGGCATGGCTGCTCTCGCGCGCTGCCGGGCACAGCGTGATCGGCGTGCGATGAGGGTCGACGTCCGGGCCGCTCCCAGCTGGGAAACAACCGACACGCAGGTCCGTTTGTCCGCGAACAGCGGATACATCCCTGATTTCTCGCGGATTGCTGCTACATTCGAGGCGGTCACACCGACCAGTTGGTGCCGTATCAGCGACACCTTCGCTACCAACCAGTCAGCTGTACGTTGCAGCAACGTCCGAGGAGGACCCTCACAATGGCAAATTTGAACAAGACCGAACTCGTCGCCGCCATCGCCGCATCGACCGGCCAGAGCCAGGCGACCGTCGGCAGCGTTGTCGACGCGCTGTTCACCACCGTCGCTGAGACCGTCGCCAAGGGCGGCAAGGTTTCGATCCCGGGTTGGATCGCCTTCGAGCAGACCGACACCGCCGCTCGCACGGGCCGCAACCCGCAGACCGGCGCCGAGATCCAGATCCCGGCCGGCAAGCGCGTCAAGGTGACCGCCGGCTCGAAGCTCAAGGCTTCCGTCAAGTAACTCCTCGCGGACCACGGTCCGCGACGGCTCGGCCCGGACCACACGGTTCCGTACCAGCCCACGACAGCAGGGCGTCGCGAGAGCGACGCCCTGCTGTCGTTCGTGGAGGAGGACGTCTCGCGGGCAGCGACGGGTCGGGCATCCGGCCATCCGCGGACACTGCGGTGTCGGCGCATCCGCCTAGCATTGCTTCCATGCGGATCCTCCACACCTCGGACTGGCACCTCGGGCGGTCACTGCACGGCGTGGATCTGCTCCCGTACCAGCGCACCGTCCTGGAGCACCTCGAGCAGCTCGTCGAGGAACACTCGGTCGACGTCCTCCTCGTGGCCGGCGACATCTACGATCGCGCGATCCCGCCCGTCGAGGCCGTGACGCTCCTGTCGGAGTCGCTCGGGCGCCTGGCGGCCCGCACTCGCGTCATCCTCGCCCCGGGCAACCATGACTCCGCCATCCGTCTGGGCTTCGGAGCGGCCATGCTGCGGGAGGGCATCGACATCCGAGCCGACCTCACGCGCGTCGGCGAACCGGTCGTCGTCGACGACGAGCACGGCCCCGTCGCCTTCTACCCCCTGCCCTACCTCGACCCCGACACCGCGAGGGGCGTCCTCGGACCGACCGACGCGCCGCTCGCCCGTTCGCATGCCGCCGTGATGGGCGCCGCCCTCGACCGCGTGCGAGCCGACCTCGCCGCACGCCGGGAGCAGCAGCCGGTGCGATCGGTCGTCGCCGCGCACGCCTTCGTCATCGGTGGGCTCGCGAGCGACAGCGAACGCGACATCCGGATCGGCGGGGTCGACGCGGTCCCGGCTCAGCTCTTCGACGGCTTCGACTACGTCGCCCTCGGCCACCTGCACGGCGCCCAGCGTGTGGGCGCTGCTTCGGGAGTCGAGCGCATGCGCTACTCGGGGTCGCCGCTCGCCTACTCCTTCTCGGAGCGGAATCAGGTGAAGTCCAGTGTGCTGGTCGATCTCGGAGCCGACGGTTCCGTCGAGCTGCAGCTGCTGCCGGCGCCCGTCCCGCGCCGCCTCGTCGACGTGACCGGCACCCTCGCCGAGCTGGAGGGCCCGCTCGGCGATGCGGCGGTCGACGCATGGGTGCGTGCCACGGTCACCGACGACGTCCGTCCGCCGGAGCTCTACGCCGCGTTGAGTCGACGGTTCCCCCACCTGCTCGTCTGGTCGCACGCGCCCGCGAACCGATCGGAGGACGCACGGGCCGCAGCGGTCACGGCGGTCTCCGACCCGGTGGAGGTCACCGCGGAGTTCATCGAATACGCGACGGGCGCGTCGGCGACACCGCGGGAGCGCGAGCTCATCGCGGCGGCCAACGAAGCCGCCCTCGCCATGGAGGGCAGCGCCTGATGCGACTGCACCGACTCACCCTCCAAGCCATCGGCCCCTACGCCGGTGAACACACCATCGACTTCGTCGAGCTCGGCCGAGCAGGACTGTTCCTGCTCGAGGGGCCGACCGGGGCCGGGAAGTCCACGATCATCGACGCCATCGTCTTCGGCCTGTACGGCGAGCTCGCCGGCACCGGCGCCAGCAAGGATCGACTGCACTCGCACCACGCGCTCCCCGGCACGGAACCGTTCGTGGAGCTCGTGTTCGAGACCGGATCCGGCGTGTACCGCGTGCGCCGGACGCCGGCGTATCAGCGGCCCAAGCAGCGAGGTACCGGCTTCACGCCGCAGCAGGCGAGCGCCACCCTCGTCCGGCTGACGGATCCGGACGCCGCCACCGGGGAGACCCTGTCGACGCGCGCCCAGGAGATCGGTCCCGAGATCAGCCGCATCGTCGGACTCACCCGCGAGCAGTTCGTGCAGACCATCGTCCTGCCGCAGGGGGAGTTCGCGAAGTTCCTCGCCGCGGGTGGTGAGGAACGCAGCGAACTGTTGCGCTCGCTCTTCGGGACGGAGCACTACGAGCGGCTCGCGAGGCACCTCGTGGAGCAACGGCGGCAGGCGCAGCGCGACATCGAAGGGGCGAAGGAGGCGCTCGGACGAGCGATCGCCCGGTTCGCCGGGGCCGCGGAACTCGACGACGCCCGAGCGCTCGTGGATGCTGCGGGGTCGGACCGCTCAGGTGGAGTGGACCCCACTGCGCTCGAGCTCGCGGTGCCTGATCCCGGTACGAGCACCGAGGCCGAGCTGGCCGCCCTCGCCGTTCCGCTCGAAGCCGATTCGCCGGACCTCCTCGCGAACGCCGAACGCGTGGTCGCCGTCCTCGAACGGCTCGCCGTGACAGATGCCGCCGCCGCCACCGAGGCACGGCAGGCGCTCGATCAGGCTCGGTCCGAACACGTCGCTGCGACGACGCTGCTCGCCGCGCTCGACCGACGCGCCGAGCTGCTGCGGGAGCGCGAATTGCTCGCGATCGACGACGAGCCCGTCGCCGCCCTCACCGAACGGGTCGCGGCGGCCGCGCGAGCCGAGACGGTCGCATCCGCGATGGCCGGAGCCACGGCGGCTGCCACCGCGCTCGACGCCGCGAGCGAGGCCCTCGCCGAGGTGGAGCGGCAGACGGACGAACGGATCGTCGCCCTGGACGACACGGGCCTCGCGTCGCGTCGCGAGGCGATCACCGTCGAGCGCGCAGGCCTGACCGCCGTGCTCGCGCTCGAGGCCGGCACCGCGGCACGCCAGCTCGTGCTCGACGGCCTCCGCGCCGAACTCGCCCAGCTCGACGACCGGCTCGCGGAACTGGCCGAGGAACAGACCCGACGGGACGCCCGTCGAGCTGCCCTCGAGGAAGCACCGCAGCGCGCTGCGGACGCCGCCGCCACCTTGGAGCGCGCGAGGGCTTTGGTGGCGCGAGCCGCCGAACGCCGGACGGCGCTCGACCAGGTGGACGCCGCGGATGCGCGCCTCTCCGGACTCACCGCACGGTTCACCAGCGCGGCGGCAGCGGCGAAGACCGCGGTCGAAGCCGAGACCGCTCTGCGGCTTCGCCGGATCGACGGGATGGCGGGCGAGCTCGCGGCAGGCCTGGTCGACGGTGAGCCGTGCAGTGTCTGCGGTTCGCTCAGCCACCCGGCTCCCGCCGCGCTCGCGGGCGATCACCCCGACGCTGACGCGGTCGAGGCGGCCGCCGCCGCGCGCGACGAGGCCGAGACCGCCCTGCACGCGGCACAGCAGGCCCGTGACCTCGCGCTCGCCGAGCGCCGACGCCTCGTGGAGACGGTCCTGACGCTCGCCGTCGACAGCGGTGAGGACCTCGCCGGAACCGAGGCCGAGGCTGCGGACTTGGGATCCGAGCACGACCGCGATACCGAGCCGGTGGCCGCGACGGCCGGCTTCGACCCCGCGGCGGCCAGGAGCGAGGTCGACGCCGCGGTCGACGCTGCCGAGCGGCAGCGCTCGGAGGCGGCCTCCGCTGCGGAACACGCCCAGGCCGAGCTCGCGGAGGCTGGTCGGCTCGCCGAGGAACACCTCGCCGGTGTGGTCGCGGAGGCGCAGCTCGTCGCCGAGCGCGCGACCCTGATCGAGCGGTCCGCGTCGGCTGAACGCGCGCACGAGCAGGCCCGTGTCGAGGTGCTCAGGGTCCTGGACGACCGGGCCCCGTCGCTGGCCGAGCTGGATGCCCTGCTCGCCTCCGAACTCGCCGCGCTCGCCGAGCTCGCCGGCGCGCGCACGTCCCTCGCCGAGCGGCGTCAGCGCGACGCGGAACGGACCGTCGAGCTGGAGGCGGCGCTCGAGCGCGCCGGCTTCCCGGACCGGGCGGCAGCGGAGGCGGCGGCGATGGGCGGCGTGGAGCGCGCGAACGCCGAGGCGCGGGTCGCCGACCATCTGCGCCACACGACGGCGAACGCCCAGGCCCTCGCGAGCCCGAGCATCGTCGAGGCGGCGGACGCCGAGGCTCCGGACGTCGTCGCGACGGCCCAACGCCTGGCGGAGGCCGAGGCGGCGGCTGGGACGGCGACGGCCGCGGCCGCGGTGTCGGCACGACGCGCCAGCAATGCGGCGACGGCCGGTGCCGCGCTCGAAGCGGCGGCGGAGGAGAACGCCGAGGCCATCCGAGAGGCCGCGGCCGTGGTGCGCCTCGCCGACGTGGTGTCCGCCTCCGGCAGCGAGAACGCCACCCGGGTGACACTCGGCACCTACGTCCTGCTGCGCCGCTTCGAGGATGTCGTCGCGGCGGCGAACGCCCGCCTCGAATCGATGTCGGGTGGCCGCTACGAGCTCGTCAGAAGCGACCTCAAGGAGGGCCCCTCCCGCAGCCAAAAGGTCGGCCTGTCGCTCACCGTCCACGATCACCGGACCGATCGCCGACGCGACCCGAAGTCGCTCTCCGGCGGCGAGACCTTCTACGCCTCGCTCTGCCTCGCACTCGGGCTCGCCGACGTCGTCACCGGTGAGGCCGGTGGCGTCGAACTCGGCACGCTCTTCGTCGACGAGGGCTTCGGCAGTCTCGACCCCGAGACCCTCGACACGGTGATGGCCGAACTCGGCCGTCTCTCGGCGGGTGGCCGGGTCGTCGGTGTCGTCAGTCACGTCGAGGAGATGAAGCAGCGCATCGGCGAGCGGATCGAGGTCCGTCGGCTGGAGGACGGCTCGTCCACCCTCCTCGTCCGGGCGTGAACGGCGTCACACTGCGGTCCGGGTTCCCAGCAGCGCCGCGTAGGCTTGCACCGTGAATCGTGCCGTCCGCCTCGCAGGTCCCGCCCTGCTGCTCCTCGTGGCGGTGGCGACCCTCCTCGCGGGTCTCGCCTTCGGTGGCGGTGCCGATGCCCAGCTGCTGGGCGATCCCGGTGCGGTGGTCCGCTGGGGCCTGCCCGTCGCGCAGCTGCTCGTGAACCTCAGCGCGGCCGTGACCATCGGCGCGCTGCTCATGTCCTGCTGGGCGCTCAGCCCGGATCGTCGTGAATACGGTGCGGCGCTCGACGTCGCGGCAGCGGGCGCAGCGGTCTTCACCGTCGCCGCCGGCGTGACCGGGTTCTTCACCTTCCTCAACGTCACGCAGGTGCCGCTCACCTTCGACGACGCGTTCGGCGCCAAACTCAGCCTGTTCTTCACGAGCATCGAGTCCGGTCAGGCCTGGCTCCAGACCACGCTCATCGCCGCGGCCGTCACGGTGCTCTGCTTCGCCGTCCGCAACCACACGGTGGTCGTGTTCGTCTTCGGGCTGTCGCTCGTCTCGCTCCTGCCCATGGCCCAGCAGGGGCACTCGGCCGAGGCCAGCGGGCACAACGCGGCCGTCACCGCGCTCGGTCTGCACCTCGTGTTCGCCGCCATCTGGCTCGGCGGGCTGCTCACGCTCGTGTTCATCCGCAAGACCCTCGAAGACGGCCGACTCGCGCCCGTGCTCCTGCGGTACTCGACGGTCGCCCTGGTGTCGTTCGTCGTCGTCGCTGTGTCCGGGTATGTGAGTGCCGAGTTGCGCATCGGCTCGCTCGACCGCCTCGGCACGCCCTACGGCATCCTCGTCCTGGTCAAGGTGTTCGCGCTCCTGGCGCTCGGCCTCTTCGGTGCGCTGCAGCGTCGGGTGCTCATCGGGCGTATCGAGCGGTCCGCAGCCGAGCGCGCGACCACCGCCACCACCCGTACCGGCACGTTCTGGTGGCTCGTCGCCCTCGAACTCGGCTTCATGGGCATCGCGTCCGGTGCCGCAGCGGCCCTGGCGAAGACCGCTCCGCCCGTCGACCAGGCGATCCCGAGCACACCCACCCCGGCCGTCCTGCTCACGGGTGAGGAGCTGCCACCCGAGCTGACCTTCGCCCGCTACTTCACCGAGTGGAACATCGACCTCCTCTGGCTGCTGGCCTGCGCGTTCGGCATCTTCTTCTACATCGCCGGTGTCGTCCGCCTCCATCGCCGCGGCGACTCCTGGCCGGTCCTGCGGACCGTGAGCTGGGTGCTCGGGCTGCTCGTGCTCTTCTACCTGACCTGCGGCGGCATCAACGTCTACCAGCCCTACCTCTTCAGTGTGCACATGCTCGGCCACATGGGCCTGACCATGCTCGTACCGGTCCTGCTCGTCCCGGGCGCCCCCGTGACCCTGCTCGCGCGGGCCGTCCGCAAACGCCAGGACGACTCCCGTGGCGGTCGCGAATGGGTGCTGCTCGCCGTGCACTCGAAGTTCGCGGGCGTGATCTCGAACCCCATCGTCACCGCGGTGCTGTTCGCCGGGTCGCTGTGGGTGTTCTACTACACGCCGTTGTTCCGCTGGTCCATGGAGGACCACATCGGCCACGAGTGGATGGTGGTGCACTTCCTCATCACCGGGTACCTCTTCGTCCAGTCGCTCATCGGCATCGACCCGGTCCCGTACCGACTGCCGTACCCGATGCGGCTGCTCCTGCTCTTCGCGACGATGGCGTTCCACGCCTTCTTCGGTCTCGCCATCATCTCCTCCACCGGACTCTTCCTCGCCGACTGGTTCGGGGCGATGGGTCGTACCTGGGGGCAGGTCCCGTTGCTCGACCAGCAGACGGGCGGCGGCATCGCCTGGAGTGTGGGCGAGATCCCGACCCTCGCGCTCGCCGTGGCCGTCGCGATCTCGTGGAGCAAGAGCGACGCGAAGGACCAGAAACGCCTCGACCGCAACGCCGACCGGACGAACGACGCCGAACTCAACGAGTACAACGAGCGTCTCGCCCGGATGGCCGCGAACGACACCCGCTCCTAGCGGGCGGGCCTCAGCGGAGGTCGATGTAGAGGGAGCCGTCGTTCCGGATGGTGACGAACGCCGACAGCGTGAACGGCACGTCCTCGTCCAGGGTCGAGACGGTCCCGTCGAAGAGTGACTTCACCGCGACGACGATATGGGCGGCGCCGCCCGTCGCGGGCATCTGCCAGCCGATGTCGCCCGGCTGGACGTCGACGACGGGGTAGCTCGCGATGGACCAGACGGGGAGGTCGTCGACGCGGTCGCGGATCAGCATGCCGAACGGGCACCCCGTGGGTTGGAGCACCTGTTGGGCGGCGCAGCCGTCGAGGTACTCGTTGACCTGCGTCTGCACCTCCAAGACGAACCCGGGGGTGGCGTTCGCCGTCACCTCGGCGTCGACGACACTCGCGACCTCGGTGGTCGTGGCCGTGTCCACGGACGCCGTCAGGTACGGGGTGTCGACGGAGAAGTCCACACTGCCCGGGGTGAAGGTGAGGAGCGGGACGGTGGAGGTGAAGGCGCCCTCGGAACCTGCAGCCACGCGGCGGCTGTCGAGCTCGAAGCCGTTGGCCAGGAATCCGGTGGTGTGCGCGACGGTCAGCCGGACGACACTCAGGGGGCTCGTCTCGAACCGCCAGGACGGGAAGAGGCCGAAGGTGCGTTCGCCGCTCATGATCGAGAAGGCGGTGCGGTGCGGCTGGCCGGCGAGCCGGTAGGAGAAGGTCACCTCGTGGGTTCCGGCGGCGGTCGTGACGTCGGACACGAGCCGGACGTTCTCGATCGTGCCGAGCGCTTCGCTGCGGAGGAGGGCGTCCGAGCTGTCGGCGGGGAGCCCGGCCTCCTCGAGTTCGGCGGAGCTCAGCGCGACCCCGGGGAGCGCGAGTGCCGCGGCCGCGTCGTCGGTGGCGAGTGCTTGGAGGTAGCTTCTCGCGAACGATCCCGCGCCGTAGACGTCACGGGCGACGGCCGACCAGGCGGAGAGGATGGCGGCGACGAGCAGCGCGGCGATGCAGAGCCACAGCACGACGGCGCGCACGAGTGCACCGCGCACCGCCCCCGGGCGTCGCAGCTCCCCACGCGTCGCGACATGGCTCATCCCCACATCCTAGGCGGGCGCCTCCCGTAGGATTGGAGGGCGAAAACGGGAGGGAACCGAAGCACCATGAGCGTAGCCCTCTCCGCCGAGCAGCAAGCCGTCTTCGACCGCATCGAGAGCACCCGCGAGCACCTGTTCGTCACGGGCCGAGCGGGCACCGGTAAGTCGACGCTGCTCAACCACCTCGCGTGGAACACCTCGAAGCAGTTGGCCATCTGCGCACCGACGGGCGTCGCCGCCCTGAACGTGGGCGGCCAGACCATCCACTCGCTGTTCCGGTTGCCGATCGGGCTCATCGCCGACCACACGATCGATCAGAACGACCAGACGCGGAAGCTGCTCAACGCGATCGACACGCTCGTCGTCGACGAGGTCTCCATGGTGAGCGCCGACCTGATGGACGCCATGGACCGGAGTCTCCGTCAGGCCCGGCAGCGCCCGCGCGAGCCCTTCGGCGGGGTGCAGATCGTCCTCTTCGGCGACCCGTACCAGCTCGCGCCGGTGCCGGGCAGCCTCGAGGAGCGGGCCTACATCGCCGACACGTACCGCTCGTTCTGGTTCTTCGACGCGAAGGTGTGGTCCGAGACCCCGCTGCAGCTCGTCGAGTTGACGGAGATCCACCGTCAGCACGAGGCCGAGTTCAAGTACCTGCTGAACGGGGTCCGTCACGGGCAGGTCACCGCTGAGATGGCCGGGCGCCTGAACGGTATGGGGGCGCGCACCCCACCGGAGGACGGCGTCATCACGCTCGCGAGCCGCAACGACACCGTCGACCGCATCAACAAGGCGGCGCTCGCGAAGCTGGACGGCAAGCCGCTCACCGCCAACGCCGAGGTCTCGGGTGACTTCGGGGGCCGCGCGTTCCCGGCCGACGAGGCCCTCGACCTCAAGGTCGGTGCGCAGGTCATGTTCCTCCGCAACGACAGCGAACGTCGCTGGGTGAACGGCACGCTCGGGACGGTCGTGAAGATCGACTCCACCGTGTGGGTCGAGGTCGACGGCGAGCAGTTCGAGGTCGAGCCGGCGACGTGGGAGAAGTACAAGTACTCCTACTCCGCGGTGACGAAGCAGCTGAAACGCGACATCGTGGCGGAGTTCACGCAGTTCCCACTGCGGCTCGCGTGGGCGGTCACGATCCACAAGTCCCAGGGCAAGACCTACGACCGAGCCATCGTCGACCTCGGGAGCCGTGCGTTCAGCCCCGGGCAGAGCTACGTCGCGCTCAGCCGGATCTCCACACTGGACGGCCTTTACCTCTCGCGTCCGCTGCGTCCGAGCGACATCATCGTCGACACCGACGTGAAGCGGTTCATGTCGGGGCAGTAGCGTTCGCTCGCCCGTTTCTGGGCGAATCGGCGCTCGGTCGCCCGACAAGGGGCGAACGAACGGGGCCGGTAACCCTACGATTATCGGTTATGACGCATCCGATGCCACAGGGCCAGCCGCAGCCCGGTCCGATCACCGCCTGGCGCACGCTCGAGCTGCACACCAGCAAGCCGCCGTTCGCCGGGTACTGGGGGTTCATCCCGCTCGTCGTCCGCATCGACGGCTTCGAGCACCGTCCGAACTGGGGGCCGTCGCAGTTCACGGTGCCCGCCGATCGGCCCGTGCACGTGGCGTGCTCGATGGCCTGGCTGTGGGAGTTCGGCCATGCCGACTACCTGCTGCACCCCGGCGAGGCGCCGACGCTCGACTACATCGCGCCGGCGCAGCAGTGGGTCTCGGGATCACTCGCGCCGCGCGGCCAAGCGGTCATCAAGGGACGCGGCGCGCAGATCGCCGTGTACGCGGTGCTCGCCCTCGTGTTCGTCGCCATGTTCGGCGTCCTGGCGCTCTCACTGACGATGTAGTCGGACGGGAGCTCGCGGCTCAGGCGACGGCGGTCGCCTTCGCGGTCGCGAGGTCGCGGAAGAGGTCGGTGTTGAAGCGGTAGGCCACCATGACCTCCTCGATCACGCGCACCTGCTCGTCGTCGTCCCACGGCACGGCGTCGAGTTGCTCGCGGTAGGTGTCCTTGAACTCGCGCGGCTTCGCGATGTCGCCGAAGAGGTAGAAACCGACGCCGTTGGTGTCGAAGCCGAACTGACGCTGCATGAGGGTGCGGATGATCTGCCCGCCGGAGAGGTCGCCGAGGTAGCGGGTGTAGTGGTGGGCGACGAAGCCGCCCGGCCAGATCGCGCCGACCTCGTTGATGCGAGCCACGTAGCGGGCGGTGGTCGGGAGCGGGGTGATCTGCTCGCGCCAGTCCGGCCCGATGAGGAACTCGAGGTCCTGCACGATCGCGGGGAGTCGCGTGAGCTTGTCGCTGATGAACGGTGCGGCGACGGCGTCGGCGCGCATGCGGTCGGCCGCGGCCTCCAGGGCTTCGTAGATGAAGAAGTGCTGGGCCACCAGGGCGACGTAGTCCGCCTTCGACCCCTTCCCGGTCATGAGGTCGCCCATGAAGTCCGCGCCCTCGCTGGAGGCGTGTCCGGCGGAGGTGCGCTCGCGCAGTGCCTGGGAGAAGGGGATCACAGTGCTCATGTCGGACTCCACGTCGGCGTTGTCGGTAAGGGTTGCCTAAGTGTAGCCGTCTGCGCTCTCGGAGGGGAGGGTGATTCGGCGGGGGTGGAGCTGATCAGTGGCTGCTGTGCAGGGAACCGTGCGGAACCGCGAACGCGCCGGCTCGGGTCTGCGCGAGCGCCGGCGTCGTGAGTGCCGCCACCACCGCGGCTCCTGCGAGCAGGGTGAGGACGTAGCGCCCGGTGCTCGGTGCCGGACGCGGGCGACGGCTCCGGTGGGCCACCAGCTCGTCCAGCTCGAGTTCCTCCGGTGCCGTCGCGGCGAGCGTGAGCCTCCGGAGCCGCCGTGCGAGCACGCCGGCCACCGTCAGCAGGAGGACCGTCGACGACAACGTCGGGAGGAACGGAGGGACGGTCGTGACGCCCACGGATGCCAGCCCGTACAAGACCACCCACACCACGACTGCACCCACGGCGCCGACGAACGACGCACGGAGCCCCGGCACGCGGTCCCGGACGAGGACCACGGCAGCCCACAGCAGCGCGCCGACCCCGAGTGCCACGAGCGGGACCGCGCCGACGGGCGAGGACCCGGCGCCGGTCGCGACCAACACGAGACCGGCGCCGAGGGCGGCCATCGCCAACAGGCTGTTCGCGATCGAGGTCGTCCCGGAGCGGGTCATGACGTCGTCGTCCGCCCGGGCGGTCACGCGTGCGGTCGACGTGGACATGTCAGGCCGTCGCCACCCGCGACACGCGCTTGTCGGCCGCGAGTCCGGCGCCGAGCAGGACCACCGCGCTCGCGAGGTGGAGGAAGTGGTCGGCGGTGTTCAGCGCGAGGATGTTCAGCGCCGATCCGACGATGAAGAACCCGACGACGCCGAGCAGCAGGTAGAACGCTCCGATGACCGTGTTGACGGTCTTGGCTGCGACCGCGCTGGACAGGCCCGCGATGAGCAGGGCGGCACCGATGAGCACGTGTGCGATGTTGTGCAGCGGGTTGACCTCGAAGATCCCGAGGAGGAGTCCACCCTCGGTGGTGAGGAACGGCAGGCCGCCGGCGACGATGCCGCCGAGGAGTCCGACCACCACGTAGACCGCGCCGAAGACGGTGGCGAAGAGCCGGTTGGGTGAGTGACGCATGGGAGCCTCCTGGGGTCCGTCGGGCCGCGGGTGCTTCCCGGGGCATGGAGGAGTTCGGAGGTCGGACACCCGACGGTTTGGTCGACGCCGCCGCTCAGTCGTGCGGGCGGGGCTCCACGCCGAGGCGCTCGCAGGCGGTGTCGTAGAGGGCCACGACCTCGCGGCGGATCTCACCGCGCCCGGAGATCGTGCCCGCCGGCCAGGGCACCCGTCCACCGGCAGCGGTGCCGTCGACCGTCCACGTCCACTCGCCGCCCGTCTCGTCGAACGAGATCATCGTGGCGGCCTCGGCGGCGGGTTCGAGGAACGCCCGCACGATGAGCAGGTTGTCGTCGGGGTGGTCACCGTTCATGTGCGCCAGGACGGCGTCGACGGTGGACTGCGGGAACGGGTTCGAGGTCACCTCTCCAGGGAACACCATCATCGGTCGGCGCACCAGGGCCGTGGGCGAGGTGCCCGGCGCGCGGCGCGCGACCGCTGCTCCCAGCCGACCCCGGTTACAATCGGGAGCAGTCTGCAGTCCGGCAGACCGCTCATCAGGGGGATGACTTGACTGCAACAGCTTCGAGGCGCAGACGCCTCGCCGCCTTCTTCACGGCGGCGACGCTCGCGACGGTGCTCGTCGGCTGCTCGGGACCCTCGGTGTCCGACACCGACTTCCCCGATCAGGTGAGCGGTGCCCTGGCCGGCGACACGACCGACGCCATCACGGCCGCGGTCGAATCCGCCGTCGCCCAGTCCGGTTCCTCCGGAGCCATCGTCGGCGTCTGGGCTCCCTGGGCCGGCAGCTACACGGCGGGCGTCGGCACGACGGAGCCGGGCGGCAAGACCAAGATGGACCCGTCCATGGTCTACCGCATCGCAGACACGACGCGTCCCATGACCTGCACGGTGCTCCTCGAGCTGGTCGACGAGGGCAAGATCAAGCTCACCGACGAGGTGAACAAGACCCTTCCGCAGATCCAGGGCATCGACGGCATCACCTTCCAGCAGCTCTGCCAGGGGACCTCGGGGCTCGGCACGTACACGCCCGCCCTCAACGCCCAGTTCGTCACGAACCCGACCCGCAACTGGTCGATGGCCGAGATCCTCGCCAACGGTCTGGCGAGCGGTTCGCGCACGGCCCCCGGCGCGCTCTTCGGCTCGAGCGACACCGGCTACATCCTGCTCGGGATGGCGCTCGAAGAACTCACCGGGCAGTCGTGGCAGTCCCTCTACGACCACTACGTCTTCTCGCCGCTCGGCATGTCGAAGTCCAGCTTCCCCGACGCCGCCACGGTCACCCTTCCCGGTTCGCACCCGAAGGGGTACCTGACGCCGCGCATCGCCGACGGCACCTTCCAGTGCGACACCCCGACGGACGAGACCGAACTCTCCCCGTCGATGGTGTGGACCGCGGGCGGCGTCGTCTCCTCGGTCGACGACCTGCGCAAGTTCACCCAGTCCTTCGCCTCGGGTTCGCTGCTGAACGACAGCACCTACAAGAAGCAGTGGAAGGACCCGGTCGCCCTCGGCGACGACCAGCCGACGTGGAAGACGTTCGGTGTCGGTGGCGTGCAGCTCGGGCCGCTCCGCGGTCAGGCCGGATCCATGCCCGGGTCGCTCTCCGCGGCCTTCGCAGACCCGACCTCCGGCCTCACGGTCGTCGTGATGCTCAACAACTCGACGCTCGGTGCCGGCTTCGTGCAGGCGCTGGCGATGGAACTCGCGTCCATCGGTGCCAAGGCGGCGCCGGCGAGCGGGCAGAAGGCTCCGGAGATCGCGCTCCCGTGGTCGGAGCAGCAGATGGCCGAACAGCTCGCCGCCTCGGCGATGGTCTGCGCGCCGCCCGTCGCCCCTGCCGGGTAGTGCGCGCGGTCTCCGAGGCCGCAGCGTGGCGCTGGATCGTGGCACGATGACGGTTTCCGGGGGCCGCTGAGCGACTCCGCTTCCTAGGGTGAAGCCATGACGACACACACCCCCGACGAGACCGGGATCGTCCCGGAGACGAAGAGCTGGACCTGGGTCCTCGAACGCCCCTGCCCGGACTGCGGGCTCGACACGGCCCAGGTCGCGTTCCGCGCGCTGCCCGACGCGATCCGGGAGGTCGCCGCCGCGTGGCCGGCGGTCCTGGAGCGTGCCGACGTCCGGACGCGGCCCGACCCGCGGACCTGGTCGCCGCTCGAGTACGCGGCCCACGTGCGCGACGTCTTCCGCATCTTCGACGTCCGACTGCGGCTCGTCCTGGACGAGGACGACCCGACGTTCGCGAACTGGGACCAGGACGCGACGGCCGTCGAGGAGCGCTACGGCGAGCAGGACCCGCGGGTCGTCTCAGCGGAGTTGACCGAGGCGGCGGCGACGCTGGCGGCTGCATTCGAAGGGGTCCCCGACGATGCGCTGGGCCGGACCGCCCGCCGGAGCGACGGAGCGCGCTTCACGACGGAGACCCTCGGCCGCTACTTCATCCACGATCCGATCCACCACCTGTGGGACGTGACGCGGGCGGAGGCGTAGCCGCATCTGAGCCGTCGTCGAGCGGTTCCTGCGCCCTCGCGCGGAACGCGATCGTGTTGACGCGATTGCTGCAGCGCACGGAGCAGTACCGTTTGGAACCGTTGCGCGACAGGTCGACGAGGAGGCCGTCGCAGTCGTCGGCGGCGCACAGTCGGAGGCGGTCCCAGGCGTCGGACCGCACGACGTCGACGAGAGCCATGGCGATCTCGGTCTGGATCCGGTCGACGAGCGGGGCGTCGAACTCGGTGGCGTGGAGGTGCCAGTCGAAGCCGTCGTGGCGGCGCAACTGGGGGAGTGCAGCCGACTCGCGGAGCATCGCGTTGATCTCCGTGACGGCCTGGTCGCGGGTGTCGGGGCCGTCGGCGTCGGTCCGCCACAGGGCATGGACCCGTTCCCGGAGCGCTGCCACCGCGGCGCGCTCGGCCTCGTCGCCGTCGACCCTCCCGGAGTAGCGGCTGACGCGGAGGAGCTCGACGAGTCGGGCCGGTGTCGCGAGCTCGTCCTCGCCGCTCCTCGACGCTCCGGCGCGGGTGTTCACGAGCAGCGCGGCGAACAGCAACGCGTCCTCAGTGTCAGGGGCAAAATGCAAGTTGACTCCTTACTCACTCCGACGATAGCTTCATCTCAGCCGGGCGTCCACCCTTCCGCCGGCCCCACTCGCGGCAGTCGGAGGCTCGCATGAAGTCCACATCCTCGACCACGGTCGGTCTGCTCGTCGCCGTGCTCGCCGCGGTCGCGTTCGGCACCTCGGGTGCCTTCATCAAACCGGTGCTCGCCTCCGGGTGGAGTCCGGCCGCAGCGGTCACCGTCCGGGCGCTGATCGGCGGTGTGGTGCTCGCGCCGTTCGCCCTCCTCGCGCTCCGTGGACGCTGGGATGCGGTGTGGCGAGGTCGCTGGCGGCTCCTCGGCATGGGCCTCATCGGTGTGGCGGCGACGCAGCTCGTCTACTTCGCCGCACTGCAGACCATCGCCGTCGGCACGGCGATCCTCGTCGAGTACATGGCGCCGCTCCTGCTCGTCGCGGTCGCCTGGGTGCTGACCAGGCATCGCCCGGCGACCGTCGTGCTCGTCGGTTCCGTCGTGTCGCTCGTGGGGCTCGTGCTCGTCGTCGCTCCGAGTGGCGGCGCGACCCTCGACCCTGCTGGGCTCGTCTTCGCGATCCTCGCGATGGTCGGGTGCGCGGCGTACTACGTCATCTCGGCTCGTCCGGCCAAGGGGCTCCCGCCCGTCGCCTTCGCGTCCATCGGCCTGCTCATCGGTGCGCTCAGCCTGTGGCTCGCCGGGCTCGTCGGGGTGCCGTTCACGACGTCGGACAGCGACGTCACCGTCCTCGGGACCGCGGTGGCCTGGTGGGTGCCCCTCCTGTTCGTCGGCGTGGTGTCGACGGCCGTGGCGTACGCGTCGAGCATCACGGCGAGTCAGATGCTCGGGTCCCGGCTCGCGTCCTTCGCCGGACTCCTCGAGGTGGTCGCGGCGACCGGCTTCGCCTGGGTCCTCCTCGGGGAGCAGTTGTCGCTCGCGCAGCTCCTCGGCGGGGTGTGCATCCTGCTCGGCATCGGTTTCGTGCGCTCCGAGCGCGCTCCGGCCGTGCCGATCCCCGTCCCCGTGCAGTGACCGGCGGCGCAGTACCGGGCTCAGCCGACTGAGGCCGGTACCGCGTCGAGATCGGCGAGGATCGCCGCGACCGCTGCCCGACCAGCCCGGTTGGCGCCCACCGTCGACGCGGACGGGCCGTAGCCGATGAGGTGCAGCCGTGGTTCGTCGGCGGCCCGGGTGCCGTCGATCCGGATCCCGCCGCCGGGGAGGCGGATCCCGAGCGGTGCGAGGTGGTCGAGCGCCGCGCGGAACCCGGTGGCCCAGAGGATCGCGTCGACGTGCAGGAAGGAGCCGTCGTCGAGGATCACGCCGTCCTCCTCGATGCGCCGGAACATCGGATGCCGCACGAGCACCCCTCGCGCCTCGGCCGACCGCGCCCACGGCGTCCAGTGCATGCCCGTCACCGAGATCACACTGCCCGGCGGGAGGCCCTGACGGACACGCTCCTCGACACCTGCGATCGCCGCGACCCGTGCCGCGGTGTCGAATTCGTCCTCCACCCACTCCGGCTCGCGACGCGTCATCCACACCGTCTCGGCGACGCGGGAGATCTCGTCGAGGAGCTGGATGGCGGACACGCCGGCACCCACCACGACCACGCGCTGGCCGCGGAACTCCTCGGCTGAGACGTAGTCGGCCACGTGCAGCTGACGCCCGGCGAATCGCTCGCGGCCCGGATAGGCGGGCCAGAACGGCTTCGTCCAGGTGCCCGTGGCGTTCACGACTGCACGAGCGCGGAACACCGTCGGCGGCTGACCGGCGCTCGCCGCGGTCTCGACGAGGAGGTGACCGTGCGGGTCGTCGTCCTCCCGTCGGACGGCGCGCACGTGGACCGGGCGACGCACGGCCAGCGCGAAGCGTTCCTCGAACGCCGCGAAGTACGGCGGGATGACGTCGACGCTCGGGGACGCGGGGTCGAGCTCGGGCTTCGGCATGCCGGGGAGGTCGTAGATGCCGTTGACCGTCGACATCGTGAGCGAGCGCCAGCGATGCTGCCAGGCGCCACCCGGGGCGTCGTCGGCGTCGAGCACGACGAAGGTGCGGGTGTCGTCGTCGGTCGCTCGGCCCCCGGCTGCGTCGAGCGGCACTGCGTCGAGCGGCACGAACCCGCGACGGTGGAGGTGGTACGCGGCGGACAGGCCGGCCTGACCCGCACCGACGACCACGACGTCGACGGTCTCCGGAGTGCTCACACGGGACTCAACGTCGCCGACCGCCCCCGCATTTCCGGAGCCCGTCCCGGTCGCCGCGGAACCGATCCACGAGCCTCAGCCGTGGGCCAGGACCTGCACGCCGATCACGAGCACACCGAGGAGGACGAGGGCCGCCAGGGCGATGAGCTGCTGCCAGATCGTCAGCCGTGCCCGACGGACCGCGAACCATCCGCTCAGCCCGAGCGTGATCAGGTACACGATCGCCGAGACGCGCAGCGAGGTCGCCACCTCCATGACCCCGACGACGGCGAGCACGAGGAGGATGGTCGGCGTCGCCACCGTGAGCAGCGAACCCCACGCGATCCGGAGCATCGTGCGCCATCCGCCCTGATCGGGGAAGGCACCGTGCGCGGTGAGATGCGCGATCATCTCGGCGACGAGCCCCGCGAGCGTGATCCCGACGACGCCGATCACGAGGGAGAAGAGGGCGTCCGCCGCGTCGTGATGCTCGACGTTGGCCGCGAGCACGAGCACGATCGCGAGGCCGGTGAACGTCGCGTAGACCCGTTCCTTGAGGTACTTCGCGACGGTCTCGACGTCGCCCGGTTCCAGGCCACGACGCTGGGCGCGGTCGAACCCCCGTCGTGCATCGTCGTGGCGCGCGCGCCGTCGATCCGCCCAGGTTCCGCCGTCCGTCATGGTCGAGATGCTAGCCGACGGGCCGGGTGGCGGCCGGGCGGTCCCACGGGGCGCGGGGATAGAGTGCCCGGTATGACCGAAACGATCATCACCGTCGAGGGCCGCTTCGACTACCACCACCCGGCCGAGCGTGGGACCGTCCGTCTCTCCGCAGGGTTCGAGGGGCCGGCCCGGGAGTCCGTCGTCGCCCGGACCACCGCCGTCCACAACGCGCTCACCCAGGCCGCGCAGGGTCTCCGCGCGCAGTCGGCGGTCACCTGGTGGTCCGCCGACCGTCTGCGCGTCTGGAGCGAGCGACCCTGGAACAAGGACGGGAAACAGTTGCCGCTCGTGCACCATGCCTCCGTCGTGCTCGAGGTGAAGTTCGCCGAGCTGCAGACGTTGGCGCGCTGGGTCGAGGAGATCGCGAGCCAGGACGGCGTGACGGTGGGGGGCGTGACCTGGGCCCTCACCGAGGCGACCAAGCACCGCATCACGGCCGAGGCGCAGCACAGCGCGGTGCGCGACGCGGTCGACCGCGCGACGAGCTACGCCAGGAGCCTCGGGCTCGGTAGCGTGCGACCCATCGCGCTTGCGGAGCCCGGGATGCTCGGCGACGAGACGCGCTCGACGAGCACCCAGAACGCCGCCCCCATGATGCGCGGGGCGGCGGCACCGGCAGGTGACGGCGGTCTCGATCTGAAGCCCGAGGACATCACGGTGGCCGCCCGTGTGCACGCCCGCTTCGCCGCTTCCTGACCAGTCACTCCACCGCCGAAGGCGTCGCACGGCCGACCCGGGAGTGCGGCATCATGAGGGCATGAGGATCGACGAACTCGCGTACCTCCGTGCGCTCGCCGAAGACGGGCACGTCCCGTACGCGGCCGAGGCGCTGGGCATCTCCCAGTCGACCCTCACGAGGGCGATCGGCCGGCTCGAGGCGGACGCCGGGGTCGAGTTGTTCGACCGCCACAAGAACCGCCTGGAGCTCAACCGCTACGGCGAGATCCTCCTCGTGCACGCGCTCCGGGCGCAGACGGAACTCGACAACGCGCAGTCCCGCATCGACGAACTCCGCGACCCCTCGGCCGGTCTCGTCTCGATCGCCTACGTGTCCTCGCTGGGCGGCTGGCTCATCCCGCGGATCGTGAGCGAATACCGCACGCTGCTGCCGGAGATCCGGTTCGTCCTCGACGGCGGCAAAGCCGACAGCGTGCTCGACGCGCTCCGCTCCGGCTCGGCCGACGTCGCCTTCCTCAGCCCGGAGCCGCGTGATCCGGAGATCGAATGGCGTCCGCTCACCTCCGAGCGGCTCGCGCTCGGGGTGCCGGCGGGGCATGCGCTCGCCGAACGGACGTCGCTCGCCGCCGGCGATCTCGAGCAGACGGAGTTCCTCGCGATGACCACCGACTCCGGTCTGCGGCAGATCGCGGACGCGTACTTCGCCCGCCACGGGATCGTGCCGCGGGTGTCGATGGAGGTGTCGGAACTGTCGACGCTCCGCGGGCTCGTGCGGTCCGGGGTCGGCATCGCCGTGCTTCCCGATTCGACGAGCATCGAGGGTGTCGTGCTCGTCCCGCTCGACGACGAGGCGGTCCGGGTGATCGGCGTCGCGACCAGCCGCGTCCGAGCCGTGTCGCCGGCCGTCGAACAGTTCGTGCGGTTCGTCCGCGAGGAATGGGAGAGCGCGCGGATCGGTCGCCCGTGAGCGGCGGGGCTCAGTGCTCGTGCGTCGAGCTCCACGGCGTGAAGGCGTCGGGGTAGCGGGCCCAAGCCGCCGGACCGGCGAGCAGCTCCGCGTCCGTGAGCGTGCATCCGTGCAGGGCGGCGGTGATCGCAGCTTCGTCGAGGTCGATCCCGGTGATGACGAGCTCCTGCCCGAGCGGAGCCCCCGGATCGCTCGTCTCGAACGAGGTCGGTTCCAGGTCGATCATCGAACCGACGTGCTGGAAGACGCCGACCCGCGACGCCCGGGTCGCGAGGGCGAGGAAGCCCGCCGTGCGGATCACCTGCCCGAGGTCCCCGGACTCGATGGGGCCGTCGAAGCAGGCGAGCAGGCGCTCCGGGTGCATCGGCCGAGGGCTCTCGAACCGGAGGGTGGTCACGCGCTCGTGGTCGACCCACGGGCGGTGCTCGCCGTTCAGCATCGCGATCCATCCGGGTGAGGTGGTGAAGCGCTCGAGGTCGAACGGCGAGTCGCGGTAGCGCGCGAGCGGCTGGCGGCTCCCTGCCGTCGCCGAGACCCCGGGGGTCGCCCGAGGGCGGGTCGCGACGGGTTCCACCAGTCGGGTGAGCGCCGTCGGGTTCAGGTGGCTGAGCAGGGCGAGCAGCACGGCGAGCTGTGCGTGGGTGACGCCGCGCCGCCCGGCGACGGCGATGGTGTCGGCGTACTCGATGTGCTCGACGGTGATCATGGACCGGGCGGTGTAAACGGTGTCGCCGTCGTCGTCTTCGTGGGTCACGTACTCGTCGTCGTGCAGGTCGCGCAGGAGGTGTGCGGCGTCGACGACCGTCACCACCGCGTCGAGGAACGCCTCGTCCTGATGCCCGAGGACCGCGGAGACCGCGTCGACGGGACGGACCGTGCTCCCGCAGTCGAGGACGAGATGTCGCGGCGCGAGCGGGTGCCGCACGATCGCCTCGATCGCGTCGTCGACCTCGGCGTGGGCGCTCTCGCCGAGGTCGGACCGTTCGATCGAGACGAGGGCGGACGAGGAGCCGGTGATCTGGCGGGCGACGGTGCGGCGTTCCGGTGGGCAGGTGCCGAGGACGAGGGTCACGGTCAACAACGGGGCGCTGGTGCGGGTCACGGCTGGCTCTCCTGAACAGTGGTGCTACGGTGGCTTTTGTTGAGAATCGTTCTCAACAAGTTAGCACGCATCATCACCACGGGAGGCCACCATGAAGGTCCGCGCATCACTCAAGTCACTGAAGGACAAGCCGGGCTCACAGATCGTCCGACGCCGCGGGCGGGTCTTCGTGATCAACAAGCTGAACCCGCGTTGGAAGGGCCGCCAGGGCTGACCGCCCGCTCGCTCAGCTGGAGACGAACCGCTCGCTCAGCTGGAGACGAACCCCACGACGATCGCGACCACACCGATCGCCGCGATGATGAACGCCCAGAAGCGCACCGGGATGAAGAACAGGGTCGAGCTCGGGCGACTGTAGAGCTGTTCGCCGGTCTGCGGGTGGAGCACCGGCACGGCCTCCTGCTTCACCGTCAGGCCGTGCTCGTTGACGTACGGCTGCGCGAGCTGCTGCCAGACGACGACCGGGCGCGGGGCGTCCAGCTTGGCCAGCGCGTACTTCCCGAAGGCCCAGCATGCGATGGCACCGAGGAGGAATCCGATGCCGACGAAGACGCCCGTCTGCGGTGCGCTGTCGTCGAGGTTCGGCACCGTGATCGCCTTGATGAGGAATCCGGCGCCGACGGAGAGGCCGAAGATGAGGAAGACGACGATGCCCCAGCGGGTCCAGATGATCATGTGAGCTCCTCTTGAGGGGGCGACGCCGGGTTCGGATGGCGCGGCGGCCGTCCGCGACGTCGTTCACGCTACCGTCGGCTCCGCCCCTGGGCGATGGGGAGCCCTGCCCATGCGCGTTGGCCGCTGAGCTGCTGAGCCGCTGAACCGCTGTGGACGGCGCTGATCGCGCGATCACGCCCGCGATCGCCGGATACGCTGCTCTGAGAGAGCGGCGGACGGACGTCGTCAGGTGGGAGCCGGCAGCACTGGTGGGTAACGACGACGAGAAGGCACGGGTCGCGACCATCTTCGACGTCGCGCGGCTCGCCGGTGTCTCACATCAGACGGTGTCGCGCGTGCTCAACGACCTCCCGAACGTGCGTCCTGCGACGCGGCTGCGGGTCGAGCAGGCGATCTCGCAGCTGCGGTACACGCCGTCGCAGGCGGCGCGTTCCCTCGTCACCCGTCGATCGCGGACGATCGGGCTCATCACGACCGGCGGGCCGGACTACGGGCCGTCGAGTACGGCGCTCGGCTTCAACGAGGCCGCGCGGGACGCCCGGTATGCGGTGAGCATGGCGAGCATGCTCGAGTCGGATCCGGCGTCGCTGCGGCAAGCGGTCGAGTTGTTGTTGCGGCAGAACGTGGAAGCCATCGTGCTCATCGCCGCACATCGCGAAGCGCTCGACGCGGTGCGTGGCATCGACCTGGGGGTGCCACTCGTCGCGGTCGAATCGAGTCGCCACGACGGGTTCCACAGTGTCTCCATCGACCAGTACCAGGGGGCACGGATCCTGGTCGACCATCTCGTCGGGCTCGGGCACCGGCGGATCGCGCATCTCGCCGGACCGGCGGATTCGGTGGACGCCCTCGAGCGGGTGCGCGGGTGGCGGGATGCGCTGTCGCAGCACGGCCTTGTGGCTCGCGAACCGCTCCTCGGGGACTGGACGCCGGCGAGTGGATTCCGGTTGGGGCGGGAGCTCGTCGCGAGTCGGGGCGCCGGCGACGGTCCGACCGGTGCGGGGTCGTCGTTCACGGCGGTGTTCGCGGCGAACGACCAGATGGCGCTCGGCGTGATCCACGCGCTGACCGAGCGCGGGCTCCGGGTGCCGGACGACGTGAGTGTCGTGGGGTTCGACGACATTCCCGAGGCGGAGCATTTCGCGCCACCGTTGACGACGATGCGGCAGGACTTCCCCGAGCTCGGCCGGACGATCATGTCGACACTGCTGGAGGTGCTGACCGAGGCCGACTCCGTCGGCACGGTGCGTTCGGTGCCGCGGCTCGTGGTGCGTGCGTCGACCGCCGAGGTGGGCGTCGCGCGCTGAGGGCTGACGGCGACCACCGCTGGTCCCTGGGCGCAACCCTGGTCCCTGAGTGCAGCGCTGGTCCTTGAGTGCAGCGCCGGTCCTTGAGCGCAACCTGGTCCCTGAGCTTGTCGAAGGGCGGGATGTCCTCCGTGTGCCCTTCGACAGGCTCAGGGACCGGGTGGTCCGGTTTCGGAGAGCGGCTCCGTTCCCCGGCAAGCGTCCCCGGTTCCCGAGTTCGATACCGGCCCCAGGACGGCACCGCCCCCGACTGGTCGTCCCTGGTCCCTGAGCTTGTCGAAGGGCGGCGTGGTTGCCTGTGGGCAGGCGGGTGCCACGCACTGTGTGTCAGGCGGCGAGGCGGATGCGTCCGCCGCGGATGGGGGTGCGGTGTCGGTCGATGGTGCCTGGTGGGATGAACCAGGGGATGCCGTCGCGCACCTGGATGTTCCAGTGGTCGTCGTGGATGCGGTGGTGGTGGAAGGGGCAGAGGAGGATGCCGTTGTCGAGGTTGGTGGGGCCGCCGGTTGACCACCAGTCGAGGTGGTGGGCTTCGGTGAAGGATGGTGGGTGGGTGCAGCCGGTCCAGGCGCAGCCGCCGTCGCGTTCGGCGAGGGCGACTTTCTGGGCTCGGGAGAACAGGCGGGCGCCCATGCCGAGGTCGAGGACCTGGGACGGCCCGCCGAGGACCATGGGGATGAGTTTCGCGTCCGCGGCGAGGCGGCGGAGGGCGCCGGCACCGATGGGTTCTTCGATGCCGTCGATGCTGGCTGAGCCGACGCCGGTTTCAAGGGTGTCGTGGTCGACGCGGATGACGACGGACACGGGTGCGAGCTCGGTTGCGGCGCCGGAGCATCCGGCCGCCTGGCGGAAGATCTCGGTGAGGGCGATGGCGCGGCGTCGGTCGGTGGGGATCACCGACGGGCCCTCCGGCATGGGGGTGCCGGATCCGTCGGGCTGATCGCCGGCGGTGTCGGTGTCCACGAAGGACGGTCGGCGCAGTCCGGCGCTGATGAGGGCGTCGAGGCCGGCGCGGACGAAGGCGGCGCTTTCTGGGGCGAGTTCGGCGCGGAGGAGGGTCATGCCGGAGGGCAGTTCTCGGAGGGTGGCGCGTTCGGCTCGGCGGAGGAGTTCGTCGCGGGGTTCGCGGCCGTCCTGGTCGAGGCGGGTGCGGACGAGTTTCGCGATGCGGACGACGTCCTGCAGGGGTGCGTTGGCGGCGTGCTCGATGGCGATGACTGACGCCGCCTGAAGTTCGGCGGTGGCGCAGATGCGGCCGGCGTTCCGAAGCTCCCGGACGATGACGGAGGCGCCGTCGACGCTGAGCGGGGCGGGCGGTGTGCCGGGCGTTTGGCCGGAAGGCGTGTCGGCGGTCGCGACGTCGACCGCGGCCGACGGGTCGGCGAGGCAGCTCGGCGCGTCGAGGGCCGCGGCGATGTCTGGGAAGGGGCACTCCTCCAGCTCGCCGAGGAGCCCACGCGGCTGCGTGATCGCCGCGCCGACCTCCGCGATGACCGAACCGCGGGCGCGGGAGACCCGCCACCGCTCGGACACCATCACGCCAGGGTTGGCGTAACCGGCGGCGCGGACGAGTGACCCGTCGCGGCCCGTGGGCGACGGCCGGAGGGCGATCGCTCCGGTGACCCGTGCGGCGAGCACCTCGACTGCGTGCTGCACGGCCCCGAGTTCGTCGAGGACCCGGAACAGGGCCTCGCCGTTCATGTTCTCGAGCTGCTCCGCAGTACCCGTCCCGGCACGGATCGCGTCGAGCGCGCCGTGCCACACGGCATCGAACCCGGCCGCGGCGGCGGCGAGGGGGTTCGGTGCGGTGCTGGTCATGGTTCCATCCAAACACGGACCACTGACACTGGCGCGGGTGAGGAATGTTCTTCTGATCTGGGTATTTATCCGACAGATGGGGTCTGGTCATGGGTGCATCGACGGGCCCAGGGATCGCCCTTCGACAAGCTCAGGGACCGGAGTCGCGCTTGGACGGGGAACGAGGCCGGGAACGCCCTTCGGCTGGTGCCGTGCCCGGGCGTACACTCCCCGCATGCGTTCATCGGCGATCGACACGGTTCTCGCGCTCATGCGGGCCTTCCACGAGCAGGACCGAGCCGCAGCCGAGGCGCTCATCCACGAGGACTTCGTCTTCACCAGCCCGCAGGACGATCACCTCGACCGTGCCGCCTGGTTCGAGCGCTGCTTCCCGAGCGCCGGCCACTTCGACGCCCCGAGCGTCACACTGCAGATCGTCGAGACCGACGGCATCGTCCTCCACCGGTACGAGTACCTCGTCGACGCCACGACCTTCCGGAACGTGGAGGCGACCCGTGTGGTCGACGGTGCCGTGCGCGAGGTCGAGGTGTACTTCGGCGGTGCCGTGTGAGGTCCGGCCGGCGGAGGTACTCGTGCCGCCAGTCCGAAGCGGCGGGCTCCTGGGGGTGATCGGGGGCTGCCCCGATCACCTCGCGACACTCGTCTGACAGCATTGAGTCATGCACATCAGTTCTCGCCGAACGACCCTGGCTGCGGCTCTCGCGGTCACCGCCCTCGCCCTCGGCGGCTGCTCCGCCGGCGCTCCCTCGGCAGAGGATCGGCCTGTCTCGGCTTCGGCGACGCCGTCCGTGTCGCAGCCGCCGAGCACCCCGCTCCAGGAGCGCACGCTCACCGACGAGGTCGACGGCACCACCGTGACCGCCCTCGCGATCGTGGACGACTTCCCAGTGCCGGAGGGCACCAGCTCCGGGCTGCGGCCGCTCCTCGTCCAGGTCCGCCTCGAGGCCGGCGACGAGTACGGTGGCAGCGTCTTCCCGTATCGCGTCTCCGTCACCACCCGCGCGGTCAACCTCGACGCCGTGACGCTCGGCCTCGGAACCCCTGAAGAGCTGAAGAAGCCGATGTCGACCGCGGGCTACACGCAGCTGCAGGCGACGCCCGCCGGCGAGACGGCCACGGGTTGGATCGGCGCGTGGGTGCGGACCGATGAGACGGAATTCGACCTCGTCTACGACCGTCGGGAGGGCAAGGTCATCGGGGGGAGCAAGAGCGGCGAGGTCGTGCCGCCGAGCCGCGACATCATCCCCCTCATCCCGAAGGACTGACCCCGCGGCAGATCCGCGTGCGTCCCGGCGACTCAGTTCGAGGGCGATCGCGGGGCGCCGGTGGTCGCGCGTTCGACCAGCAGGCACGGCAGGGTGATGCGTGAGACGTCCTGCTCCGGCTGCCGGAACCGCGCGAGCAGGGACTCGACCGCGCCGACCGCCATCTCCCGGATCGGCTGCCGGATCGTCGTGAGTCGGAACGACTCCCAGGCGGCCATCCGGACGTCGTCGAATCCGAGGACGGAGACGTCGCCGGGCACGGACAAACCGAGCGCCGCAGCCGCGTTCAGTGAGGCGAAGGCGAGCAGGTCGTTGTGGCAGAACACGGCTGTCGGGGCGTCCTCGCGTCGGAGCATGCTCGTCGCGGCCGTGTAGGCGCGGTCGTACTCCAGGTCGCCGACGTCGAGGAGCGATGCGTCGAGTCCGATGCCTCGCGCGTCGAGCTCGGCGAGGAAGCCCGCGTGGCGGTCGCGCACCGAGGCGGCGTCCAGCGGGCCCGCGATCACGCCGATGCGCTCGTGCCCGAGGTCGAGGAGGTGGGCCGCCGCGATGCGTCCGCCCGTGAGGTTGTCGGGTGAGATCGAGTCGGCGTCCGGCAGGGCGTCCGGTCCCATCGTGACGGCGGGCACGTCGAGGGACACGAGCCTGGCCTCGTCCTCAGGCGACAGGAGCGTGGTCGTCACGATGACGCCGTCGACGTCGCTCTCCCACAGGATCGTCGCCAGGTCCTCGACGCCACCGAGGCGGTCGCTGAGCATGAGGGTGCGGTAGCCGGCCCGACGCAACTCCTCGCTGACGGTCTGCAGGAGCTCCGCGTAGTAGCTGTTCGTCGGGTCGCCGAGGACGACGCCGACCGTCTGCGTGCGACTCGTGACGAGGCTTCGCGCGCTCAGGTTGGGCCGGTAGCCGAGTCGCGCGATCGCGTCCTGCACCTGCGTGTGCATCTTGGGCGACACGCTCGGGTGGCCGTTGAGCACCCGCGACACGGTCGTCTGCGACACGCCGGCAGCCTTCGCGACGTCGATGCTCGTGACTCCACGAGACCCTTTCGGCATGTCTGTGCTCCCTCGCGCCCGGTGTTCATCGTAGGCGACCGGCTCGTCCGTCGGCCAGCACGGAGTCGCCGGTCGTCGCCCGCGCGTGCTCCACGGCCGCGGGTCGGGCGAGTCGCGGCGTGGCGGTCGGCGTGGCTTGACAGGGCGTCATGAATACGTAACCATTTTAGGACCACCATTTCGATGCAGCAATGGAGACACGATGCGCACCCTCGGACCAGCACAGTGAGCGGGCCCCTCGACGGCCTCGTCATCGCCGACTTCTCGCAACTGCTCCAGGGGCCCTTCGCCACCCAGGCGATGGCCGACCTCGGTGCCCGCGTGATCAAGATCGAACCGCTCGGCGGCGACTGGACCCGCTCCTACGCGATGCTCAACGCCTACCCGGGTGGGGAGTCGATCAGCTACCTGGCGTTCAACCGCAACAAGGAGTCGATCGCGATCGACCTGAAGTCGCCGGAAGGCCTGGAGCTCGCCCGCCGGATCATTGCGCGGGCCGACATCGTCGTCGAGAACTTCCGGCCGGGTGTCATGGACCGCCTCGGCATCGGCTACGAGGCGTCGAAGGTCGACAACCCCGGTCTGGTCTACGTGGCGTCCTGCGGCTTCGGCGTCGACGGACCGTATGCGAAACGGCCGGGCCAGGACCTCCTCGCCCAGTCGGTCGCCGGACTGCCGAACCTGCAGGGGAACATCGACGACCCACCCGTCCCCGTCGGCATCAGCATCGCCGACGTCTCGGCCAGCCTCCACATCGTCTACGGCGCCCTCGCCGCCGTCGTGGAGCGCTCGCGCACCGGGCTTGGCCAACGGGTCGACGTCTCGCTCCTCAACAGCATCATCGCCGTCCAGACGCAGGAGTTCGTCGCCACCCTGGCCAGCGCGGAACCGCCGACGAGGCCGGGTGACGGAGCCGGCAACGCGTTCACCGGCGCCCCCTACGGCGTCTACCCCACCCTGGACGGCTGGATCGCGATCGCGATGAACCCTGTGAAGCTGCTCGCGGAGGTGCTCGACATCCCCGAACTCCTTGGGGAGGAGTCGAAGAACGTCATGACCGGCCGTGAGCGCATCAAGGGACTCCTCGACGCCAAGACCGCCGAATGGACGCGCGACGACCTCCTCGACGAACTGCTCACCCACGACGTCTGGTGCGCACCCGTCAACGACTTCGCGGACGTCCCGAAGGACCCGCAGGTGGTGCACAACGGCATGTTCCGGACCGTGCAGCACCCGCTCGCCGGTGAGATCACCCTCGTCGGGCCACCGATCGCGTTCTCGTCGCAGACGACGGACCGGTTCGACGCCCCTCCGCTCCTCGGTGCGGACACCAGGAGCATCGCGGAGGAGTTCGGGTCGCTGCGTCCCGACGAAATCGAATCGCTGCTCACCAAGGGGGTGCTCCGTGGGTGAACCGACCACCAGCTCGCCGTCGACCGAACCGGTCGTCCTGTCCAGGGTCGACGGTCGGACGGCCGTCATCACGATCAACCGACCCGAGGTGCGGAACGCCGTCGACGCGCGGGCGGCCGCGGGGCTGGCTGACGCGATGGCCCGTGCCGAGGAGGATCCGGAGGTCTGGACGATCGTCCTGACCGGTGCCGGCGACCGGGCGTTCAGTGCCGGGGCCGACCTCAAGGCCGTCTTCCGGGGTGAGGGCGTCCACGACCCCAAACGCGAGCACCTCGGCTTCGCCGGATTCGTGCGGCACGACCTCGGCAAACCCGTCATCGCAGCGGTCAACGGCCTCGCCCTCGGCGGCGGCTTCGAGATCGTGCTCCACTGCGACCTCGCGATCGCCGCCTCCTCGGCCGTCTTCGGGTTCCCCGAGGCCCGCGTCGGGAAGATGGCGGCAGCCGGGGGCGCGTTCCGCATCGGCCGGGAGATCCCGCCGAAACTCGCCGCCGAGCTCCTGTACACGGCCGCACCGATCAGCGCGGACCGGGCGCTCGAACTCGGCCTCGTCAACCGGGTCGTCGCCGACGGCGAGGTCCTCGATGCGGCCCTGGAACTCGCCGCCCTGATCAACCGGAACTCCCCGTTGTCCGTGCGCGCCAGCAAGCGCTCGCTCCTGGGTGTCGACCACGACGGCTCCGTGCGCGAGGCGGACGACTGGGACCGCATCGCGTCCATCGACGCCGAACTGTTGCATTCCGCAGACGCCGAGGAGGGCGTGCGCGCCTTCGTCGAGAAGCGCGAACCCCGCTGGACCGGCAGGTAGAGAGGACCACCGTGAGCATCGACACACCGACCAGACCGACCAGAGGGGCGAGCCCGACGCGGTCGCGTGAGGCGTTCGCCGCGCACATCCGGCGGATCGTCCTCCTCGAGGCGGAGATCGCGGGCAGTGGTCACTACGGCCCGAGTCTGTCCTGCACCGACCTGCTCGCGGCCCTTTACTCGGGCTTTCTGCGCGTGGACCCGGGCGACGCCGGACGGCTCGACCGCGACCGACTGGTGCTGAGCAAGGGACACGCCTGCTCCGCGCTCTACGCCGTCCTGGCCGACCTCGGCTTCTTCCCGGCCGAGGAGCTGCGCACGTACACGCGACTCGGCACTGCCTACGGCGATCACCCCGACATGAAGAAGGTCGCCGGGATCGACTTCTCCTCCGGCGCGCTCGGGCACGGGCTGTCGATCGCGGTCGGCATGGCGGTGCACGCACGGCTCCGCGGTGACGGCGCCCGCACGGTCGCGATCGTCGGTGACGGCGAGTTGAACGAGGGCCAGATCTGGGAGGCCGCAGGCTACGCGGGCGCCAACCGGCTGTCGGGGCTCGTCGCCATCGTCGACGTCAACACGGTCTGCGTCGACGGGACCACCCGGGAGGTGCTCGACTACGAGCCCATCGGCGACAAGTGGGCTGCTTTCGGCTGGGCGGTCGAGCGCATCGACGGGCACGACGCCGACGCGATCGACGCCGCCCTCGCCCGCTTCGAGGAGCGGCACGCGGCCGGCGGCGCGCCGACCGTCCTCGTCGCCGACACCGTCGCGGGCAAGGGCATCCCGGCGATCGAGGGCATGGCCGAATGGCACATCGGGTACCTCGGCGGTTCGGACCTCGCCACCGCGCTGGAACAGCTCGGCACCCGTGTCGAGGAGCCCACCGACGATCACGCCGCTCCCCGTCTGGTCGCGACCGAGGAAGGCCACTGACATGCCGCTCGAGAGACGAACCACGGTCCTCACCGACCCGAGCTCCTACGATCACGAAGGACGCGCCGGATACCCGACGCGCTCCATCGGGTCGATCCTCGCCGACCTCGCCGATGAGGACCCGCGCATCATGGCGGGCAGTGCCGACCTCACCTGGTCGACGTTCCTCGCGGACTTCCCGGCCAGGCACCCCGACCGGTTCATCCAGGCGGGCATCGCCGAGCGCAACCTGCTTGGCATCGCCGCCGGACTCGCCTCCTGTGGCGCGGTCCCCTACATGTCGACGTTCTCGGCGTTCGCGAGCATGCAGAGTCTCGACGTGATCCGGAACGACCACGCGTACACCAACCTCCCGGTCCGGACCATCGGCACCCACACGGGCATCTCGATGGGGTACTTCGGCTCCTCCCACCATGCGATCGAGGACATCGGGGCGCTCCGTTCGATCCCGAACCTCACGGTCGTCTCGCCGGCCGACCTCGTGGCGACCGAGGCGCTCATCCGAGGCACGGTCGACCTGCCAGGACCGGTCTACTTCCGACTGGGGCGCGGCGCGAGCGGACCGGACGTCTACGAGGCGACGTCCGAGGTGGTGTTCGGGGAGCCGACCGTCGTCCGGCGCGGCTCCGGCGTCCTCGTCGTCGCCAGCGGGATCACGGTCCACGCGGCACGCGACGCGGCGGACGCCCTCCGCGCGGACGGCCGTCTGGAGGTCACCGTCGTCGACCTCCACACGATCCGGCCGTTCCCGGCGCAGGCGGTCGCGGACCTCGCCGCGCAGCACGACGCGGTCGTCGTCGTCGAGGACCACGTGGTCGACGGTGGCCTGGGCACCAGCGTCCTCACCGCGCTCGCGGACCTCGACGTCGGCGTGCCCGTGTACCGACACGGGTTGCAAGACTTCGCGATCTTCGGTCCCCCGACGCACCTGTACCGCTACTACGGCCTCGACGCCGAGGGAATCGCGACGGTCGTCGAGCGCGTGTCCGACCGGGCGCCGCGTGACCGCACGATTCCGCTGTGGGAGGAGGCCGACCGGTCCAGGGTGCTCGCGGAGCAGCAGGCGGCCGATGCGCTCCGCAAGCCGGAGATCACCTTTGCCTGAGTCCCCGTTGCCGGCGCGCCTACGGAGGCGGGTGCGGATCGTGGACGCCGGGCGCGTCGTCGTCGAGACGGTCGCGCCGGTCGAACCCGGCGCGGGCGAGGCTGTCGTCCGGGTCGAGAGCTGCGGGCTGTGCGGATCGGACGCCACCATGTTCGCGGGCCACCACCCGGTCATCCGGCCGCCGATCGTCCCGGGCCATGAGATCGTCGGCATCGTGTCGGCCGTCGGTGACGGCGCGGACGAGATGCTCGGCCGGCGCGTCGCGGTCCTCCCGCAGCTCGGCTGCGGCGTCTGCCGCCAGTGTCGACGCGGCCATCAGCGACTGTGTGCCGACATGCGACTGATCGGCGGGCAGGTCGACGGGGGAGCGGCCGACGAGGTGACCGTCCCGGCGGCGTCGCTCGTGATCGTGCCGGAGGACGTCCCGGCCTCGATTGCCCCGATCGTCGAACCGCTCGCCGTCGCCAGGCACGCCGTCTCGCGCGTCGACGTGGCAGACGCCGAGGTGCTCGTCGTCGGCGGAGGGCCGATCGGGCTCCTCGTCGCGCTGTGCATCCGCGCCGACGGTGCTCGCTCGGTCACCCTCGTCGAACCCGTCACCTCGCGGCAGGAGATCGTCACCCACTTCGGGATTCCGGTCGTCGACGCAACGCCGGACGACGGCCCGGCCGCGGCCGAGTTCGACGTCGTCTTCGACTGCGTCGGCGGCGCTCTGTCGGAACGATTGCTCGGCCTGGTCGCCGCGGGCGGTTCCCTGGTGCTCGTGGGGGTGGCCGCACCGGAGCTGTCGTTCGACGGGATGCTGTTGCAGCGCCAGGAGCGGACGATCCTCGGATCCCACATGTACTCGCGGACCGACTTCGAAGCGGCCCTCCGGCTCCTCGCCGAGGGGCTGCTGCCGACCGACGCGGCGTCGCTCGGCCTCCTGTTCGACCGACGGCCGCTCGATGACGCCGTCGCTGCGTTCGACGACCTGGTCGGGCGTCGCTCCCCGGCGATCAAGATGTTGCTGATCCCCTGAGGACACGGCTGGGCGAGCCACCGCCGGGTGGGCGGCTCGCGCCACCCACCCGACGGATCTCACGCCTCGGTCGCGCTCTTCGTCCGCGTGCCCGTCGTCGCGTCCGCCGAGGGGATCTCGCGGTGCAGCGTCTCCGGGAGGGCGATGATGCCGATCAACCCGATCACGCTGAGGACGATGAGGTAGAGCGCGACGAGCCAGGGGGCGCCGCCGCTCGCCGCGACGAGGGCCGTCGCGACCAGTGGCGCCGTTCCGCCGACGATCGCGACCGGGATCTCCCGCGAGATCGCGATACCGCTCCACCGCATGGAGGTCGGGAAGAGCTCGGCGAGCATCGCCGCCGAGACCCCGATCGTCGCGCCTTGCACGATGGCGAGGCCGAGGATGAGGGCGATGCCGACCAGCACGGAACTCTCCGTCTGGAAGAGGAGGAACATCGGGAACGCGTAGACGATCCCGAAGATCGCCGTCGCGATGAGGACCGGCTTCCGGCCGATGCGGTCGGCGAGCTTGCCGAAGAGCAGCACGGCGGGCACGGTGATGAGCTGCGCGATGATGAGGCCGGTGAGTGCGACGGTCGGTGCGACCGTGAGCGTGCCGGTGACGTAGGAGACCGAGAACGTACCGACGACGTACGTCCACGGCAGGGCGAAGACGAAGATCGCCATTCCGGAGAGCAGCACCCGCCAGTGTCCGCGCACGGCCTGGACAAGCGGAGCCCGACGGATCTCCCCGTCGCGCTCGACCGCTTCGAACGCCGCGGTCTCCTTCACGCGGAGGCGGAAGTACAGGGCGAACGCGACGATGACGACGCTCGCGATGAACGGGATGCGCCATCCCCAGGCCTGGAACTGCTCGACCGGGAGCATGGTGAGGAGCGCGAACGCCCCGGTGGCGAGCGCCATCCCGACGTACACCGCTGCGCCGGGGAACCCTGCGGTGAACGCCCGGTTCTTCACATCCGAGGACTCGCTGGCCATGGTCATCGCCCCGGCGAACTCGGCACCGGCGCCGGCACCCTGGAAGATGCGCAGAATGATGAGGATGATGGGCGCCCAGGCACCGATGGTCTCCGCCGTCGGCAGCAGGCCGATGAGCGTCGTGGCCGTGCCCATCATGAGCAGCGTGACGAGCAGGGTGGTCTTCCGGCCGACGCGGTCGCCGAAGTGGGCGAAGATCAGGCCGCCGATGGGGCGTGCTCCGAAGCCGACGGCGAAGGTGGCGAAGGCGCCGAGGACGCCGGCCAGCTGACCACCGCCGGGGAAGAACAGCGGGGCGAACACGAGCGCCGTCGCGAGGCCGTAGAGCGTGAAGTCGTACCACTCGATGACGGTTCCGACGGAGCTGCCGATCACCGCCCTTCGGCGCTGTTGTCTCGAGTCGAGTTCGATCTGGTCGTGGGGGTTCTGGTGGGACATGTCACTCCTTCGTGGTGGTCCGTGAGGGGTCCCGTCGCAACCGGACCCGTCGTGGGATCCACGCTAGAGCGAAGCGTGTCGACTGTCGAGGTTACGTAGTCATATTTTCTGGACCAATCCTGATCTGGACCGCAGCGAGCTCGGATCGGACCGACTGACGGGGTCCGGTTCCGCTGATATTCGGTACGCTGATGCCGTAGCATTCGCCGACGAAGGAGAACCCGCATGCCCGTGCCCTCAGCCAACCCGCCCGTCGAGCGTCGGTCCCTCCGCGAGGTCGCGGTCGAGCGCATCCGCACCGCCATCTTCGACGGCACGCTGGAGCCCGGCGAGCACCTCAACGACGGCGAACTCCAGTCCTGGCTCGGCATCTCCCGCACCCCCATCCGCGAAGCACTCAACGACCTCGCCCGCGTCGGCCTCATCGAGATGGCCGCTCAGCGCTACACCCGCGTCGCCCTGCCCGACCCCGCCCAGCGCACCGAGGTCATGCAGACCCTCGGCGCGATGCTCGGCGGCATCGTCCGCGTCACCGTCCCCGGGCTGGGCGCGACGCAGAAGAAGGCACTCGTCCGCTCGATCAACCAGGTGATCGTCGTCGTCGAGCAGCGCGACATGGCCGAGCACGGGCGTCTCAGCTGGGAGCTCTTCGACGCCTTCATCACCGCGTGCCCGAACGCCACCCTCGTCGCGGCGACGAAGGACATCATCGACGGCCTCACCTACCGCTCGTCCGCGACCCGCACGGAGGAGACGACCGACTGGGCCGCGAAGGGACAGGGCTACCCGGAGCTCCGCAAGGCGGTCGAGGCCGGCGACGCGATCGCCGCCGAGCTCGCGGTCGAGAACATCTTCCGCCTGTCCGCCCAGCTGTAGCGGGCCGCCCTTCGACAGGCTCAGGGACCGGGGCAGTCTCAGGGACCGGGGCGAGGCCCTTCGACACGCTCAGGGACCAGGGACCGGATCCGGTCACCGAGCCCGTCGAGGCGTCACGATCGCCCGCCCGGCGAACCCGAGCAACACCACCGCGCTCCCGACGGCGACGGACGTCGGGGGCAGCGTGCCCATCAGCAGCACGCACCCGGCCGTACCCACCACGCTGACCGCCCGCGGATACCGTCGGTGTCCACTCGTCTGCCGCAGCGCCGCGACGTTCGCGACCACGTAGTACAACAGGACGCCGAACGATGAGAAGCCGATCGCGCTCCGGAGGTCGACGAGCAGCACGAGCACGATGACGACGGCGCCCGCGAGCAGTTCTGCGCGGTACGGGGTCGCGAAGCGGGGGTGTACGGCGTCGAGCCACCGCGGGAGGTCGCCGGTCCTCGCCATCGCGAACGCGGTCCGACCCACGCCGGCGAACACGGCGAGCAGTGCACCCAGACAGGCGGCCGCCGCCCCGACCCGCACGAACGTCGTCGCCCACGGCCACCCGTTCGCCTCCACCACGGCCGCAAGTGGTCGTGACGCCTGGGCCAGACCGTCGGCACCGAGGGTGAGCAACGCCACCACGGCGACGCTGGCGTAGACCACCACCGCCACGGCGAAGGCGATCCCGATGGCCCGCGGGATCGTCCGGGCCGGGTCACGGACCTCCTCGCCGAGCGTCGCGATGCGCGCGTATCCTGCGAACGCGAAGAACAGCAGGCCGGCGGACTGCAGCACGGCGAGCGGCCCGGCATCGAACCCGAGCGAGTCGAAACCGGTCACCCCAGCAGCCGGCCCGAACGCCCCGGAGGCGACGACCACGGCGAGCACGAGCAGGACACCCACGACGATCACGCGAGTCGCCGTCGCCGTGCGGGTCACGCCCAGGCAGTTGGTCACGACCACTACGGCGACCGCGACCGCCGCGACCGGCCGACTCCACTCGGCGGGCGCGGCGTAGGCGGCGAAGGCGACGGCCATCGCCGCGGCGCTCGCCGTCTTCCCGACGACGAAGCTCCACCCGGCGGCGAACCCCCACCACGGCCCGATGAGTTCACGACCGTAGACGTAGCTGCCGCCGGCCGATGGCAGCTGGGCCGCGAGTTGCGCCGACGACATCGCGTTGCAGCACGCGACGACCGCGGCGATCAGGAGTCCGATGAGCAGGCCGGCACCCGCCACCTGGGCGGCCGGCTGGAACACCGCGAACACGCCGGCGCCCATCATCGAACCGAGGCCGATGAACACGGCGGCGCTGGTGCCGAGTCGTCGCTGCAGTCCGGGGGCGCTCACCCGATCACGCTAGCGGGGTCTGGTGAACACCAGGGTCTGCGTGGAGAACGCGTCGATCACTGGCCTCGCCGGATGACCGTCTGCCGCAGGACGCGCAGCAGGCCGAGGAATCCGAGGAAGCCGATGAACGCGGCGATGAGGTCGAAGATGCGGAGTCCGCCCGGCAGGGTCGGGCCCGCACCCGTCACGACGAGGACCACGGCGATCACCATGGCGGCGATCGAGATCAACGTGCCGACGATCTCCGCCGTCACCCCCTGGACGAGTCCCTTCGCGGGTTCGTCGGCGAGGCCCTTCAAGGTCACCCCCACCGTGCCCTGCTCGAGCCCGGAGAGCAGCGCGTCGAGTCGGCGCGGCAAGTTGCGGGCCAACGCGGCCGACACCGCGGCCTGGGCCTGCAACGTCACGGCCGTCTGGCGGATCGATCGGGCACGCCGGAGCAGTCGCGGCACCATGGGCAGCGCCTGCTCGAACATGTCGAAGTCCGGGTCCAGCGCCTTGAGGCAGCCCTCCAGGGTCGCGAAGCTGCGGAACGCGGCCGCGAGGTCGCCGGGCAGGGCGATGTGGTGCTGGCGGATGACGTCCAGGAGACGGCTGAAGATCGAACCGTCGCCGCCCGGGCGGTGTCGTTCGGTGGTGATGACGATGCCCACGTCGTGGCGGAGGGCGTCGAGGTCGGCGTCCTCCGGCAGGTCCACGATGAGGAGGAGCGCGTCGGTCGCGGCGATATCGTCCTCGCTGACGGTCGCGAGCATCACCGCGGTGAGCCGCTGACGTTGGCTGCGCTCGATGACACCGACGGCGCCGAAGTCGATGAGGCCGAGCGAGCCGTCCTCGCGGAGGATGACGTTCCCCGGGTGCAGGTCGGCGTGGAAGACACCGTGCACGAGGATCTGTTCGAGCACGACCTCCATGAGGCCCGTCGCGAGTGCCTGCCGTTCCTCCAACGGGATGGTCGCGATGCGCTCGCGAGCGCGGCTGAGGGGGAGCCCGTCGACGAGGTCCATGGTGAGCAGGCGGGCGCCGGACGCCGCCGGGTAGACGCGCGGGACGGTGATCCGGACGCCGTCGTCGTGCTCGTCGCGCCGCTTCAGGGTGCTGCGGATCATCTCCACGTTGCGGGCTTCGATCCGGTAGTCGAGCTCCTCGAGCAGGGTCGAGGTGAACGCTCGGGCGACGGAGGCGAGGCGGAGGTCCTGCCCGAACTTCGTGTGGGTCTCGGCGCGCTCGGCCAGACGGACGACGATGTCGGCGTCGGCTTCCACCTGCACCCGAGCGGCGGGACGTTGGACCTTCACGACCACGGGCGTGCCGTCGAGGAGTTCAGCGGTGTGCACCTGCGCGACCGAGGCGGCGGCGAGCGGTTCGGAGTCGATGGACGCGAACACCGTGTCGATCGGGGCGCCGAGTTCGGTCTCGATGACGACCTCGACCTCGTGCCACGGCAGCGTCGTCGCCTCCGACTGCAGGGAGGCGAGGGCGCTGAGGTACGGCTCCGGCACGAGGTCACGGCGTGTGGACAGCACCTGCCCGAGCTTCACGAAGGTGACGCCGGAGTCGTTGATCGTCGCGATGATCGCGTTGGCGCGCTGCTCGCTCGTGGTGAGTTCCAGCTGCACGCGGGATCGGCCGTGCACGAGCCAGCCGGCGCCGTGTCGCGAGGCGATCGTGAGGATCTGCAGGTAGCGGCGGGTGCGGCGGCGCCGACGGATCGCCGAGCGAACCACGTCGATGGGGTTCATCAACGGGCGGGTGGGGATGATCACCTCGATGGCGACGAGGACACCGAGACCCAGGGCGAAGATCCAGCCGATCGCGAGGAGGGCGACGGCGATCGCGGCGAACGCGGCTCGGGCGTCGTCGGCCTGGCCGTCCTGGAGGAGGCCGGTCTGCTGGACGAGCCAGCTCGCGAACGGGGGACCGGTGACGAACACCACCAGGCCGACGACGATGCTGCGCGGCCAGCCGACCGGGGCATCGAGCACGCGACGGGCGGCGAATCCGAGGAGGAGCGCGGAGACGATCGCCAGCACGATGGTGAGCGCATCAGTCAGCATCCGGCATCCCCCTCGTCGGTCGAGCGGTCGACTCGCCCCGTCCGCCAGCGTATCCGGCCGAGCTGAGCGCGCGCGAGCGGTCGTCGGTCGTCTACATTCGACTCACCACCCGAGCCGATCATCGGAGTCCGCATGCTTCCCCCGACCAACCTGTGGGCGTTCGCCCTGGCGTCGCTCGCGCTGATCGTCATCCCGGGGCCGAGCATCCTCTTCGTCATCGGCCGCTCGCTCGCGCTGGGGCGGAAGGCGGGTGTCCTCAGCGTGGTCGGCAACGCCCTCGGCATGCTGCCGGCGGTGGCGCTCGTCTCCCTCGGCGTCGGGTCGATCGTCGCCGAATCGGTCGTCGTGTTCACCGTCATCAAGCTCGTCGGAGCCGCGTACCTCGTGTTCCTCGGTGTGCAGGCGATCCGTCATCGCAACGCCCACACCGGCACCGCGGAGACGACGAAAGCCCGCCCGTCCTCGCGACGGCTCCTGGGCGAGGGCTTCCTCGTTGGCGTGACGAACCCGAAGACGATCGTGTTCTTCGTCGCCGTCCTCCCGCAGTTCGTCGCGTACGACTCCGGGGGGATCCCGGTGCAGATGGCCATCCTCGGACTCGTCTTCTTCGCGATAGCGCTCGTGAGCGACAGCGTCTGGGCGCTCTCGGCGGGGACGGCGCGGGCCTGGTTTGCGCGGAGCCCGAAGCGTCTCTCGAAGCTGACCGCGGGCGGTGGCGTGATGATGATCGGCCTCGGTGGCACGATCGCGTTGACGGGCAGCAAGGCGTAGCGCTGCGCCTCGACCGGTGATCGACCGGTGTTCCCGCTAGGGTGGCCGGCGGGGAACGGGGAACAGGCATGGACGATCAGCGGGTGCGGAGCGAGACCGGGGCGGGCGAGTCGGCGGAACGGACGAGCCAGCGGCGGCACCAGCGCTCCGTGCTGCAGGTGCTCTCCGGGGTCATCGCGGTCCTCGCGTTCACGACCGCCGCGGGGCTCACCATGCCGGTGGTCCCCGCTGACGGGCCGGCGTTCAGCGCGCCCGATCGGATCACGGTGACGGCGGCCGACGGAACCGAGGTCGAGCTCGAGCGGTTCCAGGGGGCGACGACCCGCTTCGGCTCGTATGCGCGCAACGGCCGGACCTTCACGCTGCTGGACGTCGACACCCGTTCACGCGTCGTCGACCGCGTGCCGATCGTCGAACCGGCCGACATCATCGGCTCCGATGAGCTGCCGGTTCGATTCGTCGCCAGGGTGAGTGCGCCTCACGGGGAGGAGGACCCCTCCGCCGGCGAGGTCCGGCTCCGGGACGAATGGCGCATGTACGTCCCGGTCGAGGACGGCCTGCCGGAGTACACCGACCAGCAGATCAACCGGGGTGAGGTGGGTGCGGACGGCGGATCGGTCACCACCGACGACCGCTCGATCCTCGCGATCGCACCGTCCTACCGGGACGGGTCGACGAGCCCGCAGCAGTGGGTGGTCCTCTTCGACTTCGCCGCCCTGCATGCCGCGGGGAACACCAATCTCGGGTTCCCGCTGCCCTGGTACGTCGATGGTCCGGTGGTCCCTGCGATCCGTGCCGTCGCTCCGGTGCTCGGCGTCGTCTTCCTCGGTCTCGCGCTGTTCCTGCCCCGACTGCACCGGCGCGGCTCATCGCCGCGCACGGGGTGAGTCGGGGCCTCTTCTGTCACCGTGCTCGCCGCGGAGGTCTCAGTCGTCCTCCGTCTCGGCCGGGTTGGCTGCCGTCCGCGCCGAGGGCGAGTCCGAGGTCAGCCCGCCTGGAACCTGCCCGACGCCGTGTACGCGGCGAACAGTCGTAGGACCTCCACCGTGGGACCGTGCAGCGGAGCCGGCGGCTCGGTGAGCGGAGCCCACCGGAACTCGAGGACCTCGCCCACCTCAGCGCGCAGTGAACCGGTCCAGCTGCGCGCGACGAAGCACATCGCGAACGCGTGGACCCGGTCTCCGTTCGGGTAATCGAGGACGTGGTCCTTGGCGGCTGAGAGACAGGCGAACGGCTCGAGGTCGCGCTCGTCCGCGATCAGGCCGGTCTCCTCGGCGAGCTCCGTGACCGCAGTCGCCGCGAACCCATTCCCCGGTTCGCAGCTGCCAGCCGGGATCTCCCACAGCCCGGTGTCCACCCTGCGCTGGAAGAGGGCGTTCCCGTCGTCGTCGAGGACGAGCACCTGCGCACCCGGGAGCGCGAGGAGCCGATGCCCGACGAGCTGCCGCAGCTCCCAGAGATCGCTTCCGACATAGCCCATGCGCGGGAGTCTAGGCGGCTCGGTCCCGCGGGCGAAGCGTCAGCCCAGGGCGTCACGGCGGCGGATGAGTTCCTGGAGTTGCTCGTCACGACGGTCGGCGTCCGCCCTGACCAGCCCACGAAGCGAGGTGTCGTAGACGGACCTGGCTTGCTCCGGCTCGCAGTCCAGAACGGCTGCGATGCGGGCGAGCGCCTCGTCGTCCGACACCGCGCTCCCGATCACCTCGGCGATCGCGGGCCAGGACTGACGAGCGGCGGCTCGCAGCCGCTCCGCCTCGATCTGTCGGTCGTAGGCTCGGCGCTCGGTCGCGGGGTCGGCCCGGTGGTGATTCTGCTTGGCGAGCTGACGACCGACCATCTCGGCCGTCAGCTCGACGCGGAGCGGTTCGGCGAGGCGTAGCCCGAGTTCGACGACCACGACGTGGAGGTCGTAGGGGCGGGGCTCCAGCGAGTTGCCGCCCGACTGCGGCTGGAGCTGCACCGGGACACGGGTGACCTCGCCGGGGTCGAGCGGGACGGCGCGGTCCGCCGCGGAACCCATCCATCCGAAGGAGAATCCGGTCTCGCCGGGCGCGGTGAGGGCCCCGACCGCTCGGAACCCCTCGCTCTCCGGCGTCCATCTGGTGGTACCCGCGTTCACGATGTCGATGACGAGGTCGCTCGGATCGGCGATCTCCGCGACGAACGACGGCCACCGCAGCTCCAAGCCCTGTCGCCGCTCGGCTCGGCTCGGTCGAAGGTCCATGGTGTTCGGGTGGACGCGCACCAGCGGAAGCTGCTCGCTCGGATGCACCTGCGCCACGCGCCAGGTCCGGTGGTCCGCGTCGACCGGCGAACCGAGGTACACCGCACTGCTCTCCATCCGGCGGAGCACCCGCCAACCATCCGACGGTGCCTCAACGGCGGTGGTCTCATCGATGCCGCAAGCCAGTTCGTCCGCCAGCGCCGGGAGTGTCGTGCCGTCGCCGGTGAGTGCACCGCCATCGACCTCGAGGTCCCCGATCCGTGGTGCGTCATCCATGGAAGCCATGGTCGATCGTCCCACGTCGGACCATGATCGGGCTCAGTGGCTGACGTCTCCGACAGCCACGCTCAGGTGTCGATGCGGTGGTCCTGGATGGATTCGTAGGTGACGCGGAGCGACTCCGCTGCGACGTCGTAGCGACGCTGGGCGACACGGATGAACAACAGGTCGACGAGCGCGAGTTGCGCGATGCGCGAGGACATCGCCCCGGAACGGTAGCGGCTCTCCCTCGCCTGCGTCACGAGGACGAGGTCGCAGCGGCTCGCGATGGGGGAGTCGGGGAAGTTCGTGATGCACACCGTCGTCGCCCCCGCGGCACGGGCGAGTTGCATCGCCTGCTCGGTCTCGACCGTGAGACCCGAGTGCGAGATGCCGATGGCGACCCCGCCCGGCCCGAGGAGGGCGGCCGACGGCAACGCCAGGTGGGCGTCGACGAAGGTGTTGGCCGGCATGCCGATCCGGTAGAGCTTCTGGTGGAGGTCCTGCGCGGTGAGGTTCGAGGAGCCGAAGCCGATGATGTCGATCCGCGGCGCGAGGAGCAGCGCGTCTACGACCGCGTCCAGGGCGTCGCGGTCGAGCGAACGGGCGGTCAGCTCGATCGCCTGCACCTCCTGGTACGCGACCTTCGCGACGACCGTCTCCACCGAGTCGTCCGGGTCGATGTCGGCGTCGTCGACCTCGAACCGGTCCCGCTCCGCCTGCTCGCGGCTCGTCGACGTCGCGACGGCCACCCGGAACTCCCGGTACCCCGTGTACCCGATCGTCTGGCAGAACCGGGCCACGGTCGCCTGCGAGGTGCCGCACGCCTTCGCGAGCTCCGTGATGGTCAACTCGACGACGAGCGACGGGGTGCCGATGATCGTCTCGGCGACGCGCGTCTCGGCGGCGCTCAGGCGTGGGATCGCCTGGCGGAGCACGAGCAGCGCGTCAGTGGACATCCGAGGCGGCCCCCGTCGACTGGGTGGCCGTATGGGCCGCGATGGCCGCGCTGAGGGAGCCGTCGCCGCTGCGGAGGCGGGCGACTGCTTCATCTGCGGCGATGCCGGTCACGAGGACGAGGATAGCGGCCTTCACCCAGCCGTCGACGGATGCGAGTGTCGCAGCGGCCGTGGCGGCGTCGACGTCGGTGGCCAGCATGACCGTCCGTTCCGCGCGCGCCCGCAGCTTCTCGTTCGTCGCACGCAGGTCGACCATGAGGTTCCGGTACGTCTTCCCGAGTCGCACCATCGAGATCGTCGACAGCATGTTGAGCACGAGCTTCTGCGCCGTCCCCGCCTTCAGCCGCGTCGAACCGGTGAGGAGCTCCGGACCGACGACCGCCTCGATGCCGATGTCGGCGTCCCGTCCGAGCGGGGAGCCCGCGTTGCACGACAGGCCGATCGTGATCGCGCCGACCGAGCGCGCGTCCTCGAGGGCGCCCAGGACGTAGGGCGTGCGGCCCGACGCGGAGACCCCCACGACGGCGTCGTCCGCAGTGATCGACAGCGACGCCAGATCCGCGCGCCCGAGGTCGTCACGGTCCTCCGCGTTCTCCACCGCCTGCTGGATGGCGCCGGGGCCACCCGCGATGAGCCCGACGATGAGCCCGGGATCGGTGCCGAAGGTCGGTGGGGCCTCGCTCGCATCGAGGATGCCCATACGGCCCGCCGTGCCGGCTCCCAGGTAGATGAGCCGACCACCGCGCCGGAGTCGGTCGACGATCGCATCGACGGCCGCCGCGATCTCGGGGGCCACCGCGGCGACGGCCTTCGGGACGGACCGGTCCTCCTCGTTCATTGCCTCCACGAGCTCACGCGTGGTGAGGGCGTCGAGGTCGGGGACGCGTTCGCCCACCTGCTCGGTGGACATCGTCGCGAGCTCGGCGCGGAGGGAGTCCCTGACGGAGGAACCCTCAGACAGCGTGGACATCGTCGCGCACGACCCTTCCGGCGTAGGAGATCGCCGTGTCGAGGGCCACGAGCCTGGCACCGTCCAAGGCGTCGCCCCGAGGCCCGACGAGGTCGACGCCGACCTCGCGCATGGCCGTCGCGAGGTGGGCGGCGAAGTAGGGCTGGGAGGCGATGCCGCCGACGACGCACACGGCACCGCTACCGGCCGCGGCGGCGCTCGCCGCGAGGTGTGCACAGGCGCCGTCGACGATGCCCGCGGCGACCTGGTCGCCCTGCTCTGCCCGGGCGATGACCGTCGGGGCGAAGGTGCCGAGTTGGCGGGCCGGTGCTCCGGTGCTGGAGACCCAGAGCGGAAGCGCCGGGATCGTGCCGGCGAGTGCCTCGGCGTCCGCGAGGAGCGCGGTCGCCGGGCCGCGACCGTCGAACGCGCGCATGCACGCCTCGAGGCCCTCCTGCCCGATCCACCGACCGCTGCCCTCGTCGCCGAGCCAGGGCCCCCAGCCGTCGATCTGCCTGACGGCACCCGCAGCGTCGACGTCGAACACGACGGCACCGGTCCCGGCGATGAGCACGGTGCCCGGGCCACCCGCGAAGGCGCCGGCGTGGGCTGCGAGGGCGTCGTTGACGACGGCGATCGTGGCACCAAGCGCCAGGCGGAGCTCCGCGGTGAACGCGGCGACCTGGTGCGGGGCGGCTTCGACCCCTGCGGCGCCGATCCCGACGTGCCGGACTTCCGCCAACAGAGCCGCCGGGAGCTGCGAGACCGTGTCCATGACCGCCCGAGCCGAGAGCTCGGCACCCTCGTGGTCGGCGAGGCCGGGCGCGCCGTGGCCGTGGGCTTCGGCGAGGACGGTCGGCTCCTCGGCGGAACCGCCCGTGATGCGGGCGCGGCAGGACGTCTTCCCGAGATCGATGGCGAGGACGGGTGGTGCGAGGTGGGTCATGATCCGTTCCGGTGGTGCTGGTGGTGCGATGGTGCGGCGGTCGTCCCCGAGGCGAGCAGCTCCGTGACCCGGTCGGCCGAGGCGCGTGAGGCTGCGAGGCAGTCGATGACGGGGAGTGGGAGCCGGAGGTCGTCGGCGAGCGGCAGACCGACGCTCACGACGACCGCGTCGGTCCGGATGGCCGCGATGCGCTCCACGGCGAGCCGCTGCGGGCTGCCGTCGTCGAGGCGGTCCGCCAGGAGGGCGACGCCGTGTTCGGCGGGGATCGTCTCGAGCAGGAGGGACAGCTCGTCCGAGGGGGACGCCTCCGCATGGGGATCCGGAGTGCGGAGACTCGGGCCGGCATCGAGCCGCGTCACCTCGAAGCGTTCGGCGAGGGACTCGGCGAACGGGTCGTGCGCTGAAGCGACGGCGAAGGTCGGCCGGTCGCGGAGGTCGACGAGCGTGATCGCCGAGGCGTCGACGGCGACGTCGCCGCGGACCCGCACGACGCGGCGGATGGCGTCGGCGAAGCGCCCTTCGACAGGCTCAGGGACCGGGGATGCCTCAGGGACCGGGTCGCCGGTCCCTGAGCCTGTCGAAGGGGCGACCGTCGCAGCGAGCCGCGCGACGCGGGCGGCCGCACGCTCGACGATCGCGCGGTCGAGACCACCGTCGGTGATCGCGGCGCAGACCGCCTCGAACACCTCGAGGTAGTCGTCCTCGTCGGTGGTGGCGCCCTGCTTCGGTCCGAGGTTCGAGGGGTTGCCGATGCAGAGCAGGTCCACGCCGGCCTCGAGCGCGAGGACCGCCCCGCGTCCGGAACCGGTGGTGGAACGGATCGCGGCCATGTCGAGCGCGTCGGAGATGATGACGCCGTCGAAGCCGCTCTCGCGAAGTCGGCGGAGCGGGATCGGGTTGAGGGTCGCCGGTGCGTCACCGAAGGCGGGGACGACGATGTGGGCGGTCATGACGCTTGCGACCCCGGCCCCGATGGCAGCCTCGAACGGTGGCAGGTGCTCGGCCTCGAGCTCCTCCAGCTCCAGCTCGATGCGGGGGAGGTCGAGGTGGGAGTCGCTCGCGGTGTCGCCGTGGCCGGGATAGTGCTTCACGCACGCGGCGACCCCGCCCGACTGCAGACCCTCGACCATGGCGGCGACGTGGCGAGAGACGAGCGCCGCGGTGGTGCCGAACGAGCGCACGCCGATGACGGGGTTCGCCGGGTTGGTGTTCACATCGGCGACGGGGCCGAGGTCGACGTTCGCCCCGGCCGAGCGGAGTCGGCGCGCGAGCTCGGAGCCGACGGCCCGGGTGGTCTCGACCTCGTCGAGCGCACCGAGCTGGGCGTGCCCCGGCAACGTCGATCCGGTGAGGGCCTCGAGCCGGGAGACGTTGCCGCCCTCCTCGTCGACGCCGATGAGGATCTCCGGCCGGTGCGCGCGGAGCGTCGCAGAGAGGGCCTCGACCTGCGCCGGATCGGCCGAGAGGTTCTGGCCGAAGTAGACGACACCGGCGAGGCCGCCGTCGAGTTCGCGCAGCAGCCAGTCCGGGGCGGTCCGGCCGAGGAACCCCGGCCAGAGGACGCCACGGACCAGCCGGGCGACGTCGGGGTCGGTCATCCTTTCACCGCTCCGGAGACGAGGCCGCCGGAGAGGCGTCGCTGCACGAGGATGAAGAAGATCATGACCGGGATCGTGATGATCGTCGACGCCGCCATGACCGAGCCCCAGTCGTTGGAGTTCAGCCCGAAGAACTGCTTGAGGCCGATGGCGACCGTGTAGTTCTCCGTCGAGCCGCCGAGCAGGGTCATCGCGAAGATGAACTCGTTCCACGCGGTGATGAAGCTGAACACGCTCGTCGCGACGAGGCCGGGGGCCACGAGCGGGAGCATGATCGAGCGGAACATGCGCCACCAGCTGGCGCCGTCGAGGAACGCCGCCTCTTCGAGCTCCACCGGGACCGCCGCGACGAAGCCGCGGAGCATCCAGATGCCGAACGGCAGGGCGAGGGCCACGTAGACGATGATGAGCCCGAGCAGCGTGTTGAGCAGCTGCAGGTCGCGGATCTGCACGAACAGCGGGATCACGAGCGCCTCGAGCGGCACCATCTGCACGACGAGGATCATGAGCAGCACCGCGGTGCGGAACTTGAACCGGAAGCGGGCGACCGCGACCGAGGCGAGGAGCGCGACGGCGGCGGAGATCAGCACCGTCGCACCGGCGACGATCGCGGAGTTGCGCAGGAAGACGGCGAATCCGCCGTCGGTCAGGACCGACTCGAAGTTCGTCAGCGACAGCTCCTTCGGGAAGAAGGACTGGCCGCCGCTCGACGCCTGCGCGTCGAACGCGCTCGACAGCATCCAGTACGCCGGGAACAGCGTGAACACGAGGAGCAGGGCGACGAGGACCGCCTTGACCGTGTTGGAGCGGATCTTCCGACCGCTCGCCTTCCGGTGCATGGGGACCTGCGGCTTGGCGGATCCGTCGGTTCCCGGTCCCTGAGCCTGTCGACGGGCGGTGGTGGGGGCGGGGGCGTGGGTTGTCACAGTTCGTCCTCCTTCATGAGGGCGCGGATGTAGACGATCGTGATGCCGAGCAGCACGAGGGTCAGCAGCACCGCGATGGCCGAGCCGAAGCCGTACCGGTTCTGCCCGAAGGACTCCACGTAGGACCACACGCCGAGGTTCAGCACCTCACGGTTCGAGCCGGAACCACCCGGCATGAGGTAGATCTGCGCGAACACCTTGAAGTCCCAGATCGTCGACAGGATGATGACGACGGAGAACACCTGGCGCAGCGACGGGAAGGTGATCTGGAAGAAGCGGCGGAACGCGCCGGCCCCGTCCATCTCAGCGGCTTCCAGCATCTCCTTGGAGACGCCGAGCAGGCCGGCCAGCACGGTGATGGCCACGAACGGGAACCCGTGGTGGATGACGTTCAGCAGCGCGATGCCGTAGAACGTGAACTGGTTGGTGAACCAGTTGAAGGGCTCGTCCATGAGCCCGGCGCCCATGAGCGTCTGGTTGACGATGCCGCGGTCGGCGTCGAAGATCCAGACCCACACGTAGGTGCCGGTGACGGCGGGCATCGCCCAGGCGACCATGATGGCGCTGCCGACGATGGTGCGCCAGAAGGAGCCGAGGTTCGCCATGAGGAGGGCGACGAGGGTGCCGAGGACGACCGTGCCGATGACGGCGGCCGCCGCGAAGAAGACGGTGTTCGGGAGGACGACGGTCCAGAGGGTCGGGTCTGCGAAGACCTCGGCGTAGTTCGCCCCGCCGTTGAAGTTGGTGTCGCCGGAGACGATCTCGCGGAGGCCGTAGTCCTGCAGGGAGAACAGCACGACCCGGATGAGCGGCCAGAGCAGGAGGACGGCGAGGATGAGGAGCGCCGGCGTGAGCAGCAGCCAGGGGCGGGTGCGCATGAGGAGCCGCAGCCGCTTGGGGGAGGGGCCCCCGGCCACCCGCGAAGCGGGGGCTTCGCGGGTGACCGTGGGCGGGGTGAGGGTCGACACGATCGGCTACTTGCCGTTCATGATGTCGTCCATCTCGGTGGCGGCGTCGGTCGTCGCCTGGTCGACCGACTTGCTCCCGGAGAGGATGGCCTGGATCATCGCGTTGGTGGTCTTCTTCGCCTGCACCGCACCGAACTTCGGGGTCACGGGGAGGGAAGCGCCGCCGTCGACGAACTGCTCGGCGAAGGGCTTCACCAGCGGGTCGTCGCTCTCGGTCGCGTCGCTGAGCAGCGAGGTCTGGCCGGGGAAGTACCCGGTCTGCTCGGCCCACTCGGAGGCGTACTTGCCGGTCGTCATCATCTCGATGAACTGGAACGCGAGGTCCTTGTTCTTCGAGGTGTTGAACATGCTGAGGTGCGAGCCGCCGAGCACGGAGGGCGACATGCCGCCGTCCTCACCCGGGATCGGGATGGCGGCGAACTTGCCCTCGAGCTCCGGGTTCTTCTGCACGATGGTGGCCGGGGTCCAGGAGCCCATGATCGCCATGGCGACCTTGTCCTGCACGAAGTTGTCGAGGACGTCGGTCTCCTTCCAGGTGGTCGCACCCGAGGAGGAGAGGTCGTACTTCGTGGCCAGGTCGGTCCAGAACTGGATGCCCTTGCGCGAGTCGTCGCTCGCGAGCTGGGACTTCCAGGTGTCGCCGTCGAGCTCGGAGACCTCGCCGCCGGCGCCCCAGACCCACGGGTAGGCCGTGAACTCGGCGTCACCGGGGACGGGGAACGGGATCATGTCGGGCTTCGCGGCCTTGATCGCGGTTCCGGCGTCGATGATCTCCTGCCAGGTGGTCGGCGCCTTGAGGCCGAGCTCCTCGAAGACGTCGGTGCGGTAGACGATCGAACGGACGCCGGCGTACCAGGGCATGCCGTAGAGCTCGCCGTCGTAGGTGCCGGAGTCGGCGAGACCCTTGACGAGGTCGTCCTTCAGGCCGGCCTTGTCGACGTAGTCGCCGATCGGGGCGAGCGCGCCGGCGTCGGCGAACTCGGCCGTCCAGGTGGTGCCGGTCTCGGCGACGTCCGGCGTGGTGTTGCCGGCGATGGAGGTGACGAAGCGGTCGTGGGCATCGGCCCACTGCACGTATTCGACCTTCAGGGTGGCGCCGGTCTCCTTCTTGAAGGCCGAGCCGACCTCCTTGAAGAAGGCCTCGGAGTCGGGGTTGGTGCCCTGCATGATCCAGACGGTGAGCGTCTGGCCGTCGGCCGAGACGTCGCCTGAGCCGGATCCGCCACCGGCACAGGCGGTGAGGCCGAGTGCCGCGGTGGCGAGGACGGCCAGCGGAAGGGTGCGCTTGCGCATGGTGCTGCTCCTCGATTCTGGGATCGGGAGTCCGAGCCGTCGTTGGCCCGGGATCCGTGATGACCGTGGGGTCGATCCCTGCTGTTTTCAGTGGGTGTGGAAACAGTATTCAATAAGTACAGGGAGCTTGCAAATATTTTCCAGCACTGCAACACGGTCGTTACCTGCGTGACGGACGTGTTTCACGAAGCTGCGAGAACCGTGAGCGGACAGGGGTGTGCGGGGCCGCGCGAGCGGCCTCCCAGCGAGGCGCTCAGGCGGTGCGGACGATGATCGCGCGCATCGCCGCCGCGGCCGCGTCGCCATCGCGTCGCTCGACGGCGCTCGCCAGGTCCCGGTGCAACGCCGCGTCGTCGAGATCGATCGCACCGGCCGGAAGGCGGTCGACCCGATCCCGGAGGGCTGCGTCGATGGCGTCTCCGACGCGGTCGAGGAGCGGGTTCGCGGCAGCCTGCCGCAGGAGTCGGTGCAACCGGAGGTCGGCGTCGAGGAAGGCTGCGACGTCCTGGGCTGCCGCGGCATCGAGGAGCGCGTCGCCGATCGCCCGCAGCTCGAGCCCGGCCGCACCACTGCGTCGCTCCGCCGCCAGCCGGGCGCACTCGGGTTCGGTGGCGGTCCGGAGCTCACGGATCGCCAGCAGCGTCGCGTCGCGTCGTCCGCTCGCGAGCGACCAGCGGAGCACGCGTGGCTGCAGCCAGTCCCACCGCTCCGACGGCAGGACCGTGTGTCCGACGTGGGCCTTCCCCTCGAGGAGGCCGAGCCCGCCGAGGACGCGGGTCGCCTCGCGGACGACGGACCGCGAGTGCCCGGTCCGAGCGGTCAGTCCTTCGACCGTGCACACGGCGCCGGACGCCAGTCGTCCCTCGACGATGTCGGAGCCGATGCGGTCGAGCGTGCGTTCGAACGCCGAGGTACCCGGTCGGTCGGTGGCGGTCACCGGGCGACGGCCGGGCGGGTGGGGGAGATGACCAACTCGTCGATCCGGACGTGGGCCGGGCCGTCGAGGACGAAGGTGACCGCGCGCGCGATGTCCTCCGGGGTCAACATCGTCTCCCGCGCTGCGGCGTCCGGCACCTGTGGTCGCATCGAGAGGAAGGGGGTGTCGACGTCGCCGGGGCAGAGGTGCGTCGCGCCGACACCGTTGATCCCCTCCTCCTCGTTCAGCGTGGCGCAGAGGGACGACAGTGCGGTCTTGCTCGCGCTGTAGGCGACGCCGCCCTTCGTGGAGAAGCGCCAACCGGCGAAGGAGGAGATGACGACGACGCGGCCCTGTGCCGCACGGATGCCGGGCAGTGCGAGGTCGATCGCGCGCGCCACGGAGGTGAGGTTCGTGTCGACGATCGTCGCGAACTCGGCCATCGACTGGTCGTCCCAACGCCGACGCGGTGCGTTCGATCCCGCGGCCGTGACGAGGTCGTCGACCGTTCCGAACTCGGCGACGATGCGCTCGTGGGCGCGTGCGAGTGCCGCGGGGTCGGTCGCGTCGGCTGCTGCTGCGAGGGCCGTTCCGCCCGCTGCGGCGATCTCCGCCACCGTCTCGTCGAGCGCCTCCGCCCGGCGGCCGGTCACCGCCACCCGGCGCCCGGAGCGGGCCGCGGCCAGCGCGACGGCCCGTCCCATCCCGCTTCCGCCACCGGTCACCCACAGCACTCGATCCGTCATGGCTCCAGTGTAGGCACGGTCGACCATTCGTATGTTTTAATCGCCTGACGTGGACGGCGCTGCCGTGGTCCATGCCGCAGAGGAACGGAGACGACGATGTTGCTGGATCTGACGGACCGCCGGGTCATCGTGACCGGGGGAGCACGCGGGATCGGTCGGGCGCTCGCGGAGACGTTCCTCGCCGAGGGGGCGCATGTCGCGGTCCTCGACCTCGACGTCACCCCGCTCGACGATCTCATCGGCGCATGGGGCGACGCGCTCGCCGCCATCCCGTGCAACGTGCGGTCCGAGACCTCGGTGACGGAGGCGGTCACGGAGGCCGCTGCTCGCCTCGGTGGGATCGACGTCCTCGTCAACAACGCCGGCGTCAACGTCGAGGCGTTGCTCGAGGAGACGAGTGACGACGCCTGGACGGCGTGCTTCGACGTGAACGTCGGTGGGGTCTTCCGGATGTCGAAGGCCGTCATCCCCTATCTGAAGGAACAGGGGTCGGGCCGGATCATCAACGCGGCCAGCTTCGCGGCGATCATCCCGAGTGTCGGCAGCGCGGCGTACGCGGCGTCGAAGTCGGCGGTGGTGCAGCTGACGAAGGTCCTCGCCAGCGAACTGGGCCCGTGGGGGATCACGGTGAACGCCTATGCGCCAGGCATGGTGCCGACCGCGATGAACGGCTTCGCCGACTTGCCCGCCGATCGGCAGGACGCCTTGCTCGACACCCTGTCGCTGCGCCGGTGGGAGGAGCCGGAGGACGTGGCGAACGTCGTCCGCTTCCTCGCGAGCGACCAGGCCGGCTACGTCACCGGAGCGTTGATCGACGTCAGCGGCGGGAAGTTCGCGACCCAGTTCCCGGCTCGCGCCCGCGGCTGATCCACACGGATCCGGTGGTCATCGCCGGTCGATCGGCACGGCCGATTCCGCCGCGCCGAAAGCGACAGTCGTCGGGTCGACGCGCCCGGGGAACGGTTCCTGCGCGAGGATTCGCAGCCAGCCCGAAGGACGCTTACGATACCGTGGACGGCACATCCGGAGGCCCGCTGAGCGGGTCGTCGGACGGCAGTCGAGTGGGCTGACCGGGGCAGGTCCACACCCTGCATCATCGTCGGGATCACCATCTGGAGCAGAGGAGTTCGGTCAGCCGTGGCTTCACGAGTGCAAGTGTCCGAGCGTCGCCGATCGCGCGATGCGCGTCGAGGGCGCCACCGGGCCGCAGCACCGATCGAACCGTTCACCAGAGGGTTCAGCGCCCTCGGCGAGCTCGCCGCCTCGGGTGCGCAGGTCAGCCTCCGGATCAACGACATCACGACCGGCGAGATGCTCATGTCGGCCGACGACCACGTGGTCGTCCCCACCGCCTCGATCGGCAAGGTCCTGCTCCTCATCGAGGTCGCAGCACGACTCGGTGACGCCGACTTCAGCGGGCTCACCATCCTTGACCGCGAACCGCTCGACGCGGTCGCCGACTCCGGAATCTGGCAGCACCTGCAGGCGCCGTCCCTGCCCGTCGCAGACCTGGCGGCGCTCGTGGGTGCCACGAGCGACAACCTCGCCACGAACGTCCTCCTGCGTCACATCGGCCTCGAGGCCGTCCGGCACCGCGCCGAGGAGATCGGACTCAAGCGGACGGCGCTGCTCGACATCGTGCGCGACCACCGGGGTCCCGACCACGCACCCCAGCTCTCCGTCGGGTCCGCCCGCGAGCTCGCCTGGCTGTTCCAGGCCCTCGCGACGGGCGAGATCGTCGACGCGACCACGAGCCGGCGCGTGCTCGCGTGGTTGTCACTCAACACCGACCTCTCCCTCGTCGCCTCAGGGTTCGGCCTCGACCCGCTGGCCCACCGCGAACCCGACCACGGCATCCAGCTCTTCAACAAGACCGGTTCCGGCGTGGGAGTGCGCGCCGAGGCGGGCATCCTGCGCGGCCCGAACGGCGCCGTGAGCTACGCGGTGTGCACGAGCTACGACGACACCGAGCTCGGAACGCGACTCGGCGTCGTCGACGCCGTCCGCACCCTCGGCCAGGACCTCCTCGAATACGTGCACTGAGCCCGCCGGGTCCCTGAGCCCACCCGGTCCCTGAACCCACCCGGTCCCTGAGCCTGTCGAAGGGCCTCAGTCGATGCGCCCCAAGGTTGCCAGGCGCTCGAGCACCTCACGTCCGGCGGGCGGGCAGCGGTCGAGCGACTCCGTCCCCACCCAGTGCACCGCGCTCACCTCGGCCGAGGGCTGTGGGACCGCATCCGTCTCCGCCGCGAAGACGTGCATCCGGACGAGTCGGCCGTCCGGCTCACCGTGGGCTTGCGTGAGGACGGTGAACAGCGGCGTCACGCCTGCCGGGTCGAGGTCGATCGCGATCTCCTCGCGGGCTTCGCGCACGGCGGCCTCGGCCGGCGTCTCGCCCGCGTCGATCTTCCCGCCCGGCATGTAGAGGACGTCGCGCCCCCGGGCCGTGACCATGAGCACCCGTCGGTCCCGGACGATCGCGACGGCGGACACGAGGATGTCGGCGAGCGGTCCTCGCCCGCCGCCGGTCAGGTCGCTCATCGGGTCACCTCGCCGTCCGAGTCGGCGCGTGGGCGTCGCCGTTCGGCGAACCCGTCGACCGCCAGCTCCACCGCCTCCCGGAGCTCCTTCGTGCTCAGGATGACGAAGTGGCCGGGGACGGGCAGGAGCACGTTCGTCGCCCCGGGCAGCACGCTGCTCGACGGGACGTGCGGGTCGAAGGTGCTGTAGATCGAGACGATGTCGGCGTTCACGTCGTGGGGTGCACCGAGGGCCACGATGGTCTCGTCGGTCGGCAGGAACGCGCGGAGGCTCGGATCGACGACGTACTTGGCGAGCACCGACCCGGAGAAGGGCGAGCAGATCGCGACGACGCCGAGCAGCCCGAGACGTTCGCGATCGGTCAGCAGGAGTTCCTTCCCGACGAGGCCCCCTTTGCTGTGCGCGACGATGACGCAGCCCGCGTTCGGCTTCGGCAGCCTGCCGAGCGCCCGGGCGAAGCGGGCCGCGGTGTCCCGGATGGGCTTGCGGTTGTAGCCGAGACCGCGCGCGATGCGGATGCGGTACCCGGCGGCGTTGAGATGGTCGGCGACCGGCTTGAGGAACGCCCACGTCTCGTAGACGCCCGGGATCAGGACGACGACCGGGCGGCTGGTGTCGCCACGACCGTACTCCCGCGGGATCCGGCCGCTGAAGAAGGCCCTGGTGTGCCACACCACCGAGTGGATCCAGTCGACGGCGACGATCCCGGCGATCCTCAGTGCTCCTGGACGTTCCGCCACGGGTGGGGCGTCTGCGAGCGCGACATCGTCCGCATCCGCCACCGATTCCTCGTCCATCCGCACCCCCTCGTCCATCTTGCCACCGGCCGGCGCTGCCGCCGTCGTGCGCCGTGGTCGCTGCGCTCGGCCGGGGCGGCGCGAGCCCAGTGATCCTGCGGGAACGCGGGGTACGCTGTGTTGACAAGGCGACGGCGCGCTGCAAGCATGAGTCCGTTCGTCGAACCCCTATGCGCGAGGTGCACCCACATGACTGATCCGAACTCCGGCCAGCCGAACGACCCGTACGGTCAGGGCCAGGCTCCCCAGCAGCCGCCCTACGGCGAGTCGCAGGTCCCGCCGGCTCCGCAGTACGGGGAGCAGGCGCCGCAGTACGGTCAGCCCTCGCCCTACGGCGAGCAGCAGACGCAGCAGTACGGCGAGCAGCCGAAGTACGGGCAGCAGCAGCAGAACCCCTACGGCCAGCCGCAGGCTCCGTACGGTCAGCAGCAGAACCCCTATGGCCAGCCCGCAGCCCCGTATGGTCAGCCACAGGCGCCGTACGGCTACGCGCAGCCCGCCGGCCAGAAGACGAACGTCATGGCGATCATCTCGCTCATCGCGCCGTTCGTCGGGTTCGGCGTCGTCGGCCTCGTCCTCGGCATCATCGCCCTGGGTCAGATCAAGCGCACCGGTGAGCAGGGCCGTGGCCTCGCGCTCGCCGGCACGATCGTGAGCGGTGTGTCGGTCCTCGCCGGCGTCATCGTCATCATCTTCTACATCCTCATCTTCGCCGGCATCATGGGCACGGCGGCCACCTACGACTACGACAGCTACTGATCCACGGCCTGCTCGGCAGGCGGATCACGACGGGCATCGGCATCGCGCCGGTGCCCGTTCGTCGTTGTCGCGGTCCGCGCCTCGGCGAGCCCAGGCGTCGTGCGTCGACGAGCTAGGAGGCTGAGGCGGCCGAGTCGGCGTCGGTGACCGGCACGACCACCGCAGGAGCCTGCGCGACCTCGATACCGAAGAGCGTCTGCAGTGCCATGGTGTACGAGGCCTGATCGCCGTTGCGGGCGAGGTTGCGTGCTCGGACCGTCGGTTCGTGGAGGAGGACTCCGGCGAGGTGACGCAGGGCGCGGGCGGTCGATCCGTCGTCGTCGCCGCGGGCCGTCGCGCGGGCGACCTCGGCTTCGACGAGGGCGTGCACGTGGCTCCGCAGGGCGACGACCGCGGGTTCGAGGCTGCGTTCCTCGCCCACCGCGGCGAACTTCTGGGCCGCACGGCTGACGATGGAGCGGGCGACCTCGGTGGCCTGCAGCTCTTCCAGCGGCGCGTGGATCCGGATGGTCTCGAGGTCGAGGAGGACGACACCGGCGACCGTGGCGACGTCGGGGTCGACGTTGCGCGGCAGGCCGAGGTCGATGACGAGCTGGGCCGAGGCGTGCGGCACGGGGCACTCCGCTGCGGCTTCGGTGATGACGTCGTGGACGAGCTCCGAGACCCCGGTGGGCTCCACCTCGGCGGCCGGCGTGGCGGCACCCGACACCAGGGAGAGGACCGGTGCGTCCTGCGCGGCGCCGGCGCGGGCACGGTGGTCGGCTGCGACCGCTGCGCGACCGGCGCGGAGCAGCGCGGCGTCGACGACGTGGCCGTCGGCGGTGGTGCAGGTGACGATGATGTCGACCTCGCCGGTGGTTCGAGCGAGCTCGTCCTGGCCGATCCAACCGATCTCGTGGGACCGGGCGAACTTCTCGGCCCGGCCGGAGGGCGAGTGCACGAGCACGTCGGTGACGCCGCGGTCGCGGAGGGCCGCAAGGCTCGCTCCGGCGTAGGCTCCGGTGCCCACGAGCAGGACGCGCTGCGTGGCCCAGTCGTCGATCCGGCTCTCGGCGAGGTCGAGGGCGAGTCGCACGATGGAGCGGCCCGCGCGCCCGAGCGGCGTGCGGTTCTTGATGCCGCGGGAGGTCTGCGAGGCGCGCTGGAACAGGCGCTCGAGTTCGGAGCTGGTGGTGCCGCCGGCCCGAGCGGACTCGAGCGAACGCCTGACCTGCCCGGCGATCTCGCCCTCACCGACGACGACGGACTCGAGCCCGGCCGACACGGCGAAGAGGTGCTCGGCGGCCGCGGTGCCGACGCTGAGGTCGAACACCTCGCGCAGCTGCTCGGCGGGGATGCCGGTGGTCTCGCTGACGGCCTCTGCGGCGGCCTCGAAGGCGACGGAGGCGGCTGCGGTGACGGGCTCGTCGAGGTCGATGTACGCCTCGAAGCGGTTGCAGGTGGCCACGACGACGGCCCCGGAGACGCATTCGTGATGGGCGACCAGGCGCGCGGCAACGCCCTCCGCGCCGACTGAGAGTCGTTCGAGGAGGTCGAAGGTGGCGTTCTTATGGCTCGCCGTCACACACATGAGCACCCGTCGAGTGTACCCGAGCGGGCACGTCGGCCTCTCCGGGAAGCCACCCAGGTGACCCTCACCGGGCGGCCGGCTCGCCGCACTCGTGCAGGAGGGAGATGGGAGGATGGAGGGGTGAGTCTCCCACCCGAACATCCCCTGGTCACCGGCACCACCGCGGCGTCGCCCCTCATCACCGCGTACCGCGGCACCCGTCCCGAGCGGACGCCCGTCTGGTTCATGCGGCAGGCCGGTCGGTCGTTGCCCGAGTACCGCGAGCTGCGGATCGGTACGGCCATGCTCGACGCGTGCCTCGACCCGGAGATGGCGAGTGAGATCACCCTGCAGCCGATCCGTCGCCACGGCACCGACGCGGCCATCTTCTTCAGCGACATCGTCGTGCCCCTGAAGCAGGCCGGGGTCGCCGTGGAGATCGTGCCGGGCCGCGGACCGGTCATGGGCTCCTCCGTGCGGACGGCCGCCGAGGTCGACGCGCTCGTCGCCCTCGACCCCGCGGTCCTCGACGACACCCTGGAACCCATCCGAGCCGGCGTCGCGCGCACGGTGGCGGGGCTCGCCGGCATCGGCGACGGCACCACGCCGCTCATCGGGTTCGCGGGCGCACCGTTCACCCTCGCCGCCTACCTGGTCGAGGGCGGCCCGTCGAAGGACCACCTCGCCGCCCGCACCCTCATGCACGCCGACCCCGAGTCCTGGGCTCGGCTCATGGCGTGGTGCGCCGACGTCACGGGCCGCTTCCTCCGGGCGCAGGTGCTCGCCGGTGCGTCGGCCGCGCAGCTGTTCGACTCCTGGGCCGGTGCCCTGTCGCTCGACGATTACGAGCGGCATGTCGCCCCGGCCTCGCGCGCGGCCCTCGCCCACGTCGCCGACCTGCCGGTACCGAAGGTGCACTTCGGTGTCGGCACGGGTGAGCTGCTCGGGGCCATGCACCGGGTCGGCGCCGACGTCGTCGGGATCGACTACCGGCTCGCGCTCGACGAGGGCATCCGCCGTCTCGGCGGGACCGTGCCCGTGCAGGGCAACATCGACCCGGCGCTCCTCGCCGCACCCTGGCCGGTGCTCGAGGCCCATGTCCTCGAGATCCTGCAGCGCGGTACGGCGGCGCCGTCCCACGTCCTCAACCTCGGCCACGGTGTCCCACCCGAGACGGACCCGGACGTCCTGACCCGCATCGTCGCGCTCGCCCACGATTGGCAGCCGGCATGAGCCTCGAACCGAAGCGTCTCGTCGTCATCGGTGGTGGCGCGGCGGGGCTCGTCGGCGCGGTCGACTGCGCCAGGGTCGGGATCGCGGTGACGGTCGTCGAGGCGCAGGAGTCGTTCGGTGGAGCACTCGCGGCCGCCGATGTCGCCGGTCTCCGGGTCGACGTCGGGGCGGAGAGCTTCGCCACCCGTGGCGGCTCGGTCGCCGAACTCATCGAGCAGCTCGGCCTGACCGACCGCGTCGTCCGACCCAACCGGGCCGGCGCATGGTTGCACGTCGCCAAGCCGGGTCAGGCCCAGCGGAGCGTGCCGCTCCCCAAGGCCGGTCTCCTCGGGATCCCGACGAACCCCCTGGCGGACGACGTCCGGCGGGTCATCGGCTGGAAGGGCGCGCTGCGCGCGTACCTCGACCGCATCCGTCCGCCGCTCACGATCGGAGCCGAGCACAACCTCGGCGCGCTGGTCCGGAAACGGATGGGGACCGCCGTCCACGACCTCCTCGTCGCCCCCGTCACCTCGGGCGTCTACTCCGCGGCTCCCGACGACCTCGACGTCGACCGCGCGGCTCCCGGGCTGAACCAGGCCCTCACGCGCACGGGTGCGCTGTCCCTCGCTGTCGCGGCGCTCCGGGAGAACGCTCCTGCGGGTGCTGCGGTCGGCGGGCTCGACGGCGGCATGACGGTGCTCATCGACGGGCTCGTCGGCGAACTCGAACGGTGGGCGTCCACACTCATCACGGGCGTCGCCGTCACGGCGATCTCGCGACACCCGTTCGACATCGACGTCGACGGTCCAGGTGTCGGGCTCGGCGACGCCGGACTCCCTCGCATGAGCGAGCGTGCGGCAGACCCCGGAGCCAGGCCCGCGCCCTGGTACGTCGCGTTGACGGACGGGCGGGTCCTCGAAGCCGACCTCATCCTCATCGCGGCACCTGAACCGTCCGCTCGCGCCCTGCTCGCAGACGTCGGTCCGTCCCTGCGCGAGCTGCCGGCGGCCGGCGACGACGCGGGCGACCCGCTGCTCCCCGCCCCGATCGAACTCGTGACGATCGTGCTCGACGAGCCGGCCCTGGACGCGGCGCCCCGTGGCTCCGGGCTGCTCGTCGCGCCCGGTTCGACCCTCCACGCGAAGGCGCTCACGCACTCGACCGCCAAGTGGGCCTGGCTCGCCGGACGCGCGAAGGAACAGGGGGAGCACCGACACGTGATCCGCCTGTCGTTCGGTCGTCAGGGGGAGGCCGACGCGACCAGTGCGTTGTCCGACGACGAGTTGCTCTCGGTCGCGCTCGCCGACGCGTCGGCCATGCTCGGCGTCCCGCTCTCCCCGGAGACCGTCCGTGGCTTCCACCGCATCTCCTGGACGGGGACGCAGCCGACCGCGGCGCGTGGGCAGCGCGAGCGGTCGAACGCGATCCGCGAGGCGGTCGCGGAGGTCCCTGACCTGGCGGTCACCGGCGCCTGGTTGTCCGGCACCGGACTCGCCTCGGTCGTCCCGGACGCCCACGAGGCGGCCGCGCGGCTCCGTCACCAGGCACTGCAGCGGTAGACGGCCGGGCGTCGGCCATATGCCGGACCCGGCATCTTTTCCTGTCAACCCCCGACCCGATGGTGGCGCCGGACTGACACCCGACTACGCTGGTCCCGTTGGATGCAGCAACCCAGCACCACTCGAACAGACGGAGGCGCCATGAAGGGCAAGGTCATGTTCGTCGTCGGTGGGCTCACGGGCTACGTGCTCGGAACCCGCGCCGGACGCGAACGCTACGAGCAGATCAAGACCCAGTGGGTCAAGCTGTGGAACGCGAAGCCGGTGCGCGCACAGCGCGGCAAGGTCGAGGACTTCGCCAAGGCCCGCATCAGCGAGGTCCCCGCAGCCCTGTGGAGCGGCGTCAGCGCCGTCGCCAAGGTCGTCAGCCAGCAGGGCTCGACGCCCGGCCAGAAGCTCGACCGCGCGATCTCGAAGACCGAGGACACCGTCCAGGACGTCGCCGACACGGTCTCCGACGCCCGCACGGCCTCCGGTACCTCCACGTCGACGGCCTCGAAGCCCGCAGCACGGAAGCCCGCGGCTCCGAAGCCCAAGAGCGGCGAGTAGCGCCGACGATGGGCTTCATGAGTGACCGGAACCGGTCGGAACCCCGGTACGACAAACGCGACGAGTCCCTGCTGACCCTCGTCGGTCAGCTGCCTGGCGTCGTCTCGAACCTGGTCAAGGCCGAGATCGCGAACGTCAAGACGCAGCTCGCCCACAAGGGCAAGTACGCGGGCATCGGCGCGGCGTTCGTCGCCGGCGCGGCCGTGTTCCTCTTCTTCGCGATCGGGGTGCTCGTCGCGGTCCTGATCCTCGCGCTCGCACTCGTCATGCCGTCGTGGCTCGCCGCGCTCTGCGTGTTCGTCCTGTTCGTGCTGGTCGCGGCCGTCCTCGTGCTCATCGCGTTGCGGTACTTCAAGAAGATCAACGAGGACCCGAGCCCGATGGACAACGTGAAGGAAGACATCAAGGCAGTGAAGGGACTCGGCGAGTATGACCGTTGACCAGTTCCCGGGGGCCGCGCCCTCGCCCGAGCAGGCTCGCGCCGAGCTCGTCGCCACGCTGAACGCCATCGAGGACAAGCTCAACGTCCCGAAGCAGATGCACCGCGCCAAGCGTCGTGCCATCGTGCGGGTCGCGACCGTCAAGGTCGAACGCCCCGCGGTGTTCTACGCCGGTGTCGCCGGTCTCGCCGGTGCGGCCGGCCTCGCCGTCTGGGGCATCGTCCGCGCCATCGCCCGCTAGCGCGTTCCGCCGCGGGTCGCTGCGCCTCAGGACGCGGGCGGGGTCGCCGCCCGCGTCATCGGCACGTGCACGATGTCGTCCTCGACGTAGTCCGGGCCGCTGATCACGAACCCGAACCGTCCGTACCAGTCGGCGAGTCGCTTCTGCGCCCCCATGCGGAGCTCACGGTGTCCGTGTTCGGCGACCGCGCGGCGGATGAGTTCCGCGGCCAGTCCCCGACCGCGTGCGGTGTACGCGGTGGCGACGCGCCCGATCTCCGAGTGCTCCGCCTCCGTGAGGATGCGGATCGTGGCGAGCACCTCTGTGCCCTCCTGAGCCCACGCGATGAGGGTGCCGTCCTCGAGGTCCCGCCCGTCGAGGTCGGCGAAGAGGGCCGTCTGCTCCACGACGAACACGTCGACACGGATCTTCAGCACCTGGTAGAGCGTCACCGGATCCATCTCCGCCAGGTGGGCGACGTGGTACTCGACGGGGGCGTGCAAGCTGGTCATCAGCTGACTGTATCGACTGTGAGGGCAACCTCAGTGTCAATCGTGACCTGCCACTTTTGCCCATTCGACCGAACTGGGTGAGGATAGGACTATGACTCACCCGGCCTCTGCCGAGGCATCGCACCACCCGACCGACTCAGCCACCCCGACTGGCCCCTCAGGATTCACCCTTTGGGCTGTCCTGCGCCGCGAGCCGGCGAGTGCGCTGCCGCTCGGCGAAGAGCATGTCTCCGAACTCGAAGCATCCATCGCGCTCATCGAAGCCCAGGGGGTGACGCTGCGCGGCATCTACGACGTCTCCGGTCTCCGCGCCGACGCCGACCTCATGCTGTGGCTCCACGGCGACACCGCCGAAGGCCTGCAGGCGGGTCTCCGCGAGCTGCGCCGCACGGCCATCCTCGCCTCGCTCGCCCCGACGTGGAACGCCATGGGCGTCCACCGCGACGCGGAGTTCAACCGTCAGCACGTCCCCGGCTTCCTCCGCGGCATCGAGCCGAAGGGGTGGCTCTGCCTGTACCCCTTCGTCCGCAGCTACGAGTGGTACCTGCTGCCCGAGGAGGAGCGTCGCAAGATGCTCGCCGAGCACGGCCGCCAGGGCGCCGCCTTCACCGGCGTGCTCGCCAACACGGTGGCCTCCTTCGCCCTCGGCGACTACGAGTGGCTCCTGCCGCTCGAGGCCGACGACGTGGTCGAGCTCGTCGACCTCATGCGCGACCTCCGCAACACCGAGGCGCGTCGCCACGTGCGTGAAGAGGTGCCCTTCTTCACGGGACGCCGCATCACGCCCGCCGAGGCACTGGAGGTGGTTCGCTGATGGCCGCGATGAACCTGGGCAGCTCAGGGGCGGACGCTCCGGAGCGCATCGTCCGCGGAGCGACCGACGCCGCGGCAGCCGGTCCCGAGCACGTCTCCGAGCCGACGAAGTACGACGCCATCCTCCTCGCCGGATTCGGCGGGCCGGAAGGGCAGGACGACGTCATCCCGTTCCTGCGCAACGTCACGCGTGGTCGCGGCATCCCCGAGGAACGTCTCGAAGAGGTCGCGCACCACTACCGCCACTTCGGCGGGGTGAGCCCGATCAACGACCAGAACCGGGCGCTCAAGGCCGCGATGGAGCTCGAACTCGCCTCGCGCGGGATCGACCTGCCCGTGCTCTGGGGCAACCGCAACTGGGACCCGTATCTGAGGGACGCGCTGACGGAGGCCCACGAGCGTGGCTTCACCAAGCTCATCGCCGTCGCCACGAGCGCCTACTCGTCCTACTCCAGCTGCCGCCAGTACCGCGAGGACTTCGCGATGGCGGTCGACGAGACGAACCTGCAGGGCGAGATCCAGATCGACAAGGTGCGTCAGTTCTTCGACCACCCGGGCTTCGTGACGCCGTTCATCGACGGTGTCCGCGACGCGATCGCCGACTACCTGCGTGAGCAGCCCGAGCTCGTCGCCGAGACCCAGATCGAGGTGCTCTTCGCGACCCACTCGATCCCGACCGGCGACGCGGCCCGTTCCGGCCCCGACTTCCGGAACTTCGGCGATCACGGTGCCTACGAGGCCCAGCACCTCGCGGTGGCCGAGGTCGTCATGGCCAATGCGATCGACCAGCTGCGTGAGAACGGCGTCCTCGGTGGCGCCGTCGGCAGCGGCATCTCCGTGCCGTGGCAGCTCGTCTACCAGTCCCGCTCCGGCCCGCCGAGCATGCCGTGGCTCGAGCCCGACATCAACGACGCCATCGCCGAGCTCCCCGCCGCCGGTCGCAAGGCCATCGTCATCGTGCCGCTCGGATTCGTGAGCGACCACATGGAGGTCATGTGGGACCTCGACAACGAGGCCATCGAGACCGCCGGTGAGCACGACCTCGCGGCCGTCCGCGTGCCGACCCCCGGCACGTCCGCCGCCTACGTGAAGGGGCTCATCGACCTCGTCCTGGAGCGTCGCGACGGGACCCCGGTCGAGGAGCGCCCGCACATGACCGACCTCGGTCCGTGGTACGACGTCTGCCGCCCCGGGTGCTGCGAGAACGCCCGCCTGGGCTTCAAACCGGCGTTCTCCGGGATCGCCCCATGACCCTTCGCATCGGAACCCGCGGCAGCGCTCTCGCGCTGGCGCAGACCGGTCATGTGGCGGACGCCCTCACGGCGGCCACCGGCGAGGACGTGGAGATCGTCACCATCACCACGCAGGGCGACACCAGCCGTGAGTCGCTCGCGACCATCGGGGGCACCGGCGTGTTCGTCAACGCCCTCCGCGACGCCCTGCTCGACGGTGCCTGCGACCTCATCGTGCACTCGCTGAAGGACCTCCCGACGGCGCAGGCGGAGGAGTTCACGATCGCCGCGATGCCGATGCGTGAGGACCCGCGCGACGCCCTGTGCGCCTCCGGCGACCGCTCGCTCGACGATCTGCCGCAGGGCGCCCGCATCGGGACCGGCTCCCCACGCCGCATCGCCCAGCTGAAGCGCATCCGTCCCGATCTCGACGTCGTCGACATCCGCGGCAACATCGACACCCGTCTCCGACGCATCGACGACGACCTCGACGCGGTCGTCCTGGCCGCCGCCGGCCTCACCCGTCTGGGCCGACTCGACGCCGTCACCGGTCTCTTCGACCTCGACACCTGGCCGACGGCACCCGGGCAGGGTGCGCTCGCGGTCGAGTGCCTCGCCGACGAGGAGTCCTCCATCGCGGGATCGATCGCCCTGCTCGACCACGCCCCGAGCCGCTGGCAGGCCACCGCCGAGCGCGCCGTGCTGCGACGCCTCGAAGCGGGTTGCTCCGCTCCGGTCGGCGCTGCCGCCTGGCTCGACGACGAGGTCCTCGTGCTGCAGGCCGCCGTGTACTCGCTCGACGGCGCACGGATGATCCATCGGGAGAGCCACTCCGAGGGGTTCTCGGGTGAGGGCCACGGGCGGGAGCTGCTGCAGGCGGCGGACGCGCTCGGCGTCTCGCTCGCCGACGAACTCATCGAGGCCGGCGCAGCCGACCTGGCTCCGCTGGGAGGCACCGCGTGAAGGACTGGACGAAGCCGGACACCGTGCCCACCCCCACCAAACCCCTCGGCGGGTGGCGCGTGCTCGTGCCGCGCGGCGGGCCGTGGGGCGACTCGGTCGCCGGCACGGTCCGCGGCAAGGGCGGCACCCCGGTCGTCGCCCCGATGATCAACTTCGCCAGCACCGATGACCCCGAGACCCTCGCGACCGCGCTCGCCGCGCTCGAGGCCGGGGAGTTCGACTGGCTGACGGTGACGAGCGCGACCACGGTCGACGTCCTGTCCTCGCAGCGGATCCGCATCCCCGAGACGACCCGCGTCGCCGCGGTCGGCGAGACCACCGCTGCGGCGCTCACCGCGGTCGGATACAGCGTCGACCTCGTCCCGGCGAAGGACAACTCGGCCAAGGGCATGGTGCAGGACCTCACCGTCCTCGAACCGCACCCGAAGCGCATCCTCACGCTGCGTTCGGCCATCGCGAAGCCACTGCTCACCGAGGGCCTCATCGCGGCCGGACACGACGTGCAGTCGGTCGTCGCCTACCGCACGGTGGGCGTCCCGGTCGCGGAGAAGATCGTGGCCGACGTCGCGAGCGGGCGCGTGCGTGCCATCCTCGTGACCTCGGGCAGTGTCGCGGAGCAGGTCCGGTCGCAGTTCCCCGAGATCCCCGACAGCACCGTCATCGCCGCGATCGGGCCACGCACGGCCCGCGACGCCCGTGGCTACGGCCTCCGGGTCGACGTCGTCGCCGAGCAGCAGACGGTCGACTCGCTCATCGAGGCGATCGTGGCGGCCGCGCTCCGTCGGAACCGCGAGGACGGCGCCGACGGCGGCAGGGCCTGACCGACGTCACACTCTGACCGACGTCACGCCCCGACCGGCATCACGCCCTGCGCGAACCGGGAGGGTGCGTCGGTGGTGACGCGTAGGCTTGACGGGTGAGTATCCCCGAGACCCGTCCCCGTCGTCTCCGGCAACAGCCGGCCATCCGTCGCCTCGTGAGCGAGACCCGGCTGGATCCGGCGGAGCTCGTCCTGCCCATGTTCGTCCGTGAGGGCATCACGGAGTCCGTCGAGATCACCTCGATGCCGGGCGTCAGGCAGCACACGATCGACAGCGCCAAGCGTGCGGCGGTCGAGGCGGCCGAGGCCGGCATCGGCGGGGTCATGCTCTTCGGTGTGCCGTCGGAGCGCGACGCGATCGGCTCTGGCGCGACCGACCCCGAGGGTATCCTCAACGTCGCGACGCGTGCGCTCGTCGCCGAGGTGGGCGACGCCCTCGTGGTCCAGACCGACCTCTGCCTCGACGAGTTCACCGACCACGGCCACTGCGGCGTCCTCGACGCCCGCGGACGCGTCGACAACGACCGGACGCTCGACCGCTACCGCGACATGGCGCTCGCGCAGGCCGAAGCCGGTTCGGCGCTGCTCGGCCTCTCCGGCATGATGGACGGCCAGGTCGCCGCGGTCCGAGAGACGCTGGACGCCGCCGGATTCGATGAGACGATCATCCTCGCGTACTCCGCCAAGTTCGCCTCGGCCCTCTACGGACCCTTCCGCGAGGCCGTCGACTCGCAGCTCCAGGGCGACCGCCGCACGTACCAGCTCGACCCCGCCAACCGTCGTGAAGGACTCCGCGAGGCGCTCATCGACGAGGCCGAGGGTGCCGACATCGTCATGGTGAAGCCCGCGGGGAGCTTCCTCGACGTCCTGGCCGACGTCGCCGACACGGTGTCGATCCCGGTGTGGGCGTACCAGGTGTCCGGCGAGTACGCCATGATCGAGGCCGCCGCCCGCCAGGGCTGGATCGACCGCCGTCGGGCGATCGAGGAGTCGGTGTTGTCGATCAAGCGCGCCGGCGCCGAAGCCGTGCTGACGTACTGGGCCGTCGAGCTCGCCGCCTGGCTGGACGAGTCGCGCGGCCTGCGCGTGGGAGGAACCCGATGAACGACGCAGCATTCGCGAGAGCCCAGCGCTCCATCCCGGGCGGCGTGAACTCGCCCGTCCGCGCCTTCCGCTCGGTCGGTGGCACGCCGCGCTTCATGGTGTCCGCCACGGGGCCGTACATCACCGACTCCGAGGGCGTCGAGTACGTCGACCTCGTCAGCGCGTGGGGTCCGGCGCTGCTCGGTCACGCGCACCCGCAGGTGGTCGAGGCCGTCCAGGCGGCCGCCGCCCGTGGGCTGTCGTTCGGGGCGTCGACCCCGGCCGAGACGGAACTCGCGGAGCTCGTCAAGGAGCGCGTCCAGGCCTCCGGTGTCGCGCCGATCGAGAAGCTGCGCATGGTCTCCACCGGAACCGAGGCGACCATGACGGCGATCCGTCTCGCGCGCGGTGCCACGGGCCGGAGCCTCATCGTGAAGTTCGCCGGGCACTACCACGGTCACTCCGACGGCCTGCTCGCCGAGGCCGGTTCGGGCGTCGCGACGCTCGCCCTGCCGGGGTCGGCGGGCGTCACCGCCGAGACCGCCGCGCAGACGATCGTCGTCCCGTACAACGACCGCGCGGCGCTCCAGACGGTCTTCGCGGAGCGTGGGGCCGACATCGCCGCGATCATCATGGAGGCGGCCTCCGCCAACATGGGTGTCGTCCCTCCCGCGCCGGGATTCAACGCCGCGGTCGTCAAGCTCGCCCACGAGCACGGAGCCCTCGTCATCATCGACGAGGTGCTCACCGGTTTCCGCGTCTCCTCCGCCGGTTGGTGGGGACTCGACAACCGTGGCCTCGCCGCGGTCGCGCCAGGCACGGTGCCGACGCCCGGTGCCGAGGACTGGGAGGCCGGCAACCACGCGGTCGCGAACCCCACCGGTGCGATCAGCATCCCGGTCGGGGTGTACCAGCCCGACCTCTTCACCTTCGGCAAGGTCATCGGCGGCGGCATGCCGCTCGCGGCGCTCGGCGGGCGGGCGGAGCTCATGGATCTGCTCGCACCACTCGGCCCGGTCTACCAGGCTGGCACCCTCTCGGGGAACCCGGTCGCCCTCGCCGCGGGCATCGAGACGCTGCGCCTGGCCGACCAGGAGGTCTACCGTCGGGTGGATACCGCGGCCGCGATCGTCTCGGAGGCCACGTCGAACGCCCTCACGGAGGCCGGCGTCGCCCACACCGTCCAGCATGCGGGGAACCTGTTCTCCTTCGCGTTCAGCGAGACGGCCCCGACCGACTACGCGGCCGTCCTCCGCCAGGACGCCTTCCGGTACCCGGCGTTCTTCCACCGCATGCTCGACGCCGGGGTGTCCCTGCCGCCGAGCGTCTACGAGGCCTGGTTCGTCTCCGCGGCGCACGACGACGAGGCGATCGGGCGCATCGTCGACGCGCTCCCCGCTGCCGCACGCGCGGCCGCGGCGGCCATCCGCTGAGGCGGGTGGCAGTGGCGGGGCGTCGTCGGTCCGGGGACAGGTCATGCGTTACCGCTTTGTGAACTTCCGGCAACGCGAACGTCGGTGGGGCTTGGCAGACTAGAGGCATGGCCTCCTTGCGTCTGCACCCCGACCGACTGGAGATCGAACTGTCCGCGTACGACAAGGCACTCTCCCTGCGTCGGAGCAACGTCGTCGTGCCACGGTCGAGCATCCGTTCCGCCACCATCACCGACGACCCGTGGATCTGGGTCCGCGGCATCCGCGCACCCGGCACGGCGATCCCGCTGACCCTCGCCATCGGGCAGTGGAAGTTCCACGGCGGTAAGGACTTCCTCGTCATCAAGGGCACGAAGCCGTCGGTCGTCATCGATCTGGAAGACACCGAGTACTCGCGGCTCATCATCACGACCCGGCGGAGCGCCGAACTCATCGCCGCGCTCGACCTGCACTAGGCGCTCCTCGGGAGGCCTTGTGGGCTTCCCGGTCCTGGCCGCACCCTCGGAGCCGACGCACTCGCGCCGTGACGCTGATCAGGGTCGTTCGCGACCAATTCCCTCGAACAGGGCACAAAACGGCATCTGACCGGTATCCTGGGGCCGCTCGAACCTCCGAAGACCCGCCTGTTCGAAAGGACCACAGCCCATGTCGACTCCTCCTCCCGGTGAATACCCCGGCCAGCCGCCGCAGGCCCCGCAGGCACCGCAGCCGCCGAAGGATCAGTACGGCTCCTCGGCTCCGGCCTACTCCGGCGGTTCGGCTCCGTCCGGCGACGCGACCGCGGGCAAGACCCTCGGCATCGTCGGCCTGATCCTCGCGTTCCTCGCGCCGCCGATCGGTCTCATCCTGAGCATCGTCGCTCTCGTGCAGTCCAAGAACGCCGGGGTCAAGAACACCCTCGCGAAGGTCGGCCTCATCCTCTCGATCGTCTTCATCGTCCTCGGCATCATCATCACGATCGCCGCAGTCGCGATCGGTGCGGCGGCGTTCAACGAGGCGTGCGAGTCGCTCGGCAGCGGCGTCCACACTGACGGCACCACCACCATCACCTGCCCGTAGTTCCGCGACGCCCGTCGGATATTGGGGAGTTGTCCCCATCCCCTGTCGGGTATCTCACCCACTACTGTTGGCTCGCGCCCCTGGCGCATCAACCATCCTCGAGAGGAACCATCATGACCAACGCACCTCAGTACAACCCCGGCCAGCAGCAGGGCGCGGCACTGCCCGCCGACTACCCGGGCAAGACCCTCGGCCTCGTCGGCCTCATCCTCGCGATCGTCGTGCCGCTCGTCGGCCTGATCATCAGCCTCGTCGCGAAGAACCAGTCCAAGGCCGCCGGTTACCCGAACCAGCTCGCGAAGATCGGTGTCATCATCGGCGCCATCCTCCTCGTGCTCGGCATCATCGGCTCGATCCTCTACTTCGTCGCCCTCGGTTCGGTCATGTCGACCGCCGGCTACTGAGTCTCAGCAGTTCCGTCGACAGCGGTCGGTGCCTTCGGGTACCGGCCGCTGTCGCGTTCCCGCGTTCGCAACTCAGGAGCACGCCGGCGTGTCGGCATCGCGCGGTGCGATCAGTGCGCGACTCGCCGGGCCCGTCCTGAGTTGCGAACGCCGAGGGGACTCAGCTCCGGTTGTTCGCAATTCAGGAGCGTGCCGGTGTGTCGGCCGTGGATCGCGTGAGTAGTGGGGCGGCTCGCCGGGTCCGTCCTGAATTGTGAACGCGGGGTCAGGCGCGGACGTCGACGACGATGCGGCCGTGGACCGAGCCAGAGAGGACCCGCTCGGCGGCGTCGATCGCGTCGGCGAGGGCGACCGTCTCGGTCAGGGTGTCGAGGACGTCGAGGTCGAGCCCGCTGGTGACCCGCTCCCACGCTGCTTGCCGCAGGGGGAGGGGTGCCTCGACGGAGTTGACGCCGGCGAGGGTGACCCCGCGGAGGATGAACGGCATGACCGACGTCGGGAGGTCGGACCCACCCGCGAGACCGCACGCGGCGACCGTCCCGCCGTACTCGACCTGCGACAGGACCGTCGCGAGCGTCTGCCCACCGACCGAGTCGACGGCTCCCGCCCAGCGCTGGCTGCCGAGCGGCCGGCCGGCTTCTGCGAACTCCGCCCGGTCGACGATCGAGGAGGCACCGAGCGTCCGCAGGGCGTCGCCCAGCTCGTCGACCCGGCCGGTCGAGGCGGCGACCTCGAACCCGGCGGAGGCCAGTAGGGCGATCGCGATGCTCCCGACCCCACCGCCTGCTCCCGTGACGAGTACGGGGAGCCCGCCGACACGGACGGCGCCGGAGGTCGCGCTGCCGTGTTCCAGCGCGAGCACGGCGAGGGCAGCGGTGTACCCGGCGGTGCCGATCGCGGCGGCCCGTGCGCTCGAGACGTGATCGGGCACCCGGACGAGCGCGTCGGCGCGGACCCGAGCGCGCTCGGAGAGCCCCCCGTACCGGGTCTCGCTCAGACCGTCGCCGAACAGGGCCACACGGTCGCCGGCCGTCCAAGCGGGATCGCTCGATTCCGCGACGACGCCGACGAGGTCGATACCGGCGACCATCGGGAACTCGCGGACGACACCCGGCTTCCCGGTGAGGACGAGGGCGTCCTTGTAGTTGATGCTGGAGAACTCGACGTCGACGGTGACCGACTCGTCGGGGAGTTCGGCGTCGGCGAGATCGCGGAGCTCGACGGTCCGCGTGGGCTTCCCGCCCTCGTGCTCGACCTGCTCGATGACGTATGCGCGGCCCATGGTGCTCCCGTCTCCGGCGTTGGCGCCGGTGGTTGGCTTCGTCGAGCCTACGCTTCAGGCTCGGGCTAGGTCACGTCGCGTCGCCAGGTGGTGGCGTAGCCGATGAGGGCGACGACAACGCCGATCCCGAGCAGCACGAGCCCGCCCTGCCACCAGGTCAGCGCGTCCTGCTGCGCGGACATCATCGAGTAGAAGCTCGGGCCGACCAGCGCGTCGGTCGCGGCTCCGGGGAGGAACCGGCCGATCGACGCGGTGACCTCGGAGAACGATGACGCCAGCCGCAGGAGCGGCTCCACGAACTGGGTGAACGCGAGCACCACGATGATCGCACCGACCTGGCTCGGGAGGACGGCACCGAGGCCGACGCCGATCGCACCCCACAGCGCCATGGCGAGGACCGCCCGGCCGATGAGCGCCCAGGTGTCCGGGTCGGTCAACAGGGGATCGACTCCGCTGATCGCGAGAGCCCCGCCACCGAGACCGACCGACGCCACGAGCGCGATCACGCCGTACAGCGCGCCCACACCGGTGAGGGCGAGGACCTTGCCGACGAGCACATGGCCGCGGTTCGGGTTGGCGAGGAACGTCGGCGTGAGGCTCTGATGCCGGAACTCACCGGTCGTGGCGAGCGCTCCGAGCAGGACCGGGAACACGTAGCCGATGCTCGTCGCGAAACCGTAGATGAGGCTCGGCTGGGTGAGCATCTCGCTGGTCGCCTGAGCGCCGCCGCCGCTGGACTCCGCGGCCCCCGGGATGTTGGCGAACAGGAGCGCGGCCCCGGCCGCGGCGAAACCGACGTACACGAACAGGATGAGCGCGAGCCCCCACCACACGCGGGTGGTGAAGACCTTGAGGAATTCGGAACGGACAGCTGCCAGGAGCGAGGTCATGCGTGGTCCTCCCCACCGCTGACGAGGGCGAGGAACGAATCCTCGAGCCCCGATCGATGCCGCGACAGTGCACTGAGCGGGATGCCTGCGGCGAGCGCGACGCGGCCGATGTCGATGGACTCGACGTCGTGCACGACGAGCCCCGAGCGGGCCTGGTCGAAGGTGTAGCCGGCGGCGGTGAGTGCCTCGGCGAGGCGTTCGTGCTCGGGCGAGTTGACGACGACCCGGAGGGTGTCGGCGGCATCGAGGCTCGCGAGGGTGCCGACGTGCGCGAGGCGTCCCTTCGCGATGATGACGACCTCGTCGACCGACTGCTGCACCTCGCTGAGCAGGTGGGAGCTGATGAGGACCGTCCGGCCCTCCGCCGCGAGCGCGGTCAGGAACCCGCGGATCCACTTGATGCCCTCGGGGTCGAGGCCGTTGATGGGCTCGTCGAGGACCAGCACACCGGGGTCGCCGAGCAACGCGGTCGCGAGACCGAGGCGTTGCCGCATACCGAGGGAGTACCCGGCGACGCGGCGGTCCGCCACGTCGAGCAGTCCGACCTGCGCGAGCACCGCATCGACGCGGTCGGACGGCAGCCGTGCTGCCGAGGCGTGCACCCGCAGGTGGTTGCGGGCGGTGCGCCCGGGGACGAAGCTCGCCGCCTCGAGGGCCGCGCCGACGGTCGCCGCCGGCACCGGGAGCTTGGCGTACGGCACGCCACCGAAGGTCGCGCTTCCCGAGCTGGGTTGCACGAGTCCGAGCAGCATGCGCAGGGTGGTGGTCTTCCCGGCGCCGTTCGGCCCGAGGAAGCCGGTGACCTTCCCCGGTTCCACGTGGAACGTCAGGTCGTCGACCGCTTGCACCGCCCCGAAGGATTTCGAGAGTCCGTCGAACTCGATCGTCACGCCAGCGGTCATCCGGTGCCTCCCCACGGGCGCGGCCGGATCCGCACCTCGTCCGACCACGCTACCGGGGGCGATGCCGGTCGCGCATCGGCCGCTGGGGGGAGATCCGATCGGCCCGCTAGAGCCCGAGGGAGTCGAGCGATGCGCGGACGGCCGCGGCCGAGTCGGCGAACTGCTGCTCCTCACGCGGCGACATGGCGACCTCGACCACCGAGCGCACCCCGGAGCGGTCGACGATGCTCGGCACCGACAGTGCCACGCCACTCACGCCGTGGTATCCGTCGAGCACGGTGCTCACCGGGAGGATCGCGTGCTCGTCGCCGAGGATGGCTTCGACGATGCGCGCCCCCGACAGGCCGATCGCGTAGTTCGTCGCCCCCTTGCCCTCGATGACCCGGTAGGCGGCGGTTCGGACGTCGACGGCGATCTCGTCGAGCTGCTGCTCGGTGAAGCGTGAACCGTCGGGCAGCTCCCAGTCGAGGATCGGCACGGGGCCGATGGTCGCCTGTGACCACAGGGGGAGTTCGCTGTCGCCGTGCTCGCCGACGATGAGCGCGTGCACGGCGGAGGTCGCGACCCCGGCGCGCTCGGCCAGGAGCCAGCGCAGGCGGGAGGTGTCGAGGACGGTCCCGGAGGAGAAGACCCGCTCCCGAGGCAGGCCGGTGATCTGCTGGGCGGCGACGGTGAGGACGTCGCACGGGTTCGTGACGAGCATGTAGACGGCGTCGGGCGCGTGCTCGACGAGTTTCGGGAGCAGCTGTTCGAGGATGCGGATGTTCGTCCCCGCGAGGTCGAGGCGGGTCTGGCCGGGTTCCTGTTTGGCGCCGGCCGTGATGACGACCACGTCGGCGTCGGCGACGACGGAGATGTCGTCACCACCGGTGATGCTGCTCGACCCGGTGAACTGCGTCCCGTGCGCGAGGTCGAGGACTTCGGCGGAGGCACGCTTGCCGTCGATGTCGTAGAGCGCCACCCGACGGGCGCTGCCGCGGATGAGCGAGGCGTAGGCGAGGGACGAACCGACGCTTCCCGCCCCGATGATGGCCAGTTTCGACTTCGTGCGAACACCCATGGCACCATCTTGGCAGGGGCGGATGTGCGTGGTCGGAGTCGAGCCTGTCAGCGTTCGGGTTGTCTCGATGTCGAGGTATCGCCCGCCCTTCGACAGGCTCAGGGAGCCCCTCCGGTCACCGAGCGTGTCGAAGGGCGTCCGCCAGCCACCGGTTCCGTGCGCGGATGAGTCGTTGCAGGTGCCTCGTCAGGGCGAGGTGCTCGGCGACGACCCCCAGGGGGCCGAGCGGTGCCGAGAAGGTGATGTCGTCGAGCATGATGGTGCGCGCCGTGCCCATCGGGCGCTCGAGTGGTTCGAAGAGGTGGATGTGCCGGAAGCTGCGGAACGGGCCGCTCACCTGCTCGTCGGTGAAGCGGTCGTGTTCCTGGAACTCGGTGATCCGGCTCGTCATCGTCCACGGGATGCCGAAGTGCCGCGCGCGCCAGGTGACCGTCTCGCCCAGGCCGATGAGGCCGGAGGTCACTCCGCCGATCGCGCGCTCGCCGGTGTGTTGCATCGAGCCGAGGTGCGCGTCGATCGAACGCGAGAGCTCGAATGCCTGCTCCATGGTGCCGTCGAGCTCGGTGCGGAGGATGAAGTGGGAGGTCACGGGTGCTCGCTCAGGCGATCGCGGCCGGCGCTGCGTCGGCGTGGACGACGCACCGGGGGCCACCGGTCGGGCCGTCCGCATGCGCTTCGCAGACCACGAGTTGCGTCTTGCACGACGGGTCGGCGCAGTTCTGCAGGTGCTTCGTCGCCGTGTCGCAGACGACGCAGTGCCCGATGACGGCGGCGTGGTCGCTGAAGTCCAGCGAACCGCGCTTGTCGAACACGTACAACGAACCCTCCCAGAGGCCGTCGTCGCCGAACTGCTCGCCGTACCGGACGATGCCGCCGTCGAGTTGGTAGACCTCGCCGAAGCCGCGCGAGCGCATGAGCCCCGACAGCACCTCACAGCGGATGCCGCCGGTGCAATAGGTGACGACTGGCTTGTCCTTGAGGTGGTCGTACTTGCCGCTGTCCAGCTCTGCGACGAAGTCCCGCGTGGTCGCGACGTCCGGCACGACCGCGCCCGCGAACCGGCCGATCTCCGCCTCGAACGCGTTGCGGCCGTCGAAGAAGACGACCTCGTCGCCGCGTTCGGCCACGAGCTCGTGCAGTTCGGTGGGCTGGAGGTGCACCCCTCCGCCGGTGACGCCGTGGTCGTCCACCTGGAGTTCGCCGGGGGCGCCGAAGGACACGATCTCCTCGCGCACCTTGACGCTGAGCTTCGGGAAATCACTGATCCGCCGCCACGGCGCGGGCCGGTGCTTTGCCGTGCGGACGGTGTCGTCCTCGACGAAGCCGGAACCGTCGCTCCACTTCACGTCCAGGCCGCGGAACGCGGGGTGCTCCGTCGTCTTCCGGACATAGAGCTTGCAGGCGTCGAGCTCGCCGCCGACGGTGCCGTTGATGCCGTCCTTCGAGATGAGGATGCGGCCGCGGAGACCGAGCGACTCGCAGAGGTCGCGCTGCCACAAGCGGATCGCCTCCGGGTCCGCGAGGGGCGCGAACGCGTAGTACAGGAGGATCTTCGGGTCGGCCACCGGTCAATCGTAATCGCCGATGCACGGCCCACTCCCGCGTCCGGCCCCGGCTCCGGTCCCTGAGCTCCCGCCCCGTCCGATCCCGGAGGTCCCCCGTCCGGTCCCTGAGCTTGTCGAAGGGCACCCGCCCCGATCCGCCTCCCGCCTTGTGTGCGGCCGACAAGCCTCGTGACCCCCGCGCACCGCGCGCCTAGGGTGGACGCAGACCTCGAAGGAGATGGCTATGCGCACAGCAGTGATCGTCGACGCGATCCGGACCCCGTCCGGCCGTGGCAAACCGGGCGGAGCGCTGAACACGGTGCATCCGACGGACCTCCTCGCCGGCACGATCCGCGCGCTCGTGGAGCGGACCGGCATCGACCCGGCCGTCGTCGAGGACGTCTACGCCGGCTGCGTCACCCAGTCCGGCGAGCAGGGGCAGAACATCGCGCGGAACGCGGCGCTCGCCGCAGGCCTCCCGCAGGAGACCCCCGGCACGACGATCGACCGCCAGTGCGGTTCCAGCCAGCAGGCGACGACCTTCGCCGCGCAGAGCGTCATGGCGGCGGGGAACGACGTCGTGATCGCCTGCGGCGTCGAGTCGATGAGTCGTGCGCCCATGGGGTCCAACGTGCAGGGGGCGGATCCGTTCGGTTCAGCGCTCCGCGCTCGGTTCCCCGACGGACTGGTGGGCCAGGGCATCTCGGCCGAGCTCATCGCCGCCCGGTGGAACCTGGGCCGGGACGAGCTCGACGCTTTCGCCGCGCGCTCCCACGAGCGGGCCGCGGCCACCTGGGCGTCCGGCGGCTTCGACCGTGAGGTCGTCGCGGTCACCCTCCCGGACGGCTCGGTCGTCACTACCGACGAGACGGTCCGTGCCGGGACGACGCCCGAGGGACTCGCGGGGCTCCCCGCCGTCTTCCACGACGACCGCCTGGCGGCCCGTTTCCCCGAGATCGCCTGGCGGATCACGCCGGGGAACGCCTCGCCACTCACGGACGGCGCCTCGGCCGCGCTCATCATGAGCGAGGTGCGGGCGGCGGAGCTCGGGCTCACCCCGCGTGCCCGCTTCGTCTCCTTCGCCGCGGTCGGCAGCGATCCGATCGAGATGCTCACCGGCATCCTCCCCGCCACCCGTCGCATCCTCGAGCGCAGCGGACTCGACGTCGACGACATCGACGCGTTCGAGGTCAACGAGGCCTTCGCCTCCGTGCCGCTCGCGTGGCAGCGCGAGTTCGGCGTGGACGACGAGCGGCTCAACCCGCGTGGCGGGGCGATCGCCCTCGGACATCCGCTCGGCGCCTCCGGGACGAAGCTCCTCGCCACCCTGCTGGGTCAGCTGGAGGCGACCGGCGGGCGCTACGGCCTGCAGACGATGTGCGAGGGCGGCGGCATGGCCAACGCGACGATCATCGAGCGGCTGTGACCGCCGCGCGTTCTGTTCCCCGTCCCTCGCACGTGTCGAGGGGCCACCATTGCAGGAAGGGATCACCGACATGGATGTGACCGGAAGCTCGGCGATCGTCACCGGCGGCGCCTCAGGACTCGGCTTCGCGACCGCGACCCGCCTGGCCGGAGCGGGCGCGCGCGTCGTGCTCGTCGACCTGCCCGGTTCCGCGGGCGAGGAGCGGGCCGAGGAGTTGGGCGGCTTCGCCACCTTCGTCCCGGCAGACGTGACCGACGGTGAGCAGGTGCAGGCGGCCGTCGAGGCGGCGACGTCGCGCGGCCCGCTCCGGGTCGTCGTCAACTGCGCGGGGATCGCACCACCGGCGAAGGTGCTGGGGCGCGACGGTCCCGCAGACCTCGGAGCGTTCGAACGGGTGCTGCGGGTCAACGTCCTCGGTACGTTCAACGTCATCCGACTCACGGCCGACGCCATGCAGCACAACGAACCGGACGGCGACGCCTCCGACGGTGGAGGGGATCGCGGCGTCATCGTCAACACGGCCTCGGTCGCCGCGTTCGACGGCCAGATCGGCCAGCCCGCATACGCCGCGTCGAAGGGTGCCGTGCACTCGATGACCCTGCCGATCGCCCGCGAGCTGGCGCGCCACGCGATCCGGGTCGTGACGATCGCGCCGGGGATCATGGAGACGCCCATGCTCGCGGGGCTGCCGGAAGCGGCGCAGGCGTCGCTCGGGCAGCAGGTCCCGTATCCGGCCCGGCTCGGCCGGCCCGACGAGTACGCCGCCCTCGCGCTCCACATCATCGAGAACGGCTACCTCAACGGCGAGACGATCCGCCTCGACGGCGCGATCCGGATGGCGCCCAAGTGAGCGGCCGCCCACCGATCGACGCATCGACCCATCACCGACCAGGGAGCACCACGTGACCAGTGACGACACGATCCTCTTCGAGGTGAGCGACGGCCTCGCGCACCTCACGCTCAACCGTCCCAAGAGTCTCAACGCGATCGACGACCGCGCGGCCAGGCGGTGGCGCGACCTCGCGATCGAGATCGCCGAGCGGGAGGACGTCGAGGCGGTCCTGTTCGACGCCAACGGTCCGGCGTTCTGCGCGGGCGGTGACGTCCTCGCGATGGCGGGCATGGGCGACGGCAGTCCGGGGTCGACCGGCGCCTTCGTCACGGAGCTCGCGGACCTCATCCACGAGGGGCACCGGACGCTGCAGCAGGCCGCGAAGCCGATCGTCGCCGCGGTGCAGGGCGCCGTCGCCGGAGGCGGGCTGGGCTTCATGCTCGTCGCGGACGTGATCATCGCCTCGGACCGCGCCAAGTTCGTCAGCAAGTACGCCGACATCGGCCTCACGCCGGATTGCGGGGTGAGCACGCTCCTGCCCGAGGCGGTCGGGATGCGCCGGGCCCTCGAACTCACGCTGAGCCCGCGGATGTTGAGTGCCGAGGAGGCGCTCGACTGGGGGCTCGTCACCGAGGTCGTCCCGGCCGAGCAGCTCGTCGCGCGGGCCCGCGAGGTGGCCGCGTTCTGGTTGGCGGGCGCGACGGCCGCGTTCGGACAGGCGAGACGTCTGCTCCGGGCAGGCGTCGGCAGGACGTACCAGGACGCACTCGACGACGAGGCCCGCACGATCGGCGCCGCCATCGAGACACCGGAGTCCGTCGCCCGCGTCTCGGCGTTCGCCGCCGCCTCAGCCAAACGCGCAACCGCCACCACCTCGAAGGAGCCCACCGCATGACCACCCTTGCCGGCAAGACCATCCTCATGTCGGGCGGCAGCCGTGGCATCGGCCTCGCGATCGCCCTCCGAGCCGCCCGCGACGGCGCCAATGTGGCCATCCTCGCGAAGACCGACACCCCGGACCCGCGGCTCGAGGGCACGATCCACACTGCGGCGGAGGCCATCCGTGAGGCGGGTGGGCGGGCGCTGCCCATCCTCGGCGACGTGCGGAACGACGACGACATCACGCGCGCCGTGTTCGAGACGGCGGGCGAGTTCGGCGGCATCGACATCGTCGTGAACAACGCCAGCGTCATCAGCCTGGCGCGCACGCTCGACCTCGACGCCAAGCGCTACGACCTCATGCAGGACGTCAACGTCCGCGGCACCTTCATGCTGTCGCGCGCGGCCATCCCGATGCTGCGCGACGCGGAGAACCCGCACATCCTCTCGCTCTCGCCGCCGCTGAACCTCGACCCGAAGTGGCTGGGCGCCCACACGGGCTACACCCTCGCGAAGTACGGCATGTCGATGGTGACCCTGGGCCTCGCGGCGGAGTTCGGCCGGGACGGCATCGCGGCCAACACGCTGTGGCCGAAGACGACGATCAAGACGGCGGCCGTCGGCAACATCCTCGGCGGCGAGGCGCTCTTGGCGAAGAGCCGGACCCCGGAGATCTACGCGGACGCGGCGTACGAGGTGCTCATCTCGCCGTCGCGGGAGCTCACGGGCCGGTCGCTCATCGTCGAGGACGTGCTCACCGAGGCCGGCGTCACGGACTTCGCGAAGTACTCGCCGGGGGTCGACGAGTCGGAGCTCTACCCGGACATCTTCCTGTAGCCCTTCGACAGGCTCAGGGACCGGGGGTGGGGCTCAGGGACCGGGGCCCCTCGACAGGCTCGGGGACCGAGGGCGGGGGAGTGTCCGCTGACGGCAGAACGCGGGCTCCCCGCCTCCGGTCGGCTCGCGCCTACAGTGAGACCAACGAGCCGGAAGGGGACGCCATGTTGTACCGCGAAGCCCTCGGCGCCGCCTTGCGCACGCGCCGTCTCGAACAGGGGCGGACCCTGCAGGACGTCGCCCTGGCCGCCGCCGTCTCGACGCCCTACCTGTCCGAGATCGAACGCGGCCGGAAGGACGCCTCGTCCGAGGTCGTCGTGACCATCGCCGACGCCCTCCGCACCGGGCTCGACACGCTCATGTTCGACATCGCCGACCGCTTCGACGCCGCGACCGTGCCGGCGCACGTCGAGGCTCCGCTCACCGACGCCCCGCTCGCCGAAGCGACCGTCACCGTGCTCCGTCCCCCGGCGGACCCGCGGCTGCTCGCCGCCTGAGGCGCGTCCCGAGCGCCCGGCTCCGGCGGGGCCGATGCCGGGTGCACCGACTCCGGGCTCAGCCGGCAGCGAGCGCCGCGAACACCGAGGCGAGCCGGGGAGCCGCGGACTCCCACGTCGTGTCCGCGTCCCAGCGCCCGAGCGCCGTCACCTCGGTGTGCCGTCCGGCCTGGTGCTTGGGCTCGGGGTCGCCGGGCAGCCGGAGCTGTTGGGTAAACCGCCCGGAGGTCCGGTCGAAGTCGAGGACGTGGAAGGCGACGTTCCGGTTCCAGTCCTCCGAGGGCCAGGAGATGAAGTTCACCCGAACCCGATCGGCGTCGAGCGGCCCTTCGGCGACGTAGCTTCCCGGGTGGTCCTCGCCCGGTGACAGGATCCGGTAGGCGCCGTTCGCGCAGAACAGGAGCAATGCCGGTTCGAACGGCTTCTCCGCGAACATCGTCGTGTAGTGGAGGGCGTCGGCGCGCACCACCTTGGCGAACAGCTGCGGGGTGCGCGCTCCGTCGGCGGTCTGGTCGGTCATGGTCGTCTCCTCAGGGGTGTGTCTCGTGCAGCATGGTCGACCTCGCAACGGTCTCGACGCGGGCCGGCTCGCGCAGGCCGGTGCCAGCCTGGCCGCCCCTGCCGGATGCGCGGTGTGCGTCGGCTGAACGGACCTGGAGAACACGCCTGGTATGTCAGCGGGGAGGAGGTTCGCCTCGCGCCGGAGGCCGTCATCGCGGAAATGTCCTGTTCCCGGCCGGTTCTCATGCCTCTGGAGGCGGGACCGGCGGGCGTAGGCTGGGAGGAGGTGCCGGCGCCCGCAGCACCTGAGAGGAACACCCGTGATCCAGCACCACCTGCGTGTCCACCGCAGCGACGAGAACCTCGCCCGCGAGGGCCAGCTCGCCTGGCAGCTCGCCCGGGTCGCCACCGATCCCGTTGAGGTGACGCCAGAGGTCGTCGACATGATCATCAACCGGGTCATCGACAACGCGGCGGTCGCGGCGGCGTCGCTCACGCGTCGCCCGGTCTCCTCGGCGCGAGCGCAGGCGCTCAGTCACCCCATCAGCACCGGCGGCGACGGAGCCACCGTGTTCGGTCCCGACCTCGCCCGCCGCGTCTCGCCGGAGTGGGCGGCCTGGGCCAACGGCGTCGCGGTCCGCGAGCTCGACTTCCACGACACCTTCCTCGCTGCCGAGTACTCGCACCCGGGCGACAACATCCCGCCCATTGTCGCGGTCGCCCAGCACGTGGGGTGCACGGGAGCCGACCTCGTGCGTGGCATCGCGACCGGCTACGAGATCCAGATCGACCTCGCGAAGGCGATCAGCCTGCACCGCCACAAGATCGACCATGTCGCGCACCTCGGCCCGAGTGCCGCCGCGGGTATCGGCACCATGCTCGGGCTCGATCAGGCGACCATCTACCAGGCCATCGGTCAGGCCCTCCACACGACCACGGCGACGCGGCAGTCGCGCAAGGGCGAGATCTCCACGTGGAAGGCTCACGCCCCCGCGTTCGCCGGCAAGCTCGCGGTCGAAGCCGTCGACCGGGCGATGCGCGGCGAGACCAGCCCGTCCCCCATCTATGAGGGCGAGGACGGCGTCGTCGCCTGGCTGCTCGACGGCCCGGACGCCTCCTACGACATCCCCCTGCCCGGTGCAGGGGAGCCGAAGCTCGCGATCCTCGACTCCTTCACGAAGGAGCACTCGGCCGAGTACCAGGCGCAGGCCTGGATCGACCTCGCCCGCAAGCTGCACCACGAGCACCCGGAGCTCCTCGTCCCCGGCGCGGTCGACCGGATCGTCCTCCACACCTCGCACCACACGCACTACGTGATCGGCTCCGGAGCGAACGACCCGCAGAAGTACGACCCGACGGCCTCGCGCGAGACGCTCGATCACTCCATCCCGTACATCGTCGCGGTCGCCCTGCAGGACGGCGCGTGGCACCACGTCGACTCCTACCGGCCGGAGCGGGCGCAGCGCGAGGACACGGTGGAGCTGTGGCACCGGATCACCACGGCCGAGGACCCGGAGTGGACGCGCCGGTACCACTCGCTGGACCCGTTCGAGCAGGCCTTCGGCGGTCGCATCGAGATCACGCTGACCGACGGCTCGACCATCGTCGACGAGATCGCCGTCGCCGACGCCCACCCGCTCGGTGCCCGACCGTTCGCGCGCGCCGACTACGTGCAGAAGTTCCGCACCCTCGCCGCCGGCGTCCTCGACCCGGAGGAGATCGACCGCTTCCTCGCGCTCGCCGAACGCCTGCCCGAGCTCGATGCGGACGAGGTCAAGCAGCTGAGCATCCAAGCGTCCTCCGGGGTCCTCGCCTCGGCGCCGCACCCGACCGGTCTCTTCTGATGCCGGCCGACGACCAGACGGGACACCGCTGATGTTGTACAGCCAGACCACGCCGGCCGAGAAGCGCCGGGCGTTCCGCGAGCGGCTCGCCACCGGTGAGCTGCTCCGATTCCCCGGCGCGTTCAACCCGCTGTCGGCTCGCCTCATCGAGCAGAAGGGCTTCGACGGCGTCTACATCTCGGGAGCGGTCCTCTCGGCCGACCTCGGCCTGCCCGACATCGGCCTGACGACCCTCACCGAGGTCGCCGGTCGGGCGAAGCAGATCGCGCGCATGACCGAGCTGCCGGCCATCGTCGACGCCGACACCGGTTTCGGTGAGCCGATGAACGTCGCGCGCACCGTCCAGGAGATCGAGGACGCCGGGCTCGCCGGCCTCCACATCGAGGACCAGGTCAACCCGAAGCGCTGCGGGCACCTCGACGGCAAGCAGGTCGTCGACACCTCGACCGCACTCGGTCGCATCCGCGCCGCCGTCGACGCGCGTCGCGACCCGAACCTCCTCATCATGGCGCGGACCGACATCGCTGCGGTCGACGGTCTCGACGCGGCGATCGACCGGGCCAAGCAACTCGTCGACGCGGGAGCCGACGCGATCTTCCCCGAGGCCATGCGGTCACTCGAGGAGTTCGCCGCCGTCCGTGCGGCCGTCGACGTGCCGATCCTCGCCAACATGACCGAGTTCGGCAAGAGTGAGCTGTTCACCTCGCAACAGCTCGCCGACGTGGGCGTGAACCTGGTCATCTGGCCGGTCTCGCTCCTGCGCATCGCCATGGGCGCGGCGGGTCGCGCACTGGACACCCTGAACGAGGAGGGCTCGCTCACGGGCAAGTTAGGGGAGATGCAGCACCGAGCCGACCTCTACGAACTCATCGATTACGAGGGCTACAACCGGTTCGACACCTCGGTGTTCAACTTCACCGTCGACCGGTAGGCCACTCGCTCGATCGCCCCGATGAACACCACCTGGGTCTCCGCTCCCCGCGCTTGTCGAGGGGCGACCCGGGTGCCAAGCTCGACCCACGCATGACCACTGCACCACCGCAAAGGAGCACCGCATGACCGAAGCGACCAGCGACATCAAGAAGGGTCTCGCCGGCGTCGTCGTCGACGTGACGAGCGTCTCGAAGGTGAACCCGGAGACGAACTCCCTCCTCTATCGCGGGTATCCGGTGCAGGAGCTCGCGGAGCACTGCACCTTCGAGCAGGTGGCGTACCTCCTGTGGAACGGCGAGCTGCCGAGCGAGGCCGAACTGGCCGAGTTCACGTCATCGGAGCGGTCGCAGCGCGCCCTCGACGACAACGTGAAGGCGGCGATCGACCTCCTCCCCACCACCTCGCACCCGATGGACGCGCTCCGCACCGCGGTGAGCGTCATCGGCGCGAACGACCCGACCGCCGAGGCCAACACCGTGGAGGCGAACGCGGTGAAGGCGGCGAGCCTGTACGCGAAGCTGCCGGCGATCGTCGCCTACGACCAGCGTCGCCGACACGGCCTTGAGCTCGTCCCGCCGCGCGACGACCTCGGGTACAGCGAGAACTTCCTCTTCATGACCTTCGGTGAGGAAGCGGACCCGGTCGTCGTGGACGCGTTCGACGTGTCGATGATCCTGTACGCGGAGCACTCGTTCAACGCCTCGACGTTCACGGCCCGCGTCATCACCTCGACCCTCAGCGACCTCTACTCGGCGGTCGTCGGCGGCATCGGTGCCCTCAAGGGTGCGCTGCACGGCGGCGCGAACGAGGCCGTCATGCACGTGTTCGACGAGATCGGCACGGCCGACCGCGCCAGCGCCTGGCTCGATGCGGCGCTCGCCGAGAAGCGCAAGATCATGGGCTTCGGTCACCGCGTGTACAAGAACGGCGACTCGCGGGTGCCGACGATGCTGGCGTCGTTGGAGAAGCTCGCTGAGCACTACGGCAAGCCGGAGGTCCTCGAGCTGTACACGGCGCTGGAATCCGACATGGTCGAGCGGAAGAACATCAAGCCGAACCTCGACTACCCGTCCGGCCCGGCCTACAACCTGATCGGCTTCGACACGGAGACGTTCACGCCGCTCTTCGTCGCGGCCCGCGTGGTCGGTTGGACGGCGCACATCGCGGAGCAGTTGGCGTCGAACGCGCTCATCCGCCCCCTGTCCGAGTACGTCGGTCCTGACGAGCGGCACGTCCCCGTCAGCTGACGCCTGCTGCACCCACACCCCGCCGAGCCCGTCTCGGCGGGGTGTTTCGCGTGCCCTTCGACGAGTTCTGGGACCGGATCCGACTCCCGGACCACCCTGAATACCACACTCATGTAATATCTACTAAAATATCTGTTACGATCAAACATGTCCGGTCTCCGGACGCCTCTCCAGCTGCGCGGTCCTCCCCGACGACCCGGAGGCCGAGTCACTCGGTGCCGCGGTGCCTGTCCATGAACGGAAGCCCCTACGAAACTCGCCGAACACCCTGTCGGCCTCGGGGTGGGCAGGATTCTCCAGCATCTCCCGAAAGGAACACCTCCCATGAAGAAATTCCCCGTCGTCGCCGCTGTTACGTTCGTCGCTCTCGGGCTCGCCGGCTGTACGGCCACCGAGTCCACCGGGCCGACGGAGAGCAGTGCCTCCGCCTCCGCTGAGGCCGGCTCCGACTACGTGGTGCCCGAGATCGACGGCACCTGTGTCGACGGCACCGCCACCATCGTCGAAGACAGCTCGAACATCACCCTCGAGGGCGACTGCGAGAACGTCGTCGTCGAGGGCTCCAACAGCATGGTCACCATCACCGGCGTCGTCTCGAACCTCACCGTCAACAGCTCCATCTCGCTCGTCAAGGTGACCGAGGTGGCCACGGTCGCGTTCGGTGAGGGCGCCGACGGCAACAAGGTCGTCACCCTCTCCACCCCGGCCGTCACCGACGGCGGGCAGGACAACCTCGTCGCCGCCGAGTGATCCGGCGAGTGCGCAGCCGCCGATCCCTCCCCGGGGTCGGCGGTTTCGTCTGTCCAGGGGCATCGGAATCCGGTCCGGCATATCGGACTCATGTTATACATACTAAAATATCTGTTACGATCAAAGGTGTTCGGCTCCCGAACACCTCCCCAGCTACGACGCCCCGCTCGACCCGAAGATCGAGTCGGTCTCCGCCGTAGCGCCTGCTCACGAAAGGAAGCTTCCTCCCTATGAAGCTCAAGAAAACGCTGTCGGCCTTCGGCCTGATAGCCATCACGGCGTCAGGGGTCCTCACCGGCCCGGCCGCCGCAAGCGCGGTCTCGCCCGAGGTCACCGTCGCGGACACGACATCGGCCCAGCTCACGGGGCAGTTCGTTCTGAAGAACTCGGCATCGTCGTACTACTGGACGAGCTATCCCGCGTCGTTCGGCTTCATCTCCAGGGGCTTCAAAACCCTTGAGGAGACGCTGGAGGTCGCTCCTCCGCTGACCGTCCCAGCGGTCGGCACCACCGGGAAGATCCAGTTCGAAGGCTTGTGCGTGCCATCTGCAAACGAGTATCGCCCAGTCTTCCTGACCAGCTGCGACGCAGCGTTCACGGACGGGATGTACGTTGAGGCCGACGGCACGATCCGGAACCAGGTGGGCCGGCGGTTGGACATGATCCAAGGCACCTTCGAATGGAGGTCAGTCGCCGAAGGCGGAGAGGCGTATGAGGACCGCCTGGTCATGAGTCAGATGGCTCCCGTGGAGGAGCCCGCAGCGTCCATCAGTTCGCCGACGCTGCAGCCTGGCGCGTCTGCTCAGGTCACGGCGACGTTCAACGCCGCCGCAGGCGGACAGCGGATCGACATCGACCACCCCGCCGACACGACGATCACCGCGGTCGACGATTCGGCCTTCACCCTGAACAGCCAGGGCATGACCGGCACGCTGCCGAGCGGCACGACCTCCGTCACCTTCACGCTCACGGCTGATCAGGACGCTCCGATCGGCACCGCCCGCGGTGGTCAGATCGCCTACGGCGCGAACCGCACGAAGCTCGCCGACTTCACGGCCAACATCGAAGCCCCTCCGGTCGCACCGGCGGTGGAGATCGACTCCGTCACCGTGCAGCAGGGCGATTCGGTCGATGTCGACGTCGAGTTCAACGAGTCGGTGTCCGGTCAGGTCGACATCATCCTGCCGCAGGGTCTCGCCCCGACAGGGGCGGCGCCGTCCGGCTTCACCTGGAACTCGAGCATCAAGGGCTTCCGGGGAACGGTCACGGACGCCAACCGCGTGTTCACGATGGACCTGACCGCGGCCGCCGATGCGGCGGTCGGGACCTTCAACGGTGCCGTGCGCGGTTCGGGTCTCGAGCAGGGATGGTCCGCGACCATCACGGCGGCCCCGATCGCTCCTGCGGTGACGATCGAGTCCGTTAACGTCCAGCAGGGCCAGTCGGTGGGTGTCGACGTCGAGTTCAACGCGTCGGTGTCCGGCCAGGTCGAGATCGTCGTACCGGCAGGCCTCGCCCCGACCGGCAACGCGCCCGCCGGGTTCACCTGGTTGCCGAGCATCAACGGATTCAGTGGCACCGTCACGAACGCCAACCGGGCGTTCACGATGAACCTGACCGCCGCTGCCGATGCCGCGGTGGGCACCTTCGACGGAGTCGTGCGCGGCGCTGGGCTGAACCAGCCCTGGTCCGCGACGATCACGGCGGCCCCGGTCGCTCCTGCGGTGACGGTCGAGTCCGTCACTGTGCAGCAGGGCCAGTCGGTTGGTGTCGACGTCGAATTCAACGCGACGGCTTCAGGGCTGACCGACATCCTCCTGCCCCAGGGTCTCGCCCCGACCGGGGCGGCGCCGACCGGGTTCACGTGGATGCCGGGTATCGGCGGCTTCCGCGGAACGGTCTCGGACGCCAACCGGGTGTTCACGATGAACCTGACCGCCGCTGCCGATGCCGCGGTGGGCACCTTCGACGGTGTCGTGCGCGGTTCACACCTCGAGCAGCCCTGGTCCGCGACCATCACTGCGGCCCCGATCCCGCCTGCGGTGACGATCCCGACGCCGACGTTGCGTCAGGGACAGTCGGTTCAGGTCGAGGCGACGTTCAACACTGCTGCGGGTGGGAAGCGGATCGATGTCTACCACCCCGCTGGTACGAAGATCACGGCTGTCCAGAACTCGGCGTTCACGATCGACGCGCTGGGCATGGGCGGGACGTTGCCGGTCGGCACGACGTCGCTGAAGTTCACCCTGACGGCGAACACGGACGCGCCGATCGGTGCGGCCACGGGCGGCAAGGTCACCTATGGTTCGGGTCACACGAAGATCGCGGACTTCACCGCGATGATCGAAGCGGCGCCGATCGCTCCTGCGGTGACGATCAAGTCCGTCACCGTGCAGCAGGGTGAATCGGTCGACGTGCCGGTCATCTTCAACGCCGGAGTGAACGGCCTGGTCGGGATCATCGTTCCGCAGGGACTCTCACCGGTCGGAAACGCTCCTGCCGGGTTCTTCTGGTCCGAGGGTGTGCACGGCTTCACCGGCACGGTCACCGATGCGAACCGGGCGATCACCTTGCACCTGGCGGCGGCGCCTGACGCCGCCGTGGGCACCTTCGACGGTGCCGTGACCGGTGGTGGCCTCGTCGACGTGCCGTGGTCCGCCACGATCACGGCGAGTACGCCCATCCCCGATGAGCCGATCGTGCTCGTGTCGCCGGAGATCGGTGCCGTGCTCGAGCCCGGTGCTCCGGTGTTCTCCGGAACCGGCCAGGCGGGTGCGAAGATCCAGGTCTACAGCGCTTCGCAGCAGCTGATGGGCGAGACCGAGGTCGAGTCGGATGGAACGTGGTCGCTCACGTGGAGCTCCTCGCTGACCCCGGGTCACTACTCGGGCGGCACCGTCCGGCAGTACGTCGGCGACAAGCCCTACACGAGCGTGCCCTACGACTTCACGGTCAAGGCCGCCGAGGTCGCACCACTCGTCGTGACCTCGCCGCAGATCGGTGAGACGATCGAGGAGGCCACGCCGGTGTTCACCGGGACGGCGCAGCCTGGCGCACGGGTGGAGATCCGTGGCGGCTGGGGTGACCTGCTCGGCAGTGTCGACAGCGTCGCCTCCAACGGTCAGTGGAGTATCACCTGGAACAAGACGGTGGTGCCTGGCCGCTACGCGGGTGGCACGGTGAAGCAGTTCGTCGACGGTGTGGAGCGTGGCAAGTTCGTCTACGACTTCACCGTCGAGTCCGCCGAGGTCGCGCCGCTGGTCGTGACGGCGCCGAAGGTCGGTGCGACGATCGAGGAGACGAAGCCGGTGTTCACCGGGACCGCGCAGCCTGGCGCGAAGGTCGAGATCCGTGGCGCGTCGGGGAGCCTCCTCGGCAGTGTCGACAGCGTCGCGAGCAACGGGCAGTGGAGCATCACCTGGAACAAGACGGTGGTGCCTGGCCACTACTCGGGCGGCACGGTGAAGCAGTTCGTCGGTGGTGTCGAGCGTGGCAAGTTCGTCTACGACTTCACGATCGGCAACACGACCGTCGCACCGCTCCTGGTGACCTCGCCGAAGGTCGGCGAGACGACCCACGAGACCACGCCGGTGTTCACCGGTTCGGCACAGCCGGGGGCGAAGGTCGAGATCCGTGGCGCGTCCGGCACGATCCTCGGCAGTGTCGAGAGCGTTGCGAGCAACGGGCAGTGGAGCATCACCTGGAACAAGACCGTGTTGCCCGCCCGCTACTCGGGCGGCACGGTGAAGCAGTTCGTGAACGGTGAGGAGCGCGGGAAGTTCATCTACGACTTCACCATCGTCCCGTCCCAGCTCGTGGTGAGCTCGCCGAAGATCGGCGAGACGATATCGGGCACCCGTCCGGTGTTCACCGGAACCGCAATCCCGAACGCGGAGATCCAGATCCGTGGGGCGTGGGGGACCGACCTCGGGCACACGGCGGCGAACGAGCACGGTGAGTGGACGATCACCTGGCCGAGCGACTACAAGCCTGCCCGCTACTCGGGCGGCACGGTGACGGAGTCCGTGAACGGCAAGGTCATCGGCTCGTTCACCTACGACTTCATCCTCACGAAGTAGTCCGTAGCACCACTCCAGCGCCACCCCTGCAGCACCCCTGTCTGTCGGCCGGTACCCCCGGCCGGCAGACAGGGTCCCGAACCTCCCGAAAGGACATCAACTCATGAAGAAGTTCCCCATCTTCGCCGCTGCGGCGTTCATCGCCCTCGGCCTCGCCGGCTGCACGGCCACCGAATCGGGTGCACCCGCCGACAGCACGGCTTCGGCCGAAGCCGGTTCCGACTACGTGGTCCCCGAGATCGACGGCACCTGTGTCGACGGCACCGCCACCATCGTCGAGGACAGCTCGAACATCACGCTCGAGGGCGACTGCGACAACGTCGTCGTCGAAGGCTCGAACAGCATGGTCACCGTCACCGGGACCGTCTCGAACCTCACGTTCAACAGCTCCATCTCGCTCGTGACCGTGGCCGACGTGGCGAACGTCACGTTCAGCGAGGGCGCCAACGGCAACAAGGTCGTCACCCCGTCTGTCCCCGCCGTCACCGACGGCGGTCAGGACAACCTCGTCGCGGCCGAATAGCCCGACGCCACTGCAGCCGCCGATCCCAGACGCCGGGGATCGGCGGTTGTCGCGTACCTGGGGGGTGAGTTTTCCACAGATCGGAGATACCCCACACCTGACCAACTGGTATATCTGTAGGCTCACGGAGTTCAGCTGAACACTCTTGCGTGCATCGACGGCACCCCTGCCGATGCACAGATCCGTGAAAGGTCCACTCCGCCTATGAAACGCCTCGCCCCCTTATCCGCCATCGGGCTCGTCGGTGTCCTCGCCGCCGGCCTGGTGGGTGCCCCGGCCTCAGCGACCACGGCCGACGTCGCCCCACCCGACAGCAGTGTCACCGCGTCGATCTCCGGCCGGTTCGTCGGGCAGGTCCGTGCCGGCGGTGTCGGTTCGTACTTCGCCGTGGGTTCGTCCGGGAACACCTCGAACCCGACGCCGGCATCGGTCCACACCTCCGTCGGCGAAGCGCTCGCCGCTGCCACGGAATGGACCTTCCCCGAACTCGACGGCGTCGGCCCGATCCGGGGTGTCGTGAACGGGTGGGAGCGCTGCCTCGAACCCAACCCCGAGCAGCGGTACAAGTACGTGTACCCGGCGACCTGCAACGGTTCGCTCGCCCAGGAGTGGGCATGGCAGGACATCGAAACCTCGGAGCTGTCCGGCTCCGGTCTGGTGTCCAGCGGCGGACAGGGCGGGTTCCTGCGACAGTTCGCCGGCATGCTGGCCGTCGGCGGCATCGGCATCCCCTCGGAGGGAGCGGTGATCCTTCCGGACGGACACGCCCCCCAGCCCGTCTTCGAACCGCTCGTCCTCACGGCACCGGCTGTCGGTTCCACCGTCCGCATCCCCCAGCCCACGTTCACCGGCACGGGCCACCCCGGTTCGGCGATCGAGGTCGTCGAGGCTCGTGGCGGTGTCATCGCCTCCGGCGTCGTGAATCCGCAGGGGTCGTGGACCGCTCCGGTGTCGGCGGCACTGGCCGCCGGCGCGCACGCCGGCACTGTCCGGCAGGTGGCCGACGACACGACGGTGCCCTGGTCGCTCACCTACGCCGCGGTCCGCGCGATCACGGTGGAGTCACCGGCGCTGGACAGCACGGTCGAGGTCGATCGCCCGATCTTCTCCGGTCGCGGAGAGCCCGGCGCTGCCATCACGATCCTCGACGACCGTGACGACGTCACCCTCGTCGACACGACGGTCACCAGCTCCGGCACGTGGGAGCAGCAGTCGCTCCGCGCCCTGGAGGAGCGCGACTACGTCGCGACCGCGACGCAGCTGTTCGAGCAGCAGCGCACCACGGCACCGGTGCGCTTCACCTACCGCGAACCCACGCCGGAACCGGGTCCGGTGGTCGACGTGACCCTCGAATCGCCCGCCATCGGTGCCGTCATCACCACGCCGGTCCCGGTCTTCACCGGGCGTGGCGAGCCCGGCGCCACGGTGCGGGTCATCGGCTCCTGGAACTCCGAGCTCGGCAACGGCCTCGTCACGAAGGAGGGCACCTGGCGCGTCGAGTGGAACAAGTCGATCACCCCGGGCACCTACCGTGGCGGTCGTGTCGTGCAGGAGATCTCGGGCGTCGAGCAGTCCCGAGTGCCCTACGACTTCGTCATGCGCCCCGGTGCAGGAGCCGCGCCGCTCGTCGTGACCTCGCCGAAGATCGGTGGCGCGCTGCTCGGTCCCGTCCCCGTGTTCACCGGTACCGCTCAGCCCGGTGCGCGAGTCGAGATCCGCACCCAGTGGGGACGCGTCGCCGGTTCGGTCGACCGGGTCGACAGCACCGGAACCTGGTCGATCACCTGGGACCAGTCGCTCCTCCCCGCCCGATACGTGGGTGGCACCGTCAAGCAGTACATCGAGGGTGTCCAGGCCGGAAGCGTCACGTACGACTTCACGATCGCCAAGCCGCTCGTGGTGACCTCCCCGACGGTCGGCGAGACGATCTCGGGCACCCGGCCGGAGTTCACCGGCACGGCGACGCCCGGCTCGACCATCTCGATCGTGGGCGCTTGGGGCACCGACCTCGGTTCCGACGTCGTCCGTCCCGACGGGACCTGGAGCATCCTGTGGCCGACCGACTACAAGCCCGGGCGGTACGCGGGCGGGCACGTCAAGCAGGCGGTGAACGGGACGGTCGTCGATCAGTTCGCGTACGACTTCATCCTCCACGGCAGCGGCAACTAGCCGTCGACCACTCACGCCCGGGTGGCGACGCGGCACCGGTTCCCTCCGGTCCGCGTCCGCCACCCGGGCGTCGTCGTGCGGTGCGCTCGGATGTCGGTGGTCACCACGTAGGGTGAGCGGCATGTCGGCAGTCGCACCATCCATCCAACAGGGCCCGCGACCCTCGGCGCCGCCGCTGGCCGGCGTGCCGAGCGAGGGGGCGACGACGTCGACGAGCGTGCGGACGGTGTACCGGCCGACCGGGCCACTGGATGTCCACGCGACGCTGCGCCTGATGTCCCGCGGTGGCGATGGCCCCTGCTACCGGAAGACCCCCGGCGGTGTCTGGTTGACGGCGCGCACACCCCAGGGTGGGGCGACCCTGTACGTGTCGGCCATGCGTGACGGCGAGGTCGAGGCGACGGCCTGGGGACCCGGCGCCGAGTGGATGATCGACGGCGTGCCCGAGCTCCTCGGTCGCGACGACGACTGGAGCGGGCTCGACGTCAGCCGAAGCCCATTGCTGACGGAGGTGCTCCGCCGGAACCCGGGCATGCGCCTCAGCCGGAACCGGCTCGTGTTCGAGATGCTCGTGCCGTCGATCATGGAGCAGAAGGTCACCGCGATAGAGGCCTGGCGGGCGTGGCGGCAGCTCGTGCGGCGGCACGGCGAACCCGCACCGGGCCCGGCGCCCGAGGGCATGATCGTCGCGCCGGCGGCCGACACCTGGCGCATGATCCCGAGCTGGGAGTGGCACGAGGCCGGGGTCGGGCCGCAGCGCTCCGAAACGGTGGTGCGGTCTTCCCGTCTCGCGAGCGCGATCGAGCGGACGGTCGACGAGCACCCGGACGACGCCTCCCGGCGGCTGCGCAGCCTCCCTGGCATCGGGGTGTGGACGGCCGCAGAGGTGACCCTCCGCGCGCACGGCGACCCGGACGCCGTGAGCGTCGGCGACTACCATCTGGCGGCGTCCGTCGGTCAGGCCCTCGCCGGGGCACCGGTCGACGACGACGGCATGCTCGAACTCCTCTCGCCGTGGAACGGGCAGCGGCAGCGAGTGCTCCGGCTCATCGGCCGGAGCGGGATCCACAAGCCGCGCCGAGGGCCGAAGATCACGATCCAGGACCACCGCCGACACTGAGCGACCCGGGCGTCGCTCCGACCGGCTCGAGGACCGGGATGGGAGCGGGACCGGGGCTGCCAGACGCACACGACCCCTCGCGAGCCTCGAGAGGGAACGCCGGATCCGCGAATAGGCTGAGCGGCATGGCGAACGAAGCGTACGAGGATCCCACCGAGACGGTCGGCCTCGCGGATCGTGCGGTCGCCCTCGCCGCGAAGTGGGTGGCCGAGGGAGCGAAGGAGCCCGTGGACCCGGCGGCGGCCCGGCTGGCCGGCGTCCTGCGCGATCCCGATGGGCTCGAGTTCACCGTCGGCTTCGTCGACGGGGTCATGCGGCCGGAGGACGGCTTCGTGGCCGGTAACGCCCTCGCGGCCCTCGCCGCCCGGACGCCGAGCTTCCTCCCCTGGTACGAGCAGGCCGCCATCCGCACCGGCGGCCTCGTCGGGCCGGTCCTGCCGTGGGTCGTCGTCCCGGCTTCCCGTCGAGTGCTGCGCGGCATGGTCGGCCACCTGATCGTCGACAGCCGACCGCGTGAACTCGGTGCGGCCATCGCGAAGTTGCGGGCCGACGGCTCGCGACTCAACCTGAACCTCCTGGGTGAAGCCGTCCTCGGCGAGGGGGAGGCCGCCAGGCGACTGGCCGGGACCCGCGAACTCCTGCAGCGGCCCGACGTCGACTACGTGTCGATCAAGGTGTCGTCCATCGCCAGCCAACTCTCCATGTGGTCGTTCGAGCAGGTCGTCGACCGCATCGTCCGCCGCCTGGTCCCGTTGTACGAGGAGGGCCTGGCGACCGGCACCTTCATCAACCTCGACATGGAGGAGTACCGCGACCTCGACCTGACCATCGCGGTCTTCACCCGTCTCCTCGACCACCCGCAGCTGCTCCGGTTCGAGGCCGGCATCGTCATCCAGGCGTACCTCCCGGACGCCCTCGAGGCCATGATGCAGCTCACCGCCTGGTCCAAGCAGCGCGTGGCCGCCGGCGGAGCGCCCATCAAGGTCCGCCTGGTGAAGGGCGCGAACCTCGCGATGGAGCGCGTCGACGCGGCGATCCACGGGTGGCCGCTCGCGACGACCGCCTCCAAGCGGGAGACCGACACCAACTACAAGCGCGTCCTCGACTGGGCGCTCACCCCCGCGCGCACCGACGTCGTCCGGGTCGGCGTCGCCGGCCACAACCTCTTCGACATCGCCTACGCCTGGCTGCTGGCGGGCGACCGCGGCGTGCGCGACCGGGTCGACTTCGAGATGCTCCTCGGGATGGCCACCGGCCAGGTCGAGGCCATCAAGCGTGACGTCGGCGCAGTGCTCCTCTACACGCCGGTCGTCAACCCGAAGGAGTTCGACGTCGCGATCTCGTACCTCGTCCGGCGGCTGGAGGAGAACGCGAGCGAGGAGAACTTCATGTCGGCGGTGTTCGACCTCGCCGAGAAGCCGACCCTGTTCGCGCGGGAGCGTCGTCGCTTCCTGGCCTCGGTCGAAGCGCTGCACGAGACCCCCGGACTCGTGCCGACCCCCAACCGGACGCAGGATCGTTCCCAGGAGGCCGTCGAGCCCGTCCGCGACGACAGCGAGGCCGATGAACGGTTCCGCGACCCCGCCCAGGACTCGGACGCCGGCCTCACCCAGCAGGTCCTCGGCCTGGACCGCGGATCGGACCGCGAGGACCGGTTCCGTACCGAGTCGTCGAGCTACGTCGAGACCGCGGTCTTCTCCCGCTCGGAGCGTGGGGGCATCGTGGACGGCGCGCCCGGCTTCGAGAACACCGCCGACACCGACCCGTCCCTCGCGGCGAACCGCGCCTGGGGTGCGGCCATCCTCTCCCGGGTGCCGGCGTCGACCCTGGGGAACACCGCGGTCGCCGCCGCGGCCCTCACCGACGAACGCGTCCTCGAGCGCACGATCACGATGGTGCAGGCCGCCGGAACCCGATGGGGTGCCCGTCCGGCCGCCGAGCGCGCTGCCGTCCTGCACGCTGCCGGCCGTGTGCTCGCCTCCCGCCGAGCCGAGCTCATCGAGGTCATGGCCAGCGAGACGGGCAAGACGATCGCCGAGGCAGACCCGGAGGTGAGCGAGGCGGTCGACTTCGCCCACTACTACGCCAGCACGGCGCCGGAACTCGAGCGAGTGCGCGGCGCACGCTTCGTCCCCTCCCGACTCACCGTCGTGACGCCGCCCTGGAACTTCCCCGTCGCCATCCCGGCGGGCGGTGTCCTCGCGGCACTGGCGTCCGGCAGTGGCGTCATCATCAAGCCCGCCCCACAGGCCAAGCGTTGTGCGGCGGTCGTCGTCGAGGCCCTCTGGGACGCCGGTGTCCCGCGGGACCTGCTCGTCCTCGCCGACGTCGAGGAGGGGGAGCTGGGTCGTCGACTCGTCTCGCACCCGGCCGTCGACCGCGTCATCCTCACGGGGGCGTACGAGACCGCCCGGCTGTTCCGCAGCTGGCGGGCCGACCTCCCGCTCCTGGCCGAGACGAGCGGCAAGAACGCCATCATCGTCACGCCGAGCGCCGACCTCGACCTCGCGGTCGCCGACATCGTCAAGAGCGCGTTCGGGCACGCCGGCCAGAAGTGCTCCGCGGCGTCCCTCGTGATCCTCGTCGGATCCGTCGGCCGCTCCGACCGCTTCCTCCGGCAGCTGGAGGACGCCGTCCGTTCCCTCCGCGTCGGCTGGCCGTCGGACGCCCGCACGCAGATGGGTCCGATCATCGAGCCGGCGGGGGCGAAGCTTCTCGCGGGGCTCACCGAGCTGCGACTCGGCGAAAAGTGGCTGGTCGAGCCGAAGCTGCTGGACGACTCCTCGGTCAACTTCGGCGCACCGAGTGAGCGTCTGTGGTCGCCGGGGGTGCGCACGGGAGTGCAGCCCGGCTCGCCGTTCCACCTGACCGAGTACTTCGGCCCGGTGCTCGGTGTCATGCGCGCGGCGACCCTGAGCGAGGCGATCACCCTCCAGAACGCGACGCCGTACGGCTTGACCGCCGGACTGCACACCTTCGATCCCGCGGACCTCGACGAGTGGCTCGACACGGTCGAGGCGGGCAACCTCTACGTCAACCGTGGGATCACGGGTGCGATCGTCCAGCGTCAACCGTTCGGCGGCTGGAAGCGTTCCTCCGTCGGCACCGGCGCGAAGCCCGGCGGGCCGAACGCCCTGTTCGGGCTCGGCGACTGGCAGCCCGATCCCGGTTCCGCGAGCCAGAGTCTGCATCTCCGCGGGCTCGACACCCGCATCGTCAAGCTCATCGAGGCGGCGCAGCCGTCCCTCACCTACGAGGCCTTCGACGTCCTGCGGCGCTCGGCGCTCAGCGACGCCGTGGCGTGGGGGAACGAGTTCGGCGAGGTCACCGACGTCTCGCAGCTCGGCGTGGAGCGGAACCTCCTCCGATACCGGCCGGTCGCCGTCTCCGTGCGCGTGGCGGCGGGTGCCGACCTGGGCGACGCGCTCCGGGTGCTCATCGCGGCGGTGCGGTCACGGTCGCGGTTCACCGTGAGCCTCGGCGGGCGGTTGCCCCGTGAGGTCCGTGACTGGTTGTCCGAGCTGAACATCCCGGTCTCGCTCGAGACGGATGCGCAGTGGCTCACCCGCATGGCTGCCCGCGGCTCCATCGACACCGGTGAATCCGGCCAGGAGGCCCCGTTCGCGACCCGGGTGCGGATCGTCGTGCCACGCCCGGAGACCGTCGCGGAAGCCGAGCCCGGCTCGGAGGCCTCGGACTCCGAACCGTTGGCGAAGCGACTCGCGGAGGCGCTCGGCGGCGACCCGGACATCGCGATCTGGGCGGGGCCGGTCACCCAGGCGGGGCGCGTGGAGCTGCTGCCGTTCCTGCACGAGCAGGCGATCTCGATCACCGCGCACCGGTTCGGCACGCCGGACCCATGGTCCCACGGCGTCATCTGAGCGAGGAGCGACCGAGCGCTTCAGGCCCGAAGGGCTGCGGCGACGAGCTCGAGCGCCTCGTCGGCCGGCACCCCGAGCTCGCGGATGCGGTCCGCGTACGCGGCCGCCGCACGCTGCGCCTGCTGCTCGATCGCGTCGCCGTGCGCCGATACGAACGTGCCCGCGCGGCCTCGGGTCTCGATGACCCCGTCGGCCTCCAGGAGTCGGTACGCCTTCGCGACCGTGTTGGGTGCGATGCCCAGCTCGTCGGCCAGCCCCCGTACCGTCGGGAGCTTCGACCCCGTCGGCATCGAGCCCTCGCGCACCCCGTCGATCACCTGCGTCCGCAGCTGCTCGAACACGGCGACACCGGAGGTCGGTTCGATCCGGAACGGCATCAGTCGACGTGCCGGTGGATGAGGCGGGTGAGGACGATCGCGCTGCGGGTGTGATCGACGTTCGGGGCGATCCGGACCCGCTCCAAGGCGTCCTCGAGGGCGGGGATGTTGCGGGCGCGCATGTGGACGATCGCGTCGGCGCTCCCGGTCACGGTGCCGGCGTCGACGACCTCCGGCACCCCGGACAGGATCCGCAGGAGTTCGTTGGGGGAGACCGTGCCGCGGCAGAAGAGTTCGACGTAGGCTTCCGTCTGCATGCCGTCCACCGTGGGGTCGACCTGGATCGTGAACGACTGGATCACGCCGTCGGCCACCAGTCGGTCGACGCGTCGCTTCACCGCGGAAGCCGACAGGCCGACGACCGCGCCGATGTCGCCGTATCCGGCGCGAGAGTTCTGCCGGAGCAGGTCGATGATGCCGCGGTCGAGATTGTCCATAGGGTCAGTGTAAGCGCAATCATTGCGTGAGAATCTGCCATTTCGCAGCAATCCTGCGCCAAAGTCCGTGAAACCGCTGCGAACTGCGTGCGATGATGAACGTGGCGTGCCTTCGGGCCCCTGGACATCGTCCGCCGTTCCTCGCTCGTATCTGGAGGCCGACGTGTCGTCGACGCTCAACCACCCCACCCCAGCCCCGCAGGATTCCGCCGCTGCGGGTCGCATCGCGAATCGCCGCCGGTACCTCATGTGCCGCCCCGACCGCTTCACGGTCAGCTACCGGATCAACCCCTGGATGAACCCGGACGACCCCACCGACACCTCGCTCGCCGTGTCGCAGTGGGAGCGGCTGCACCAGGCGTACCTCGACCTCGGGCACACGATCGACCTCATCGACCCCATCGACGGCCTGCCCGACATGGTGTTCGCGGCGAACGGCGGGTTCACGCTCGACGGTGTCGCCTACGGTGCCAAGTTCACCTACGACGAGCGCATCCCCGAGGGCCCCGCCTACATGGACTGGTTCGAGGCAAACGGCTTCCGCGTCGAGCGCCCCGAGTTCGTGAACGAGGGCGAGGGCGACATCATGCTCGTCGGCGACACGATCCTCGCGGGGACCGGATTCCGCACCGACCCGCGCAGCCACGACGAGGTGCGACGCATCTTCGACCGAGAGGTCGTCACGCTGAATCTCGTGAACCCGAGTTTCTACCACCTCGACACCGCCATCGCCGTGCTCGACCCGGTGGCCCCCAGCGACGGTTCACCCGCGAACATCGCCTACCTGCCGACCGCGTTCGACGAGGCGAGCAACCGCATCCTCGAGGAGCGGTACCCGGATGCGATCCACGTGAGCACGGAGGACGCGGCGGTGCTCGGCCTCAACTCCATCTCGAACGGTCGCGAGGTCGTCATCGCCGCTCGCGCCGTCGGGTTCGAGCGCCAGCTGCGGGAGCGCGGCTACCGCCCGATCGGCGTCGACCTGTCCGAGCTCCTGCTCGGTGGTGGCGGCGTGAAGTGCTGCACCCTCGAACTCCGCGGCTAGCCCTTCGACAGGCTCAGGGACCGGAGTGGGGCTCAGGGACCGGGGTCGGGCTCAGGGCCAGGCTGTCGAGGGGTTGCGGGTCACGCGCGGCACCGCGTATACCTGCTGTGAACGATCGACCGCCGACGGAGGGCACCCATGGACGCCGCAGAACGACGTGACCACGAACGAGACAAGTCGGGACGGACGAGCACCCTGGGGGACGCGACCGGATTCTGGGTCGTCATCGCCCTCGCGCTCTTCGCGGGCGGCATGTGGTCGTTCGGTGAGGCGTTCCGCAACGAGGCCTTCCAGACGGTGTGGTTCCTCGGCGGCATCCTGATGATCGCGCTCGCACTCTTCGTGCCGGCGCACTTCGCCAGCCGGAACTGACGCTCCGCCGCACGTTCGCCGATGGTTGGCTGAGCGTTCGATCGACCGCCCCGTACCGCCGATACCGTCCTGTCCAGCGCGCTACGCTGACTGAGCAGACACGAGGACGGCACATGGATTCCACGGTGGTCATCATCCCCACCTACAACGAACGCGAGAACCTGGAACGGATCGTCGCGCGCGTCCGCGTCGCCACCCCCGACGTCCAGATCCTCGTGGTCGACGACAACTCACCCGACGGCACCGGCGACATCGCCGATCGCCTCGCCGCAGCCGACACCGCGGTGCACGTGCTCCACCGGACGGGCAAAGAGGGCCTCGGCGCCGCCTACAAGGCCGGCTTCGCCTGGGCGCTCGGGCGCGGGTTCGGCAGCGTGGTCGAGATGGACGCCGACGGTTCGCACGCCCCGGAGCAGTTGCCGTCGCTCCTGGCCGCCGCCGCGACCGCCGACGTCGTCCTCGGATCGCGCTGGGTGCCGGGCGGCTCGGTCGTGAACTGGCCCAAGCACCGCGAGGCCATCTCGCGGGTGGGCAGCGGCTACGCCCGGTTCGCGCTCCGGCTCCCCGCGCGCGACGTGACCGGCGGCTACCGCGTGTTCAGCGCGGATGCGCTGCGCAGGCTCCAGCTGGACGAGGTCCACTCCCACGGCTACGGGTTCCAGGTCGACATGCTGTGGCACGCGAACCGGGCGGGCCTCAGCATCGTCGAGGTGCCCATCACCTTCACGGAGCGTGCGCTCGGAGCCTCGAAGATGACGGGTGGCATCGTCGTCGAGGCCATGCTGCGCGTCACCTGGTGGGGGATCTGCGAGGCGACCGACCGGGTCATCGGGCGGCACCCCGAGGCGTCACGCGCCACCGCCGGTTCCTGAGCCGGAGCCTCAGACGCGGCTCGGGCCTGAGGAGATCACGGGAGCCGAGCGGATGAGCGTCTCGTCGTCGACCGCGTCGACGAGGTACCCCGCGACGTCGGAGCGGCTGATCCGCACGGAGCTCGGCCAACGGCCGGCGGGCGAGGTCACGACCGGTCGGCGCCGCTCGCTCCCCGACAGCAGGGTCGGGCGCACGATCGTCCAGTCGAGGGCCGAGCTCCGCAGTGAGGCGTCGGCGCGTTCGTGATCGGCGTAGACGGTGCCGAGCCGCAGGAATCGCGTCGTCCATCGCAGCGGGGACGGCACGCTCCGCCGTGACTCCCCGGTGCCGAGTGCGGAGAGCAGCACGATGCGCCGGAGGCCGTGCGAGCGCATGGCGGCGGTGACCGTGTCGATGGCGCTCGTGATGAGGTCCGGCGGGCTCACCTGGCGCGCCCACGGCCAGTCGGAGGTGCCGAGGTTGGTGAGCGCGACCACGACCGCCTGGGTGCCGTGCATGGCCGCCTCGACGTCGTCGATCCGCAACGGTGATCCCTGGGTGATCGTCAGTCGATCGCCCGGGACGACCCGTGTGGGGTCGCGGACGAGGGCGGTCACCGAGTGGCCGGTGCGCAGCGCCTCGGAGATCACGAGTCGACCGGTGCGTCCGCTGCCGCCGATGACGAGGAGGTGGGCCACAGCGCTCCTTCCGGGAGTCGGGCCCGGATGGACGCGGGCGGCTCGGACCGAGGGACGTTCCCATCGTGGACCAGAGCGCGCCGTGCGGCATCGGGGACAACCCGAGACGTGACCAGCGCCGCGGGAGCGCCTCACCACGATGATGCGCATGCCGCCGTGGCGGACGTTCATCCTCCGTCGGAACGAGGAAGCCCCGGACCGTGGTGGTCCGGGGCTTCCTCGTGTCGCTCGGGTGGTCAGGCCTTCGCCGCGGACGCCGGCTTGCGGGCCGGAGCCTTGCGCGGGGCCGGAGCCGCCTTGGGCGCGGCCGGCCGTGACGCGCTCAGCGTCGACTGCTCCGGGAGCGGCTGCAGCGTCGTGAACCGCGAGAGCTGGGTCACGTGGTGCGGCTGCAGCTCCTCGAGCGAGGCGACGCCCAGGAGCTTCATCGTGCGCACGATCTCGCCCGAGAGGATCTGGATCGCGCGGTCCACGCCCTCGCGCCCACCCGCCATGAGCCCGTAGAGGTACGCACGGCCGATGAAGGTGAAGCGGGCGCCGAGGGCGACGGACGCGACGATGTCGGCACCGTTCATGATGCCCGTGTCGAGGTGCACCTCGGCGTCCTTGCCGACCTCGCGGACGACGCTCGGCAGCAGGTGGAACGGGATCGGCGCGCGGTCGAGCTGACGGCCGCCGTGGTTCGACAGCTGCACGGCGTCGGCACCGAGGTCGACGGCGAGCTTCGCGTCGGCGACCGATTGGACGCCCTTGACGATCAGCTTGCCCTTCCACTGCTCGCGGATGTACTTGACCTCGTCGGGCCCGACGGTCGGGTCGAACATCGTGTCGATGAGGGCGGCCACCGTGCCGGACCAGCGGTCGAGGCTCGCGAACGCCAGCGGCTCCGTCGTGAGGAAGTTGATCCACCAGGCAGGCCGTGGGAGCGCGTCGACGATGGTCTTCGGTGTGAGCGACGGCGGGATCGTCATGCCGTTGCGGACGTCACGGAGGCGAGCGCCGCCCACCGGGGTGTCGACCGTCACCACGAGCGTGTCGTACCCGGCCGCGGCTGCGCGGTCGACGAGGGCCATCGACCGCTCGCGCTCGCTCCACATGTAGAGCTGGAACCAGTTGCGGCCGCCGGGAGCCGCCGCCTGCACGTCCTCGATCGACGTCGTGCCCATGGTGGAGAGGGTGAACGGGATGCCGGCCGCCGCGGCCGCCGACGCACCGGCGCGCTCGCCCTCCGTCTGCATCATGCGGGTGAAGCCGGTCGGGGCGATGCCGAACGGGAACGCGACGCGCTCGCCGAGGACGTCCCAGCCGGTGTCGACGTTCGCCACGTTCTTGAGGACGGCCGGGTGGAACTCGATGTCCTGGAAGGCCTGACGGGCGCGGGCCAGCGAGATCTCGCCCTCGGCCGCGCCGTCGGTGTAGTCAAACGGGGCCGTCGGCGTGACCTTCTTCGCGATCGTGCGGAGGTCGCTGATGGTCGTCGCCGCGGCGAGACGGCGGCGGCGCGCGTTGAACTCGGGCTTCTTGAACTGCATGAGGGGCAGCAGGTCGTGGGGCTTGGGGATGCGGCGTTCAACCATGGGTCTGTTCTTCCTTCTCACGGGAGGGTGCGGGGTTCAGGGCGTCGTAGTAACCGGTGATGTGGGAGCGCACGGACTGACGGGCGAGGTCGGGGTCGGCCGAGCGGATCGCCTCGACGATGCCGCGGTGCTCGGCCCGGAGTCGGTCGGCGGTGGCGGACCAGGACGACAGCTGCGGCACACCGGCGAGGACGTAGCGTTCGATCGAGTCGCGGAGACCGGACATCGTGGCGACGAGGACCTGGTTGCCCTCCGCCTCGGCGAGCGACAGGTGGAACTGGGCGTCGAGCGCGAGGAACTCCGCCTCGGTGAGCGTCGGCTGGTCCATCGCGTCGAGGAGCGACTCGGGGTGCTTGAGGTCCGCGGCGCGTTCGCCGGCGCGCGTGGCGAGGCTGTGGACGACGGCGGTCTCGATGACGAGTCGGGTGTCCACGACGTCCTGCACGGCGAACCCCTGAGCGGCGACCTGCAAGCGCATGAGCGTCGCCATGCCGCCGGAGGGCGTCGCGACGATGATCGCGCCGGCGGTGGGGCCGGAACCGGTGTGCGTGCGGATGAGGCCGAGGACCTCGAGGACGCGGATCGCCTCACGGACGCTCGACCGGCCGACGCCGAGGTCGATCGCGAGCTGGCGTTCGCCGGGCAGTCGGTCGCCGGGCTTCAGGACGCCGCTGAGGAGGTCCGACTCGATGCGGGCGAGGACGACCTCCCAGGCGCGGGGCTCGGGACGCGGGGGTGTGGGGGCCGGTGTTGCGGGTGCGATCGATCCCGGTGCGGCCTCCGTCGTCGGTGCGGGTGCTGCTGCGCTCATCGGTCCTCCTTCGGCACCTCGATGTGGTCAGACCACAAACCATACCTCTTGAACCGATTCAAGGCGAGCCCTGACGCGAACTTTTCCGCTCCGGACCCATCGAGCGGGCCGATCAGGTGCGGAGGACGATGTTCTCGGGTTCCTCGCCGGCCTGCAGGTGCTCGATCTGCCGACGCAACAGCCGCGCCATCCGGGGGAGCATCGCGCTCGTCGCACCGCCGATGTGCGGCGAGACGAGCACGTTCGGCAGCGACCACAGGGGGTGGTCCACCGGCAGTGGCTCGGGATCGGTGACGTCGAGGGCGAGGCGGATCCGGCCGCTGCTCGCGTGCCGGACCAGCGCTTCGGTGTCGGCCACCGGTCCTCGGGCGACGTTCACCACGAGGGCGTCGTCGGGAAGCGCCGAGAGGAACGCGTCGTCCACCAGACCGCGGGTGCTGTCGGTGAGTGGGACGACGACGATGACGATCTCCGCCTGGGGCAGGAGCTCCGGCAGCTCGTCGATGCCGTGGATGGTGCCGCGCTCGTCCTCACGAGCCGTGGAGGCGACGCGGGTCACCTCGACCTCGAACGGCAGGAGCCTCGCCTCGATGGCCGCGCCGACACCGCCGTAGCCGATGAGGAGGACCCGACGGTCCGCGAGGCTCGGACGCTGCCTCTGCAACCACTCGCCCGTCCGCTCGGCGCGCACGAAGTCGGGGAGACCCCGCTGTGAGGCGAGGATCAGGGCCACCGTGAGCTCCGCCGTCGACGCCTCATGCACGGTCGCCGCGTTCGCCAGCACGACGCCCTCGGGAAGGAGGTCCTCCAGGCCGTCGTAGCCGATCGACTGGACCTGCACGAGCTGCGGCGTCACGGCGGCCACGTTCGCGAGCGGCTTGTTCGAACCGAGGTACACGGGCACCACGAGGTCGATGTGTTCCACCGGCGGCTCCGTCCGGAGGTCCCACTCGACGAACTCGACCCCCTCAGGAGCCGGGCCCTGCGACAGCACCTCCTCGCGGAGCTCGGTGGGCAGGCTGACGATGAGCGGAGAAGCAGTCATGCTGCGACGCTACCGGGTGACCGCGTCGTGGCCCGAAGACTTGCGCGGCTCGTAGCGGGTCGGTTCGAAGCTCCGCGCGACGAGGGCGCGCAGGGTCTCGAGGTCGCCGTCGATGATCCCGACGGCACGCGCCTGCACGAGCACGTTCCCGAGCGCGGTGGCCTCGACGGGGCCCGCGACGACCGGGATGCCGGCGCGGTCGGCCGTCAGCTGGCAGAGCAGGGCGTTCTGCGATCCGCCGCCGACGACGTGGATCGTGCGGACCCGGACGCCGGACAGCTCGGAGGCCGTGTGGACCGCATCGGCGAACGCCTGCGCCAGGCTCTCGACGATGCACCGGACGAACTCGGCGCGTGACCGCGGCACCGGGGAGCCCTGCTCGACGAGGGCCTCCGCGATGCGGGCCGGCATGTCGCCAGGGGCGAGGAAGCGCGGGTCGTTCGCGTCGAACACGGAGACCGCGGTGTCGACGGCGGCCGCCTGGGCGATGAGCCCGGGGAGGTCGATGGTCTCGCCGCCCCGCTCCCAGGTGCGCACCGACTCGCTCAGGAGCCAGAGCCCCATCACGTTGTGGAGGAACCGGGTGCGACCGTCGACACCGCCCTCGTTCGTGAAGTTCGCGGCCCGGCTCGCCTCGGTGAGCACGGGATGTTCGAGCTCCACGCCGACGAGGCCCCAGGTGCCGCAGGAGATGTACGCGGCGTCCTGGCTCGTCATCGGGACGGCGACGACCGCCGACGCCGTGTCGTGGGAACCGATCGCCGTGACGGGCGTCGAGGACGACAGACCGACCTCGGCGGCGACGCCCGGGAGCAGCGTCCCGATGGGATCGCCGGGTTGGACGATGGGCGGCAGGATCGCGGCCGGGATGCCGAGTCTGGTGAGCAGCTCCAAGTCCCAGTCGGTCGATCCACCGGCGCGGACGAGTCCCGTCGTCGACGCGTTGGTGGCCTCGGCGACGCGCGCACCGGTCAGCCAGTGCGCGATGAGGTCCGGGATGAGCAGGGCGGTGTCGGCGACGTCGAGCATGCCGGCGTCGCGCTCCGTCGCCAGCTGGTAGACGGTGTTGAACGGGAGGAACTGGAGCCCGTTGCCCCGGTAGAGCTCGGCGAACGGCACACGCGCGTGCACCGCCTCGACCCCGGCCGCCGTCCGCTCGTCGCGGTAGTGGAACGGAGCGCCGAGCAGCCGCCCCTGCCGCAGGAGCCCGTAGTCCACCGCCCACGAGTCGATGCCGATGCTCGACAGATGCGGTTCCTGCCTCGCCGCCCCCGACAGCCCGGCGACGACCGAGCGGTACAGCTCGAGGATGTTCCAGTGGAGGCCGTCCGGCGTGCGGACCGGGGTGTTGGGGAACCGGGCGACGGGCACGAGGCGGAGCTCGCCCGGACCGACGTGACCGAGCATGACCCGGCCACTCGTCGCCCCGAGGTCGACCGCCGCGACCGTGCCGCTGGAGCCGACGGCGCTCGCCGCACCCGTCGCCGTCGCGCTCATCGCAGGAAGGCCGCGGCGACGCCCGCGTCGACGGGGATGTGCAGGCCGGTCGTGTGGCTGAAGTCGCTCGTGCAGATCGCGAAGACCGCGTTGGCCACGTTCTCCGGGACGACCTCGCGTTTGAGGATGGTGCGCTGCGCGTAGAACTTGCCGAGGTCCTGCTCCTCGATGCCGTACGTCTTCGCCCGGTTCGCGCCCCAACCGGAGGCGAAGATGCCCGAGCCGCGGACGACGCCGTCGGGGTTGATGCCGTTCACCTTCACGCCGAACTCACCGAGCTCGGCGGCGAGGAGACGGACCTGGTGGGCCTGGTCGGCCTTCGTCGCGGAGTACGCGATGTTGTTCGGTCCGGCGAAGACGGAGTTCTTCGATGAGATGTAGACGATGTCGCCGCCGAGCTTCTGGTCGATGAGGACGCGCGCCGCCGCCTTCGAGACGAGGAACGAGCCCTTCGCCATGACGTTGTGCTGCAGATCCCAATCGGCCTCGGTGGTCTCGAGCAGCGACTTCGAGAGCGAGAGACCGGCGTTGTTGACGACGAGGTCGAGCCCACCGAAGGCGAGGACCGTCTCCTCGATCGCGGCCTGCACCGCGGCCTCGTTCGAGACGTCCGCGGCGATCCCGATCGCGACGTCGGTGGTGCCGAGTTCCGCCGCGGCCGCCTGGGCCTTCTCGAGGGAGAGGTCGGCGATGGCGACGACCGCGCCCTCGGCGACGAGGCGGGTCGCGATGGCCTTGCCGATGCCGGACGCGGCTCCGGTGACGAGCGCGATGCGGGTGGCGAGTGGCTTCGGCTTCGGCATCCGCTGCAGCTTCGCCTCCTCGAGCGCCCAGTACTCGATCGCGAACTTCTCGGCCTCATCGATGGGTGCGTAGGTGGAGAGACCCTCCGCGCCGCGCATGACGTTGATGGCGTTGACGTAGAACTCCCCGGCGACGCGCGCGGTCTGCTTGTCCTTGCCGAAGCTGAACATGCCGACACCGGGGACGAGGACGATGAGCGGATCCGCGCCGCGGATGGCCGGGCTGTCGGACGTGGCGTGACGGTCGTAGTACGCCTGGTAGTCCTCGCGGTACGCCGTGTGCAGCACGCCAAGTCGCTCGACGATCTCCTCGACGCGCGCCGTGGCCGGCAGGTCGACGGTGAGCGGCTTCACCTTGGTGCGGAGGAAGTGGTCGGGGCAGCTCGTGCCGAGCGCGGTGAGGCGGGGGTGCTCCGCCGCGGCGAGGAAGTCGAGGACCTCGGGGCTGTCGGTGAAGTGCCCGACGACGGGGCGGTCGGTGGAGGCCAGCCCGCGGATGGTGGGGGCGAGGGCCGCGGCCTTCGCGCGTCGCTCCGCCTCGGGGCGTGCCGCGTAGCCGTCGAGTGCCGGCCCGAACGGTTCGGGACGCGAGTTCGCCTCGATGTAGGCGGCCGCGGTGTCGATGATCCAGAGCGAGTTGGCCTCGGCCTCGTCGGAGGTGTCGCCCCACGCGGTGATGCCGTGGCCGCCGAGAATCGTGCCGATCGCCTCCGGGTTGTCGGCCTTGATGGCGGCGATGTCGAGACCGAGCTGGAAGCCGGGGCGACGCCACGGGACCCACACGACCTTGTCGCCGAAGATCGTCGCGGTGAGCTCGGGGCCGTCGGCGGCGGTCGCGATGGCGATGCCGGAGTCGGGGTGGAGGTGGTCGACGTGGGCCGCGTCGACGAGGCCGTGCATGGCGGTGTCGATGGAGGGCGCGGCGCCGCCCTTGCCGTGGAGCGTGTAGTCGAACGCTGCGACCATCTCGTCCTCGCGGTCGAGGCCGGGGTAGACGTCCTGGAGGGCGCGCATGCGGTCGAGGCGGAGGACGGCGAGCCCTGCTGGCTTGAGCGTGCCGAGGTCACCGCCGGAGCCCTTCACCCAGAGCAGTTCGACCGGCTCGCCCGTGACGGGGTCGGTCCCGGTGCCCTTGGCGGAGGTGTTGCCGCCCGCGTAGTTCGTGTTCTTCGGGTCGCTGCCGAGGCGGTTGCTGCGGGCGATGAGCTCTGCAGCTGTTGGGTTCACGGACATTCGCACTCCTTCGTCGGGGCACGTCCGTGCCCGATGTTCATTCGTGTTAAGTATGACAAGAAGTGACAGGCGACGCAATGGCGGAAGTCCGTTCGCAATTCAGGAACGCTCCGGCGTGTCGCCCCCGGTGTCCGTGGTGTCGCGTGCGGCGCGCCGCAGTCGTCCTGAATTGTGGACGGGGGAGTCAGAGGAGGTCGACGGCGTCGCGGTAGGCGTCGAGGCGAGGGTCGGCCGGGTCCAGCTCGGTGACGAGCAGGTCGACGTCGGCCAGCGCGAAGCCGGTCGCCATCGCCCGCTGGTCGAGCTTCGCGGAGGCGGCGACGAGGATCGTCTCGTCCGAGGCGCGTGCGAAGGCCTGCTTGACCTGCGCCTCCTCGAGGGTGACCTCCGAACTGCCGATCACGGGATCGACCGCCGCGGCGGAGAGGAAGAACCGCCGGTACAGGAGGGATGACGCCGCCTGGCAGGCGATCGGACCGATGAAGCTGTCGGTTCGCGACTCGGCCTGGCCGCCGACGAGGATCGCGGAGATGTCGCGGTTCGCCGTGGCAAGCAGGAAGTTCGGGTAGGAGTTCGTCGCGACCGTGAGGCGCGAATCGGCGAGCAGGCGACTGATGCCGCCGGCGGTGCTCGACGCGTCGATCGCGATCGCGCCGTCAGTCGGGAGGAGGGCGCGGAGCTTCTCGACGATGACGCCCTTCTCCCGGACGCCCGTCGCAGATCGTTCGGTGAAGGTGCGCGGTCGCAGGGTCGGGATGGCACCACCTCGGACGCGGCGGACGATGCCGGCCTGTTCGAGGTCGGCGAGGTCCCGGCGGACCGTCATCGACGAGACGTCCAGCTCGGTGGCCGCGTCGTCGAGCCGGATGCTGCCGTCGCGCTCGAGGATCGCGGTCAGGCGGGCGCGTCGCTCCTCGGCGCCGAGCGTCCCCGTCGTTGCCATGTCGTCCCCTGTCCGCCGGTGTCGGACGCGTCCGTTCCTGTCCGTCTCAACAGGATGTCACAGCGGGTGTCAGGTGGAGGCGTCGATCAGCGTCTCGGCCGCACGGCGGGCGTGCAGGGCCGCTTCGGGGGAACCGGTGATCGCCGCGGTGGTCTGGGCGCCCTCGGCGAGGATCGCGAGTTGAGGTGCGAGCGACGCCGGAGCGCCCGCGTCGGCGACGAGGTCGGCCACGTAGGCCTGGAAGGAGGCCTTGTGTTCCCGGGTGATCGTCGCGACGGCCGGCGAGACGCCGCCGAGTTCACCGAAGGTGTTGATGAAGCCGCAGCCGCGGAACGAGTCCTCGCTGAACCAGCCGGCCAGGTAGTCGTACACGGCGAGGATGCGGTCGCGCGGGGTGCCTGCGTCGTCGACGAGGGCGCTCACGCCCGTGGTCCAGAGGTGGTGCCGGTGGTCCATCACGGCGAGGACGATGTCCTCCTTGCTCGGGAACTCGGCGTACAGACGCTTGAGCGAGACGCCCGCTGCGGCGCGCAACTCGTCCATCCCCACGGCCTGGATGCCCTTGGCGTAGTAGAGGCGGTCGGCCGCATCGACGATGGTGTCGCGGACGAGCGCGGTCGCGGCCGGGGCGGGCAGGCGGGCCGCGGTCGTGGTCTGTTCGGTCGTCATCCCCTCAGTGTACTTGCATTGAGAACGATCGTTCCCTATGCTGGTGTCCATCGAGGAGAACGAGCGTTCTCATTCGAGGCGCGGGACCGGGCGATCAGCTCGGGCGCCGAGACGAAAGGAATCGAACCATGTCGTTCATCACCGTCGGAACCGAGAACAGCACCTCCGTGGAGCTCTACGTCGAAGACCACGGCACCGGCCAGCCGGTCGTCCTCATCCATGGCTACCCGCTCGACGGCTCCTCGTGGGAGAAGCAGACCGCCGCGCTCCTCGACGCCGGCTACCGCGTCATCACCTACGACCGCCGCGGCTTCGGCAAGTCCTCGAAGCCCACCGTCGGCTACGACTACGACACCTTCGCGGCCGACCTCAAGGCCGTGGTCGACGGGCTCGATCTGCAGGACGCCGTCCTCGTCGGCTTCTCGATGGGTACCGGCGAGGTCGGCCGCTACCTCGGCACCTACGGCTCCGAGCGGATCGCGAAGGCCGTCTTCGTCGGCTCGCTCGAGCCGTACCTCCTGCAGACCGACGACAACCCGACCGGCGTGCCGCAGGACGTGTTCGACGGACTCCTCGCGGCGGCGACCGACGACCGCTACGCGTTCTTCACGAGCTTCTTCGAGAACTTCTTCAACACCGACGAGAACCTCGGCTCCCGCCTGAGCGAGGAGGCGCTGCGGGCCAACACCCAGCTCGCGTACAACGCCTCGCCGTTCGCCTCGCTCGCCGCGCAGCCCACCTGGCTGACGGACTTCCGAGCCGACGTCGCGAAGATCGACGTGCCCTCGCTGATCGTGCACGGCACGGGCGACCGCGTCCTCCCGATCGACTCGACCGGCCGCGTGTTCGCGAAGGCGCTGCCGTCGGCCGAGTACGTCGAGATCGAAGGCGCACCGCACGGCATGCTGTGGACGCACTACCGCGAGGTCAACGAGCAGCTGCTCGCCTTCCTCGCGAAGTAGGCGGCACTGTCGGTTCGCAATTCAGGACCGCTCCGGCGCGTCGGCGACCTCGGCCGGCGCGCCGGGCGTGACACGCCGCGGGCGTCCTGAATTGTGGACGTCTGGATGTGGATGAAGCCCCGCGACCGGGATGGTCGCGGGGCTTCGTCGTCCTCGGGTGCCTACGCGCCCCAGCCGGCCTGCGTGCCGCCGACGCGCTCCTCGGCGATCCGCTGCTGGTAGCCCGAGGCGAGGTAGGCGGCGAACGGGTCCGCCGGCAGTCCGCGGCTCTCGCGCCACGCGGCGAGCGGGCCCCGGACGTCGGTGTAGAACGCGTCCATGAGGATCCCGTTCGCGCCGAGGACGTCGCCGGCCTCCTGCGCCGTCGTCAGGGCGTCGCGGTCGACGAGTAGCGCGCGGGCCGTCATCTCCTGCACGTTCAGCACCGAACGGATCTGACCGGGGATCTTGTCCTCGACGTTGTGGCACTGGTCGAGCATGAACGCGACGGGGGAGTCGTCGTCCAGGCCGCCGCCGCGCACGACCTCGTAGAGGATGCGGAACAGCTGGAACGGGTCTGCCGCGCCGACGATGAGGTCGTCGTCGGCGTAGAACCGGGAGTTGAAGTCGAAGGAGCCGAGCTTCCCGAGGCGGAGCAGCTGCGCGACGATGAACTCGATGTTCGTGCCGGGCGCGTGGTGTCCGGTGTCGAGGCAGACGAGCGCCTGGTCGCCGAGCTCGACCACCTGGGCGTAGGAGGTTCCCCAGTCGGGGACGTCGGTGTGGTAGAACGCCGGCTCGAAGAACTTGTACTCGAGCACGAGGCGCTGCTCGTCACCGAGCCGGGCGTAGATCTGCTGCAGGGAGTCGGCGAGGCGGTCCTGGCGGCCCCGGATGTCCTGCTGGCCCGGGTAGTTGCTGCCGTCGGCGAGCCAGATCTTGAGGTCCTGCGACCCCGTCGCGTGCATGACGTCGATGCAGGCGAAGTGGTGGTCGATGGCCTTCTGGCGGATCTTCGGGTCGCTGTGCGTGAGGCTGCCGAACTTGTAGTCCTCGTCCTGGAACGTGTTCGAGTTGATCGTGCCGAGCGCGACGCCGTGATCCTCGGCGTACGTGCGCAGGGCGCCGAAGTCGTCGACGAGGTCCCACGGGATGTGCAGCGCGACCTTCGGTGCGAGGGCGGTGAACTCGTGCACCTTGGCGGCGTCGGCGATCTTCTCCTCGGGCGTGCGCGGGGTGCCGGGCGTCGTGAACACCTTGAAGCGCGTGCCGGAGTTGCCGAACGCCCAGGAGGGGAGCTCGATGGCCTGCTGCTCGAGCAGGGGGGTGATGGTGTCGAAACGGGTCATGATCACTTCTCTGTGGGTGTTCCGGTGGTCGGTGGCGCCGCGATGGCGTCGGTTGCAGCATACGTGAATCGTTTCAACGACGCCACCCTGCCGCGGTGTTCGACCCCTTCTCAGGATGCACGGGGCGTGTCGCGGCCGCCGTGGGGCGACGTGCCGCCCGAGTCCTGAGTTAGGGAAGGGGGTCGGGTGTGGAGGGGAGGGCGGCGAGCTGGTCCTCGAGGTGGAAGACCTCGGTCAGCTGCAGGAAGCCCTGGTCGGGCGGGAGGTCGAGGTCGACGAAGAACTCGCCCATCTCCGCCTGCCAGCGGGCGTTCACCTCGGTCTCGGCCATGCCTGCCTGGGCCGCCTCGAGCGAGGGTGTCTCGAAGTACCCGATGAGCATCCCGTCGTCCCGGACGAACAGCGAGTAGTTCCGCCAGCCGGTGTCGGCCAGGGCTCGCAGCATCTCGGGCCAGACGGCCGCGTGGCGCTCACGGTACTCGGCGAGCCGCTCCGGCTTGACCTGCAGTTGGAAGCACACGCGGTGCAGGGGCTCGGAGCTCGTCATCGAGGCTGGCCTTTCGGTTCACGCGGAATCGCCATGAATCGATTCAGGGGCGATCGCCCCAGGCTATCGGCGTCCCTCGAGGTGGTCAATCGGCGCGGAACTCGGCGCATCGCCGTGGCGCGCCGGCGCGGACTGGGCCTGGACACACGCCTCCTCGATGTATACGGTGTCCACATGACTCCGGACGATGGGCAGGCGGACCGGCCGCCGACCGCGGGTCCCGTGGCCTCGGATCCGACCGCGTCGACCGATGAGGGCGCGGTCGGTGCCTTCGACGCGGCCGACCACCCGCACTGGCGTCGTGACGTCGCCGTCTTCCTCTCCGGCCAGACGGTCTCGTTGTTCGGCTCGATGCTCGTGCAGTACGCGATCATGTGGCACCTCACCCTCGAGACGAAGTCCGGGGTGGTGCTGGCGTTCGCCGCGGTCGCCGGGTTCCTGCCGCAGGCCGTCGTATCCATCTTCGGCGGCGTCTGGGCCGACCGGATGAACCGCAAGCTGCTGATCATCGTCGCCGACGGGTCCATCGCCATCACGACGCTCGCGCTGGCGATCTTCCTCATCACCGGCGCCGCCGACCTCTGGCTCATCTTCCTCACGCTCGCGATCCGTTCGGTCGGCGCCGGTGTCCAGATGCCGGCCGTGTCCGCCCTCATCCCGCAGATCACACCGACCGACAAGCTCATGCGCGTGAACGGTCTCAACGGGTCCATCCAGTCGGCGATGATGCTCGTCGCCCCCGCGGCCGCCGGCGCCCTGTACGCGAGCGCGTCGCTCGTCGCGATCTTCTTCGTCGACGTGGTCACGGCGGCGATCGGGATCGGTCTGCTGCTCCTCGTCCCGGTGCGGACGCTCGTCCGGAGCGGCGAACGGCCAGGCTACTTCGCCGACCTCACCGAGGGCGTCCGCTACGTGTGGCGACACGGCTTCGTGCGGTGGTTGCTGATCCTCTTCGCGATCGTGTTCCTGCTGATCGTCGCCCCGTCGTATCTGACGCCGCTCATGATCGCGCGCTCGTTCGGCGACGAGGTGTGGATGCTCACCGTGAACGAACTGGCGTTCAGTGTCGGCATGGTCGCCGGCGGCGCGATCATCGCGATCTGGGGCGGCACGAAGAACCGGGTGCTCCTCCTCGTCGGCTCGTCGGTCGTGTTCGGGGTGCTCTCGATCGGGCTGGGACTCTCGACGAACCTCTGGGTGTTCTTCGGCTTCATGCTCCTGCTCGGCCTCGCGGTGCCGTTCTTCTCGACGACCTCCATGACGCTGCTGCAGGAACGCGTCGAGCCGGAGCGTCAGGGACGCGTGTTCGGCTTCGTGGGCATCGTCATGGCGGTGTCGATGCCGCTCGGGATGATCGTCTTCGGACCGCTCGCCGACGTGGTCTCGGTGGAGCTGCTCCTCGTGGTCGCGGGCGTGCTCACCTTCGTCGTCCTCGCGGTCGCCGTGCTCGTGCCGTCCGGTCGTCGCGCCATGGCGGAGGTGTCGAAGCCGGTGTGACCGGTGTGACCGGCGTGACCGGCGTCGATCAGGGGAGCTGCGCCGCGTAGCCCTCGCGGTACGTGGGGTAGCGGTAGGAGAACCCGGTGTCGCGGAGTGCGGCGGCGACGATGCGCTTGCCACGATGCGCCTCCTCGGGCGTGCGACCGGCGTCGTCGAGGACCGGTGGGGCGACACCGAGCCGCTCGGCGATGAAATCGGCCGCCGTCGACAGCAGGACCGGCTCCTCGTCGATGCCCGCCACCACCGGAGGCAGGGCCGTCGCCGGCAGGTCGAGCAGGTGCACGATCACGGCTGCGGCGTCGTCGCGATGGATGCGGTTGGTCCATCCGGACGGCCTGGTCACGCGACCGTCGCGGACCTGGTCGACGAACATCGTCGACGTCGGCCCGTAGAGACCACCGAACCGGATCAGACTCGCCTCCGGCACGGCGGCACGGACGGCCTCCTCCGCTGCGAGCAGTGCCTGTGCGGTCCCGGTCGTCGGGACGGCGGGCGTGGTGTCGTCGATGCGCTCACCGCCGTCCTCGCCCCACACGGCGGTCGACGAGACGAAGAGGATCCGGGGTGGGGTGCCGGGGAGCGCCGCGACGGCGGCCAGCAGGTGCGCGATCCCGTCACGGTAGAGGGCGTCGTAGGCCCCGACGGATCGCTGGTGCGGAGCGAGGGCGACCACGATCGCGGCCGTGTCCGCCGGGAGCTCGGGGGCCGTGGTGGTGAGGTCGCAGAGCTGGAGGGTGAAGCGCCCCGGGGTGGTCTCGGTGGCCGGGGTCGCGGTCGTCGGCGCCGTGCGCTTCACGCCGACCACGTGCTCGCCGCGGGCCAGGAGCCTCGCGGCGACGTCCGAGCCGAGCTGTCCGAGTCCTACGATCGCGATGGTCATCGCCCAACCGTACCCGGCACCAGGAGGGAGAATGGTGGGATGGGTGCTGCCGGGGAGTTCATCGACGCCGCGCTCCAGTACGAGGGCGACGGGTACCGTGCCGCGGACGTCGTCGAGCGGCTCGGCGGCGGGCTCGAGTCCTACGGATCGTCCGTCGGAGCGGTCCGGGGTACCGTGCGGGACGCTCTCCGGAAGTTCCGCGGGATGGAGCACGACGAGCTGACGGCCCTCGCGACCGAGCTCTGGTCGGTGCCCGTCTTCGAGCGTCGGCTCGCGGCGGTCGTCCTCCTGCAGGCGAGCGTCGCCGTCCTCAGACACACGGATCTCACGCGCATCGAGGGCTTCGTGCGCAGCGGTCGTCACGCCGAGCTGGCCGATCCGCTCGCGACCGACGTCATCGGCCCGCTGCTCGACCACCTCGACGGCACGGCGCGGGCGAAGGCCGAGACCGTGCTCGACCGGTGGATGCAGGATGAGCCGTGGTTGCGACGGGCTGCCCTGCTCGCGCCGATCCGTGAACTGGGTGCGGGCGGTGGCGACGTCGATCGCGCGGCCCGTCGCCTGTCGGTTGCACTCGACGGGCTTCAGCGACCGGCGCCGATCGCGGTCGTGGAGCCCGCGGCGGAGCGGCTGCGCGCCGTGCTCTGAGGCGGTCGGTCCGTGCGCCCTTCGACAAGCTCAGGGACCGGGGGGTCGGCTCAGGGACCGGGTGCGGCCCAAGGACCGGGTACGTCACACCTGGCGGAAGTCGATCCCGAGGAGACTCGCCGCCGCCCGGTAGTCGGCCGCCCGATGCCCGAGCGACAGCGACCAGTGGTGGCCGATGCCGGTCGCGCTCCACTCATCGACCCAGACGCCGGGGTCCCGACCGAAGTCCACGCGGCTCGTCGTGTTGCCGATCGCGAGCAGCGGTCCTGGCACGACCGTCCCCTCCGACGCGACGAACGCCAGCGAACCGTCGCGGTCCTGGCCGAGTCCCAGCAGCGTCACCGGGCCGTGGCGCACGTCGAACTCGACGCTCACGCCCCAGCCGCGCTTGCCGTGGTACACCCCGAGGCCGCGCAGCAACGGGTCTCGCGAGCTGACGGCGAGGTGCGCCGGTCCGTCGTGGCCCATCTCGACGACTCCGTCCTCGAAGTCCAATGCCTGGATCTCGCAGAACGACCCGCCGGCGCCGACGACCTGGGTCGCGAGTTGCGCGACCGTCGTCCGCAGCTCGTACTCGCCGGTCGTCGGGACGCCGCGAGCGGTGAGCAGCGAGGCGCCGAGGATCATGCCGGCGCCGAGTCGTTCGTGCTGTTCGCCGTCGCGACCGCGGTGGTAGTAGGCGAGGCTGTCGAGCGCGAACTCCTCGACGAGGCGGTCGAGACCCACCGAGACCTTCGCCCCCCACACGAAGTCGTCCTCCACGACCGTGTCGTCGAGCGTGAAGACCTCGCGGGCGAGCGCCATGCGGTCGGCTACCTGGGCGTCGGTGACCTCGTCGACGAGGACGCGGAGGTCGTCGAACTCGAGCACCTCCACGTGTGATCCGAAGGTGGTGGGGAGCAGGGTGAGGTCCGTCGAGACGTCGAGCATGCCCGGATAGACGTGACCCATGAGGCCGTGTCGCGCGTGCCGGAGAGCGGCGCGGACATGGGCCGCCTGGATCCACCGACCGATGCGCTCCCAGGCCGACTCCTGGTGCAACCACCCCGAGACCGAACGGAAGGGGATGCCGGCGCGGCGGAAGACGTTGCCGACCTCGGGTACCGGGCACTGCCCGCAGTAGGCGAGCCAGGCGCCGGTGTCGAAGCTCGCGTGGTCCATCCGCTCGGTCGGCTGCAGGTCGATGACGAGTACCGGGGTGCCGGTGCGCTGGGCGATGGGGAGGACCATCGACGAGGTCAGGTAGGTGGTGAGGAAGAGGACGATGAGGTCGCAGTCGCCCTGGCGGAGGCGCTCGGCGGCGACCTCGCCCTCCTGGGCGTCGGAGATGAATCCGACGTCGACCACGTCGGCGTCCATGCCTCGGAAGCGCTCGGAGACGACCCGGGCCGACGCCTGGAGCTGGGGGAGGAGGTCGGGGAACTGTGGCCAGTACGTTCCGAGTCCGCCGGCGACGAGGCCGACGCGGGGCTTGCGACGTGCCTTCGGGGCGAGGAGCGGGTGTGCGGCGGGGGTGTGGGTCATCGGTGATCCTGTTCGTCCGGCGGCGGTGCCGTTTAATCGATTAAATTCGTGATCCGACTGTAGCGTCATCCGTCTCGCCGCGTCGAGGATCAGGATGCGGGGATCGAGTCGCGCGAGGTCGCCGGCGCGGATTCGCGCACGACGATGCGCGGTTCGAGGGTGCGCGCCACATGCGTGTGCGAGGAGCGATCGGTGCCGAGTTCGGCGAGCAGTTCGGCGAGCAGGATCTCCACGGCGACGCGTCCGAGCTCGTCCTTCGGCTGCTCGACCGTCGTGAGCGGCACCCGGCCGTCGGCCGCGAGCGGCAGGTCGCCGTAGCCGACCACCGACACGTCTCCCGGCACGTCGAGACCGCCGTCGTTCAGCCCGCGGATGACCCCGAGGGCGAGCTGGTCGTTCGTGCAGAAGACCCCGGCGGCGTCCGGTGTGCGGGTCGCGATGCCTCGGCCGGCCTCACGTCCGGCGTCGACGGTCATCTCCCGGGCGGTGACCTCCACCAGCTCGTCGGGATCGATCCCCGCCGTGACGAAGGCGTTCCGTGCGCCAGCGCGACGGTCCTCGCACTGGGGGATCGCGCGGTCGCCGTTCACGAGCACGATCGGTCCTCGCCCACCGGTCGTCGCCAACAGGTGGGCCACCGCCAGCTCGCCGCCGCGGACGTCGTCGATCGCCACGGAGCACCCGGTTCCCTCGGGGGCGGTGCGGTCCATGAGCACGAGGCGGCTGCCGACCCGGCGGAGCTGGGCGAGGCGCGAGGCGTCGGCCGTCAACGGAGCGACCAGGGCGCCGGCGGCCCGGTGCTCGGCGAGCATCTCGAAGTGCTGCAGCTCGAGGTCCGGGTCGTCGTGGCTGACGCAGAGGGCAACCGTGTACCCGTGCTCGGCGGCCGCCTCGGTCACGCCGCGGGTGATCGCCGAGTAGAAGGGGTTCACGATGTCGGGGATCACGAGGCCGATGAGCCGGTTCGTGCCCTGCCGGAGCGTCGCCGCAGCGCGGTTGGGCACGAAGTCGAGTTCGGCGATCGCCGCGAGCACCCGTTCACGCGTGGCCGGGGCGACGATCTCGGGGCGGTTGAGCGTGTTCGAGACGGTCGCGTTCGACACCCCGGCGAGCCTGGCGACGGCGGCGAACCCGATGTCGTGCTTCGCCATGTCCGTCCTCCCGGTTCCCTCCACGAGCGTACCCGTCCACAACTCAGGACGGCCGCGGCGTGTCGACGCGACAGCCGGCCCGGCGGACGTGACACGCGGGGCCGGTCCTGAGTTGCGGACGGTGCAGCCCGCCGAAGGCGACCCGCGAACCGCGAGGGCCTACGGCAGGGTGTGACCGGCCGCGGTGAACAGGCGGTACCACTCCTGGCGCGACAGCGTCACGTCGGAACCCGCAGCCGCCTCCTCCACGCGCGAGGGCTTCGTGGTGCCGAGCACCACCTGGATGTTCGCGGGGTGACGGGTGATCCACGCGGTGGCGATCCCCGTCGGCGTGACGCCGTGCGTCGCGGCCAGCTCGTCGAGCACGTCGTTGAGCTCCGCATAGTGCTCGCGGTCGCCGAGGAAGACGCCCGTGAAGAAGCCGGCCTGGAACGGCGACCACGCCTGCAGGGTCATGCCGGTGAGGCGGCTGTAGTCGAGGATGCCGTTGTCGCGGTCGATCGACTGGTCGAGGCCGGCCATGTTCGTGGCGATGCCCGAGGCGATGATCGGCGCGTGCGTGATGCTCAGCTGCACCTGGTTCGCGATGAGCGGCTGCTCGACCGAGGCCTTGAGGAGCTCGACCTGCGCTGGCGTGTGGTTCGAGACGCCGAAGTTCCGGACCTTGCCCGACGCCTGCAGGGTGTCGAACGCGGACGCGACCTCCTCGGGCTCGACGAGGGTGTCGGGCCGGTGGAGGAGCAGGAGGTCGAGGTAGTCCGTCTTGAGCGCGGCCAGCGACTCGTCGACCGTGCGGAGGATGTGCTCCTCGGAGAAGTCGAAGTAGCCCGGGCGGATGCCGACCTTCGACTGGATGACCACCTGCTCGCGCTCGGCGGCGGTGAGGGTGACGGCGTCGCCGAACCGGCGCTCGCAGCCGTGACGCTCCGAGCCGTAGATGTCGGCGTGGTCGAAGACGGTCACGCCGGCGTCGCGTGCGGTGTGGAAGAGGGTGCGGATGGCCTCGTCGTCGAGGGGTTCGATGCGCATGAGGCCGAGGACGATGCTGGACGCGGTCAGGTCGGTCTGGGGCAGGGGGATGGTCTTCATCGTCCCATCCTGGCCGAACGCACCGACAGCCTGCCTAGGATTGACGCATGTTCGTGTTGTCGTTGTTGCTCATCGTCCTCACGATCGTCGCGCTCATCGACGTGGTCGGCCAGCCGGAACCCGTCGTCCGCAACCTGCCCAAGATCGTCTGGGTCCTGCTCATCGTCTTCATCCCCCTCATCGGCGTCGGCCTGTGGTTCCTCCTCGGCAAGGACTGGTCGAACAGTCGCATCAAGCTGCCCGAACGTCGGGGCCGGAAGCAGCCGCGGACGTCCGGCTCGTGGGGCCCGGCCCGTGGATCGTCGCCGGCCACGACGCCCTCGCCGTCGCAGCCCGACCGTGCCGTCAGCAGCACGGAGGAACAGCTCGCCGCCCTCGAACGCGAGATCCAGGCCGCCGAGGACGCGGAGCGCATCCGCAAGCTCGAACTCGAGATGCAGCGATCCGATCCCCCCGCCGACGATGGCCCGGCTTCGAGCGCCGACCGCTCCTGACCGGACTCCGCGCGTCGTCCACAACTCAGGACGCGAACGGCGCGCCGCCTCCGGAACCGGGGTTCCGAGAGCGACGCGCCGGGGCGGTCCTGAATTGCGAACGGCCTAGAAGTCGTAGTCGTCGATGTTGTCCGCGGTGAAGGTGGTCGGCGGGCCGACGATGACGGTGCCGTCGGCGCCGACCTCGCGCTCACCGAGGTCACCGGCTTCGAAGGTGTCGCCCTCCTTGCCCGTGATGGTGCCCTCAGCGAGTGCCTTGCCGGCGTACGCGGCGACGTAGCCGAGCTGAGCCGGGTCCCACAGCGCGAACGCGGAGACGGTGCCGTCCTTCACGAACGGACGCATCTCGTTCGGCAGGCCGAGCCCGGTCAGCGCGACCTTGCCCTTGTACTCCGAGGTGGAGAGGTAGCGGGCGGTCGCGGCGATGCCGACCGTCGTGGGCGAGATGATGCCCTTGAGGTTCGGGTGCGCCTGCAGCAGCCCCTGGGCCTCCTGGAAGGACTTCGTGTCGTCGTCGTCGCCGTAGACCTTGGCGACGAGCTTGATGTCCTTGTACTCGGGGTTTGACTTGAGCTCCTCCTCCATGAAGGCGATCCACTCGTTCTGGTTCGTCGCGTTGGCCGTGGCCGAGAGGATCGCGATCTCGCCGGAGCCGCCGATCTGTTCCGCGATGAGCTTCGTCTGGATCAGTGCGACGTCCTTGGCGACGACCTGCGAGATGAAGACGTCGCGGCAGTCCTTGCTGGTGTCGGAGTCGAACGCGACGATCTTCGCGCCGCCCTCGCGAGCCTCCTTGAGGGCGGGGCAGACGGCGTCGGGGTCGTTCGCCGCGATGACGATGACGTTCGTGCCGGCCTGGGTCTCCGCGTTGATGAAGGACACCTGGCTGGACGCGCTCGCCTCGAGCGGACCGACGACCTCGGTGGCCGAGAAGCCGGCCGCCTTCGCGCCGTCCTCGCCGCCGCCGAGCACGACGTCCGTGTAGGGGTTGTTGAGCTGCTTCGGGATGAAGGTGATGCTCTCGGCACCGCCCGCGCCACCACCGGAGCCGGCGGAGTCGCCGGTGGCGCACCCCGTCGCGATGAGGGCGAGTGATGCCGCTGCGGCGATGAGGGCCGCTGCTCGACGGGCCGAACGGCCTGTCGCGTGGTTTCGAATCGACTGCATTGTCTGTTCCTTTCTGGATACGCCTGGTGCTGTGGCGTGGGATCGCCCGGGAGCGCGCTGATCGGGGATCAGTGCTGGGGCAGGCTGCGTCGGATTCGTCGGTGGTGGTTCCACTGCTTGACGGATTCGAAGATACTGGGGCCGACCACCGAGGCGATCAGCAGGGTGCCGGTGACGATGATGAGCACGACGTCGGAGACACGACCGAGTCGGAGTGCGTAGTTGATCGTGCCGATGAGGAGGACGCCGGCGACGACGCCGGGGATCGAGCCCTTGCCGCCGAAGATGGAGACGCCGCCGAGGAGGACCGCCGCGATGACGGCGAGTTCGAGGCCGGAGGCGTTGTCGCTGCGGGCGCTGGAGTAGCGCAGCGTCCAGAAGATCCCGGCGAGCGCGGAGACGCCGCCGGTCGCGACGTACAGCCAGAACTTCGAGCGGGCCACCTTGATGCCGACGAAGCTCGCCGCCTCCGAGCTGAACCCGAGGGCGTAGAGGCCGCGGCCGAACGGGGTGAGGTGCAGGACCACGCCGAAGACGATCACGACGAGGAGCACACCGACCATGACGACCGGGATACCGGTGGAGCCGATCTTCGAGGTGAAGAACGCGGTGAGCTCCGCCGGGAAGTTCGCGACCGCGTTGTCACCGATGACGACGAGAGCGAGTCCGCGGAACAGGGCGAGGGTACCGATGGTCACGGCCAGCGAGGGGAGCCCGACCACCGCGATGAGGAAGCCGTTGAACGCTCCCGCGACGACGCCGACGAGGAGGCCGATGAGGAGGACCACGCCGATGTCCATCCCGCCGCCGGCCCACAGCACACCGATGACGGCGCTCGTGAGGCCCGCGGTGCTCGCGACGGACAGGTCGATCTCGCCGGTGATGATCACGAGCGTCATCGGCATGGCGATGAGGAGGATCGGGATGACGTCGAGGAGCAGGAAGCCGACGGTGACGGGCGAGGCGAAGCGCGGGATGAGCAGGCAGGCCCCGATCACGACGACGAGCAGGGCGTAGATCATGATCGCGTCGCGACCGAGCAGGATGCGGGAGAGTCCCGTGCGTCCCTTCGGCTCCGCGACGAGCACGCCGGTGGTGTCGGTGCCGAGCGGGCCGGAACCCTTCGTGAACGGCGCCTTGGCCGGTGCCGGGGTCTTCAGATCAGACATCGCGTGCCTCGCTCATTCGCAGTTTCTTGGCCGTACGGAGGCTGGCGACACGATCGATGATGATCGCGGCCAGGATGAGGACACCGACGATCGCCTGCTGCCAGAACTTGTCGACGCGCAGGGCGGTGAGGGCACTCGTGATCGTGGTGAGGAGGATCGCGCCGATCGCTGCTCCGGCGACCGAGCCGCTGCCGCCGAAGATGGCGACACCGCCGACCACCGCAGCGGCCACGACGTCGAGCTCCATGCCGGACCCCGTGGTCGCACCGACCGAGTTGAAGCGGGAGGCGTAGAGCACGCCGGCGAGCCCGGCGAGCACTCCGTTGGCGAGGAAGGCGAGGAACACCCGGCGTCCGACGGGGATGCCGAAGAGCTTCGCGGCGTCGGGGTCGGACCCGATCGCGTACAGGTCACGACCGGAGCGGGCACCGGCCATGAACACGGCGACGACCACGACGACGAGGATCGCGATGAGGGTGATGACCGGGAACCCGAGGACCGTGTCGACGGAGAGGTTGCCGAAGGCGTCCGGCCGGTCGTCGGCGAAGTACTGCGTGCCGCCGGCCCAGGCGTTGTTGAGGCCGCGGTAGATGTACAGCGTGCCGAGCGTGATGACGAGCGCCGGCACCTTCGCGATCGTGACGAGTGCGCCGTTGATCGCGCCGAGGACCCCGCCGAGCAGCATCGCGATGAGGAACACGGCGACGATCGGCAGCTGCGGCATCGTCGCGAACATGGTGCCGGTCGCGAAGGCGACGAGGCCGAGGATCGATCCGACGGAGAGGTCGACGTTGCGGGTGATGATCACGAGCGCCTGGCCGACGGCGAGGATGATCATGATCGTCGCGTTGAGGAGGAGGTCCTTCACCCCCTGCGCCGACAGGAACAGCGGGTTCGCGAGGTACGTCACGAGCACGAGGACGACGAGGGCGACCGTCACCGGCAGCTCCCTGAGTCGCACGATCGACGCGATCGGGTTCGTCGTGCGCTCGGTCGCGACGGTGACAGGGGTGCCGCCGGGTCGTGCGCCGCCGCCCGGCTTGGTGGTGGTGTTCGTCATCGTGCGCCTTCCAGGGATCCGGTCGCCGCGTGCATCACGGTCTCCGGGGTCGCTTCTTCGCGGGTGAGCTCGGCGGTGATCCGGCCCTCGTGCATGACGAGCACGCGGTCGGCCATGCCGAGGACCTCGGGCAGTTCGGAGGAGATCATGAGGATCGCGATGCCGCGGCCCGCGAGTTCGGAGATGAGGCGGTGGACCTCGCTCTTCGTGCCGACGTCGATGCCGCGAGTGGGTTCGTCGACGATGAGGAAGCTCGGCTCGGTGGCGAGCCATTTCGCGAGCACGACCTTCTGCTGGTTGCCGCCGGAGAGCGTGGACACCGCGTACTCCTGCGAGCCCGTCTTCACCTGGAGGCGGGTCGACCACTCCTCGGCGGCCTGGCGTTCCCGGCGGCCGGAGATGAGGCCGAACCGGGCCAGCCGGTGGCGGAGGGTGAGGGTCGCATTGCGGGCGACGGAGAGGTCCATCACGAGGCCCTGCTTGCGGCGGTCCTCGGGGACGAAGCCCATGCCCGCGGTGATCGCGGCCTGCGGGTCGCCGGCCTTCACCGGTGACCCGCCGAGCGTGACGCGGCCGGAGTCGTAGGGGTCGATGCCGAACACTGCGCGGGCGACCTCGGTGCGTCCCGCGCCGACGAGCCCGGCCAGGGCGACGATCTCGCCCGACCGGACGGTGAAGGAGATGTCGGAGAAGACCCCGGCCCGCGACAGGTGCTCGACGGCGAGGACCGCGTCGCCGATCTCCGCGTCCTGCTTGGGGAAGAGGGTGGCGATGTCGCGTCCGACCATCTGGCGGACGATCGCGTCGACGGTCGTCTCGGCGGTGACGTGGGTGGCGATGTAGCGGCCGTCGCGCATGACCGTGATGCGGTCGCACAGCGCGAAGACCTCCTCGAAGCGGTGGGAGATGAACAGGATCCCGGCACCTGCGTCGCGCAGGGAGCGGGCGACCTGGAAGAGGCGGTCGACCTCGACACCCGAGAGGGCCGCGGTGGGCTCGTCCATGATGAGGACCTTGGCGTCGAGGGAGATGGCCTTGGCGATCTCGATGATCTGCTGGTCGGCGATCGACAGGCCCTCGGCCACCCGGTCGGGGTCGATCTGGACGCCGAGGCGGTCGAAGAGGGCCTTGGCGGCCTTCCGCATGGCGCCGGTGCTGATGAGGCCGAGGCCGTTCTTCGGCTGGCGGCCGATGAAGATGTTCTCCGCGACGGTGAGGTCGGGGAAGAGGGTCGGCTCCTGGTAGATCACGGAGATCCCGGCGGCCTTGCTGTCGGCGACGCCGCGGAAGGCGACGGGCTTGCCGGCGAGGGTGAAGTCTCCGGCGTCCGGCGTGTAGAGGCCGGCGAGGATCTTCACGAGCGTGGACTTGCCTGCGCCGTTCTCGCCGACGAGGGCGTGGATCTCCCCGGCCTCGATCCGGATGGTGCCGTCGGCGAGTGCGACGACGGGGCCGAAGGTCTTCGCGGCTCCGATGAGGGAGAGTGCGGGCTGCGCTGAGCGCGCGGGCTGCGCTGGCGGGTCGATCGTCATTGAGGGTCCGTTCCTCCACGGTGAGGGGTTCGTTCCCGACCGGCTTCATGAATCGATTCATGGTCGGGAGCACTGCACTGTACGGCCGGGTTCTCGCGAGCGGCAAGACGCACGGGCCGTTCCTGACAGGACCTTCAGAAACACCGTCGGGGTCAGCTCGCCTAGGCTGTGGATGCTCGATGGCGAAGGAGGACGACCGTGCGGATCCTCGTGGTCGACGACGAACGCGAGATGGCGGCCCTCCTCTCCCGCGGCCTCGGTTCCGACGGACACGAGGTGACGACCGCGTTCGACGGCCCGAGCGCCCTCGCCCTCGCCAAGCAGGCGGCCGCGAACCCGGCGGCGGGTGGGGAGACGGGGTACCAGGTCGCCGTCGTCGACGTCATGCTGCCCGGGCGCTCCGGCTTCACCGTCTGCCGCGAGCTCAAGGACCTCGACCCGACGCTCGCCGTCATCCTGCTCACGGCCCGCGACGCCGTCGACGACCGGGTCCGCGGCCTCGACGCGGGAGCCGACGACTACATGATCAAGCCGTTCGCCTTCGCCGAACTCGCCGCCCGCATCCGCGCCGTCCGGCGACGCGACGCCCTCACCTCGCAGCCGCGCCTGGACGTCGGCGGGCTGACGCTCGACCTGCACCGCCATCGGGCCCGCGTCGGGGACCGCGACGTGCCGCTCAGCGGGACCGAGTTCGATGTCCTGCGCGTCCTGGCGAGCGAGCCGGGCGTCGTCGTGTCCCGAGCGGCCATGCTGCGCGAGGTCTGGGAGACCTTCGACAACATCGACCCGAACGTCGTCGACCAGTACATCAGTCGGCTCCGACGCAAGCTCGAGCTGGCTGAGGCGGGCGTCCGCATCGTGACGAGCCGGGGCGTGGGGTTCTCCGTCGTCGCCGCGGAACGGTGAATCGATGACGGATGGGCTCGGCGGACGGGGACGCGGCCGACGCGGACGGCACCACGGCATCCGCACCCGGATCGCCGGCGGTAGCCTCCTCATCGCGGTCGTCGTGTCGCTCTTCGCGGGCCTCGCGATCAACGCCCAATTGGAACGCATCGTCCGCGACGGCACCGTCCAGGCGCTCCGCAGCGACGGCGCGCAGTACGTGTTCGCCCTGCAGGCGAGGCCCGACGACCCCCTGCAGGGTCCCGGCCTCGGCACGCGGATCGCGGTGATCGCCCCCGACGGCTCGATCCCCGTCTTCAGTCTCCCGACGACCTTGGCGGGGCAGCTCTCCGCCCTCGCGGCGACCCGCGAGGTCACCATCGTCGACGCCGGCCGGGCCACCTACGTCCTGCTGTCGCAGCCCGTGACCGTCGGCGGCGACACCTGGTACGTCATCGCCGGGCGGGACGAGGCCGAGGAGACCACCGTCCTGGTGCAGATGCGGCTCCTGCTCGTCGGCTCGTTCGCGCTGCTCGTCCTCGGTGTCGCGGCCGGGGGCTGGATCCTGACGACCGTGTCGCTCCGTCCCGTCACGCGGCTGCGGGTGAGCGCGCAGAGCCTGAGCGGTCGCTCGACGGCGGAGTTGCTGCCGGTGGGGCGGGCGGACGACGAGATCGCGCAGCTCGCGATCACCCTCAACGATCTCATCGAGCGGCTGCGGGCGTCCGCCGACCGCGAGCGACAACTCGTCTCCGACGCGAGCCACGAACTCCGGACGCCGCTCGCGATCCTGCGGACGCAGTTGGAACTCGCGAGGCTCGAGGACTCCTCGCGGGAGCAGCTGCTCGCCGACATCGAGGGCGCCGAGCGGAGTGCCACCAGGCTGTCGGCGCTCGTCACCTCCCTGCTCGAACTCTCGCGGATCGAGGCAGATGCGCCGGTCGGGCGGTCGACCGCGGATGCCCTCGACGCCGAGACGCTCGAAGCGGTCGAGCGGGCCAGGTTCCGGGTCGCCTCGGACGACGCCCTGGCCGGGGTGGAGGTCGAGGTCGTGAGCGCGCTCGCCGACAGGGCACCGGATGCGGCGGCCACGTACGCCGTCCGCGCCGACGACTTCGGCCGGCTCGTCGACAACCTGCTGGGGAACGCCTTGCAGGCGTTCGCCGATCGCGGCACGGCTCCACGTCGGCTGTCGGTCATGCTCGACGATGCCGCCGACCTGCTCACCCTGCGGGTGTCGGACACCGCGGGCGGGCTCGATCCGGCCTTCGAGCCACGGGCGCTCGAGCGGTTCAGTCGTTCGGACGCGACGCGGTCCTCCGGGCACGGATCGGGGCTCGGGCTGGCGATCGTCGCCGCCATCGCGCGCAACGCCGGGGGAGCGATCCGGCTCCTGAACCGTCCCGGTCACGGCCTGGAGGTCGTCGTCACCCTGCCCGTCGCCCCGGTCCTGCCGGCCGATCCGGTGTGAGCGCTGCCCGTTCTCAGGAGTCGGTCGGTGTGTCGGGCTCAGGTGGGCGCGCCGCGCCGGAGAACTCCTGAGCAAGGGACTGGGGTGAACGTCGGCAGTGGGCCGGGCAGGCGTGCGCAGTCGCTGCGTGCAACAATGAGCCAGCCCGACCGGCGTCACCTGGCGGGACAGACCGGCGAAGGGGAACCGTGAGTGCGAGCGTGAAGGACGTCGCGGCGAGGGCCGGCGTCTCGGTCGGAACCGTCTCCAACGTCCTGAACCGTCCCGAGAAGGTGTCGCCCGTCACCGTCGAACGCGTGCACGCGGCCATCGACGAACTCGGTTTCGTGCGGAACGACGCCGCCAGACAGCTCCGCGCCGGCCGGAGCCGCAGCATCGGCCTCGTCGTGCTCGACGTCGGCAACCCGTTCTTCACCGACGTCGCCCGCGGTGCCGAGGATCGCGCCGACGCCGAAGGCCTCTCGGTCCTGCTCGGCAACAGCGACGAGAGCCTCGACCGTGAGCGCGCCTATCTCGACCTCTTCGAGGAGCAGCGGGTCGCCGGCGTCCTCATCACCCCGCTCGGCGACGACCTCGACCGCCTCGCGCGTCTCCGGGATCGCGGGACGCCCACGGTGCTCGTCGACCGGCAGACCGACGACGCGAGCTTCTCCTCGGTCGCCGTCGACGACGTGGCCGGCGGCCGGCTCGCGGTCGAGCACCTCCTCTCGCTCGGTCGTCGTCGCATCGCCGTCGTCGGTGGCCCCGCGTCGCTGCGGCAGGTCCGCGACCGACTCGCGGGGGCGACCCAGGCGGTCGAGGCGGCCGTGGCGGCTGGTGTCGACGTGCAGCTCGAGACGCTGGAGACCACGTCGCTCACGGTGTTGCAGGGGCGCGCGGCCGGCGAGGTGATCACGGGGCGTCCTCGTGACGAGTGGCCGGACGCGGTGTTCGCGGCGAACGACCTCCTCGCCATGGGGGTCCTCCAGGCGTTCAGCATGCTCGGCTCGGTGCGGGTGCCCGAGGACATCGCACTCATCGGATACGACGACATCGACTTCGCCTCGGCGGCCGTCGTCCCGCTCTCGTCGATCCGCCAGCCGAGCGCCCTCATGGGGCACACGGCCGTCGAACTCCTGCTCAGCGAGGCAGCCGCCGGGGTGGGAGGCGTGCCGGAGCAGATCGTGTTCCAGCCGGAACTCGTCGTCCGGCAGTCGACGGCCGGCGTCCGGTCCGACTGACCCGTGGCGTTCCGCGAGCGCGGTGACGCCTCGCGTTCCGGCGCTCATCGTTCGTCCACAGGGCGTTCCAAGCGGAGGTTCCTCTCAGGGAAGCCCACGTAGGGTGGCCGTTTCGTCTCCCTCGGACCGGGCAACCGGTCGACCGCGGTCATCGAGGGAGGGGCTTCCCCGGCCCAGCGACACCCACCGAGCATGAACCGAGCGCGCCCCCGACGCGCACGAGACCCAGGACGGTACCCCACACATGACCAGCACCACGCCCGCGCGCGCCGTCGAACGACTGCACGTGGACACCCCGGCCACCACCCTCGCGCAGACCTCCGGCGCCGCGCCGACCACTTCGGCGTCGACGACGCCCCGGCCGTCCCGCGGCGGTGGCGGCCGTCACGTCGCCCTGAGCCCTCGCGCCGCGCGTCGGGCCGCCCGGCTCGAGGACGACCGCTGGACGGCGTCCGCCGAGGACGAGCGACGCCACGTCGACCTCGTGCCCGTGAAGCGTCCGTCCGCGAAGCGCGGCAAGGGCTCGTTCGCGAGGCGCGCGAAGCCGTTCGCCACGCTCGGCGTCATGACCCTCGCCACCGGCCTGTTCGTCTCGGTCTCGATGCCGGCCGCCGCGGCCGGAGTCGACGTCGACGCCGCGACCGGTGGCGCGATCCCGTCCGCCGCGACCATGCAGTCCGTGTCCTACTCGGTGCCCTCGACCGCCACGGCCGCACCGTTCACGCGCGACGGGTACGGCGCGACCAGCCAGGAGGAGCTCGACGCTTCCGCAGCGGCTGCCGCTGCCGCCGCCGCGCAGGCCGCCGCCGCCGCCGCCGAGAGCGCCTCGGCCTCCGCGTCCTCGTCCGCCTCCGCGTCGTCCGGCCGCACCTTCCCGGCACCGAACGTCGCCCGCTCCGGCGAGGCGATCCTCAACTACGCGGCGCAGTTCGTCGGTGTCGTGCCCTACGGCAACGGCAACGACCCGTCGGACAGCTTCGCCTGCGACGGCTACGTCCAGTACGTGTTCGCGGCCTTCGGTGTCTCCCTGCCGCGCGGGGCCGGCGCGCAGGCGGCGTCCGGCGTGCAGATCTCGGCGTCCGAGGCGGTGGCCGGCGACCTGCTCTACTGGCCCGAGGGGCACATCGCGATCTACGACGGCAACGGTGGCATGTACGACTCGCCCGACTGGGGCCGGTACGTCCAGCACCGCCTGACCATCTGGGGCGACCCGGTCTACATCCGCATCCCGTAGGCAGGCCCGTCGTCCACAACTCCTGCTCGACCCGCCCTCGGCCGGCAGCTCGGCCCGGTTCGGGCTGCCGTGTCTTCGGTGTGAGCCCGTCGGGCAGGAGTTGTGCACAGGCCGCTCGGGGATAGCGTGGACAGATGACCGAGTTGCACGCGAGCCCGACCTCCGACGCACCAGGTGCGGAGGCGTCCGCGCCTCCGATGTCGCCGCCGGACGAACGTGGCTTCGAGACCGCCCTCGGTACCATCCTCGCGAAGGTCGACGGCCCGGTCGTGCGGGCGCTCGGCATCCCCTACGCCCGCGCGGGTCGCTTCGAGGTGCCGGTTCCGACGGGGCTGCCGACCGAGGCCGACGGCACCGCGACCCCCTACCGCGCCCTCCGTCGTGCGCCCGCCTCGCCGCAGCGGCCATCACGGGTGCTCGAGGCCGTCCTCGAGGGGGCAGGCGAAGGGATGGTCGACTCCGAGGACTGTCAGGCGCTCTCGATCACGATGCCCGCCGACGTGCAGCCCGGCGAAGCGCTGCCGGTCATGGTGTGGATCCATGGCGGTGCTTACGTCACGGGTGCCGGTGACCTCGACGTCTACGATCCGATCAACCTGGTCGTCGAGCAGCGGGTCGTCGTCGTGTCGGTCACCTATCGGCTTGGCATCCTCGGGTTCCTCGGCGACGGCGAGGCGCTGCCGGCCAACCTCGGCCTGCTCGACCTCGTGCTCGCCCTCCGCTGGATCCACGAGCACATCGCGGCGTTCGGCGGCGATCCCGGCCTGGTCACCCTGTTCGGGCAGTCCGCGGGTGCCGACGCCATCGCCCACCTGATGATCAGTGACGGCACCGCTGGGCTGTTCCGCCGGGTGATCCTGCAGAGTGCGCCGCTCGGCATCAGCAGCGGCAGGGCGAAGATGGCGAGCGCCATGATGCGGGCGGCCGGGGCGCCGGACCGCGACACCCCCGTCGGTGAACTGATGGCCCTGGAGGAGCGGGTGGAGCGTGCCGCGCGGCGCTTCGGGCTGCGTGGTGGCATGGCGTTCGGCACCCAGTACGGGCACGCGCCGCTCCCGGCGGAGGGCGATCGCGACGCAGCGTGGCGGGAGGCCGCCTCGCACATCGACGTGCTCATCGGTTCGACGACCGAGGAGACCCGCCTCTACGTGCCGCTCATCCCGGTATTCGCGCGGCTCACCGCGATGCCGCTCGTCGGGGTGCCGATCCGACGGGCGCTCGTCGGCGCGACGACGCACCTGACCTACACCCGCGACGCGAAGGCGTTCATCGAACGGCATCGGGCGTCCGGCGGTCGCGCGACCCGGTACGAGCTCAGCTGGGCACCGCCGGGCAGCCCCTACGGCGCTTCGCACGTCACGGATCTGCCGCTCCTGCTCGGCACCGAGCGGGCCTGGAGCCGGACGGCGCTCATCGGCACGTCGAGCTGGTCGGAGGTCGACCGTCGTGGTCGATTCCTGCGTCAGATGTGGGCGGACTTCGCGCGTGACGGCTCGCTCGCGGCCGATGCGACGGCTGGCGTAAGCGACATGGTGACGCTCGACCGCTGAGGCCGGACCACTGAGGCCCGGCCGCGACGACTACTCCTGGAGGGCCTTCACGGAGGGGAGCAGGTTCGCGACGCTGGCGTAGTAGACGACGCCATCCCGGTAGGTCACGACGGGCAGGTAGTCGGGGTCGTTCACGTCGGGGGCCTGGAGGGCACCTGCGACCGATGTGTCGGTCTCGGTCCATCCGGCGCCGATGAGCGACTGCTTCTGGGTGTCCCACTCGGCGCTGGTCTTGGCTCCCTGCGCGTACCAGACGCGGATGTCGCCGCCGGAGCGGGCCCAGTAGCAACCGAGGCCGCCGGCGTCGATGATCGACTGCATCGTGTCGTCGAGGACGAAGATGTCGGGGTCCAGGACCAGCCCGTCCTCCGCGAGGCTCGCGTACTCCTCGTCCGTCAGGACGGTTTCGCAGGTCGCGTCGCTCATGGGCTCGGAGGTCGCCGAGGGCGTGGCTGTCGGTGCCGCGGTGGTCGCGGAGGGGGCGGACGTCTGCGTCGGGGTTCCTGCCGAACAGCCCGCGAGGGCGAGGAGGACGACGGCGAGGGCGGGGAGAGTGGAACGCTTCATAGTCGTAAGTGTGTCAGACGACTTATACGGTCGGAATCGGGGTCGTCCCGGGTTGCGTGGCCGATGGTTCGTGGACGAGCTCCTCGTCAACGACCAGTGCCAGGCACGCGCGGGCATGCGCCCGGGCTTCGGCCGGCGTCGGCGCAGCGGACAATCCGAGCAGCCTGCGTCGATGCGGTTCGCCGAGGAGCAGGGTGTAGAGCTGCTCCGCCTGCTCGCCGACGTGGCCGGACAGGAAGGCGATCGAGCGAGCCGGTCCCGCGGCGTAGAATTCGGCGGCGACCTCGGGGAAGCGTGGTGACTCCGCGATCACGAGCCGATGCAGGGCGACCGAGACGTCCGAGTGCAGCGCCAGGACGAGCCGGGTCGCCGCGTCTTCGAGGGACTCGGCGTCGGACCCTGGGGCGTCGACCGCGATGAGGTAGGCGTGCTGTCGCTCGACGGCCGCCGACAGCACGCCGGCGAGATCGCCGAACCAGTTGTAGATCGTGCGCTTCGTCACGCCGGCGTCGGCGGCGATCGCCTCGATCGTCGTCCCGCCGTACCCGTGCGCGGTGAATCGTCCGATGGCCGCGTCGAGGATCGCATCGCGGCGGCGGTCCCGTTCGGCAGCCGTCGGGCGACCTCGTCTCGTGTCCATGCTCTAATGATACGGTAGCGTCTCATTCAAGCGAAAGGGTGGAGATGACGAAGATCCTGCACGTGGCGATCGTCGACGACTGGGAGGCCAGCAGGCCGTTCGGCGAGTACGAGGTGTCGACGAGGGCGGTGCCCTTCGTGGATGCCGGGTTCGTTCACGCGACGACCGCCGACGGTCTGCCCGAGGTGCTCGACCGCGTCTACGGCTCGCTCCAGCTGCCACTGCTGCTCATCGTGCTGGACGCCGAGGAACTGCAGGCATCAGGCGCCGAGGTCACCTGGGAGCCCGCGCCTCGCGTCCTCGCTCCGCTGCCCACCGCGGGCCCGGCGGTGATCGCGGAACTCCCGCTCGAACGCGATGCGACCGGTGCCTGGCAGGTGCCGGCGGCGCTCGCCGGACTGACGGTGGACTAGGCGGTCATCACCTGGCTCGGTGTGTACCCACTCAGTAATGGTCGCGCGCCTGCAGGATGACGATGTGGGTGTCGGTCACCAGGTACACGAGTCGGTTCGCGTCGTCGATCCGTCGGGACCAGGCTCCTGAGAGGATGTGCTTCAATGGCTCGGGCTTCCCGATGCCCACGAACGGATCCCTGAGGACGTCCTGGATGAGCAGATTGATCCGCTTGAGCGTCTTGCGGTCTTGGCTCTGCCAGGAGGTGTAGTCCTCCCAGCCGCTGCGGTCGAAGGCCAACTGCCGGGTCACGCGTCGAGCAGCTTGTGGGTCTCGAACTCCCCGTTCCGAGCACGTTCGAGGGAGGCGAGGAGGCGTTCGGCACCCTTGGCGTTGCGGAGCAGGTACGCGGTCTCGACCATGGCGTCGTAATCGTCCTTCGAGACGAGGACCGCGTTCCCCCGCTTCGAGACGACCTCGACCGGCACGTGGTCGTCGTTCACCTGTTGGATGAGACCGAACAAGTTCTTGCGTGCATCGGTCGCGCTGATCGCTGACATGGGGAGCCTCCTGGAGTGGTACAGAAAAGCGTACCACTCCAGCTAGCCGTCGGCCTCCTCGGACTACCTGAGTGCCGGCTTGATGTCCTTCACGATCGACTCGAGGATGCGGGCGTTGAATTCGACCCCCAGCTGATTCGGCACGGTGACGAGGACGGTGTCCGCCGCCTGGACGGCCGCATCGGCCGCGAGCTCGGCGGCGATGACGTCGGGTTCGCCGATGAAGCTGCGACCGAAGCGCGCGAGCCCGCCGTCGAGGTGACCGACCTGGTCCTTCGAGTCGGCCTGCGCGCGCAGGCCGAAGTAACGTCGCGTCTCGTCGTCGATGAGCGGGAGGATGCTGCGGCTCACCGAGACCCTGGGCTGCCACTCGTGACCGGCCTCGGCCCACGCCGCACGGAACATCGCGATCTGCTCGGCCTGCAGCTCGTCGAACGGCACACCCGTGTCCTCGGTGAGGAGCGTCGACGACATCAGGTTCATGCCCTGCTCCGCCGTCCAGACGGCCGTCGACCGCGAACCGGCACCCCACCAGATGCGCTCGCCGAGGCCCGGCGACTGCGGCTGGATGGCCAGCAGGCCGTTCGTCCCGGTCATCTGCGGGTTCGCCCGGGCGACCCCGGCTCCGGCGATCGCCGCACGGAACACCTCGGTGTGCGCGCGGGCGACGTCGGCGTCCGTCTCGTCCTCGCCGGGTGCGTACCCGAACGACTCCGAACCGCGGAGCGCCGTCTCGGGTGATCCCCGGCTCACACCGAGCTGCAGTCGCCCGTCGCTGATGAGGTCGGTGGCCGCAGCCTCCTCCGCCATGTAGAGCGGGTTCTCGTACCGCATGTCGATGACACCGGTGCCGAGCTCGATGCGCGAGGTCTTCGCCGCCATCGCCGCGAGCAGCGGGAACGGCGAGGCGAGCTGTCGGGTGAAGTGGTGCACGCGCACGTAGGCGCCGTCGACGCCGACCTCCTCCGCGGCGACCGCGAGGTCGATGCTCTGCAGGAGTGCGTCGCGCCCCGTGCGCACGCTGGAGCCCGGAACGTCTTGCCAGTGTCCGAAGGACAGGAACCCGATCTTCTTCACGCTGGCTACAGCGTCGCGCGCGCCGGTTCTATTCCGGTGAATGGATCTGTCGTGCCGGTGGTGGACGGCTGCGCATCGACCCCGACCGCGAAGCGATGCGTCCCGCTCGTCACCGACACCGGCTCGGCACCCGGGAGGTCGACGACCGCCGAGGTCCCCGTCGGCACCTCGACCTCGACCTGCAACGTGCCGTCGGCGATGGTCCAGGCGATCGACGCGCGCCCGTAGGGCGTCAGATGCACCGCCGACGCGTGGGTGAGCCCGCCGCCCGGCCGGGGCCGGAACAGGATCGAGCGGTACCCGGGCGCGGCCGGCGCGATGCCGGCGACGACCCGGTGCAGCCAGTCGGCGACGGCGCCGAGCGCGTAGTGGTTGAACGAGGTCATCTGCCCGGGGTTCACGGTGCCGTCCGGCAGCATGCTGTCCCAGCGTTCCCAGATCGTCGTCGCCCCCTGCGCGACCGCGTACAGCCACGACGGGCACCCGTCCTCCAGGAGCAGGTCGTACGCGCGATCGAGATGGCCCGACGACGTCAGCGCGTCGCTCACGATCGGGGTGCCGACGAAGCCCGTCGCGATCCGGTTGCCCGCACCGGCGACGAGGGCGCTCAGTCGGTCGCCGGCGCGGTCGACCGCCTCCGCATCCGGCAGGAGTTCGAAGGCGATCGCGAGCGAGTACGCGGTCTGGGCGTCACTCGTCATGACCCCGTCCTCGCCGACGTACTCCGCCAGGAACGCGCGGCGGGTCGCCTCGGCGAGGTCGGCGTAGTGCTCCGCGTCGGCGGAGCGTCCGAGCACGGCGGCGGTCTTCGCGAGGTGCGCCGTCGACCAGGCCGAGTAGGCGGTGGCGACGAGGTACCGGTCGGTGAGCGACTCGGCGGGCCGGTCCGGCGGGGCGGCCGGATCGAGCCAGTCGCCCAGCTGGAAGCCCTCGTTCCACAGGTGGCCAGGGCCCGAGAGGCGGTGCACGAGGTCGACCCACCGTTTCGCGCTGTCGTACTGGGCAGCGAGGACGCCGAGGTCGCCGAAGCGCTCGTAGAGCACCCAGGGCGTGAGGACCGCGACGTCGCCCCACACCGCGCCGGGCCGGTTCGGTGTCCACTGCCCGTCGTCGGGGATGAACGGCACGTACCAGGGCACGGTGCCGTCCTCGTGTTGCTCGACCGCGACGTCGCGCAGCCAGGAGCCGAGCATGCCCGACACGTCGTAGAGGAAGGAGGCGGTGCGCGCGAACACCTGGAGGTCGCCCGTCCACCCGACGCGTTCGTCGCGCTGCGGGCAATCGGTGGGGAGGTCGACGAAGTTGCCGCGCATGCTCCAGAGCACGTTCTCGTGGAGCCGGTTCACGCGTTCGTCGGAGCTCTCGAACCAGCCCGTGCGTTCGAGGTCCGAATGGTAGACGCGCGCGACGACGTCGCCGTTCGCGACGGCTGCGTCGAGGTCGCCCGGCCACCCGCTGATCTCCGCGTACCGGAACCCGTGGATCGTGAACCGGGGTTCCCACGTCTCGGCAGCTCCACCATCCGGCGGGGTCGGTCGGCCGGCGAGCGTGTAGCTGTCGGTCGCCTTCGCCTCCCGCAGCGGACGGGTGTAGATCTCGCCCGCCTGCATGACCTCGGCCGTGCGGATCACGACCGTCTCGCCGGCCGTTCCCGAGAGTCGGATCCTGAGTCGACCGACGAGGTTCTGTCCGAGGTCGAGGATGCGTCTCCCGCTCGGGCTCGTGAGGACCGCTATGGGTGCGACCTCCTCGACGGCGCGCACCGGCGGACCCTCGGGGGCGACGAAGGTGGACGGGTCGCGGGTGCCGATGCGGACGCCCGTCCACGCGCTCGCGTCGAAGCCCGGCGACGACCATCCCGGCCGTTCCTCGCGGGCGTCGTAGTGTTCGCCGTCGTAGTTGCCCGAGCTGATGATGGGTCCGAGGGACGCGCGCCACCGCTCGTCGGTCGCGACCGTCTCGACACGGCCGTCGTGGTACCGCAGCTCCAGTTGCGCGATGAGCGACAGGTCCGAGCCGAACAGGTTGCGGAAGCCGCCGCGCCAGCCGAGGCGCCCCCGGTACCAACCGTCGCCCATCCAGGAGCCGATCGCGTTGTCGCCGGGGTGGAGGAGCGCGGTGACATCGTGCGTCGCGGTGCGCAGTCGGCTGGCGTAACTCGTCCAACCCGGGGCGAGCGCCTCGTCGCCGACCCGACGGCCGTTGATCTCCGCCTCGTAGACGCCGTGCGCCGTGACGTACAGGCGGGCGGATTCGAGGCCCGCACCGACGGTGAAGTCGCGCCGCAGCAGGGGCGGCCGGCGGGTGTCGCTGTCGGGATCCTCGTCCCAGTCCGCGGCGATGGGCTTTGCGACCCAGTCGTTCGGCGAGAGGAGGCCGGCCTCGACCGTCGCCGCCGGTCCCCAGTCCGCCACCTCGTCGGTCTGGGTCTCAGCGCTCCCACCGCCCCACACCCGGACACGCACCGAGGCGACCTCGCGTGAGCGGAGCGGTTCACCCGGCCAGGCGACGAGGACCGATTCGCCGGTAGCGATGCGTCCGGTGGTCGTCACCCGATCGCCGCGGGTGATCTCGATCTCGGCGGCCCGCTGTTCCCAGCCGGCCGGGCCCAGGTTGGTCCAGCTGAGCCGGGGCCTCGCCACGCCGATACCGCGGGCCTCGCGGAGATGCTCGAATCGGGGAGCGCTCGTGGTCACCATCGTGGCTGCTGGTCCTTTCGTCAGGCAGGGCGCGTCGCAGCTCGCGAGGCGATCAACTCTGACACGTTTCAAAAACCGATCGTACAACGGGGGCAAGCGCAAAAGCGAGCGGTTCGCGGTACTTCTTGACACGTTTCAAAACCTGGAGCAGGATGGAGGCGCTGGCAGGGTCGGAGCGGACCCGCCAGGTGGGACGGGCCCCGGAACGAGGCCGTCCCGCGCTCACGACGACGACGATGGAGAGCGACGATGACCACACCCGAGGCAGCCAGCGGAACCGAGACGGGCGGAACGGGACGACCGGCCGTCGCGCTCGTCGGCACCCTCGACACCAAGGGGGTCGAGTACGCGTGGATCGCCGAACGGCTCGGGGAACTCGGTGCCGACGTCGTGGTCGTCGACGCCGGGACGCGCGAGCCCCACGGCTACCCGGCAGCCGTCGAATACTCGAACCGCGAGGTGGCGGCTGCAGGCGGGACGGATCTCGAGACCCTGCTCGCAGCAGAGGATCGCGGCGCGGCCGTGAGTGCGATGGGCGAGGGTGCCGCGGCCGTGGTCGGACGCCTGCACGCCTCGGGGCGCATCGACGCCGTCCTCGCGCTCGGCGGGAGCGGCGGATCGGCCATCGCCGCCCGGGTCTTCCGCGATCTGCCGATCGGGACGCCGAAGCTCCTCGTCTCGACGATGGCGTCCGGCGACGTCTCCCCATACGTCGGAGCGAACGACGTGACACTCATGTACAGCGTGGTCGACATCGCCGGGATCAACCAGATCTCCCGCGCAGTCCTCGGCAATGCGGCCGCCGCCGTCGCCGGCATGGCCGCGGCCGCGAAGACTCGCGGTCTGGCCTCCTCGGCCGAGCGCACGGACCGGCCGCTCATCGGGGCGTCGATGTTCGGGGTGACGACCCCGGCGGTCGACGCGGCCCGCGAGCGTCTCGACGAGCTCGGCTACGAGGTGCTCGTCTTCCACGCCACCGGATCGGGCGGGCAAGCGCTCGAGTCGCTCGCCCGCAGCGGGATGCTCGCGGGGGTGCTCGACCTCACGACCACCGAGCTCGCCGACGACCTCGTCGGCGGCGTCCTGACCGCCGGTCCTGACCGCCTCACCGCGGCCGGCGCGGCGGGCGTGCCACAGCTCGTCAGTCTCGGTGCACTCGACATGGTCAACTTCGGGCCGCGCGACACCGTCCCGGAACGCTTCGCCGATCGCGACTTCTTCGTCCACAACGCGACCGTCACCCTCATGCGCACCACGGTCGACGAGAACCGGGAGCTGGGTGCCCGCATCGGCCGGAAACTCGCCGCGGCGACGGCCCCGACGGTGCTGCTGATCCCGCGCGGTGGCGTCTCGGCCCTCGACGCCGACGGCCTGCCCTTCCACGACCCGGAGGCGGACGCCGCGCTCGTCGAAGCGGTGCTCACCGGCCTGGACGGCAGTGCGGTCACCGTCGTCGACCGCCCGGAGCACCTCAACGACCCGGCGTTCGCGCGACTCGCCGCCGACACCCTGCACGCGCTCATCGAGGACAGCACCACCACGGAGGAGGACTGACCATGGACAGGACCATCGCACTCGAACGGCTCCGCGCCACCGTCGCGCGAGGGCAGGCCGTCATCGGTGCCGGAGCGGGCACCGGCATCTCGGCGAAGTCCGCGGAGGCCGGCGGCGTCGACCTCATCATCATCTACAACTCGGGACGGTACCGGATGGCCGGTCGAGGCTCCCTCTCGGGGCTGCTCGCCTACGGGGACGCCAACCAGGTCGTCGTCGAGATGAGTCGCGAGGTGCTGCCGATCGTGCGAGACACCCCCGTACTCGCGGGCGTGAACGGCACCGACCCGTTCCGCATCATGGAACGCTTCCTCGACGAGCTCAAGACCATGGGGTTCACGGGCGTCCAGAACTTCCCGACCGTCGGCCTGTTCGACGGCGTGTTCCGCCAGAACCTCGAGGAGACGGGCATGGGCTACGACCTCGAGGTCGACATGATCCGACTCGCGGCAGAACGCGACCTCCTCACCGCCCCCTACGTCTTCGACGTCGAGTCGACGGTCGCGATGACCGAGGCTGGTGCCGACGTCCTCGTCCCGCACATGGGCCTGACGACCGCCGGCACGATCGGTGCGACCACGGCGCTCTCCCTCGAGGAGTCCGCGCACCGGGTGCAGGAGATGCGGGATGCCGCCGTCGCGATCAACCCGGACGTCATCGTGCTCTGCCACGGCGGCCCGATCGCGGAACCTGAGGACGCGGCCTTCATCCTCGCCAACACGACGGGCGTCGCGGGCTTCTTCGGTGCGTCCTCGGCGGAGCGGCTGCCGACCGAGCGCGCGATCAAGCGCCAGATCGAGGACTTCAAAGCCATCCCGACCCGCTGACCGACCCGCGGCGCCCGCCGCACCACCCACTCGACGAGGAGCACGCCATGACCGACACCCCGAACACCGCTGCACGACCCATCACCCCGGCCACCGCCGGTCGCCGACCGGACGAGGTCCCCACGCGGGTCTTCGACTGGGGCACCATCAAGTGGCTCGTCACCCCGCACCTCGACGAGGGTGTCGGCCTCACGGTCGGCGAGGTCATCGTCTACCCCGGGCAGGGGCACGCGCCGCACCAGCACCCGGGCGAGGAGGAGGTCATCACGGTCATCTCCGGCGAGGGGGTGCAGACGGTCGGAGACGGCCCGGCGTTCCCGATCCGCGAGGGCGACGCCGTCTACATCCCGAAGGACACGGTGCACTCCACCTACAACACGACGTGGCGTCCGCTGCGGCTGTCGGTCGTGTACACGCCTGGTGGCGCCGAGACGGGTCTCGACGGGCTGCCCGACGCGCGCATCCTCGACGCCGGCGAGGCTCCGAGCTGGAAGCAGGACCGCTGATGCCGGTGATCGAACCGGGTTCCTGGGTGCATCCCGGCTCGAAGCCGGACTGGAGCGAGATCGGCACGATCGGACGCTTCGCGGTGTCGGTCGACGGCGGCCGGTTCGACCGGCACCACCACGACGACCACGAGATCTGGTTCATCGCCGAGGGCAAGGGCAAGGTGTTCGTCGACGGCGCGGAACGCTATGTGCAGTCGGGCGACATCGTGCTGACGCAGGCGGGCGACACCCATGACATCGTCGAGGTGTACGAGACGATCCGCGGGTTCTTCACCGAGACGGGACTGCCGACGGGTGGTCGGGTCGGTCATCTGCACGCGGACGAGTCGGACGCCGCCGGGCACGTGGTGACCGCGCTCCCGCTGCCGGCCGACTTCCCGGCCCGAGCCTAGGATCGTCGGTATGCGCATCGCCGTCACCGGGAGTTCGGGCAAGCTCGGGTCCGCCACCGTCGAACGCCTGCGCCGGGACGGCCACACGGTGCACGGGCTCGACCTCGCCGGTGCTGCCGGGCCCGGGTTCACCCGCGTGGACCTGACCGACTACGGGCAGACGATCGACAGCCTGCTCGGCGTGACGGCCCGGTTCTTCCGCCTCGACGCGGTGGTGCACCTGGCGGCCATCCCGGTGAACGGGCTCGTGCCGGACGCGGCGACGTTCCACAACAACCTGACGGTGTCGTTCAACGTGCTGCATGGGGCGTTGCGCGCGGGGATCCGGACGATCGTGACCGCGTCGAGCATCACGGCCATGGGCTTCCCGTTCGAGGAGGCGCCGGAGTTCCTGCCGATCGACGAGACCGTCAGTCGCGCCAACAACACCTACGCGCTGGGGAAGGTCGCCGAGGAGGCGATGGCGGCGCAGCTCGTGCGGTGGGCCGAGGGCACGTCGATCACGGCGCTGCGGTTCACGAACGTGGTCGCGCCGGGGGAGTACGGGACGTTCGCCCGCGCGTCGGAGCCCGGGTATCGGCGTGATCTGCTGTTCAGCTACGTCGACGCTCGTGACGGTGCGCAGGCGGTCGCGCTCGCGCTGGCCCGAGCGGAGCCCGGCTTCGAGGTGTACGACGTGTGCGCCTCCGACACCGGGACGACGGTTCCGTCGGCGGAGCTCGCGGCGACGCACTTTCCCGGCGTGCCGCTGCGCGAGGGGCTCGGCGAGTTCGAGACGCTCATGTCCATCGACAAGGCCCGTGCGCGCCTCGGCTACGAGCCCGAGCATCTCTGGCGGGACGAGTTCGAGCGCGAGGAGGCGGCGCGGGGCTGATCGGCGGCCTCGAATCCGGTGCGAGGTAGGGTGAGCGGGCGGCGGTCCGGGGGTGGACCGCGGCTTTGGGGGAGGTATGACCGGGTCATCGAGCGAACCGCTGCCGGGGGAAGCCGGGCCGGATGAGGTCGTGCCCGTGGCTGATGGGTTCTTCCACGAGCGGGAGTATCCGAGGACTCCGTTCAGGCAGGCTGCTCGCCGGCTCGCAACCACGCTCGCGATGCTCGTGGCCGGTGTCGCCGCGGTGATCGCGGTGATCGGGTTCGGTATCGGATCATTCCAGGGCACCTACCCGACTCTCGACGGGCAGGTCAAGACGTGCGGTTACGCGTCCGTCGAGTCCGAATGCCAGGTGGAGCTGCGATCGTCGGTCGAGACGGTGTTCGGTGTCGACCTGGGCGACGACGTGCGGGTCAGTGAGTTGCGGAGATCGGGCATCCTGTCCATCACCTATACCGCCAGGCTCGAGTTCGCCTCCTCCGCCGAGGTTCCGACGGCCGCGACCGCAGTGACGGCCTCTGAGGGCTTGAACACCAAGCTCGAGCGCGAAGGAGCGGCCGGCGTGGGCCCGATCCGCTTCGGGAAGGGACAGGCTGCGCGTGGCGACATGGCGGACGGTACCGTCGTCGTCTACCTCAGGACGATCGTCTGAACGCCGCACGGCGATCACCGCGTCATCCGGTCTCGGCGAACGCCGGTCTGGTTTCGTGTTGGCGTCCGTCAGGTGTCGTCCAATGGAGTGTGCCGCCTGGGTGATGCTCGACCTCCCACCTGGGTAGGTGTTTGAGTCGATGATGATGTCGGCAGAGGGCGGCGAGGTTGTCGATACTCGTGGTGCCACCGTGCTCCCACGCCGTGGTGTGGTCGAGGTCGCAATTGCGCGCCTGTCGGCCGCATCCCGGTGCCCGACACGTGACGTCGCGCAGACGCACCGCGCGCTGGAGATCGGCCGGCACCCGGTACTGCTCGCGGCCGACGGAGAGGATGGCGCCGGTCTCCGGTTGGGTGAGCACTCTCGTCATGGACGGGGCTGCGACCGCGAGCCGGGCGGCGGTGTCGGGGTCGATCGGCCCGTAGCCGTCGAGGGTACTCGGCTCGTCGGTGACGCCGAGGAGCGAGAGGACGGGGACATCGAGCTGGACGGTGGGCCGGATGTGCGCCTCGACGTCGACGGGGCGTTCGATGAGCACGACCTGCTGAGTCGATCTGGCAGACCAGTCCCTCGGGGCGCTCGAACCTCCGAGCCACACCACCTCCCCGCCGGACTCCGGGTCGGCGGGGATCGGCTTGTCGTCGGCGCTGACGGTGCCCGCCACGGCCAGCGAGGACAGCGCGTCGGCGCGCAGCTGCGCGAGCGTACGGTCATCGCCTGCGGCGCGAGCCGGCACGGCAACACCGTCGAGCCGGGACATGATCGCGTACGCGATGGGCGCGGTCGTCAGGAGGTTCAGCCAGGCCATGCCGTCTGCGGCGGGCTCGATCGTCACTCGGCGGTCGGCTTGGGAGCGGCGCGCTCGTACGGTGATCGACTCGGGGTGCAACCGTTCGCGCAGCACCCGGGCGCGTCGCTTGAGGAGCGCCGGCGTGGTCCGCTCGGCGACCGGGAGCACCTGCTCAACGAACATCGTGTGCCCGACGGCTGGGATGTCGCGCAACTGGTCGGTCACGACCCTGGCGTGACCGACGCTGATCGTGCCGCGTTCCAGCGCCTCGAGTACCGACGGCGCCTGGTGGACGAGGGTCTCCGCCTCACCGATGCGGTGCTGCAGCGTCGGCTCGGACATCCGCGTCGCCATGGCGAGCGATGCGCAGATCGAACGCCGTGCGAGGTCGCGTCCCTCCGACTCGGACATGCGCGATGACATCACTGCGGAGGTGGTCCCGTCGGCGTACGCCGCCGCCTCCGCGAGGAGTCGGACTTCCTCGGCGTCGAGCGCGGCTCGTCGCCGGGCGAGCTCCGCGAAGCGGTCCGAGAACGAGGCGAGGCGCGCTGCGAAGACGTCGCTCGGGTGCTCGCGGCGCTCAGTGGTGGTCATGCCTCCAGTCCATCACGGACCACTGACATTCAAGATGGTCAGTACGGATTTCCGCGGCCGTGGACCGGGTTCGCGTGCGCCGGTGGTTCGCCGACCTCTGCGACGGTATGGCCGCTGCAGCTCGCCGAGGTCACGCTGGCCCGCTCGACGCGCGACACGGTGAACCACCGCATCGCGTCCCGCATCCGACACCACCCCACGAGGTACCACTGCCCGTTCGTCGAGGCGAACAGCACGGGCTCCACGTCGCGGGTGGTCGTGCTCCCCGTTCCCGAGGTGTACCGGATGCGCACGACCCGCTGGTCCGCCATCGCCTCCTCGAGAGCCGACCGGACGGCGCGCGAGGCGGTCGGCGGGGCGTCGACCCAGATGCGGTCGGCCAGGGCGTCGGCTCGGGCGCGGGTCCTGGGGTCGAGGACGTCGAGGATCTTCGCGACACCGGCTGACGCCAGATCGGCGTAGGGGGCGTCGGGTGCGGCCGCTGCGGCCGCCATGAGCGCCACCGCCTGCACCGGGGAGAGACTGACCGGCGGGAGCGTGGTGCCGACGGCCATCCCGTACCCGCCGCCGGGACCCGGGCGGGACCAGATGGGCGCACCACTGCGCTCGAGCGCCTGGAGGTCCCGCTTGACGGTGCGCACGGAGACCTCGAAGTCGCGTGCGAGCCGTTCGGCGGAACACCCGCGGGATCCACTCCGACGGAGGGTCTCCGTCAGCGCGTGCAATCGCTCCACCCGTTTCATCGGTCGACGAGATTCGTATTCATGTCAGAAATCGTGACACACTGCTGCGCAGGTCGGGATCGAGAGTGGAAGCATGACCACACCGAATACCACCCCCGCCATCATCCTCATCGCCGGCCACTGGCTGGGCGCCTGGGCCTGGGACGAGGTCGTCGAGCAGCTCGACCTCGACCACTCGCGCGTCTTCGCGATCACCCTGCCCGGCCTCGACGACGCCGATCCCGACCGCGCGACGAGGACCCTCGACGACCAGGCCACCGCAATCCTGGACGCCCTCGATCGGCCCGACGTGTCCGCGGAGCATCCGGCGGTCATCGTCGCGCACAGCGGGGCGAACGGACCCGTCAGCCTCGTGCTCGACCGGCGCCCCGATCTCGTCGCGCGGGTGGTGTGGGTCGACTCCGGGCCGATGGCCTCCGGAACGGCCTTCGCCCCGGACCTTCCGCCGGAGGTGACGGAGCTCCCGCTGCCCGCCTTCGACGTCCTCTCGCAGCAGGCGAGCCTCGACGGCTTGAGCACCGAGGTCCTCGACCGGTTCCGGGCCAGGGCGGTCCCTGAGCCTGGGCCCGTCCTGCGTCAGCGCATCGAACTGACGAACCCAGCCCGGAACGCCGTACCGACCACCCTGGTGTGCTGTTCGATCTCCAGCGCGCAGGTGCTGGACATGGCCAGAGGCGGGCACCCGATGTTCGCAGCGGTGGCCGAGCTCGAGTCCGTGGACGTCGTCGACCTCCCCACGGGGCACTGGCCGATGTGGAGCCGTGCCGGCGAGCTCGCGGAGGTGATCCGGTCGGCAGTGCTCAGCCCGCGTCCGGCTCGTCCTGGGTCGTCGGCGACCGCGTCGGACGGGACCGCCTAGCCGACGCCCTGGCCGGCGGTCGCGAGCGCCCGCACCTCGGCGACCTCGCGGATCTCGTCGGCACCGATGTTCGCGCCGAAGAGTTCGTGTCCGGGCTCGAGGACGACGCCCGCGTGGAGCGGCCCGATCTCGACCGGGTCGAAGCCGAGTGCGTCCACGACCGCGGCGACGGCCACCCGGTCCTCCTGTGCGTCGCCGGCGATCGCGATGCCCTTGCGTCCCGGCGTGCCGGCCGGGCGGGGCTCGCCGTCGAGGTCGTGGTAGCCCATGTGGTTGAACGCCTTCACGACGCGTGACTCCGGTAGGAACTCGGCGATCAGTTCGCTCGTGGAGGTCGCCGGTGCACTCAGGTCGGTCCGGTGCCCGTCGACCTCCCACCAGTAGTTCATGGCGTCGAGCACGAGCTTGCCGCGCAGCTCCTCGACCGGCAGCGTCCGGTACTTGCCGAGCGGGAGGGCGAGGATCACGAGGTCGGCCCGTGCAGCGGCGTCCGCCGAGGTCGTGGCGACGGCACCGGGAGCGAGCACGTCGATCGTGAGGGCGATCCGGGCCGCCTCGCGCGATCCACTGATGAGCACGCGGTATCCGGCGGCGACCGCGAGGCGTGCCAGGACCGTGCCGACCTTGCCGGCGCCGAGGATGCCGATGGTCGGCGCCTCGGGCGAGGTCCGCTCGTCGGTGGTCCGGTCGGGCCCGGAAGTGGTGTCGGACATGAGGCTCCTTCATGAACGGTGCGACTGCACGCGGTCGCCTGGGTCAACCGGGGGTCGTCCGTCGCTATTCCGACACCGCTCGGGCGGGACGCGCAACCCCTCCTGCCTGAGCCGTCCGGCGACGTACCGTTGCCGCATGACTGACGCAGAATCCACCGACCAGGCGCCCCCCGACACCACGGGCACCGGCGCCCCCGAGACGATCGGCGCGACCGAGGACACCCTCGGAGCCCGCGGCGACGACAGCTCCACCAGCGCGAGCAAGGACCCCGAGGACTGGGTCACCGGCGACGAGCCGATGACCGGACCGCAGCGCAGCTACCTCGACACGCTCGCCCGCGAGGCCGGCGAGGAGCTCCCCGCCGACCTCACGAAGGCGCAGGCCTCCGAGCACATCGACCGGCTCCAGAACGCGACCGGCCGCGGCCAGTCCGCATCCTGAGCGCCGCCGCCGCCATGACCGACCACAGCAGGGCACCGCTCCATCATGAGGTGGTCGTCATCGGCGGCGGCAACGCCGGTCTCTCCGTCGCGGGCAGGCTCCGCCGCTACGGCGTGGACGACGTCGCGGTCATCGAACCGCGCGAGCACCACCTGTACCAGCCGATGTTCTCGCACGTCGCGGGCGGGACGGCGGCCGCATCGGTCGCCACGCGCCCGCAGCGGTCCGTCACGCCCAAGGGCGTGACCTGGATCCAGGACCGGGTGCAGTCGATCGACCCCGTCGCGAAGACGGTCCTGCTCGAATCCGGCACCCGGGTCGAGTACGACCAGCTCGTCGTCGCCCCCGGCATCCAGAAGGACTGGGGCGCCGTGCCCGGCCTCAGCGAGGCGATGGCGTCGCCCGTGGGGATCTCCAACTACGAGTTCGAGTACGCGCAGAAGGCCTCGCGTGTGCTCCGCGAGGTCCGCTCCGGCACCGTCGTCTTCACGCAACCGTCCGGCCCGGCGACGTGCTCCGGTGCTGCCCAGAAGCCGATGTACCTGGCGTGCGACTACTGGCGCCAGACGGGCGTCCTCGACGACATCCGGGTGATCCTCGTCGTCCCCACGCCCACCATGTTCGGGATGCCGATGATCGACGCCGAACTCGACCGCAAGGTCGCCGAGTACGGCATCGAAGTGCGGTTCTCGCGCGAGCTCGTCGCCGTGGACCCGGAGCGACGTGTCGTGACCATCGCGGAGACCGCCCCGCAGGACGGCCCCGCCCGCGGTCAGGACGGTTCGACGGGTGGACGGCACGAGGAGATCGCGTACGACGTCCTCCACGCCGTGCCGCCGCAGTCCGCACCCGACTGGTTGGCCGCCACGGCGCTCGCCGACCCCGGCAACCCGGGCGGGTTCGTCGAGGTCGACTCCCTCACCCTGCGGCACCCTCGGTTCCCCGACGTCTGGACCCTCGGCGACGCCGCCGCGGTCATGAGCTCCAAGTCCGGCGGTGCGCTCCGTCAACAGGCGTTCACCCTGGTGAAGAACCTGACCGCCGTCCGTGCGGGGAAGGCGCCGAGCCACGTCTACAACGGGTACTCGGTGTGTCCGTTCACGGTGTCTCGCGGGACGGTCGTGTTCGCCGAGTTCGACGACCGCTACCGGCCGATGCCGACCATCCCGTTCTGGAAGGGGCTCGCGAAGGAACGACGCTTCACGTTCCTCGCCGACCGCTACCTGCTGCCGTGGGTGTACTGGAACCTCATCCTGCAGGGTCGGGCATGACGGTCCGCAGGCGCACGCCGAACGTCGTCTCGGTGACCGGGACGCGATAGCGCTCGGGGAGGGCCGGACCGCAGGAGGAGCTGCCGAGCCCCTGCTGCGCGTAGTCGAGGTTGAGCCAGACGCGGCCGGAGTCGCGGAGGTCCTGCGGGTGGCGGGCCTCCTCGAGCGCTTCGCTCGTCCAGCGTCGCGCGGTGAAGTCGAAGCCGGCGTCCTGCAGGCGCTCGGCGCGCAGGGTCGGCAGCTCGTCGCCTGCCAGCTCCAGCCAGCTCGTACCGACATGGTTGCCGTTCTCCTCGGGCACCGGGTAGTCGGTCTGCAGCGCGTCGATCGTGCTGGAGAACCGGCCGATGCGCACCGCGGCGAGACTGTCGACGTACGACTCGCCCGGCCCACGGCCGAACCACGTCGCTCGGCGGTAGGCGGACGGGAGGCCGAGTCGGAGGCCCAGCCGCGGGAGGGTCAGCAGGTGGTCGCCGATCGGCGTGTGCTCCCAGACGCCCTCCGGCACGACGGTGACCGACAGCTCCAGGGCGTCGCCGAGCGTGGTCCAGTCGAAGATCCAGCGCAGGCCGAGGCCGTGCGCGGCGGGGGCGCTCCTGCCCCGCACGCGGAGTCCGATGCCGCCCAGCCCGTCCTCGACGCGTTCGACCGCGTCGGTCCGGTGCAGGAAGCGGTCGAGTCCCGTGAGCTTCCAGCTCGCCGCCGCCGTGTTCCGTGTTCCCTGACCGCGGTCGTTCTCGGTGGGCGCCCGCATGATGTCGAGGACCGGCCCGTCGAGGTCGAGCGCGCCCAGGGAGCGCAGCCGACCCGTGCGCGCATCGAAGGACGCCGACCCGAGGGTGATGCGGGAGCCCGCGGAGCGGGCGACGGATGCGAGCACGCGGCGAACGCCGGTCGGCGGAACCGCGCCCCGCTGTGGTTCTGGTGCCGGGTCGCCGGGGATCAGCACCTGCCCGAACGCGACCTCGTGCCCTGCGGCCGCCCACGGCTCGTCGGCGGTGAGGACCGCCCGCACGGTGAGCCAACGTTCGACCGGCGCACCGGAGACCGGATCGATGCCTGTGGTGGGCACGAGCGCGTCCGTCGGAAGTGCGACGGTCGCCTCGCTCCGGGCACCGACGGCCGGTGTCGGGAGTTCGCCTGACGCGACCGCGACACCGTCGTCCTCCACGAGCCAGCGCAGGGCCAGGTGGTCGAGCGAACGCATGTCGTGCTTGTTCCGTACCCGGACTGTCCCAGCGGCCGCGTCCGGGAGCAGCTCGACCGGGCTGATCGCGGCGTGGAGCTCGGCGAGTCCGGGCGACGGGGTGCGGTCGGCGAACACGAGCCCGTCGAGGCAGTAGCGCCCGCCGTTCGGACGGAACGCCACGTCGCCGCCGTGCATCACGAACTCGCGGCCGGCGGCGTCGGTGCTGCGGAAACCGTGGTCCATCCACTCCCACACGAAGCCGCCGCAGAACCGGTCGGACGACTCGAGGATGCGCTGGTAGTCGACGAGCGACCCGGGTCCGTTGCCCATCGCGTGGGCGTACTCGCAGAGGAGGAACGGGAGGCGGCGTCGGCGCACGTCGTCCGGTGACCCGGGGACGACGCCGGCGGGGGTCGGCTCCTCGCGCCGACCGATGGCCTCCAGCAGCTCCTGGTCCGGGTACATGAGGCTGGAGAAATCGGAGTTCCGGTACGACGGGTCGCGCTCGTACATGATGGGGCGGGACGGGTCGCGCTCGCGGATCCACTGCTCCAGGACGTCGAAGTTCTCGCCGACCCAGCTCTCGTTCGCCATCGACCACACGACGATCGACGGGTGGTTCTTGTCGCGCTCGACCATCCGCTGGACGCGGTCGAGCATCGCGTCGCGCCAGACCGGCTCGGTCGGCGGGTTGCCTGCCCAATCGGTGTAGATGAAGCCGTGGGTCTCGAGGTCGCACTCCTCGACCACCCACAGCCCCAACTCGTCGCAGAGACGCAGGAAGTCGGGGTGCGGCGGGTAGTGGCTGGTGCGCACGGCGTTGAGGTTGTGCTGCTTCATGAGGAGGATGTCCTGCCGCATCGTCTCCGTGTCGAGCGAGCGACCGCGGTCCTGGTCGTGCTCGTGGCGGTTCACCCCGCGGAACAGGATCGGCACGCCGTTCACGAGCAGCCGGCCGTCCTCGATGGCGACCGTACGGAAGCCGATCCGCAGCTCGATGGTCTCGGGGACCTCGGGCGCGGCGTCGGTCGGCCGCGGTCGGAGGAGGGCCGTGTAGAGGCGCGGTTCCTCGGCGCTCCACGGTTCGACAGGCAGGGCGGTCGCCGTGCCGGTCGAGAGGTCGCGGATGCCCAACTCGGGGACGTCGACGAGGCCGGGGACGTCGGTGTCGACGCGGAGCACGCCGACGCCGTCCCGGTGGTCGTATCGCGCTGTGACCTTGACGTCGTCGATCGACCCCGGCGGGCGTTCGAGGAGGTCGACGTCACGGAAGATCCCGGGCAGCCACCACATGTCCTGGTCTTCGAGGTAGGTGCCGCTCGACCACCGGTGCACCCGGACGGCGAGGACGTTGTCGCCGGCCACGAGGTGCTCGCCGACCTCGTACTCGACGGGGAGCCGACTGCCCTTGCTGTGCCCGAGGAGCACGCCGTTCAGCCAGACCGTGCCGCAGGAGTCGACGCCCTGGAAGCGGAGGACCGTGTCGGCGTGACGCCAACCCTCCGGCAGGGTGAAGTGGCGCCGGTAGTCGCCCGTCGGGTTCTCCTCCGGGACCCGGGGCGGATCGATCGGGATCGGGAACGCCGTGTTCGTGTACAGCGGCTGCCCGTGGCCCTCGAGGACCCAGTGGGCCGGGACGCGGATCCGGTCCCACCCGGAGTCGTCGAGGTGTGGATCGCCGAACGTGTCGCCCGTGCCGTCCGCCGTCGGTGCGAGCGTGAACGCCCACTCGCCGTTGAGCGACAGTCGGCGCGCGTCGCTCCGTTCGTCGGCTCTGGGGCGTCGCCGACCGGTGCCGGGCATCGGATCCTCGACCCACGACGCCGCGAGTCGTGCTGAGTCGTTCATCGTCATGCAACCTTCATCGTCGTGCAACCTTCATCGCCTGTTGTCCCTGTCTCAGGAGGTACTCGGCGCGCCGGCCCGGCCAGAGGCCGCCACGCCGAGGGACTCCTGAGCAAGGGAAGGAGGAGAGGGGGATGGGTGGAGTGGGACGGGTGGAGTGGAAGAGGGTGACCTCAGTCGGTGAGGGTGCTCGGCGGGGTGCCGAGGGCGTCGAGGTCCGACCAGAAGTCGTCGGGGATGGTCGTCGTCCGCAGGGCCTCGACCTGCTCGAGGCGCTCGAGCCGGTTCATCCCGACGACGGTCGAGTCGACGAGCTCCGAACGCGTCGAGAACGCGAGCGCCGCCGCGGCGAGCGGGATCCCGTGCCGTGCGGCCACCTCGTCCGCGCGCGCCACCCAGGCCAGCAGCTCCGGCGACCCCGCCTGGTACGCGTACGTCGACGGCTTGCCGTCCGTACCGCGGCGCCCGGCGAGCAGCCCGCCGCCGAAGGGAGCCGCGTTGAAGACGCCCATCCCGCGGGACCGCGCCTCTTCCAGCAACGCCGTCGCCGAACGATCGACGAGGGTGAAGCGGTTGTGCGTCAGCACCACGTCGAACGCGCCGCTCAGCACATACGGCAGCATGACGCTCAGCGGACCGGCCGCGATGCCGATCGCGTCGACCACACCCTGCTCCTTGAGCGCCAGCATGCCCTCGATCGCCCCGCCGGGAGCAGACGCCTCCGCGAATGACACCGAGTACGGGTCGTGCAGGTGGAGGATCGGGATGCGGTCCACCCCGAGACGCTCGAGGCTCTCCTCGAAGGAACGGAGCACCCGGTCGCGGTCGAACACCGCCGTCGACGGATCCTGATCCACCTTCGTCACGACGCCGCGCCCCGCAGGGAGGCCGCTTGCACGGATGGCGTCGCCCAGGGCGGTCTCGCTGCGTCCGTCCGAGTAGTTGTTCGAGGTGTCGACCAGCAGGTTCGGTCCGCGGAGCGCCGCGGTGGCGAACGCCGTCGACCCGGGCCCGGGCGATCCGTCGGCGCTCGCCGGGGTGCCGAGCCCCGAGGTGCCGACCGTGACCGGGCTCGCGAGCAGGCCGGTCGCGCCGAGGGGGCGGAGGTCGGCCGGTGCCGGAGCGCCGGAGGTCGTGGTGTCGGTGTGGTCCGAGTGGGTCATGTCGTCGTTGATCATGTCGTCCATCCTGCGCCCGCCGTGTCGTCCGGCGTCACCCCTTGAGTGCACCGGACGCCAGCCCCTTCATGATCCGTTGGTTGAGGAAGACGAACACCACGAGCAGCGAGAACACGTTGATGCAGATGCCCGCGAAGAGCGGCCCGTAGTCCACCTGGCCGAACTCGCCGCTGAAGTTCAACAGGCCCGCCTGGATGGTGCGGAGGTCTGCGTTCGTCGTGAAGGTCAGGGAGATGAGCAGGTCGTTCCAGATCGACAGGAACTGCACGAGGCCGATCGTGAAGAGCGCGTTCCGCACCATCGGCAACCCGATCGACCAGAACGACCGGATGATGCCGGCACCGTCGATCGTCGACGCCTCGAACACCTCACGCGGCACGGCACGGAAGTAGGCGGTCATCATGAACACCGTCAGCGGCATGCCGAGCGCCGTGTACGTGATGATCATCGGCCAGTAGGTGTTCGTCAGGCCGAGGTTGAAGTAGGCGACGAAGAGCGGCACGAGGATCATCTGGCCGGGGATCATGATGCCCGAGATGAAGAGCAGCAGGGTCAGGTTCCGGCGCTTCCACACCATCACCTCGAGGGCGAACGCCGCGGCGACGCCGAAGATGAGGATGAAGACGAGCGACGGCAGGGTCACGATGACGCTGTTGAGCAGGTTCTGCGAGATGTTGCCGGTCGTCCAGGCGGTGACGTAGTTGTCGAAGCTCCACGACTCCGGGAGGGAGAACGTGGACTCCTGCAGGAACTCGCGCTGGTTCTTGAACGAGGAGAGGAACAGCCACACGATCGGGTAGATCTCGATGACGAGCAGGAGCCCGATGAGGATGACCGAGGGCAGCTTGCGCAGGTAGTAGGCGCGCGAGCGTGGAGCGCGACGCATCTTCGGCCGGCGGACGGCGGTGCCGGATCCGTCGCCGCTGCCGCTCGAGGCCGGGGTGGTGGCGCCGGGCGCCGGGGTGATGGCGGTCGTCATGGCGTCAGTCCTTCGTCAGGTCTCTGCGGGAGGTCTTGAAGATCAGGAGCGTCACGAGGAAGCACATGATCGTGAGCACGAACGCGAGTGTCGAGCCGTAGCCGTAGTTCTGGTACGTGAACGTCGTGTTGTACATGTACAGCGTCAGCGGGGTCGTGGCCGTCCCCGGCCCGCCGCCCGTCAAGGCGAGCACCGAGTCGAACACCTTGAGTGTCGCGTTGAAGCTGAAGATCACCGCCGACAGCAGGACGGGGAGCGACAGCGGCACGATGATGTAGCGGACGAGCTTCAGGCCGCGGGCGCCGTCGATGCGGGCCGACTCGATCACCTCCTCGGGGATGTCGAGGAGCCCGGCGTAGAGCAGGACGGCGTAGAAGCCCATGGACCGCCAGAGGTCCATGATGATGATCACGACGAAGGCGCTGTCCGGCGAGCTGAACCAGTCGACCGAGTCGATGCCGAATCCGTTCAGGATCGCGTTCACGGGCCCGGTCTGCGGGGCCACCTCGAACAGCCGCTTGAACAGCAGCCCGACGGCGACGGTCGGCAGCACGACGGGGAAGAACACGAGCGTGCGGACGAGCGTCGACGCCTTCTTGAGGACGAAGACGTAGAAGAGGGAGAGCCCGTAGCCGAGGGCGATCTGCGCGACCGTCGCGATGAGCGAGTACTTGATGCTGAAGAAGATCGCCTCGGGGGCGGTCGGGTCGGCGAACAGCTGGGCGAAGTTGTCGAGGCCGACGAACTCGAAGCCGCGTAGGTCGCCCTGGAAGAAGGTGAGGCCGAACGACCACATCACCGGGACGAGCTTCACCAGGGTGAAGATGAGCAGGGCCGGGCCCAGCAGGATGGCGATGGCCTTCCTGTCACCGAGGACGTCTTTCATGCTGTGCTCCTGAGTCGGTCGGGGGACCGTGAGGCTGGGCGGCGGGGCGCGTGACCCGCTGCAGGCTGGGTGTCCACGGACGGACGGATCCGGTCGCCTGGCGGGTGCCGGGCGACCGGATCGCCGGTTACTTCTTGAGGCCCGCGTCCACGCCGGCCTGGACGAGCGCCGCGAAGTCCTCGGGGGAGATGCCGCCGGTGAGCAGCGGGGCGGCGTTCGTCTGCGCGTCGACGCCGGCCTTCTCGGGGAGGAAGGTCTCGAACCAGGTGACCGTCTCGTCGGTGTCGGCCATGATGCCCTGCACCTCGGCGGTGAGCGCCGGGACGTCCGTGACCTCTTCGTTGAGCTTGAAGCCGGAGATGACGCCCTGGTTCTTCAGCACGCTGGAGCCGTAGTTCTCGGCGATGCAGCTGAGCCAGCCGCCGACCTTCTCCTCGTCGTACCCCTTGGTGGAGAAGGAGGTCGCGGCACCGGTGTTGGCCGGGTACTGGTCGATCGAGCCCTTGCCGCCCTCGACGGTCGGGAACGGCATGAAGCCGACGGCGTCCTCGCCGATCTGGTTGAGCTCGGTGTTGTAGACGTCGGCGAGCATCCAGGTGCCGTTGTACATCATGGCCGCGTTGCCGGTGAAGAACTCGCTCGTGGCGGTCTGCATGTCCATCGTCGTGATGCCTGCGCCGAAGTACTTGCCGAGGTTCGCGACGGCGGTGATCGCCTCGACGTACTCGGGGTCGGTGAGCTTGGCGTCTCCGGAGGCGATGTCGTTCATCGCCTCGGTGCCGAGCGACCGGAAGAGGTAGGTGCTGATGTAGCGCGTGATCGTCCAGCCCTGGGCGCCGGAGACGGTGAAGGCCGACTTGCCGGACGCCTGCACGGTGTCCGCCGCGTCGAGGAGCTCGTCCCAGGTCTGCGGGATCTCGATGCCGAGGTCGGTGAACATCGTCTTGTTGTAGAAGAAGCCCTCGACGTTGTACTGGTAGGGCATCGAGACGAAGCGGTCGCCGTAGATGTTCTTCACGGTGGCGACGGCCGAGGGGAGGATGTCGTCCATGACGCCCAGCTCGGTGAGGGTGTCCTCGAGGTCGAGGACGGTGTCGTCGTCGCCGAGGGTGCCGCCTGGCCGCAGCGGTGCGGTGGGGGCGGTGAAGGTGGTGGGCAGGGCGTTCTGGCTGGCCAGCAGGGTGACGCGCTGGAGCACGTCGGCCTGGGGCAGGGTCTCGACCTTGAGCGGGAGTGCTTTCTCGTTCGCGGAGCAGGCGCCCTCGCCGAGGGCGGTGAGTTCGTCGCGGACGATCGAGTTCTCGACGGCCGCGAGGTAGTCGAACGAGGTGGCGCTCGTCGCGCCTCCGTTCCCTGCGCAGGCGGTCAGGGCGAGAGCGGTGACGCCGAGAGCGGCGATGGCGGTGGCCGACCGACGTTTCGGGGCCCGGTGCGCTGTGGACACATTTCCTCCTTGAAGATGTGGCAGTGATGGTGAGACGCGAGCGGTGACCGTCGCGAGCAAAGTTGAAGCGTTTCAATGGCCGAGGCTAACCGCGCTCGGCTCGCATGTCAAGCATCGGATCGGTCCCAATCACGGCGGCGGTTCCGGGTCGGCGAGTCGGCGTGGGAATGCACATTGACACGTTTCAAGTCTGGGGCGACAATGGGGGCGGTCGCCTCGTGGTCTCGATGCCGCGCGGACGGTCCAGTCAACGACGATGCACGGCGTCTGAACGCGCCGGACGAACGGAACGGAACCGCACATGAGGTTGCAGGGCAAGCGAGCGATCATCACCGGAGCAGCAGGAGCGCTCGGCCGGGTGATCGCCCAGAAGCTCGCCGCCGAGGGCGCCGACGTCGCCGGCCTCGACCTCAACGCCGCCGGCCTCGAGGAGACCGCGGAACTCGTCCGGGCGCACGGGGTGCGCGCCGCCTCGGCGACCGCCGACCTGACCGACTTCGACGCCGTACAGGCCGCCGTCGGGGGCATCGTCGCCGAATGGGGAGGCGTCGACATCCTCCTGAACGGTGCCGGCGGCGGTGCCGTCAGCTTCTTCCACGAGATGACCTCCGAGACCTGGACGACGCAGATCGACCGCAACCTCAACTCGGTCTTCAACGTGACGCGTGCCGTCCTCCCCTCCATGCTCGAGCAGCGCTCCGGTCGCATCATCAGCATCGCGTCGATCGCCGCCGTCAGCGGTGGCCGCCTCGTGCGAGGAGCGACCGCCTACGCCGCGGCCAAGGCCGGTGTCGTCGGGCTCACGAAGGCCCTCGCGATCGAGGTCGCCGAGCAGGGCGTCACCGTGAACGCCCTCGCGCCCGGCGCGCAGGCCACTCCAGGCCGCGACAACGACACCCCGGAACGCCGCGAGGCCCTGCTCGCCCAGATCCCGACGCGGTTGCTCGGCGAGCCGGAGCACCTCGCGGAGACCGTCGTCTTCCTCGCCTCACCCGCCGCCGTGAACATCACCGGCCTCATCCTGCCGCTCGACGGCGGACACTCGATCTAGGCGACGGGGCGACGACGATGACGACGGGAGACGACATGACGCGGCTCGAGCGCGGCAAGGCCAAGTTCGACGAGGTGTACGGCGAGGGGAAGTCGGAGGGGCTCGTCGCGATGCAGACGGGTCTCGCGCAGGACCTCGCCCGCTTCGGGATCGAGTTCAACTTCGGGGACATCTACTCGCGCCCCGGCCTCACGCTGGCGCAGCGGGAGCTCATCACCCTGGCGGCACTCGTCGCCCTCGGCGGCCTGGAACCGCAGCTCCGCGGGCACACGCGAGGTGCGATCAACGTGGGGTGCTCGGCCACGGAGATCCTCGAGACGGTCATCCACACCGTGCAGTACGCGGGGTTCCCGCGCGCGCTCAACGCCATCCGGGTCGTCACCGACGCCCTCATCGAGGTCGGCGTGGAGATCCCCGAACCCCTCGGGCCGGAGCCGCACCGCGATCAGGACTGACCGAGACGGGGCGATCTAGACTGAGCCGGGCCGCGGGAACGCTCCCGGGGCACGTGACACGAGGGCAGGGGTGAAGCATGGGACGAGTCGGCATCCGCGAGGTCGCGACGCTCGCCGACGTCTCCATGGGCACGGTCTCCCACTACATCAACCACCCCGACCGCGTCTCGCCCGAGAAGCAGGAGCGCATCCAGCGCGCCATCGACCAGCTCGGGTTCGTCCGCAACAACGCCGCCTGGCAGCTGCGCCTCGGCCGCAGCGGCACCATCGCCTACATCGCGCCCGACGTCAGCAACCCGTTCTTCGCGACGATAGCCGAGGGCGTCGAACAGCGCGCCGCCGAGGACGGTCTCTCCGTCTTCATCGCCAACTCCAACCGCAGTCGTGAGCGCGAGGACGCCTACCTCGGCATGTTCGAGGCGCAGCGGGTGCAGGGCATGCTCGTCGCCTCGCACGAGTCGGTGGAGGAGCGGCTGACGAGCATCCGGCAGCGGGGGATCCCCTCGGTCCTCGTCGGGCAGTTGGCCTCCTCGCCCGATCAGCCCTCGGTGTCCGTCGACGACGTGCGCGGTGGGTTCCTCGCGGCCGAGCACCTGCTGGCGACCGGCCGTCGGCGACTCGCCTTCGTCGGTGGTCCACTCGGCATCCGTCAGGTCGCCGACCGGTTCGAGGGGGCGAGCGCCGCCGTGGCCGCCGTGCCCGGGGCGACCCTCGAGGTGATCGCGGGCACCGAGCGGACGATCGCCGAGGGCCGCGAGCTCGGCCGGGCCATCGCCGCCCGGCCGCCCGAAGCGCGACCCGACGCCGTGTTCGCGGTGAACGACCTGCTCGCCCTCGGCATCATGCAGACGCTCGTCGTCGAGCACGGGCTCCGCGTCCCGGACGACCTCGCGATCGTCGGCTACGACGACATCGAGTTCGCCGAGTCGTCGATCATCCCGCTCACCTCCGTGCGCGCACCGCACGAGGGGTTCGGTGTCGCCGCGGTGGAGTTGCTCCTCGGCGAGTTCGCCGTCGCGGAGGGTGCGCCGACCCCACCGCCGTCCTCTCGCCACCTCGTCTTCCAGCCCGAGCTCGTCGTCCGGGCATCCTCGGTCTGAGCGGCGCGCGTCAGGGCCGCGGCGCCTGCCGGGTGCCGGTGCGGATGCGGTACAGGGAGCTCGACGCGGTGATGTAGAGCGTCGAGCCGTCCTCGCCGCCGAAGCAGACGTTGGCCGTGCGCTCCGGGACCGCGATGCGCAGGATGGTCGCGCCGGTGGGGTCGAAGACCTCGACGCCGTCGCCGGCCGACGACCAGACGTTGCCGTCGACGTCGATGCGGAAGCCGTCGGAGGCCGGGACGGCGGTCGCGGCGAAGGTCCGGCCGGGGGTGTCGCCGTGCTCCACCGAGACCCCGTCGGCGGCGACGTCGTAGGCGGCGATGCGCTGCGCTCCGTCACCGGTGTCGGAGACGTAGAGGATCGACTCGTCGGGGGAGAACGCGAGCCCGTTCGGGTGCACCATCGCCGTGATGACGGGCTCGACCGCTCCGGTGTCCGGCTCGAACCGGAAGACGAAGCAACCGTCGTACTCCTGCTCGCCGGGGTGACCCTCCCGACCGCTCGGATCGATCCCGTAGGGCGGGTCGGTGAACCAGATTGAACCGTCCGAGTGCACGACGACGTCGTTCGGGGAGTTGAACCGTCCGCCCGCCCACCGGGCGACGAGGGTGATCGGCCCGTCCGGCCCCTCGATCTCGACCGCGCGGCGCCCGTGGCTGCACTGCACGACCCGACCCTCGCGGTCGATCGTGCGTCCGTTCGTGTACTCGGCGGCGTCGCGGAACACGGCCGTCTCGCCGCTCGTCGCGTCGAACTCGAGGATGCGGTCGTTCGGGATGTCGCTCCAGCGCAGGCGGCCGGTTTCGGCGATCCACGCCGGTCCCTCGCTCCAGATCGCGCCCGTGTAGAGGTGTTCGAGCTCGGCGCCCTCCGCGAGCAGCGGCGAAGGATCGGTCATCGTGACATCGTCGTCGGTCATGACATCCAGCCTATTCGGCAGGTGCTGGTTTACGCCGGATCGATGGGGGAGGAGCCGAGGTTGCGGGCGCTCGGACGGCTGACGGGCGGTTCGACGATCGACTCGAGGAACGCCCACGCGTCCATGCGCCAGCGGTCGCCGGCGACGTCGATCGCCTCGATCCGGAACGGCGGGGTGAGGATCGCGTCCCAGTCGATGGAGTCGAGCACGCGCCGCGGGATCATCTCGTCCACGTACGGGGCCTCGCGCTCCGGATCCGGAGCCACCTCGGGAGCGTCGCCGTCGACCAGGCCCTCGAGCCGGTCGATCATCGCGTCGTCGAACGCCTGCATGCGGGTGACGAGGGTGTGGAGCTCGTCGGCTTCGAGCCCGGCGACGAGTTCGAGGAGGTACGCGCGCCCCGGATAGGCGTCCGCCGGCACATCGACGATGTTGTACCGGCCGTCATCGGAGATCCACATGCGTCAACGGTAGCCCGTCATCGCTGGGGGCCGGGCGAGAGTGCGCCGTCGCTCAGGATTCCGGCGGCCGCTGCGTCGGGTGCACCGGGAGCTCGGCGGCGGGACGGACGAGTGCGGTCCGGCCGGGTTCCGCGAAGCCGAACTGCTCGTAGAGCCCGTGCGCGTCGCTCGTGAAGAGCGTCCATCGGAAGTGCGCGCCGGGCCCGTCGTCGATCATCGCCTGCACGATGCGTTTGCCGAGACCGCGACCGCGGTGTGCTTCGAGCACGACGACGTCCGCGAGGTAGGCGAAGCCGAGCCCGTCGGAGACCGCACGGGCGAAGCCGACCTGCGCGCCGGTCTCCTCCTCGTACACGCCGATGACCCGCCAGGCGTCGTCGATCTGCGCCTCGACCTCGGCCCGGCTGCGCCACTTGGCCCAGTAGACCTCGCGGAGTGCGCCCCACACGGCGTCGCGGTCGATGCGGTCCTTCGAGTCGTCGACGAGGTAGCCCATCGCTCCACAGTATGGCGGCCGGAAGCGGGGTTCCGAGTGCCGATCCGGGGTCGGTGGACCGATCGTCATCCGGCGACACGTGGAATAGCCGCGCGGCCCTCCGCCTTACCGTGAGAGAGGCATACGCCTGAACCGAAGCTCTGGAGGATCATCAGATGACTCACGCCCGCACCACCCTCGGAACGTCCGACCTGTCCGTCTTCCCGCTGAACCTCGGCGGCAACGTGTTCGGCTGGACCGCCGACCGGCAGACCTCGTTCGACATCCTCGACGCCTTCGTCGCGGGCGGCGGCAACTTCATCGACACCGCCGACGGCTACTCCGCGTGGGTCCCGGGCAACACCGGCGGCGACTCCGAGCGCCTCATCGGTGAGTGGCAGGAGCTGCGCGGCAACCGCGACGAGCTCGTCATCGCGACGAAGGTCAGCCAGCACCCCGACTTCCAGGGACTCGCCGCCGACAACATCCTGAAGGCCGCCGACGCGTCGCTCGAGCGCCTCCGCACCGACCACATCGACCTCTACTACGCGCACTTCGACGACGAGTCCGTCCCGCTGGAGGAGACGGTGACCGCGCTGTCGTCGCTCGTCGACGCGGGCAAGGTCCGTTACCTCGGTATCTCCAACTACTCCGCCGCCCGCATCGCCGAGTGGTTCGAGATCGTCGAGGCCAAGGGGCTGCACCGCCCGATCGCCCTCCAGCCGCACTACAACCTCGTCGAGCGTGAGTTCGAGGGGGAGCTGCGCACCATCGCCGAGCGCGAGCAGCTCGCCGTGCTGCCCTACTTCTCGCTCGCGAAGGGCTTCCTCACCGGGAAGTACCGCGAGGGTGCGAGCGTCGACAGCGTCCGCGCGGAGGGTGCCCAGGCGTACCTCGCCGACCACGCCGCGCTCCTGCCCGTGCTCGACGAAGTGGCATCCGCCCACGGTGTCTCGGTCGCGACGGTCTCGCTCGCGTGGCTCCGTTCGCAGCCGACCGTCGCCGCGCCGATCGCGAGCGCCCGCACCGTCGAGCAGCTGCCCGACCTCCTCGCCTCCGCGACCCTCGAGCTCTCCGCCGACGAGCTCGCGGCGCTCACCGCCGCCTCGGTCGCCTAGCGCGCTCCGTCGGTCCCCGGTCCGTGTGTCTCCACCGGTCCCTGAGCCTGTCGAAGGGCGCACCTCGACAGGCTCGGTGACCGGTGGGTTCGGCGACCGGCGGCAGGTGACCGAACCCCGCCAGGCTCGTCGGAGCTGCCGGAAACACCCCGGCAACATGGGGCCGAGTAGAGTCGGGCCATGGGCGATCTGTTCAATGGCTACGGCGGCACACTGGCTCCGCGCAAGACGGTGAGCGGTGTCCCCGCCTTCGACGAGATGTTCGGCGAGGCGGCGGAACACGCCGGTGGCGCGACGGCCAGACGGGCGTATCAGGAGATCTACACCTCCCTCGCACGCATGACCCAGGAGGAGCTCCGCGGGCGCACCGACGCCCTCGCCAGCTCCTATCTCGCGCAGGGCGTCACCTTCGACTTCGCCGGTGAGGAGCGTCCGTTCCCGCTCGACGCGGTCCCGCGGGTGATCGAGCAGCAGGAGTGGACGCAGGTCGAGGCCGGCATCAAGCAGCGGGTCAAGGCGCTCGAGGCGTTCCTCGCTGACGTCTACGGCCCGCAGCTCGCGGTGCGCGACGGCGTCATCCCCGCCAAACTCATCTCCTCGTCCTCCCACTTCCACCGGCAGGCCTACGGGATCCAGGCGGCGAACGGCGTCCGCATCCAGGTCTCCGGCATCGACCTCATCCGCGACGAACACGGCCAGATGCGCGTCCTCGAGGACAACGTGCGCGTCCCGTCCGGCGTCAGCTACGTCATCTCGAACCGCCGGGTCATGGCGCAGACCCTCCCGGAGCTCTTCGTCTCGATGCGGGTGCGCCCCGTCGGCGACTACCCGAACAAGCTCCTGCAGGCCCTCCGTGCCTCGGCCCCACCCGGTGTCGAGGACCCGAACGTCGTCGTGCTCACCCCCGGCGTGTACAACTCCGCCTACTTCGAGCACACCCTGCTCGCGCGCCTCATGGGCGTCGAGCTGGTCGAAGGCCGCGACCTCTTCTGCTCCGGCGGCAAGGTGTTCATGCGCACCACGGCCGGCCCCACCCGCGTCGACGTCATCTACCGTCGCGTCGACGACGAGTTCCTCGACCCGCTGTCGTTCCGCGCCGACTCGATGCTCGGCTCGCCCGGCCTGATGCTCGCGGCCCGCCTCGGCAACGTGACGATCGCGAACGCGGTCGGCAACGGGGTCGCCGACGACAAGCTCGTCTACACGTACCTGCCCGACCTCATCAAGTACTACCTCGCCGAGGACGCGATCCTCCCGAACGTCGACACCTGGCGTCTCGAGGACCCGCTCGCCCTGGAGGAGGTGCTCGACCGGCTCGACGAGCTCGTGATCAAGCCCGTCGACGGCTCGGGCGGCAAGGGGCTCGTCGTGGGGCCGGACGCCTCGAAGGAGGAGCTCGCGACCCTGAAGACGAAGCTGCAGGAGGACCCGCGCGGCTGGATCGCGCAGCCAGTCGTCATGCTGTCCACCATCCCGACCCTCGTCGAGGACGGGATGCGCCCGCGCCACGCCGACCTGCGGCCCTTCGCCGTCAACGACGGCAACGACGTCTGGGTCCTGCCGGGCGGCCTGACCCGCGTCGCGTTGCCGGAGGGCCAGCTGGTCGTGAACTCCAGCCAGGGTGGTGGCTCGAAGGACACCTGGGTCGTCGGCCGTGCCTACGACCCGAATGCCGCTCCCGAGGCCTCGTCGCACGACATCCAGGGGCTCGTCGCCGAGCAGGCCACGACGGAGACGACGTCGATCCCGATCATCTACGACCACGGCACGACCCCGGAGCACTCGCCCCAGGACCGGCCGACGGGCAACCAGGACCAGCAGGAGCAGCAGCAGCAGGCGCGTGCAGACGCACCGTCTGAGCGTGTCGACGGGCAGGAGGACGCAGCATGCTGAGCCGGATCGCCGAGAGCCTGTTCTGGATCGGTCGCTACATCGAGCGGAGCGACGGCACCGCCCGCATCCTCGACGTCCACCTGCAGTTGCTGCTGGAGGACCCGTGGATCGACGAGGACACCGCCTGCCGTTCGCTGCTGTCCGTGATGGGGAGCGACGCACCGGCCGACCAGGAGCTCACGCGCCAGGACGTCCTCGCGCAGCTCGCCGTCGACCGCACCCACCCGGCGTCGATCGCCTACTCCCTGGGCGCCGCGCGGGAGAACGCCCGTCGTGCCCGCGAGATCGTGTCGACCGAGCTGTGGGAGTGCCTCAACACCACCCGCGCGCGGATGCCCCGACGGGTCGCGAGCGACAAGGTGCACGAGTTCTTCGGCTGGGTCCGCGAACGCTCGGCGCTCGCCGTCGGCATCGTCGACTCCGCCACGAGCCGCGACGACGCCTGGCGGTTCTTCACCCTCGGCCGCAGTCTCGAACGCGCCGACATGACCGCCCGCCTGCTGGCGACGCGGTCGCTCACCGAGGCCAGTGGTCCGTCGTGGACGACGATCCTCCGCTCCTGCGGCGCGTACGAGGCGTACCTGCGCACCTACCGCGGCATGCCGAGCGCGAAGAACGCCGCCGAGTTCCTGCTGCTCGACCAGCTGTTCCCGCGCTCCGTCATGTTCTCGATCAGCCGGGCCGAGGAGTGCATGCGCGACCTCGAACCGCGGCGCGGTCGCGTCGGCACGGTCGACTCCGCCCAGCGGTTGCTCGGTCAGATCCGCAGCGACCTCGAGTACCGCCCCATCCAGGACACCCTCGGCGACCTCCCCGGCCGGATGGACGCCGTGCAGAACGTCACGAGCCAGGTGTCCGAGGCGATCCGCGAACGCTACTTCCCCACGCATGCGGTGCCCGCGTGGATCGGAGAGAACTCATGACCCGTCTGCACATCAAGCACAGCACCGGATTCTCGTACGCCGGCAAGGTGAACGCCTCCTACAACGAGGCGCGCATGCTCCCCGTCACCACGGAGGACCAGTACGTGCTGTACTCGCACATCGACATCCAGCCCGGTGCGTCGCAGTCGACGTACACGGACTACTGGGGTATGAAGGTGTCGGCCTTCGAGGTGCTCACCCCGCACGACGAGCTGTCGCTCACGGCCACGAGCCTCGTCGAGGTCCGCCCTCGGAAGCACGAACCGCACCCGACCGGCTGGGAGCAGCTCGACATCGCGACGCAGGCGGCCGTCACCCGGGTGGAGCACCTGGAGCAGACCCGCCGGACCACGCCGCCGGACGACCTCGTCGAGCTCGCCCGGACCATCGCCGACCGTCACGAGAGCCCCTGCGAGGCAGCCATGGCGATCAGTCGTGAGATCGGCGAGCAGATGGACTACGTGCAGGGCGTCACGAGTGTGTACTCGACGGCGGCCGAGGCGTGGGCCAACCGCAAGGGCGTCTGTCAGGACATCACGCACATCGTCCTCGGGGCGCTGCGGTCCGTCGGGATCCCGGCGCGCTACGTGTCCGGATACCTGCACCCGAAGCCGCACGCGGCGATCGGTGAGACGGTCACCGGGGAGTCGCACGCTTGGGTGGAGTGGTTCTGTGGCGACTGGCGCGGCTTCGACCCGACCAACATGGTCGACGTCGGCGAGCGTCACGTGCTCATCGGGCGTGGTCGGGACTACGGAGACGTGTCCCCGCTCCGCGGCGTCTACGCGGGTCCGTACCGGTCGAAGCTCTTCGTGAAGGTCGAGATCACCCGCGAGGCCTGACCCGGGGTTGGTGCCAGCGCGGTGCGCTGACGTGAGCGCGGGTCATGCGCGTGAGCGCGGTGCTCCGGAGGGGCGCGCCCACGCGTGCGGCCCGCGGTCGTGCCCCTTCCAGCGCTCTCACGCCAGCGCACCGCGCTGACGCCCGGAGGCCGGCGCTCGCTTCAGCGCACCGCGCTGACATCTGTCCGCGTGGGCGACACCCGTAGGATCGACGGCATGCAGACCGAGATGATCGTCCCGGCCCGCCGCCCGATGAAGCTGATCCCCGCGGTGCTGCTGGCGGCGTCCGCGTTCTGCCTCTTCGGCCTGATGCAGCCCCTCGCCGGGTACCCGTTGCTCGTCGCCGCGCTGGTCACGGCGATCCTCATCGACCGTGCGCTCGCGCAGGACCTGTTCCTCATCGCGATCGGGATCGGCATCGTCTCGACCACCTCGGTGGAGGCGGACGTCTCCTGGCCGAGCTTCTTCCGCATCGGCACCGTCCTCCTGCTGGCGGTCGGCGTGCCGTTCCTCATCGACCGCTTCGTCTACCGGCGGAAGGCGATCGTCTTCCCCTGGCGCAGCCGCGAGAAGAAGACGAAGGGCGAGATCGCGTACCTGTTCGCGGTCCCGCTCCTCGGGTGGGCGATCCTGCCGTTCTACTTCATCCGATCCGGTGCCTACGAGAACTGGCCGGTGATCAGCGACGCCGGTGAACTCGGGCGGTTCTTCGTCGGGGTGAACGCAGTCGGCACCTGGGACGAGCTCTTCTTCATCTGCACCTGCTTCGCGCTGCTGCGACGGCACTTCCCGGTCTGGCAGGCCAACCTGCTGCAGGCCGTCATCTTCGTCTCGTTCCTCTGGGAACTCGGCTACCGCTCGTGGGGTCCGCTTCTGACGTTCCCGTTCGCGCTCCTCCAGGGGTACCTGTTCTCGAAGACGCGCTCACTCGGCTACATCCTCGCCGTGCACCTGCTCTTCGACGCGATCGTGTTCCTCGCGATCGTGCACGCGCACCACCGCGACTGGATCCCGATCTTCTGGTACTGACCGGAGCGGGTCAGGGGACGGCGGGCTTCGATGCCTTGCCGTCGAGCCAGAGCTCCGTCGACTCGTCGCGGTGCACGCCGTCGGTGCCCACATGCTTCTCGCTGATCGTGGGACCGTTCTTGATGACGTGCACGAGCGCCATGCCATGGCCGCGGCCGAGCTCGTAGTCGGTCTGCAACCACTCGAGGATCTCGCCGGCCTTCGTGGACCCGTCGAACCCACGGGCGTGCGCCTCGTCCACGAGCTCGCGGGGCGTCTTGCCGGTCTTGGCTTCCGCCGCGTCGAGGTAGGCCTGGAACGACATGACTGCTCCTTCGTCGGTGGGATGTCAGCGACATCGTACCCAGCACCGGTGGCGCCGCGACAGACCCGGTTCCGCGCCAGACGGCGACCCTCCAGGATGGGCGCCCGGCGCGCCAATAGGGTGAGGGGATGGAACGCCCCCGCAGGACCCCAGCAGGATTCGCCGCGACCGTCGGCATCGACCTCCTCGCCGTCATCGTGTTCGTCCTCATCGGCCGGGCCAGCCATGGCGAAGGGATCCTCGGCATCCTCGTGACCCTGTGGCCGTTCGCCGTCGGGCTGCTCGTCGGGCACGTGCTCGCCCTCGTCCTCGGCCAGCGCGAGACCCGCGCCGTGCGCTGGGCGGGCGTCATCGTCTGGGTGTCGACCGTCGTCGTCGGCATGGTGCTGCGAGCGGTGTCCGGCCAGGGCGTGCAGCTCAGCTTCGTCATCGTGACCGTCATCGTCCTCGCCGTCCTGCTCCTCGGCTGGCGCCTGGTCGCCTGGCTCATCGCTCGCCGGCGCCACTGATGCGCGCATGAGCGCCGTCGCCTGGGGGCGCTGGTACTTCGGCGTCCAGGCCGTCGCCGGCGCCGCCTGGTGGGTGTCGGTGTTCCTCGTCCCGTTCGTCCGCGACGCGACCCTCGGTTCCCTCGACCCGGTGATCATGGCGCTGCTCGACGTGCCGTTGTTCGTCGTCGCCTCGGCGCTCGCCGCGATCGGGATCCGCTGGGCGGCGATCCTGGCGACGGGATGGACGCTGCTCGTCACCGTCGCACTCGGCGTGTTCGCGGCGGTGACCGGCCAGGCGGGCATCGGAGCCCTGCTGATGGTCGGCGCCGCCGTCGGATCGGTCACGGCACTCGCGCTCGTCCTCACCGGTGGGATCCCGAGGGCGTGGATCGCGATCGGACCGTTCGCCTTCCGCCCGGCGGATCCGACGGCGTCGACCGGGGCGCAGCTCGGGCGGACGGCCATCGAGATCGTCGCGTTCTGGGGCGTCTTCCTCGCGGTCATCCCGGCGGTGCTGCGGTTCTTCGAGCTGCGGTGGCAGGTCGCGATCACGCTCCCCGGTGCCGAGCCGTTCGCCGTCATCGCCGGGGTCGTCGTCCTCGTGCTCGGCAGCATCGTCGGGCTGTGGTCCGCGGCTGCGATGGCGACCACGGGAGGCGGGACGCCGCTGCCGGCGGCGATGCCGAACCGCCTGGTCGTCGCCGGACCCTACCGCTTCGTCCGCAACCCGATGGCGGTCGGCAGCATCGTCCAGGGGATCGGCGTCGGCCTGCTGCTGTCGTCCTGGATCGTGGTCGTCTACGCGGTCTTCGGCGCGGTCGTGTGGAACGTCCTCGTCCGGCCCGTCGAGGAGGCCGACCTCGAGGCCCGCTTCGGCGAACCGTACCGTCGGTACCGGTCGGCGCTCCGCTGCTGGGTGCCGAGCCTCCGCCCGGTGCCCGCCCGTCGGTGATCCACGACGAACGGGCCGCTGCGGGGCGGCCCGGCTAGCGGCGGGAGCCGGTGAGTGAGCTGCGCTCCTCGACCGGTGACGGCTCCGCACGGGGTTCGGCCATCGCCGTCACGCGCGGCTTCGCCTTCGGCAGCGGGATCGGCGAGGTGAGCGCGATCTGCTCCGAGAACTCCTCGGGGGTGACCGGTGCGACGACGCCGTCGTGGGTGAACTGCAGCCGCCAGCGGGAGTCCGGGGCGACGCGCAGGCGCAGGTGGTGCCGCACGACCCCGTAGAGCAGACCGGTGGCGCAGGCGATGAAGCCCGCCAAGGCCCCGAGCCCGAGTGCCCACCGCGGCCCGAGAGTGTTCGCGACCCACCCGACGATCGGCGCACCGATGGGCGTGCCACCCATGAGGATCGCCATGTACAGCGCCATCACCCGGCCGCGCACGGCGGCCTCCGTGGTGGTCTGGACGAGTCCGTTCGCGGTGGTGAGCAGGGTCACGGTCGAGAAGCCGACGAGGATGAGCACGGCGGCGAACGTCCAGTAGCTCGGCATGAACGCGGCCGTCAGGGCGGCGACGCCGAAGAGGCCGGCCGCACCGACGATCATGCGCATCTGCGCCTGGGCCCGCCGCGCGGCGAGCAGCGCTCCGGTCAGTGAACCGATCGCGAGGACGGAGGAGAGGATCCCGTACTCACCGGCACCCTTCCCGAACTCGACCGCCATCGTCGACGCGAAGATCGGGAAGTTCATGCCGAACGCGCCCATGATGAAGACGATCACGAACACGACCATGAGGTCGGGGCGTCCGCGGACGTAGCGGAAGCCCTCGACGAACTGCCCGCGGGCGCGCGGTGCCCGCGGTGGTCGGCGGAGCTTGCCGGTGCGGAGGGCGAGCAGCGCCCCGATGACGCCGAGGAAGGTGAAGGCGTTGACGACGAAGACCCACCCGGACCCGATCGCGACGATGAGGAGACCGGCGATCGCCGGGCCGACCATGCGGGCCGCGTTGAACGACGCCGAGTTGAGGGCGACCGCGTTCGACATGTTGTGCTCGTCGACGAGCTCCGAGACGAAGGTCTGGCGGGCCGGGCCGTCGACCGCGTTGATGATGCCGAGCGCGAGCGCGAAGAGGTACATGTGCCACAGTTCGGCGTGCCCGAAGATGAGCAGCGCGCCGAGGGCGAACGCCAGGAGCATGAGGCTCGACTGGGTGAGGATGAGGATCTTGCGCTTGTCGAAGCGGTCCGCGATGAGGCCGGTGATCGGCACGAGCACCAGCTGGGGCCCGAACTGCAGGGCCATGGTGGCGCCGACGGCCACGGCGTCGTTGTCGGTCAGGTCGGTCAGGACGACCCAGTTCTGGGTGGTGGCCTGCATCCACGCGCCGACGTTCGACACGAGGGCGCCGATGAACCAGATGCGGTAGTTGACGCTGGACAGGGAACGGAACATTGCACTCACTGGGTGGCGAGTCTCCTCATGATCTCGGCTGCGCGGGCGAGGGTGTCGCGTTCGTCCGGGGTGAGCGCGCGCAGCTGCTGGGTGATCCACGCGTCGCGTTTCCGGACGGTCTCGGTGACGGTGGTGTGGCCCGCTTCGGTGAGGGCGATGGTGACCTTGCGGCGGTCGGCCGTGTCGGTTTCGCGGGTGACGTACCCGGCCTCTTCGAGGCAGTTGACGGTGCGGTTCATCGATGGCGCGGACACGCGGTCGCGTTCGGCGAGCGCACTGAGTGTCGCGGAGCCCTCTTTGTAGAGCCCTCCGAGCACGGAGAACTGCGGATCGCTGAGGTCGTCGACGCTCTTCTCGCCGCGCAGGCGCCTCGCCAATCGGAAGGTGCCCATGCGGAGTTCGGAGGCCTGCTCCGCGATCGTCCGTGCTGTCGTCTTCGGTGCCGCTGTGCCTGCCACGAATGCTTAGCCTAGCTCATTAGTGAGGCTAAGTAAAGGCTCCGAGGCAGGTGCAGCGGTGCTGGTCACAACCAGCGACGGAACCGGAAGATCGCGTACAGCGTGCCGGAGAGGGCGAGCATCGCGCCGATCGCGGCGGGGTAGCCGAACTGCCAGTGCAGCTCGGGCATCGCGTCGAAGTTCATGCCGTAGACGGTGCCGATGAGCGTCGGTGCGAAGAGGATCGCCGCCCACGAGGAGATGCGCTTGATCTCCTCGTTCTGCGCCAACGCCGTCTCGCTCATGCGGCGCGACTCCTCGTTCTGCGCGAGGCTCGCCTCGGAGAGTCGGCGCATCTCCTCGTTCTGCTGCTGCGTCATGAGGGTCGCGTGCACGGTCAGCGCGTTCCGGAGCAGGTGACGGAAGGAGTCAACCCGCTCGGCGATCCGCAGGACGTGGTCGAGCACGTCCCGGAACCCGTTGCGGAGTTCCTCGTCGAGCCCGTACTTGTCGGCTCCCTGCAGGAGTCCGTGGAGCACGGCGCGGAGCGGGGCGGTCGCGCGCTGGAACGCCATCACCTGTCGCAGCAGTTCATAGATGCGACGCGAGACGTCCGCGGCGTCGCCGAAGAGCTCGTCCTCGATCTCGTCGATGTCGTTCTCCAAGCCGGCGACGACGGGTCCGTAGCCGTCGACGACCTGGTCGACCACCGCGTGCAGGACGGCGTCGGGGCCGAGCGCGAGGATGTCGGGTCGCGCCTCGAGGCGCCGACGGACCTGACCGAGGTCGGGCTTCTCAGCGTGCCGGACCGTGACCACGAAGCCGGGGCCGACGAACAGGTGCACTTCGCCGAACTCGACCCGCTCCTCGGCGTCCAGGTAGTGGGCGGGACGCAGGACGACGAAGAGGGTGTCACCGTAGCGTTCCAGCTTGGCCCGCTGGTGGCCCTTCAGGGCGTCCTCCACGGCGAGGGGATGCAGGTCGAACTCCTGCGCGACGGAACGGATCTCCGACGGCTGCGGGCGGTACAGCCCGATCCAGGCCATGCCGCGCTGCTCGTTCAGGAGTTCGTACGTCGCGTCGAGGGAGCGCGGGCTCGCCGAGCGCCGCCCGGTCACGTAGATGCCGTTGTCGATGAGTGCCATGAGGTCTCCGTCCATCGATGGACGGGAGCGTGCGGCGGCCGCGCGGGTGCGGACGATCCTGGGGGATCGCACCCGGGGAGGTGTGAGTGGGCGCCTCGGCGGCGGCGGGGCAGCGCCTACCGGGTGGGGGAGGCGGAGCGGTTCGTCGACGCGATGGCGCGGGTACTGTCACCAGCCATGGCCGCTCACCTCGCTTCCGTCGATCCCTGCGGCCCGCCGTTCGGGCCTCGATCACCGTACGCCTGCCGCTGACGAACCGCAAACCCGCATCTGTGGGCTGACCGGGACCTGCCGCGCGGTGTGGAGGAGGCGAGGCGTGGAGCGTGCAGAAGGCCTACGCTGGCGGGATGAGCGAGCAGATCCCGCCACCTGTCGACGCCGACGACGCGAACCGGCCGTTCGAGCCGAGGCCGTACACGACCGAGACGATCGTGGACGACGACGGCGTGACGATCTACCTCTACGTGTGGGAGGTGGCGAACCCGAAGGCCGTCGTGCACATCGCGCACGGCGCCGGCGAGCACGCCCTCCGCTACGGCCGCCTCGCCGCGGCACTCAACGACGCCGGCTACACGGTCGTCGCCGACGACCACCGGGGCCATGGCCGGACCGGCCTCGAACACCTGGGCCTCGGCAAGCTCGGGCCCCGCACCACCTGGGGTGCGATCGCCTCGCTCGCCGCCGTCGGTCGCCACCTGCGCACCCGGTTCCCGGAGTCGGCGTTGGCGCTCCTCGGCCACAGCTGGGGCTCGCTCATGGCGCAGAAGGTCGCCGCGCACCACGACCTCTACGAGTACCTCATCCTCTCGGGGACCTCGCTGGCCATGCCGGGCGTCATCAACGCCGGCGACCTCAACAAGCGGTGGCGGAAGACCGGCACCACGGGCCTCGAGTGGTTGAACCGGGATCCCGCCGCCTGGGCCGCCTTCGCCGCCGACGAGCGAAACTTCGACATCGGCGTCACGCCCGTGTGGAACCCGATCCAGGCGTTCGCCTTCCTCGGCCGCCCGCCCCGCCACATGCCGCGCAAGCTGCCCGTGCTCATCATCGGCGGCTCTGACGACGCGCTCGGCGGCGTCCGCGGGCTCACCCTCCTGCGCGACGCCTACGTCAAGCGCTCGAAGCTCACGGACGTGACGCTCATCATCTACCCCGACGCCCGACACGAGATCTTCAACGAGCTGAACCGCGAGGACGTCGAGCGCGACGTCGTGCAGTGGCTCGACAAGCGCACCTGAGTCGGCGTCCCGGCGCCGCGCCCGGTCCCTGAGCTCACCCCGTCTGGTCCCTGAGCTCACCCCGTCCGGTCCCTGAGCTTGTCGAAGGGCGCGGGACCGGGACAAGCACGGCGACCACGGGGTACAGTCGCGGCATCCACTCTCGACGCGGAGGAGACCCGGTGACCTCGGACGGCCCCACCTACAGCCATCGTCGGCGCAACCCGGCCGAGCGCATCGCGCGGTCCCTCGCCGGGGCGAGCACCGTCTCGTACTGGCTCGACACCTCGGAACGGCCCACGCCGGAGCCCCGCCTCGTCGGCCACGTCGACACCGATCTGCTCGTCGTCGGTGGCGGCTACTCCGGGCTCTGGACGGCGCTCATCGCGAAGGAGGCAGACCCCTCGCGCGACGTGGTCCTCATCGAGGGCAAGGAGGTCGGGTGGGCGGCGAGCGGCCGCAACGGCGGCTTCTTCGAAGCGAGCCTCACCCACGGCGACGACAACGGGGAACGCCACTTCGCCGAGGAGCTGCCACAACTCGAACGGCTCGCGGACGAGAACTTCGACGAGTTCGTCGCCACGCTCGACCGCCTCGGGATCGACGCCGAGTTCGAGCACACGGGCGTGCTCACGGTCGCGACCGAGCCGCACCAGGTGGACGCCCTCCGCGAGGTCTCGGGCGACGGCGTCTTCCTCGACCGGGAGGCGGTCCAGGAGCTCGTGCACTCCCCGGTGTATCTGGCGGGTCAGCGCGAGTGGAGGAGCACCGCGCTCGTCCACCCGGCGAAGCTCGCCTGGGGCTTGAAGCGCGCCTGCATCGAGCTCGGCGTCCGGGTGTTCGAGCACACGCCGGCGACCGGTCTGCGGCGCTCGGGCGAGGGCGTCGCGGTGACCACGCGGCAGGGGAGCGTGCAGGCCCGCCGGGTCGCGCTCGCCACCAACGGCTTCCCCTCGCTCCTCAAGCGCACCGAGTTGCTCACCATCCCCGTGTACGACTACGTGCTCATGACCGAACCGCTCACCGCCGAGCAACTGGCGAGCATCGGCTGGACGGACCGGTTCGGCATCGCCGACTCGAGCCGCGAGTTCCACTACTCCCGCCGCTCGGCCGACGACCGCATCCTCTACGGCGGCTTCGACGCCGTCTACCACCGCGGCGGCAGGATCCGTCCCGAGCACGACCAGCGCCGCGAGACCTTCGAGACGCTCGCCGACCACTTCTTCACGACCTACCCGCAGCTCGACGTGCGGTTCACCCACGCCTGGGGCGGCATGATCGACATGTGCTCCCGCCTCTCGGCCTTCCAGGGCTCGGCACTCGGCGGTCGTGTCGCCTACAGCGCGGGGTTCACCGGGCTCGGCGTCGGGGCGACGCGCTTCGGGGCGAAGGTCATGCTCGACCTGCTGAGTGGCGAGTCGACGGAGCTGACCCGGCTGCGGATGGTGCGGTCCAAGCCGATCCCCATCCCACCCGAGCCCATCGCGAACCCCGCCATCCAGACGGTCCGCCGCGCCGTCGCCCGTTCTGACGCGAACGAGGGCCGCGACGGCCTGCTCCTGCAGGTCATGGACCGCTTCGGCATCGGGTTCGACTCCTGAGCCGATCGGCACCGCTTCCGGGGAATCCGGACGCCGTCCAGGAATAGGCTGGGGGCATGCATGGTGAGTACAAGGTCCCGGGTGGCAAGCTCGTCGTCGTCGATCTCGACGTGGTCGACGGTCGGATCGCCGACTTCCGCTTGGCGGGCGACTTCTTCCTCGAACCGGACGACGCGCTCGCGCTGATCGACCGCGCGGTCACCGGCCTGCCGGCCACGACCGACGCTGCCGGGCTCGCCGCCGCCATCCGCGGGGCGCTGCCGGAGAACGCCGTGCTCCTCGGCTTCACCCCGGAGGCCGTCGCGACCGCCATCCGCCGCTCGCTCGCGAAGGCCACCGGCTGGGGCGACTACGACTGGCAGCTCATCCACGACGGTTCGGTCTCCCCGCAGCTGCACCTGGCGCTCGACGAGGTGCTCACCAACGAGGTCGGCGAGGGTCGCCGCGGCCCGACGCTGCGCATCTGGGAGTGGGACCAGTCGGCGGTCGTCATCGGCAGCTTCCAGTCGCTCAAGAACGAGGTCGACCTCGACAACGCGAAGGCGAACGGCTTCGAGGTCGTCCGCCGGGTCTCCGGTGGCGGCGCCATGATGATGCAGCGCGGCGGGATCATCACCTACTCGCTCTACGTGCCCGCGGAGCTCGTGAACGGCATGACCTTCGCCGACTCCTACGCCTACCTCGACGACTGGGTGCTCGTCGCCCTCCGCTCGCTCGGCATCGAGGCGACGTACCAGCCGCTCAACGACATCACGAGCCCATCCGGCAAGATCGGCGGGGCGGCACAGAAGCGCCTCGGGAACGGCGCGGTGCTGCACCACGTCACGATGAGCTACGACATGGACGGCGAGCTCATGACGCAGGTGCTGCGCATCGGGCGCGAGAAGCTCAGCGACAAGGGGACGACCTCGGCGGCCAAGCGCGTCGACCCGCTCCGCAGCCAGACGGGACTTTCGCGCGCCGAGATCATCGACCGCATGAAGGACACCTTCGTGGAGATCACCGGCGCGACCCCCGGCCACGTCACGGAGGCCGAGCTCAAGGCGGCCGAGTCGCTCGTCGAATCGAAGTTCGACACCGACGCCTGGCTCACCCGCGTCCCCTGACCCGGCCCTGCGTCGGTCGCCACGCGACCAGCGCACGCCGGAGCCCGCGGACTAGGGTGGGGGAACGATGACAGCGCAGAACGAGACACCCGACACCCCGGTCCCCGCCACGCAGGCCTCCCTCGAGCAACGACTCACCGACGCGGTCGCCGCCGAGAGCGAGCCCCGCGTCGTCGAGCGCTGCGTCTCGCTCCTCGCCGGCCGGTACGAGGGCGAGGACTTCCTCCGCGTCGTCGGTGGTCACCACGCCGAGGGCATCCTCGGTGGCGCGCCTGCGTTGTACTGGCCGGAACTCTGGGGCACCCGCGCCCTGCTCCACGTCTGGGACGACTCCGCGACCTCGGCCGTCGTCGCCGCACTCGGCAACCAGGCCTGGCGCGTCCGCGAGATGGCCGCACGGGTGTGCGCCGAGCGTCGCGTCGGTGACGTCGCCACGATCGCCCCGCTGCTCAACGACGACCACGCCCGCGTCCGCGCGGGTGGTGCCAGGGCGCTCGCCGCCGTCGGGGGCGACGAGGCCAAGCCGCTCCTCGAAGGTCTCCTCCGCGATCCCGACCGCGAGGTCCGTCGCGCCGCCCAGCAGTCGGCGAAGGCGCTCAGCGCGCGTAGCTGAGCCACCGCCGCGCCGCGCCGACAGACGGCGCTAGTGGGTCGCCGCCTCCAGCACGATGATGACGACGCCGAACAGGGCCGTCGCCACACCGCCGAGGAGGCACCACCACCAGCGCGAGCCGCGCACCACGAAGGCCGCGCACCCGAGCACGAACAGCATCAGCGTCGACACCTGCAGCGCGAGGTTGACCGCCTGCTCATGGGCGAGGCCGCCCGCGACGCCCACGATGAGCGGGATGGTGGGCAGCACGGCGGAGAGCAGCATGCCGAACGACTCCTCGAAGCCGTGCCGGATCGACGCACCGAGCGTGACGGTGCCCTCGTGCCGGTCATCACCGTGGTGGGCGAGCGCCGCCGAGTAGACGTGCGCCAACCAGAACACGACGAGGGTGATCGCGCTCGTGAAGAGCACCTGCTCGACGTCGTCCTCCTCGTACACGCTCGACGCGCCGACGAGGCCGGCGTACACGATGGTGCCGTAGATCGCGCTCGACGACGTGAGGCGACGCAACGGTGACGAGTTCGGCTGCATGATCCAGAGGATAGCGGGCCGGGCGGCACCGCGTCCGGCTTCCGGCGACGGCCGGGATCAGACCGCGTCGCTCCGCTCGCCGCGCTCGCCGCGCTCGTAGACCGAGGCCGCGGGCCCGACGATGTTCGTGTCCGGGGTCCCCACCACCTCGTGGTCCTTGTTCGCGTAGTCGAAGCGGTGCAGCACGTGCCGCATCGCCTCCACGCGGGCGCGCTTCTTGTCGTTGCTCTTCACGATGGTCCACGGGGCGTCGGGGGTGTCGGTCGCTTCGAGCATCGCCTCCTTCGCCCGGGTGTAGTCACCCCACTTGTCGAGCGAGGCGAGGTCCATCGGCGACAGCTTCCACTGCCGGACCGGGTCCACCTGGCGGATCGCGAAGCGGGTGCGCTGCTCGTCCGCGGAGACGGAGAACCAGAACTTCACGAGGTCGACGCCGTCGCCGACGAGCATCTGCTCGAACAGCGGGGCCTGGCGCATGAACTCGTCGTACTGCGCGGGCGTGCAGAACCCCATGACCCGTTCGACGCCGGCGCGGTTGTACCAGGAGCGGTCGAACAGCACGATCTCGCCGGCCGCCGGAAGGTGCTGCACGTAGCGCTGGAAGTACCACTGGGTGGACTCACGGGCCGTCGGCTTCTCGAGCGCCACGACGCGGGCACCGCGCGGGTTGAGGTGCTCGGTGAACCGCTTGATCGTCCCACCCTTACCCGCGGCGTCACGCCCCTCGAACACGACGACGAGGCGCCGGTCGTTCGCCTTGATCCAGTTCTGCAGCTTCAACAGCTCGATCTGGAGCAGGCGCTTGTCGCTTTCGTACTGCTCGCGCGACATGCGCTCCGCGTACGGGTAGCCCTCGCGCCACGTGTCGATGTGGGAGCCGGCGGCGTCGAGCAGGATCGGGTCGTCGTCGTCGACGTCGACCACCTGGTAGCCGTCCATCCGGTCGAGCGGGGGCGGCGGAGCGTAGTGCGAGACGAGTTGCTGCATGGTCGGGACGCTAGTCCCCGTGCGTAACCGCCAGGTGGACGGAGGATGACGCGTCGGGGTCCGGTCAGCTCGCCGAGCGGGTGAGGAGGTCCTGGCGCTCCGGGTGAGCGTCGAACCACTCGCCGACGTACCAGCACATGGGCACGATCCGCCGCTCGCTGTGCTGCTCGACGTCGTCGACCGCGTAGGCGACGAGCTCGCCCGCGTACCCCTTGCCGCGGAACGGCGGCGTCGTGAAGGTGCGGGGGAACGAGATCGAGTCGCCGGAGATCCGGTAGTCGACGACGCTCACCAGCTGGCCGTCGACGTGCATGGTGTATCGCTGGGCGTCGGTCTCGTTGGCGAACTCGGTGGTCATACGGGGTGCAACGCGCGGGCCGGGTCGTTCCTTCCCGCCGGGGCGGGGCCGGACTGCCAGAATGGGCACATGTCCCTCGCCGCAGCAGCTCCCGACGGGTCGCCGCTGTGGACGCACGACGGCCCGGACCTCGTGCTCGAAGGCGACAACCTCGACGTCGTGGCGCAGCTGCCCGACGAGGCGTTCACGCTCATCTACCTCGACCCGCCCTTCAACACGGGCCGGGTGCAGCGCCGCCACTCCTCGACCTCGGTCCGCACGGCCGAGACGGGCGTGAACCGGTTCGCGGGGTTCAAGGGGCAGGCCTACGAGCGCATCCGCGGCGACCTCCGACGGTTCGACGACGCCTTCGACGACTACTGGGGCTTCCTCGAACCACGGCTCGTCGAGGCCTGGCGGGTCCTCGCCGCCGACGGCACGCTCTACCTCCACCTCGACTACCGCGAGGCCCACTACGCCAAGGTGCTGCTCGACGCCCTCTTCGGCCGCGAGTGCTTCCTCAACGAGATCATCTGGGCCTACGACTACGGCGCGAAGGCGCAGAGCCGCTGGCCGACGAAGCACGACACGATCCTCGTCTACGTGAAGGACCCGAAGGGGTACCACTTCGACAACGCGACCGTCGACCGCGAGCCCTACATGGCGCCCGGCCTGGTCACCGCGGAGAAGGCCGCACGCGGCAAGCTGCCGACGGACGTCTGGTGGCACACGATCGTGTCGCCGACCGGTCGCGAGAAGACCGGCTACCCGACGCAGAAGCCGGAGGGGATCCTCCGCCGGATCGTGCAGGCCTCCTCCCGTGAGGGCGACTGGGTGCTCGACTTCTTCGCCGGCAGTGGCACGACGGGCGCGGTGGCGAAGGCGCTCGGACGTCGGTACGTGCTCGTCGACGAGAACCCGCAGGCGCTCGAGATCATCCGGGCCAGGCTGGCCCGGTAGGGAACCCGACCCGGTCCCTGAGCCCCACTCCGGTCCCTGAGCCTGTCGAAGGGCTACACCGAGGCGCGCGACACGAGCCGGGTCGGCATGACGGTGACGCGCTCGACCGGCTCACCCGCGAGGCGTCGCACCAGCACCCGGGCCATCTCGGTACCCAGATCGACGGGCGACTGCGCGATGGTCGTGAGCGGCGGCGCGGCCGTCTCGCCGTAGCGGTCGTCGTCGTACCCGACCACCGCGATGTCACCGGGGATCGTCAGTCCGGCCTCGCGGATCACGGAGTAGGCGCCGGCGGCCATCTGGTCGTTCGCCGCGAAGAGCCCGTCGATCGGCACCCCGCGCGCGAGCAGGCGACGCATCGCGGCGGCGCCGTCGGCGGGGGAGAAGTCGCCCACCTCGATGAGGTCGGCGGACAGGCCGGCCTCGGTCAGTTCAGCGCGCCATCCGGCGAGACGGTCCACCCCGCCCGGCATGTCCTGCCGACCGGCGATCGTCGCGATGTGCGTGCGACCTGCGTCGATCAGGCAGCGCGCCGCACTCCGCGCACCCGCCACGTTGTCGACGTCGACGTAGGTGCTGTCGACGACGTCGGCCCCCATGGGGCGACCGCCGAACACGATCGGCAGCTCCCGGCCGAGTCGTGTGTACGAGTGGTCGCCGCTGTGATGGGAGACGACGAGCGCCCCGTCGACGTTGCCGCCGAGCAGGTAGCGACGGGTCTTCTCGGAGTTCGCCTCGGAGGCGATGAGGAGGTTCAGCGTGTAGTCGGTCTCGGCGAGCTCGAGGGCGACCCCCTGCACGACGGAGGCGAAGAACGGGTCCGAGAACACGCGGGCGGTCGACTCCGGGACGACGAGCGCGATGACCTGCGTCCGGCGCGAGGCCAGCGATCGGGCGGCGCGGTTCGGGACGTAGTCGAGCGCCGCGATGGCCTCGTTCACGACGGCGACGACCTCCGGCGTGACCTTCGGGGAACCGTTGACCACCCGGGAGACCGTGGCGCGCGAGACACCCGCGCGGGCGGCGACCATCTCGAGCGTGGGGGCTCCTTGACCGGACAGCATCATCGTCCCCTTCCGAGCGGGTGTGCGTGGCCGAGTGCAGTGTATCGCCGCCCGTCTGGACGGCAGCGGCCGGTGACCGTTCTCAGGAGGTGACCGGCGTGTCGCGGCCTCGCGGGCGCGACACGCCGGGTCGCTCCTGCGTCAGGACGGTTCGGCGACGGCGGGTGCCGCGCGTGAGGCGGCGATGCGACGCGCGTAGGCTAGTCCGCTGTCCTTGATCGTCCGCACCTGGGTGTCGTAGTCGACCCGCACGATGCCGAAACGCTTGTCGTAGCCGTACGCCCACTCGAAGTTGTCGAGCAGCGACCAGACGAAGTATCCGCGCACGTCCGCGCCGTCGGCGACCGCCAGCTCCACCTGGTCGATGTGGTCCTGGATGAAGGCGTCGCGGTCGACGTCGTGGATGCGGCCGTCCTCGGCGACGACGTCGTCGTACGCCGCGCCGTTCTCGGTCACGTACAGCGGCGGCAGCGTCGGGTACTCGCGGCCGAGCCGGACGAGGAGGGTGCGGAGCCCGGCGGGGTGCACCTCCCAGTCCATCGCGGTGCGCGGCAGGCCGCGGCTCGGGAAGGAGATCCCGGTGGAGGCGAGCCAGGGGGAGCCGACCTCGCGTTCGGTCGCGCCCGAGTGGCCGCCGTCGGCACCGGAGTCGTCGGGGTGCCCCGAGACGAGGTCGTCGTGGTAGTGGTTCACGCCGAGGAAGTCGATGGGTGCGGAGATGGCCTCGAGGTCGCCGTCATGGACGAGTTCCTCGAGGCCGAGGCCGGCGAGGTCCTCGGTGACGTCGGCCGGGTAGGCGCCGAGGACGATCGGTTCGAGGAAGATACGGTTCATGATGCCGTCGACGCGGCGCGCGGCGTCGACGTCGGCCGGGTCCGTCGGGTCGGCCGGGATCGCGTTCGTGAGGTTGAGGGTGATGCCGATCTGCTCGGCGCCCAGCTCGCGGAGGCGGGTGGTGGCCAGCCCGTGCGCGAGGTGCTGGTGGTGGATGGCGGCGAGGGCGGCTGCCTCGTCGCGACGGCCGGGGGCGTGCACGCCGACCGCGTAGCCGAGGAGGGCCGAGCAGAACGGCTCGTTGAACGTCGTCCAGTGCTGGACCCGGTCGCCGAGAACCGCGTAGGTGGCTTCGGCGTAGTCGACGAAGCGGAGGGCCGTGTCCCGATTGGTCCATCCGCCCTGCTCCTCGAGGGCCTGCGGGAGGTCCCAGTGGTAGAGCGTCAGCCAGGGGAGGATCCCCGCCTCGAGCAACTCGTCGACGAGACGGCTGTAGAAGTCGAGGCCGGCGGGGTTGACCTCGCGGTCGCCCGGCTTGATGCGCGCCCAGCTCGTCGAGAACCGGTAGGCGTCGAGGCCCAGCTCGCTCATGATCGCGACGTCGGCAGCGCTGCGGTGGTAGTGGTCGACGGCGACCTCCAGGTCGTCGCCGTTCGCGATCGCCCCCGGCACGCGAGCGAAGGCGTCCCAGATGGAGTCCTCCTTGCCGTCCTCGTGGGCGGCGCCCTCGACCTGGGCGGCGGCGGTGGCCGAACCCCAGAGGAACGGCGGCAGGATCAGGGCCGGGCGGCTGGTGGGCTGGGGGGCGTGCGTCATCGGAGCTCCTCGTGGCTGGGTGCTAGGCCATGCTATCGCCTGCTGAGAGCGCTCTCATGCATGGGTGGGGTAAGGGGCCGGCGCGGTGCGCTGACGTGAGCGCGGTGCACACACGTGAGCGCGCCCCTCCGGAGGGGCGCGCTCACGTGCTGGGGTCGCGGTCGGGCCGAATCGACGGCGCTCACGTCAGCGCGGTGCGCCGGCGCCGGTCACCCCGCGGTCACGTCAGCGCGGTGCGCTGGCGAACCGAGGAACGACGGTCAGCGCCTGGTGCTCGGGTCGACGACGCGGTTGCTCGCGGTGTCCGGCGACAACTGCGACCCGGCCAGCTCGGCGGCCCGCTGCGCGGAGAGCGACAGCTCGTCCTCCGCGTCCACGGCGGCCTGCGCGTCGGTCCGCTCCTGCAGGGCCGACTTCGCCCGCAGCGGCGGCGCCTTCAGGAACCAGCTCAGGACGAACGCGACGGCGACCACCGCGAAGCTCACCCAGAAGACCGTGACGGTCGCATCGGCGAAGCCGGTGAGGAACGGCGCGGCCAGGTCGTGGTTCGCCCCGAGGAGGAACGAGGTGTCGCCGTCGAGCGCGGTACCCGCCGAGCCGCTGTTCTCCTGCGCCCGCTGCAGCACCTTCAGGATGCCCTCGTTCGCGGGATCGGACAGCACGGCCGGATCCTGCGCCGCGGCCCGGACGCGCTCGCTGAGCGTCGGGTCGGCGAAGGCCGCCGCGATCGTCGTCGGGATGCGCGTGTAGAGCACCGAGAAGATGACCGCCGTACCCAACGTTCCACCGATCTGACGGAAGAACGTCGACGAGCTCGTCGCCACCCCGATGTCGCGCGCCTCGACGGCGTTCTGGCTCGCGATCGTCAGCGTCTGCATGAGCTGACCGAGGCCGAGGCCCACGAGCAGCATGCCGCCCATCATCCACCAGACCGGCTTGTCGGCCGTCGCGAAGCTGAAGTAGAAGAAGCCGCTCAGCAGCAGGAAGGTGCCGACGATCGGGAACGCCTTGTACTTGCCCGTTCGCGCGATGATCTGGCCGCTCGCGATGGAGGAGATCATGAGGCCGAGGATCATCGGCAGCATGAGCAGACCGGACTCGGTCGGCGTCGCGCCCTCCACCAGCTGGAGGAACAGCGGCACCGTCATCATCGCGCCGAACATACCGAAGCCGACGAGGACACCGAGGATCGTGGCGACCCGGAAGGTCGAGTTTTTGAAGAGCTTCAGCGGGATGAGCGCATCGTCGCCCATCGCCCGCTCGACGAGGATGAACCCGACGATGCCGGCGACGCCGATCGCGTAGCAGGCGATGGAGCCGGCCGAAGCCCAGCCCCAGATGCGGCCCTGCTCGGCGACGAGGAGGAGCGGGACGACGGCCAGCACGACCGTGGCGGCACCCCACCAGTCGATGCGGACGCTGTGACGCGTGTGCGGGATGTGCAGGAAGCGCAGCACGATCGCGAGCGCGATGACGCCGATCGGCAGGTTGATGAGGAACACCCAGCGCCAACCGGTGATGAACAGCAACTCGGGTGCACCGGCGAACAGGCCGCCGATCAGCGGGCCGATGACACTCGAGACGCCGAAGACGGCGAGGAAGTACCCCTGGTACTTCGCGCGCTCACGAGGAGCGAGCATGTCGCCCATGATCGTCAGCGGCAGGGCCATGAGCCCACCGGCACCGAGCCCCTGGATGGCGCGGAAGATCGCGAGCTCGTACATCGAGCCGGACATGCCGGCAAGCAGCGAGCCGATCAGGAAGATCGAGATCGCGATGATGAACAGCGGGCGACGGCCGAAGATGTCGGACAGCTTGCCGTAGATCGGCGTGGAGACCGTCGACGTGATCAGGTAGGCCGTCGTGACCCAGGCCTGCAGGGCCATGCCGTCGAGGTCGTCCGCGATGGTGCGCATCGAGGTGCCGACGATGGTCTGGTCGAGGGCGGAGAGGAACATGCCGGCCATGAGGCCGAAGATGATGAAGAGGATCTGCCGGTGACTGAGGACGGGCGTGGATCCCGACCGCTCGGTCGAGGCGGGGGAGCTGGATGACATGCGGTCTCGTTCGACTCTGGGCGCGCCGGTTCACAGGCGCACCGACGTTGGGGATTTTGCGTAGTGTGCAAACTTACACCCGGCGCAAGTTCCGCAGCAACCGACCCGGTCAGGGTGTCGTGGTCGCTGCGGCGTCGGGCTCCGCATCGAGCGCCGAGAGGTAGTCGAGGGTGGCGGTGAGCGCCACGTGCGCGTCGTCCAGGTCGAGGTGGAACTGGTACTCGTGCGGCAGCGCGGGCTCGTGGTCGGCGGCCCAGAACAGCTTCGTGACGGGGACCTCGGCGGCTTCGAGGGCCTGACTCATCGGCACGGACTGCAACCAGGTGAGGGCGTCGCCGTTGCCGCCGGTGATGAAGGTGGGCGGGAAGTCCGCGGTGACGAAGTCGATGGTGGACATGAGCGCACCGGTCGACGTCTCCGACCAGTCCTTCGTGCCCGAATAGGCCCAGAGCGCGGTCTGCAGTCCCCAGGCGCCGATGCCGTCGAGCTCCGCCATCGCCGTCATGTCATAGACGCCGCAGTTGAGGATCGCGCCGACGAGCTGATCCGCGCGGATGCCGGGGGTCATACCGGCGAGGGCGGCGTAGTCGGGGTTCGTCGTGAGCACGGCCAATTGGCTCGCGAGCTGTGATCCGGCCGAGTCGCCGGCCAGGACGATGCGGTCCGGGTTCCCGTTCCACTCCGACGCGTGCTCGGAGATGTACGCGAGCGCATCGTTCAACTGGTCGACGGCCGTCGGGTAGACCGCTTCCGGGGCGATCGTGTAGTTCACGGCGATCGTCGTGTAGCCCTCGGCGGCGAGGATCCGCAGGTACGGTTCGACGTTGCCCTTCTCGCCGGAGATCCAGGCCCCGCCGTGGATCCACACGATGGTGGTCAGCGGCTCCGTGCCGTCGGCGGGAGTGAAGACGTCGAGGGTCGTGTCGACCTGGGGGCGCCCGCCACTCGGCGCGGCATAGGCGACGTCGCGGTACTCGGAGAGCTTCGTGTCCGGGACGTACGGCTCCATCTCGGCGACCGTCGCGGCGCCTCCGCGCTCGAAGACCGAGCGGATGAGCAGGGCGGACGGCCACGGGGTGATCGCCGCGACGATCGCGACCACGAGGCCCAGGCCGACCACGACGGCGACCGCGGTCAGCAGCCGACGGAAGCGCGGACGCCTGCGGTGCGTGGGCGCGTGGTGTGCTGGCGTCGCTGCGGTCATCGTCGGGCCCCTCGTCCGGTGTGCGTGCCTGTCGACAGTGTGGCAGAGGCGGACTCGGCGTGTCACGGTTAGGCTCGATGGGTGACCGCAGCCCACCAGCCCTCCCACCGACGCCCGGTCTCGCCGCGCGTGCGTCGCAACCGCATGATCGCCTTCGGGGTGCTCGCGGCGGCGCTCGCGATCCTGCTGGTGGTGCTCGTCGTCAACATCGCCGGGGGAGCGACGCCCACCCCGGTCGCCGCAACGAAGACGCCGAGCGCCACGCCGACGGCCACCCCGACCCCGACCCCCACCGCGACGCCCACCCCGACCGAGACCACCCCGGTCGCCCCACCGGCGCCGCCCGCGTTCGACAAGGCCGCCTTCTCGATCGACGACCCGCTGAGCCCCTGGGTGGTCGTCAACAAGACCCGGCCGCTCAACCCCGTCGACTACACCCCGCCGGACCTCGTCGCGGTTCCCGTCGCACACACCTGGGACCCGCTGCTGCGCGCCGAGGCCGCCGCGGCGATCGTCCAGATGTTCGACGCAGCCTCGGCCGAGGCCGGCCTGTCACTCGCGTCGAACAGCGCGTACCGCAGCTACTCGAGCCAGGTGTCCGTGTACGACAGCGAGCCGGACGACGCGACGACCGCGCGACCCGGCTACAGCGAACACCAGACCGGCTGGACGATGGACATCGGCGCTGCGAGCGGGAACTGCTCGCTCAACACCTGCTTCGGCGACACGACCGAAGGACAGTGGTTGGCGGCGAACGCCTACCGCTTCGGCTTCCTGCTGCGCTACCCGGCCGACAAGGTCGAGGTCACCGGCTTCTCCTTCGAGCCGTGGCACTACCGCTACATCGGGGTGTCGCTCGCGACCGAGATGCACAACACGGGTGTCACGACACTCGAGGAGTTCTTCGGACTCCCGGCCGCCCCCGGGTACCTGAACTAGCCCTTCGACACGCTCAGGGACCGGGGTGCGGCTCAGGTACCGGGGCGGACCGGCCAGCGCCTAGGCGCCGAGGGCGTCGTCGACGATCCGCTTCGCCTCGGCCTGCACGAGCTTGAGGTGCTCGGCACCCTTGAAGGACTCGGCGTAGATCTTGTAGACGTCCTCCGTGCCGGAGGGTCGGGCCGCGAACCACGCGTGCTCGGTCACGACCTTGACCCCGCCGATGGCGGCGTCGTTGCCCGGAGCGTGGCTGAGCTTCGCGACGATCGGGTCGCCGGCGAGTTCCGTCGCCGTGATCGCGTCACCGTCGAGCTTGCCGAGGCGCGCCTTCTGCTCCTTCGACGCCGCGGCGTCCACGCGCTCGTACACCGGGTCGCCGAAGCGCTCCGTGAGTTCGCGGTACAGCACCGACGGGGTCTTGCCGGTCACCGCGAGGATCTCCGCGGCGAGCAGGCACAGGAGGATGCCGTCCTTGTCGGTCGTCCACACGGAGCCGTCGAAGCGCAGGAAGCTCGCGCCCGCACTCTCCTCGCCACCGAAGCCGACGGAGCCGTCGACGAGGCCGGGGACGAACCACTTGAACCCGACCGGGACCTCCCACAGGCGACGCCCGAGGGACTCGGCCACGCGGTCGACCACCGACGACGACACGAGGGTCTTGCCGACGGCGGCGTCCTCACGCCAACCGGGCCGGTTCGCGTACAGGTAGTCGATCGCGACGGCGAGGTAGTGGTTGGGGTTCATGAGCCCGGCGTCGGGGGTGACGATGCCGTGGCGGTCGGCGTCCGCGTCGTTGCCGGTGAGGAGGTCGAACTCGTCACGACGGGCGACGAGCGCCGCCATGGCCGACGGCGACGACGGGTCCATCCGGATCTTGCCGTCCCAGTCGAGCGTCATGAACGCCCACGCCGGGTCCACGTGCGGGTTGACGACCGTGAGGTCGATCTCGTACCGGTCGGCGATCGCCTGCCAGTAGTGCACGCTCGCGCCGCCCAAGGGGTCGGCGCCGATGCGGATACCGCTGCGCTTGATGGCGTCGAGGTTGATGATGTGCTTCAGGTCGTCGACGTAATTGCCGCGGAAGTCGTACGTCTCGACGGCCGAGGGCTCGGCCATCTTCACGTCGTGCAGGCCACCGGCGATGAGCTCGTTGGCGCGGTTCGCGATCCACGAGGTGGCGTCGGAGTCGGCCGGACCACCGTGCGGCGGGTTGTACTTGAAGCCGCCGTCGGCCGGCGGGTTGTGGCTCGGCGTGACGACGATGCCGTCGGCCTGGTCGCCGTTGCCCTCCGCGTTGTACTTGAGGATGGCGTGGCTGAGCGCCGGCGTCGGGACGAAGTCGTCGAACTCGTCGACGAGCACCCGCACCCCGTTGGCGACGAGGACCTCGAGCGCCGTCGTCTGGGCCGGGCCGCTGAGCGCGTGCGTGTCGGAACCGATGAAGAGCGGACCGGTGATGCCCTGGCCGGCGCGGTACTCGACGATCGCCTGCGTGGTGGCGGCGATGTGGTCCTGGTTGAACGCCGTGTTCAGCGAGGAGCCGCGGTGTCCGGACGTGCCGAACACGACCCGCTGCTCCGGGATCGAGACGTCCGGCTTGAGCGTGTAGTACGCGTCGATGAGCGACGGCACGTCGATCAGGTCGGCTTCGGTGGCGGGGGTCCCAGCGCGATCGTTCATCGCCCCAGTCTGGCAGCAACCGATCGGGTCAGGAAGGCGCTTGACCTCCGGATGTCGGGCAGCCGACGATCGGGGACGGTCAGCGGGTGGCGAGGACCGCCGCGGCGCTCGCCGAGGCGGATGCGGTGGTCGCCGGGTCGGTCGTTCCCGCGGCGCCGGTCGCACCGGTGTGCCGCGTGCCGCCGGGAGTCGTGAGGTCGGGCAGCGCGTACGCCTTCCCGGTCACGATGCGCTGGATCGCGTAGAGGCTCTCGGTGGCCGGCCCGAGGTACTTGCCCCGGTCGTCGGCGTTGCTCGAGCCGACCGCGTTGTGACCGTCGACGGCGCCGAGGTGGTCGCCGTCGCCGAGCGTCAGGCCGTCCGAGCCGAACACGGTGGCCCCCCAGGCACCGCCGGTCGGGTTGGCCCGCCCGGACAGGACCTGCCCGAGACCCGCGAGCGTGTCGGCACTCGCCTGCGAGGCGTACACGCGACTGGTGGGGACATGGAGGTCGGTGATCGCGATCTCGGACGGGATGCCCGCGGAGCCGAGCATGACGAAGTCGTCGACGTGGTAATCGCCGGAGGCCAGGGCGAGCGAGGCCGTCGCCGTGCCGTAGGAGTGCGCCACGACGCTCAGCTGCGAGGCGACACCGTGCGTCGTCCGGTACGCGTCGTAGCCGGCCAGCACCCCGGCGAGCAGCGGCGCCCCCTCGATGGCGCGGTCGTTGGAGGGCACCTCGAGGGCGGTCGGGCTGTGGCCGCCGATCCAGAGGATCACGGCGCTGTCCGCCGCAGCCGCCTGGATGCGCTTGGCCCCGCGCAGGTAGTCGTCGAGCTCGAGCGCGCTGCTGTTCATCCCCGGGACGAACACGGTGACGTAGGTGGCGATGTCGACGTCGCCGACCGCGACCGCGACGCGAGGAGGGCCGGACCCGGCCGACTGCAACGTGATGAGGTACTCGGGCTGGAGTCTGGCGGCGACCGCCTCCGGGGCGTACCGGTCGACGAGCAGCTTGATCGCGTCGAGTCGCGACACGGTCGTCGCGAGGGCCGTCGAGGCCGCTTCGCCGTCGACCTGGTCGGAGCCCGCCATCATCGCGCGGTAGCTCGCCTCGGTGTCGGCGAGGAGTCCGGCGAGGCGGGACACGTTGGCCGTCGCGCGGTCCGTGTAGGTGACGCCCTCGAGGTTGCCGATGATCGCCGGGTAGCCGGTCATGAGCAGCGCGCGGTATCCGGGTGGGAAGGCGGTCCAGAGCTGGGCGACCTGGATCGACGACATCGTCGTGAGCGCGGATGCCGCAGCGGCGAGGTCGCCGACGTAGGTGGCGGTGAAGGCCGCGGCACTCATGGTGGGGACCGTCGACGCCGCCGGCGCGAAATCGGTGGCGGCGATCGCGCTCGCCCCGGCGGTCGAGGTCTGCGTCACGGTGACGACGCCGGCGAGGATCGCGGCGATGGCGACGGTCATGACGACCGACTTGACGAGCGTGGCGCGGGCGGCGGAGAGCGGTCGACCGACCCACGTCGGGAGCCGCCAGGCGGGCAGGGTCCAGGAGGGTGCGATGTCGAACGCGGCCTCGGCGCCCGCCGCGAGGTTCAGTCGAGGAGTGGTCCGCGAGGCGGCGTCGGTGAAGACACTCGTCACGTCACTCCTGTTCGTCGTCTCAGGCCATCGGATGGAGCCTCGCGCGACGTCGGATCACGCATCGAGATCGGGGAGACGAACGGCCGTGAACTCGCATCCCGAGACGAGCGGCAGCGCCCAATACACCCTTGTATCCATTGTGACGGGTATTGGCGTGTTTTGAATAGCTCAAAACGGGGGGTATCTGGGCTGAAACAGCCCGTTTTTCCTGAATATCAGCCGGATGTGACCTGGATGGGAGTCAACACGACGTCGGAGGCGTGTCGCGAGCCACGCGGTACGCTCGGAGGCATGTCTGCCGCACCCCCCGAAGACGCCCGTCGGAGCTACAGTTTTCTCGGTCCGAGCGGGACCTTCACCGAGGTCGCGCTCGGTCAGGTCGAGGAGGCGAGAGGCCAGATCTGGAAGCCGGTCAGCAATGTCGGCGAAGCCCTCGGCGACGTGCTCGACGGCCGCAGTACGGCCGCCGTCATCGCCATCGAGAACTCCGTCGACGGCGGGGTGTCCGTGGCGCAGGATGCACTGGCCACGATGCCCGGTCTGCGCATCGTCGGCGAGGTGCTCGTCCCCGTCAACTTCTTCCTCGTCGCCCGACCCGGAACCCGCCTCGAGGACGTCGCGATCGTGAACGCGCACCCCGTCGCCTACGGGCAGTGCCACCTGTGGCTCGATGCGAAGCTGCCCTCGCACGGGCACATCCCGGCGTCGAGCAACGTGGCTGCTGCCGCGTCCTTGCTCGACGGTACCTCCACCGCGGACGCCGCCGTCGCCCCGCCCGGCATCGTCGACCACTACGAGCTCGACGTCCTCGCGGAGAACATCGGCGACAACCCGAACGCCGTGACCCGCTTCGTCGTCGTCAGCCGCTCCCGCGAGATCCCGGCTCGTACCGGTGCCGACAAGACGAGCCTCATCGTGGAGCTCCCGAACGACCAGGCCGGCTCACTCCTCGACATGCTGGAGCAGTTCTCCACCCGCGGCGTGAACCTGAGCCTCATCGAGTCGCGACCCATCGGCGACGCCCTCGGGCGCTACCGCTTCGTGATCGACGCCCTCGGACACATCGAGGACGAACGGATGGCCGACGCGCTGCTCGGGCTCCGTCGGTTCAGCCCGAACGTGATCTTCCTGGGCTCCTACCCGAGCGCCGACCGCACCGCCGTCGACTACCACTCGCGGTACAACGACGAGGTGTTCATCGAGGCGCGCGACTGGCTGCGCGGGCTGCTCTCGGCGGAGCCGCTCGAGGACTGAACGGCGGCGGTCGCTCAGGCGACGATGTCGACGCCGTGACCGCGCAGGCGACGCTGCTCGGCGGTGAGCGAGGCGATGAGTCGTCCGTTGGTGCCGCGGATGTGGTCTGCGACGAGCTCGGCCGCCCGCGTCGCGTCGCCGACCACGACCGCGTCGAGGATGGCGTGGTGCTCCCGGGAGGCCTGGTCGCGGGCCTCCGGGGTGCGGACCTCGAGCCAGCGGGTGCGGGCGAGTCGGACCATCGCCCCGTGCACGCCCTCGGCGAGGAGTCGGTTCCCGGAGAGCGCCGCGAGCTCCTCGTGGAAGTCGCCGCCGACTCGCAGCACGGTGCGCTCGTCGTCGGGACGCGGTTCGTCGAGCAGCGCGCGGACGGCGGCGAGCTGTGCCTCGGTGGCGCGTTCGGTCGCGAGTCGTACCGTCGCGGTCTCGAGGGCCTCGCGGTACTCGGCGATGAGGCCGATCTCCTCGAGGTCGATCGGGGCGACGATCCAGCCGCGGCCGTCGCGCTTCGCGAGCCCCTCGGACTCGAGCCGGGTGAGTGCCGCCCGCACCGGCGTCCGTGAGGCGGCGAACCGCTGTTCCAGTCCTCGCTCGGTGAGGGACTGACCGGGCGCGAGGTCGAGGGTGAGGATGGCGGCTCGGAGGCGGTCGTAGAGCTGCGTCGTCTGCGTCGGGGTGCTCATCCGGGCTCGGTTCTCGTCGGTGGTCTTGGTATACCAAGGTGGTGTACCGTCATGCTAGCAGTCGGATCGACCGGCAGCAGGAAGCGGTTCGATGACCGGGACGACCCCGCCCACGACGGCCCCCGCGGTCACCCGCGGAGGCCGCCCGCCGATGCCGAACGCCGGCCGCGCTTGGACGGTCCTCGGCCTCGGTGTTGCCGCCCAGACCGCCGGGACGATCTTCGTCAGTACCCCGGCGTTCCTCATCCCGCTCCTGCACGCCGAACGCGGCATGTCGCTCGCCGAGGCCGGCGTCCTCGCCGCAGCGCCCACCCTCGGCATGGTGCTGACGCTCATCGCCTGGGGCTGGCTGGCCGACCGCATCGGCGAACGGATCGTCATCGCGGGCGGCCTCGCCCTCACCGCCCTGGCGGCCGCCGGAGCGATCGCGGCGGACGGACTCATCCCCTCGCTCGGCTACGGGCCGCTCGGGATCCTGCTGCTCCTCGGTGGCGCCGCATCCGCGAGCACGAACTCGGCGAGTGGTCGGATCGTCGTCGGCTGGTTCCCGAAGGACCGTCGCGGGCTCGCGATGGGGATCCGCCAGATGTCGCAGCCGCTCGGCGTCACGGCCGCCGCGGTGACGGTGCCCTCGGTCGCGGCGACGTCCGGCATCTCCGCGGCGCTCACGATCTCGCTCGTCGCGACCGGTGTCCTCGCGGTGGCCTGCGTCATCGGGCTCCGCAACCCGCCACGAACCGTCGTTCCGACGCCGGTGCCGACGGTGACGACGCCGAACCCGACCGCCGCCCGCCCACGCAACCCGTATCGCGGCGACGCCTTCCTCTGGCGCATCCACGCCGTGTCGATCCTGCTCGTCGTGCCGCAGTTCACCCTCACGACCTTCGCCCTCGTGTGGTTGGTGTCCGACCAGGGGTGGGACGCGCTCGCCGCGGGCGTCCTCGTCGGCGTCTCGCAGTTCGTCGGGGCCGTCGGACGGATCGGTGTCGGCGTGCTCAGCGACCGGGTCGGCAGCCGGGTGCGTCCGCTCCGCTGGGTCGCCGTGTCCGCGGTCGTCGTCATGCTGCTCCTCGCCGGGGCCGGGTTCCTGCAGTGGCCGGTCGTGGTCGCCGTGGCGCTCGTGGTGGCTAGCACGGTGACGGTCGCCGACAACGGGCTCGCCTTCACCTCCGTCGCGGAGATGGCCGGTCCCGCCTGGGCGGGCCGTGCGCTCGGGGCGCAGAACACCGGACAGTTCATCGCCGCGTCCGTCGTCGGTCCGGCGGTGGGCGCGCTCATCGGCCTCGTCGGGTATCCCGTCGCCTTCCTGGTCGTCGCGGTGCTGCCGGCGGTCGCGATCCCGATCATCCCGGGCGAGGCGGCCGAGCACGACCACCTGTAGCCCGGCGTCCGGTCCGCGGGTGTCGGAAAACGACGGCGTGGTCGGTCCGCGGGTGAGGAGTGAGTAGCCTCGAATGATGACCGACTCCCGTCCTGCGACCACCGTCATCGTCGGTGCCGGCCTGTTCGGCCTGTCGACCGCCGTCCACCTCGCCCGTGCCGGACGACGCGTGACGGTCCTCGAATCGGGCGCGGCTGCCGACGCCACCACCGCCGCGGGAGCCGGCTTCGTCGGACTCTGGGCGGCCGGGTACGCCTGGTACTGGAACGCGTCGGAACTGGCGCTCGAGCAGGCCGGCATCGACTTCTACCGCGGCCTCGACGCCGCCGGGTACGACATCGCCCTCCGCGACACCGGCAACGTCTGGCTCGCCCTCACCGAACAGGCCGTGCTCGACCACCTGCTGCCGTTCGCCGAGCACCCGCTCCGTCCGGAGGACGCCCGCCTCCTCACCGCCGTGGAGACCGCCGAACTCGTGCCAGGGCTCGACCCGGAGGCGATCGTCGGCGCGTTCATCCACCCGGACGGCATCCAGATCAGCGCGCCGGACGCCGGGCTCGCGCTCGCGGACCTCGCCCGAGCGGAGGGCGTCGAGATCGTCGAGCACACGCCGATCGTCGAGCTCCTCACCGAGGACGGCCGGGCGGTCGGCGTGCTGACCGCAGCGGGCGATCGGGTGCTCGGCGACGAGGTCGTCCTGGCCGCAGGCTCCTGGACGAACGAGCTCCTCAGCACGACCGGGCGCGAGCTGCCGTTCGCCCGCGTGATCGCGAGCCGACTCACCACGGCACCCTTCGGGCTCGGCGAGCTGCCGACGCTGATGATCCCGGAACGCGGCGGCCTGTGGATCAGAGAGCACCTCGGTGGCCTCACCTACGGCAACGGCGTCGGCTACGAGGCGCTCGCGGTCCGCGACAGCCCGGCCGAGCGCCGCCCCGACCGCCCCGACCTCGTCGAGGCGATGCGCGACCACCTGACCCCGATCGTCACGGAACTCATCCCCGCCGCCGCCCCCGTCCTCGACGCCGCGGAGGCCGTCCAGGGCGTCGTGTCGTACACGGCCGACCGCCGGTTCATCGCCGGGCCGATCCCGGAACTCGCCGGGCTGTACGTCGTCGCCGGCGACAACGAGTCGGGCGTCACCCACGGTCCCGGCCTCGGCCGCATGCTCGCCGAACTCATCGTCACCGGCGAGAGCCCCTTCGTCGACCCGTCGCGATACGCGCCCGATCGCTTCCCGGCCCGACCGTTCGCCGACGAGGCTGCGGTGGCCGCCGCCATGCCCGCCCGCCGGGAAGTCGACGCCCGAGCCCGAGTGGAGCAGGCCCGATGAGCGCCCCCTCGCCGACGGCTGGACCGGCACCCCTGCCCGAGCGGGTCGAGGTCGTCGTCGTCGGAGCCGGCGTCGTCGGAGCCGCCGCCGCGCGGACGCTCGCCGAGCGCGGCCGGAGCGTGCTGCTCGTCGAACGCTTCGAGCGCGGCCACGAGCACGGCTCCTCCCACGGCGCGACCCGCATCTTCCGCCAGGGCTACGACGTCGACGACTACGTGGCCCTCACCTCGGAGGCGCTCGCCGGCTGGCGCGAGCTCGAGGAACGGAGCGGCCGGACCCTGCTCGAACTCACCGGCGCACTGGACCACGGCCGCCCGGAGATGCTCCGCGGGATCGAGGCCGCGATGACGCGAGGCGGGATCGCCTCGGAACGGCTCTCCCCGGAACAGGCCGCGGAGCGGTGGCCCGGTCTCCGGTTCGAGCAGGAGGTCCTCCATCACGCGACCGGCGGGCGACTGTCGTCAGCGGAGGCGATCGAGGCCTTCCTCGACCTCGCCGTGGTGGCCGGGGCGACGCTCCGGTTCGGCGTCCGGGTGACGGCGGTCGACCCGATTCCGGCGACCGGGACGACCGCTGCCGGTGCCGTGGTCCGCACCGAGCTGGGTGACGTCGCAGCCGACCACGTCGTCGTCGCCGCCGGATCGTGGACCCCGGACCTCGTCGGCGAGCTCGCAGCGAGCGTCGGCCGTCCGCTCCCCGAGATCGTCGTCACGCAGGTGCAGCCCGCCCACTTCCCGACCGCGGTGGCCGCGGACGCCTGGCCGAGCTTCGTCCACTACCCGGACGACGGCTCGAGCGTCTACGGTCTCCTCACCCCCGGCGAGGGCGTGAAGGTCGGCCTGCACGGTGGTGCGGTGCACGTGCACCCCGACGAGCGCGACGGCCTGGCCGAACCGGAGGAGCTCGCGCGCCTCACCGCGTACGTCGCCGAGTGGGTACCCGGGGTCGACGCGTCGGCGCCGCATACCATCAGTTGCCTCTACGACCTGAGCCCGAGCGAGGATTTCGTGATCGACCGGATCGACAGGATCATCGTCACGACGGGATTCTCCGGTCACGGGTTCAAGTTCGGACCCGTGCTCGGTCGGCTCGTCGCCGATCTCGTCGACGGCGACGCCCCGCACCCGCGGTTCGCCCTCGCAGCCCACACCCCACCCGCGTAACGCCGCCTCCCTCGGGCGGACCTCCCGCCCAGCGCCACAGCACCCGGCGCCACCCACCCGCACCCGCACCCGCAGTCACCCGAAGGACCCTCCCCATGAACCGATCCACCCGTTTCGCGGCCGTCGCCGTGAGCCTCGGCGTCGTCGCAGCCCTCGCCGGTTGTACGGCCCAGGGCGGCACGACGACCACGACCGCGCTCGTCATCGGGACGACCGACCAGATCGTCTCCCTCGACCCCGCCGGCGCCTGGGACCGCGGATCCTTCACCCCGCAGAACCAGATCTACCAGCACCTCCTGAGCTACGACGAGGGCGACGTGGTGCCCGCGCCCGACGCCGCGGAGTCCTGCGACTTCACCGACGCGACCACCTACGTCTGCACCGTCAAGGAAGGCCTGACGTTCTCCAACGGGCACGCGCTCACGGCCTCCGACGTCGTCTTCTCCTTCACCCGCGTCCGGGAGATCGCCGCCGACAACGGCCCGTCGCCGCTGCTCGCGAACCTGGAGAGCGTCGAGGAGGGTGACGACGACCAGGTGGTCTTCACGCTCAAGGTCCCGAACGACCAGACCTGGCCGTACGTCCTCACGAGCATGGCCGGACCGATCGTCGACGAGGAGGTCTTCCCCGCGGACAAGCTGCTGAGCGATGACGACGTGATCGGCTCCGGGCCCTACGAGGTCGACAGCTACCAGTCGGGCGGGCTGCTCTCCCTCGAAGCGAACTCGCGCTACTCCGGGACCCGGGCGAAGACGCAGCACGTGGTGCTCAAGCCGTACACGACGGCGTCGAACCTGCGGCTCGACCTGGAGAAGGGCGACATCGACATCGCCTACCGCTCGTTGACCGCGACGGACGTCGCCGACCTCCGCGGTGATTCCGAGCTGCAGGTCGTCGACGGTCCTGGCGGTTCGGTGCGCTTCCTCACCTTCAACCTGAACACCCAGCCGGGTGCGAACGACGCGCAGAAGCTCGCGATCCGGCAGGCGGTCGCCTCGCTCGTCGACCGGAAGGAGATCGCCGACCAGGTCTACAAGGGCACCTACGCGCCCGCCTACTCGGTGGTGCTCGACGGCCAGACGGGCGCGACGCCCGCGTTCCAGACCGCGTACGGCGACACCCCGGACCGGTCGAAGGCCGCCGCCATCCTCGCCGCCGCCGGGGTCAGTACCCCGGTCGCCCTGCCGATCCAGTACACGAGCGACCACTACGGCCCCGACTCCGATCAGGAGTACGCGCTCATCAAGTCGCAGCTGGAGGAGTCGGGTCTGTTCTCCGTCGACCTGCAGTCGACCGAGTGGACGAGCTACGTGAAGGAACTCAACCCGGAGTCCGGCTACCCCGCCTACCAGCTCGGGTTCTTCCCCGACTACCCGGACCCCGACAACTTCATCCGCTCGGCCTACTCGACGACCGGTGCTTCCGTCGCCAACGGGTACTCCGACCCGGCCGTCGACGCCCTCATCGACACCGAGGCGACGGCGACGGACCCGGCGGCGCGCATCGCCGCGATCGAGCAGATCCAGGCGCTCACCGCGAAGGCGGCACCGATCATCCCGCTGCTGCAGGGCACGGAGACGGTCATCGCGCAGAAGAACGTGACGGGGCTCGAGGAGACGCTCGACGCGACCTACGTCTTCCGCTTCGCCGTCCTCGACCGCACGAAGTAGTCCGCGAGCCGGGGTGTGCGTCAGCGCGGTGCGCTGACGCGAGCGCGGGTCTGTGAGGTGAGCGCGCCCCTCCGGAGACCCGCGCTCACACGCCTGGCGAGCGCTCACGCCGGGTGTGCGTCGCTCACGCGGACGCACCGCGCTGGCACCCCGTGGCGAGGTCTCATGCCAGCGCGGTGCGCTGACGCGAGACCTGTCGCATCGGCGTGAGCGCGGGTCTGTGAGGTGAGCGCGCCCCTCCGGAGACCCGCGCTCGCGGCTGTGGGGTGCGCTCGCGTCAGCGCACCGCGCTGGCATCCCTCACGAACTGGGGAAGATTCTCGCGAGCGCGATCGTGGCGTCGCCGGTCAGAAGCAGGGTGCCCGCATCGAGTCGCAGGGTGTCGTGCACGTCGAGTGAGCCGTGACCCTCCGCCGACAGCAACCCATCGAGGAACACGACGAACGTGGTGGTTCCCAGCGTCGTCGTCACCAGCCTCGAACCGTCGACGACGGCGACCTCGAGCGATCCACGGAACCGGTCCCGCGACACCATGAGGTTGAGATCGAGGGTCGGACCGACCACTCCCCTCGACGCCACGGCCGCAGCCCCGTCGAAGGCGGCGACCTGCCACCGGTCCAACTCGACCGGCTCGCCGTCGATCACGAGTCCGAGGCCGCCGGTCGACAGCGCCATCAGCTGTCGGTCGACGCCCGGGAATGCGGAGAAGGCGACGTCCGACTCGACCGTCGCGATGCTCAGCGTCCAGCCCGGGCCGTCCGGCACGTCGAGGTCGCCCTCGGTCTGGCGCCGGACGGGCTCGGCGGCGATCTCCGTCGCGGTACCGAGCCCGTTCCGCCAGCGATAGCTCCGATGCCCCGCGGCCGGCAGCAGCACGACACCCGGTGCCTCGGCGAGATCGCTCACGGTCGGGTACCCGACGTGACGCGCTCACCGCGCTGCCACACGCCGACCGTCAGCGGCACCCCGGGGCGGTAGGCGAGATGCGAGACCGAGGGGGCGTCGAGCACCTGCAGATCGGCGAGACCGCCCACGCGAAGCGATCCGACGGCGTCGACACCGTGCTCGCGCCCGACCGCCACCGCGGCCCCGCGCGTCGCCGCCCAGACCGCCTCCGCGATCGTGAGCCGCATCTGCAGCACGGCGGTCGCCACGCAGTACGCCATCGACGTCGTGTACGAGGTACCCGGGTTGCAGTTGGTGGCGAGGGCGATCGCGGCGCCGGCGTCGACGAGGGCGCGTGCCGGAGGGAACGGTTCACGGGTCGACAGGTCGCAGGCGGGCAGCAGGGTCGCCACCGTCGACGAGCCGGCCAGGAGGTCGACGTCGGCGTCGGACAGGTGGTTGCCATGGTCGACGCTCGCGGCCCCCAACTCGACCGCGAGCCGCACCCCGCCGCTCTCGCCGAGCTGGTTGCCGTGCACGCGGACCCCGAGCCCCGCGGCACGACCGGCGAGGAGCACCTCCCGCGACTCCTCGACGTCGAACGCGCCGACCTCGCAGAACGCGTCGATGTACGACGCGAACGGCGCGACGGCGTCGAGCATCGGGCCCGTGACGAGGTCGAGGTAGTCGCGGCGGTCGACGCCGGCCGGCACGAGGTGGGCGCCGAGGAAGGTGACGACGTCGGCGACCTCGGCCGCCGCTCGAGCGGACCGCGCCTCGCCCTCGACATCCAGCGCGTACCCCGTCTTCGCCTCCAGGAAGGTCGTCCCCTGGGCGAGTGCCTCCGCCCGCAACCGCCTCGCGCCCGCGACGAGCTGCTCCTCCGAAGCGGCGCGGGTGGCGGCGACGGTCGTGGCGATCCCGCCCGCCGCGTAGCGGCCGCCGGCCATCCGCGCCTCGAACTCCGCAGAGCGGTCGCCCGCGAACACGAGGTGCGTGTGGGTGTCGACCCACCCGGGCAGCACGGCGCGTCCGCCCACGTCGGTCCGCGCGTCGGCGGCGGGGGCATCGGACGCCGAGCCCAGCCAGGCGATCCGACCGTCCTCGACGACGAGCGCCGCGTCGGTGACCCGGTTGCCGTCGGTGTCGCGCGGCCCGGAACCCGCGTTGGTCGTGAGTTCGGCGATGCCGGTGATGAGTTCGGTCGTCATGGCTGCATCTCCTGCGCGGGGTGATCAGGTGTCGGGGACGAGGTGGCGGCTCGGGGCGTCCCTGTCGATGCTGCCAGCTCGTCGAGCGCCGCGGTGAGGAGCTGTTCCGGCGTGGTCTCCTGCGGGGTCGCGAGCAACCGGCCGCGTTCGGCCACGAGTCGCCCGCCGACGATCACCCGCTCGACGTCGGACGCGGTCGCGACGAGGGCGAGCTGGGCCGGGTCGGCGCCGGTGGTCCGCAGACTCGACGTCGACACCTCGACGAGGTCGAGCGGGTCGCCGACGGCGAGCGTGTGCCGCCCGAGTCCGAGCGAGCGGTAGCCGCCGGCGGTCCCGGCCTCGAGGAGTTCCGCGGGCGAGAACCGACCGCGTCGGCCGGAGGCGAGCCGTTCACCGGCCTCGAGGCCGCGCAGTTCGAGCAGGGGATCGACGACGGCGTTCTGGTCGGATCCCACGGCGATCCGCGCGCCGGCGTCCGCGAGGCGGCGTGCCGGTCCGATGCCGTCGCCGAGGTCGGCCTCGGTCGTCGGACACATCACGACGGTCGCGCCCGACCGCCCGATCGCCGTGATGTCGGCGTCGGTCAGATGCGTCGCGTGGACGAGGCTGAGGCGCGGGTCGAGCGCTCCGAGTGCGGCCAGCACACCCGTTGGTGTCCTACCCGTCTTCGCGAGGGTGTCGAGGTTCTCCTGCGGTTGCTCCGAGAGGTGGACGTGCAGGGCGACGTCCTCCGGTAGTCCGGCGAGGATGGTGCGCATGGCCTCGACGGGCACGGCGCGCACCGAGTGCAGTGCGGCACCGAGGGTCACCAGTCCGGCCGCGTCGTGCGAGGCAGAGAGCGCCGTGCGGAGTCCGTGCCAGCGGTCGAGCCAGCCGGCCGCGTCGCCGTCGCCGAACGCGCGCTGTTCCACGAGGAGCGGCGCGGCCGGACCACCGGCGGGTCCGAGACCGCTCGCGAGGTAGGCCGTGTCGAGGAGGGTGAGCCGGATGCCGATCTCGGCGGCGGCCTCGGCGACCGCGAGTTCCATCGCGTGGGCGCTCGGGTACGGGGTGCCGTCGGCCTGGTGGTGCACGTAGTGGAACTCGCCGACCGCCGTCCAGCCGCACGCGAGCATCTCGCCGAACACGGCGCGGGCGACCCGGCCGTAGTGCTCCGGGTCGAGACTCGCGGCTGCCGCGTACATCGCCTCACGCCACTGCCAGAAGTCGCCGCCGTCGGCGTGGGTGCGCCCGCGGAGCAGTCGGTGGAACGCGTGGGAGTGGGCGTTGCCCATGCCGGGGACCACGGTTCCGAGGCGTCGGTCGTCCGCCTGCGGGTCGACGCCCCGCTCGACGGTGGCGATGCGTCCTGCGTCGTCGGCGGTGAACCGGACGCGGTCGATCGGTCGGCCGTCGATGATCGCGGTCGCCGCCCAGGTGGACGGTCGGTCGTCCGAGGCGGCGGCGGCGGTGCTCGCGACGCTCACAGTACGCTCCGCAGCAGGGTCTCGAGCGCTTCGACCCCGGCGACGCAGTCGGCCGTCTCGGCGAACTCCTCCGGCGAGTGCGAGACGCCCGTCGGGTTCCGGACGAAGACCATCGCCGTCGGCACCGCGCCGCTCAGGACCCCGGCGTCGTGGCCTGCGCCCGTCGGCAGCAGCGGGACCCCGCCGAGCGTGCCGGCGAGCCGCGCGGCGAGCTCTGGGTCGAACTCGACGACGCCCGACCACGACTCCTCGATCAGCTCCGCCGCACATCCGGAGTCGGCGACGGCCTCCTGTACGCGGGCGCCGATGTCCGCGACGAGGGCGCGCGTCTCGGTGTCGGTGGCCGCGCGGGCGTCCACCCAGGCGTCGACCTCCGAGGCGATGACGTTGGTACCGCCGGGCACGATGCGCATGCGGCCCACGGTGGCGCGGGCGTCGTCCGTCGCGAGGGCGGCCTGCTCGACCGCGAGGATCGCGCGGGCTGCGGCGACCACCGGATCACGGCGCTCGCGCATGCCCGTGGCGCCGGCGTGGTTGCCCTGGCCGCTCACGCGGAGCCGCCACCGGCCGTGGGCGAGGATCGACGACGCGACGGCCGTGGGCGAGTCCAGGTCGATGAGGCCGCGCCCCTGTTCCACGTGCAGCTCGATGAAGAGTCCGATGCGGGCGAGGGCCTCGTCGTCGCGGCCGAGGTGCTCGGGGGCGAGCCCGGCTGCGGCTGCGGCCTCGGCCACCGTGATCCCGTCGGCGTCCGTCAGCGCCCGGGCGGCGTCCGCGGTGATCGCCCCGGACAGGAGCCGGGATCCGAGGCAGGCGACCCCGAACCGCGACCCCTCCTCCTCGGCGAACACCACGACGGCGACGGGACGGGACGGCTGGAAGCCGGTGGCCTGCAGGCGTGCCACGGCGTCCAGGGCGGAGACGACGCCGAGCGGCCCGTCGAAGGCGCCGCCGCCCGGGACGGAGTCGAGGTGGCTGCCGGTGACGACCGCGTCAGGCCCCGGCGTGCCCCACCACGCCCAGAGGTTGCCGTTCCGGTCCGTCTCGACGTCCAGACCGAGCCGGGCGGCGCGGGCCGTGAACCACTCGCGCAGCTCGAACTCGGCCGGTGTCCAGACGTGCCGGGAGTACCCACCGCGTGCCGGGTCGACCCCGACACCGGCGATCTCGTCGAGTCCCGCCAGGCGGCCGTGGGCGAGCAGGCCGTCGGTCACTCGCCCTCCCACATCGGCACCCGCAGGCCGCGTTCGCGGGCGACCTCTGCCGCCCGCTCGTAGCCGGCGTCGACGTGCCGCATGACGCCGGTGCCCGGGTCGTTCACCAGCACGCGCGCGATCTTCTCGGCGGCGAGCGGCGTCCCGTCGGCGACGATCACCTGACCGGCGTGGATGGAGCGGCCGATGCCGACGCCGCCGCCGTGGTGGATCGACACCCAGGTCGCGCCGGACGCCGTGTTGAGCAGGGCGTTGAGCAGCGGCCAGTCGGCGATGGCGTCCGAACCGTCGGCCATCGCCTCCGTCTCCCGGTAGGGCGAGGCGACGGAACCGGAGTCGAGGTGGTCGCGGCCGATGACGACGGGCGCGCTCAGTTCACCCGAGGCGACCATCTCGTTGAACTTCAGGCCGGCCAGGTGGCGCTCCTGGTAGCCGAGCCAGCAGATGCGTGCCGGCAGACCCTCGAAGGCGATCTTCTCGCCGGCGGAGGTGATCCAGCGGCGCAGCTTCTCGTCCTCCGGGAACAGCTCGAGGATGGCGCGGTCGGTCGCGGCGATGTCGGCCGGGTCGCCGGAGAGCGCGGCCCAGCGGAAGGGCCCCTTGCCCTCGGCGAAGAGGGGCCGGATGTACGCCGGGACGAAGCCGGGGAAGTCGAAGGCGCGCGCGTAGCCGCCGAGCTTCGCCTCCGCGCGGATCGAGTTGCCGTAGTCGAAGACCTCGGCACCGGCGTCCTGGAAGCCGACCATCGCCTCGACCTGCTTCGCCATGGCGAGGCGCGACCGGGTCGTGAAGTCGGCGGCGTCGGTGGTGGACTCGGTCTGCCAATCGGCGAGCGCCGTGTCCTCCGGGAGGTAGGCGAGCGGGTCGTGCGCGCTCGTCTGGTCGGTGACGATGTCGATCGCGACGCCGCGACGCAGGAGCTCGGGGAACACGGTCGCCGCGTTGCCGACGAGGCCGACGGACAGCGCACGGCGCTCGGCCTTGGCGGCGAGCACCCGGGCGACGGCATCGTCGAGGTCGTCGGTCATCTCGTCGAGGTAGCGGTGTTCGACGCGACGCTGCAACCGGGACGGGTCGACGTCGACGATGAGGACGACGCCCTCGTTCAGGGTGACGGCGAGCGGCTGTGCGCCGCCCATGCCGCCGGCGCCGCCCGTGAGGGTGAGGGTGCCGGCGAGGGTCCCGCCGAACCGCTTGTCGGCGATTGCGGCGAAGGTCTCGTAGGTGCCCTGGAGGATGCCCTGTGTGCCGATGTAGATCCACGAGCCGGCGGTCATCTGCCCGTACATCGTGAGGCCCTCGGCCTCGAGCTTGCGGAACTCGGGCCACGTCGCCCAGTCGCCAACGAGGTTGGAGTTCGCGATGAGCACGCGCGGTGCCCACTCGTGCGTGCGGAAGACGCCGACGGGTTTGCCGGACTGCACGAGCAGGGTCTCATCGGACTCCAGCCCTTCGAGGGTGCGGACGATCGCGTCGTACGCCTCCCAGTTGCGGGCCGCCTTGCCGGTGCCGCCGTAGACGACGAGGTCCTCCGGGTGCTCGGCGACCTCGGGGTCGAGGTTGTTCATGAGCATCCGGAGCGGGCCCTCGGTCTGCCAGCTCTTGGCGGTGAGGGTGGTGCCGCGAGCGGCGCGGATGGTCCGGGGAGCGTGTGCCGAGTCGGTCATGCGCTCAGTCCACTCCGCCGGGGGTCGCCCGGCGAGGTCCGTCGACGACGAGGTGTCTGGGGGACCAGACATCGGGCCGGCGCCGGGTAGGCCAGGGTGGCCGCTACGGCAGGGTGACGAGCAGCCCGCCGCGGTGCGCGTCGAAGGCGACCACGGTCGCCATCCCGAACGCGTCACCGTCGAGTTCGAGGTCCTGTGCCTCCTCCACCCGGAGCGTCAGCGCCTCCGCCCGCAGGTTCGTCACCGTGTTGGCGCCGCGACCCTCGGTGAACCGGATCATCCGACGCCCGACCGCCGTCCGTCGCAGCACCCGGTTCTCCCACGTCACCTTCCGCCACACGAGCAACCAGCCGAACGCGCCCTTCGGCTGCAGCACCGCGACGTCGAGGAAGCCGTCGTCGAGTTCGGCGTCCGGCATGAGCTGCACCCCGCCCTGGAGCGTGCCGCAGTTGCCGACGAGCACGGAGCTCACGGTCGCCGCATGCTGCCGGTGCCCGCGCAGCTGGTAGTGGATGCGGAACGGCGCCGCGGTGATGATGGAGCGGAGTCCGGACTCGACGTAGGCGAGCCAACCGAGCGACTTCTTCAGGTCCGGGTTGGCGGTGGAGATCATCATCGCGTCGATCCCCATGCCGGCCATCACGACGAACGCGTGCTCCTCCTCGGAGCCGTCGGGGCGCGTGATCATGGCCACGCCGATGTCGATGGCCCGCGTCTCGCCCGTGAAGGCGGTCCCGATCGCGGCCGTCTGGTCACCGAGTGGCAGCTTGAGGTTCCGCGCCAGCAGGTTGCCGGTGCCGGAGGGGATGAGGGTCAGCGGCACCCCGCTCCCGCGCAGTCCCTCGGCGACGGCGCGCACCGTCCCGTCGCCACCGGCCGCGAGCACGACCTGTGCGCCGTCGAGGACCGCGCGTCGCGCCTGCCCGACACCGGGATCCTCGACACTCGTCTCGTAGAGGTGCGGTGCCGCCCACCCCGCCTCCTGCGAGCGGGCCTCGAGGGCGCTCCGCAACCGGGTGGCGTCGACCTTCACCGGGTTGTACACGAGCGCTGCGTGCGGGGGAGTCGGCATGGCCCAACGGTACTGTCCCGGGGCTCTGGCGCCGACCTCGATCGCTAGACTTGCCGGGTGATCGATCCCGTACTCCTCCGCGAACAGCCAGAAGTCCTCCGAGCGTCGCAGCTGAAGCGAGGGTCCTCCGTCGACCTCGTCGACCAGGCGATCGACGCCGACACCGCACGCCGCTCCGCCATCACCGGGTTCGAGGAGCTCCGCGCCGAGCAGAACGCCTTCGGCAAGCAGGTCGCCAAGGCCCCGAAGGAGGAGAAGGCTGCACTCGTCGCCCAGGCGCAGCAGCTCTCCGCCCGCGTGAAGGAGGCCCAGCAGGTCGCGACCGAGGCCGAGGCCTACTTCGCCGACATCGCCGGACAGATCCAGAACCCCGTCCTCGACGGCGTGCCCGCCGGTGGTGAGGCCGACTTCATCACGCTCCGCGAGGTCGGCGAACGCCCCACCTTCGACTTCACCCCGCGCGACCACCTCGAGCTCGGCGAGCTCCTCGGCGCCATCGACATGCAGCGCGGCACCAAGGTCAGCGGCTCGCGCTTCTACTTCCTCCGCGGCATCGGCGCGCGTCTCGAGATCGCCCTCATGAACCTCGCGCTCGACCGCGCGCTCGAGGCCGGCTTCGTCCCCCTCATCACCCCGACGCTCGTGCGCCCCGAGATCATGAAGGGCACCGGATTCCTCGGCGAGCACGCCGACGAGGTATACCAGATCGCCGGCGAAGACCTCTTCCTCACCGGCACGAGCGAGGTGGCGCTCGCCGGCTACCACTCCGACGAGATCCTCGACCTCGAGCAGGGTGCGCTCCGCTACGCCGGCTGGTCCACCTGCTACCGCAAGGAGGCCGGCTCGTACGGCCGCGACACCCGCGGCATCATCCGCGTGCACCAGTTCAACAAGCTGGAGATGTTCGTCTACACCAAGCCGGAGGACGCGGCGGCGGAGCACGAGCGCCTGCTGTCCTACCAGGAGGCCATGCTGCAGTCGCTCGGCCTCAGCTACCGGGTCATCGACACGGCGGCCGGCGACCTCGGTTCGAGCGCCGCCCGCAAGTTCGACGTCGAGGCCTGGGTGCCGACGCAGGATGCGTTCCGTGAGCTCACCAGCACCTCCAACTGCACCACGTACCAGGCTCGCCGCCTCGACACCCGGTACCGCACGGAGTCGGGCAAGACCACGCCGGTCGCGACGCTCAACGGCACGCTCGCGACGACCCGGTGGATCGTCGCGATCCTCGAGACGCACCAGCAGGAGGACGGCAGCGTCATCATCCCGGAGGTGCTCCGGCCCTACCTGGGTGGGCTCGACGTGGCGCGGCCGATCCGATGACGTCCGAGACGACGCCCGAGCAGCCGGCCTCGACCTCGCCCCGGCTCCTCGTCGCGCTCGACATCGACGGCACCGTCCTGCACGAGGACGGCTCGCTCAGCCTGTCCGTCGCCGACGAGGTCCGCCGCGTGGTCGCCCTCGGCCACGTCGTCACCCTCGCCACCGGTCGGAGTTGGGAGAGCACCCGTCCCGTCCTCGAAGACCTCGAGTTGACGCCGCAGTACGTCGTCTGCGCGAACGGCGCGCTCATCATGAAGCGCGACGAGTCGAAGCCCGACGCCTACGAGCGCTTCTTCATGGAGACCTTCGACCCCACGGAGGTGCTCGGCCTCATCCAGCCGCACCTGTCCGAGGGCAGCTACATGGTCGAGTACCCCGACGGCTTCCGCAAGTACACGGTCGGCATGGAGGACTGGAACCTCGAGAACGCCGTCGAGGTGCCGTTCGAGGAGCTCGTCACGAGTCCGGTCACCCGCGTCGTCGTGGTGTCGCCGAGTCACGACGAGGAGGAGTTCCTCCGCATTGTCGACCGCATCGGCCTCAGCCAGGTGAGCTATGCGATCGGGTGGACGGCCTGGCTCGACATCGCCCCGAAGGGCGTCAACAAGGCGACCGCGCTCGAGCGGGTCCGGCAGTGGCTGGGCTTCGAGCGTTCGCAGATGGTCGCGGTCGGCGACGGCCGCAACGACGTCGACATGCTCGGCTGGGCGGCCGACGGCGGCCGTGGTGTCGCCATGGGTCAGGCACCCGAGGAAGTGCTCGCCGTCGCATCCGAGGTCACCGGCACCGTGACCGACGACGGTCTCTCTCAGCTCCTGAGGAGCATTTCGGGTTAACATCGTCCAAAGCTCTGTGCCTGCACGTCGTTTCCGGTGCGCACGGGGCGTCGGGGCGTGCCGGTTCCACCGGTCTCCTCCCGCGTCGCTGCAGCCCGGTCCGCCCGGGTTGGAGCCAGCCCTGTTCCTGAGATGAGAGCGAGATCCATGACCCGCCACGCCGACGCGTCCAAAGCGCGCGCCGCCGTCCGTCACGGCAGGCTCCGCAAGTCGAACCCGTTCGCCACCGTCGCGAAGGTGATCGCCGCGACGGCCGCCGTCGTGGGTGTGAGCGGCATCGCGGTCGCCGGTGTGGCCGCGCTCGACCTCGCCAACAGCGTGAAGCCGGTCGCACACCTCGACAACGAGACGCCCGGCGCTCCGCCGCCCAACATCGGCGCGATCGAGGGTGGCGTCAACCTCCTCCTCGTCGGCAGCGACTCGGGTGACGGCAACGAGGCGTACGGCGAACGCGACGAGAACCTCAACGACGTCACGATCCTCATGCACATCTCCGCCGACCACTCGAGCGCGACGGTCGTCAGCTTCCCGCGCGACATGTACGTGCCGATCGGTGACTGCGCGAACGGCGGCAACGGCCGCGACAAGATGAACACGGCCCTCATGTACGGCGGTGCCGACGGCGGGCTGGCCTGCGCCGTGTCCACCGTCGAGGGCATCACCGGCCTCTCCATCCCCTTCGCCGCTCAGATCGGCTTCGACGGCGTCATCTCGATGTCGAACGCCGTCGGCGGTGTCCCGGTGTGCGTCACCGAGCCGCTGAACGACGCCTGGAGCGGCATCAACCTCGACGTCGGCACCCACGACCTCTCCGGCGCGTCCGCGCTCGCCTTCCTCCGCTCGCGCCACGGCGTCGGCGACGGCAGCGACCTGTCGCGCATCTCGAACCAGCAGGTCTTCCTGTCCTCGCTCGTCCGCACGCTGAAGAGCAGCGAGACGCTGTCCGACCCGATCAAGCTCTACTCGATCGCGCGGGCCGCGCTGAAGAACGTGACCCTGTCGAACAGCCTGAACAACATCGACACGATGGTGTCGATCGCAGCAGCGCTGAAGGACATCCCGCTCGACCGGGTGGCGTTCGTCCAGACGCCGACCGCCACGGTCGAGGGCGGCGTCGAGGCGACCTCCGATGCCGACGTGCTGTGGACGGCACTCCAGAGCGACCAGGCGGTCGCGCTGTCGGCGACCGGCAAGTACGTCGTGACCGACCCGAACGCCCCCGTCACGCCCGATCCTGCGGCGACCGATGCGGCTGCCGATCCCGCTGCGCCGGTCGACCCGGCGGCTGCCGGTCCGGTGGCGCTGCCCGACACGATCACGGGCCAGAACGCGGCACAGAACACCTGCACGGCCGGTCGTCCCGAGGAAGACCAGTAGTCACCGGGTGATCGGATGGGGCCGCTTCGCCGCTGGCCCCATCCGATACACTCGATCCTGGTCGGCCGCAGCGTCATGGCGGGCGATCGACCATCAGGAGGGCTGTCCGAGCGGCCGATGGAGCCAGTCTTGAAAACTGGTGGGCAGAAATGTCTCGTGGGTTCGAATCCCACGCCCTCCGCACTGATTTCGCACCGTCGTCCACACCCGGACAGGCGCGCTCGCGGTTCGCGCCCGAGATGTCCGGCTGTGCGCTGCACATGCTCCCGTGGTTGAATCGTCGAATGCCCCCGCATTCGCCCGACATCGACGAGCCCGCCGGCGACCCCGCGGCTCGACGCTCGGCAGACCGAGGGCCACGCCCGAAGAAGCTCGCGACCATCGCCAGACACGGCCGTCTGAAGCGTTCGAGCCCGGTGGCGACGGGCCTGAAGATCCTCGCCTCGACCCTCGCCGTCGCCCTCGTGAGCGGCGGCATCGTCGCCGGTATCGCACTGTGGGACGTCGCCGCGACGGTGAAGCCCGGTGTCGCGCTCGTCGATGCGCAGGGTGAGACGGTCACCGACCTCCCCGCGATCGGCGCCTACCCGGGCGGCGTGAACCTCCTCATCGTCGGCAGCGACTCCCGCGAGGGCCAGGATGAACGGTTCATCGATCCTGAGGTCGAGGCGACGGGCAACCTCAACGACGTCACCATGCTCGTGCACATCTCCGAGGACCACAGCAACGCGACGGTCGTCAGCTTCCCTCGCGACATGTTCGTCTCCATCCCCTCCTGCCCCGACCCGGCCGGCGGATCGTTCGACTCGATGAGTCGGCAGAAGATCAACACCTCGCTCAGCTACGGCGGCCTCGCCTGCACCGCGTTGACGGTGTCGCAGCTCACCGGCCTCGAGATCCCGTTCGCCGCGGAGGTGCAGTTCAGCGGGGTGATGGCGATGTCGACCGCGCTCGGCGGGGTGACGGTGTGCGTCGCCGACCCCATCGAGGACGAGTACACCAACACCTTCCTGTCGGCCGGCGAGCACACGCTCGAAGGCTACGAGGCGCTCCAGTTCCTCCGGACCCGTCACGGCGTCGGCGACGGCAGCGACCTCAGCCGGATCAGCAACCAGCAGGTGTTCCTGTCGGCGATGATGCAGCAGGTGAAGAGCGCCGAGACGCTGACGAACCCCGCCATCCTCTATTCGCTGGCGAAGGCGGCGGCGCAGAACATGCAGCTGTCCGACAGCCTGACGAGTCTCGACACGATGATCGCCATCGCCATGACGCTGCGCGAGGTCGACCTGTCGAACATCGCGTTCGTGCAGTACCCGAACGAGGCCGTCGAGGGTGGTGTCGAGCCGATCGACGACGCCGCGACCGCCCTGTTCGCTGCGCTCGCCAACGATCAGCCCATCCAGCTCACGGGTGCCACGGGTGCCGGTGCGGTCGCGAACCCGGCCGACCCTGCTCCCGCAGACCCGGCGGAGGGTGCCGATGCCGGCGCCGACCCGGCGGCGACGGCTCCGCCCGCCGATGCGACCGACACCTCGGCTGGTGCCGTCGTCCTGCCCTCGTCGGTGCAGGGCCAGACCGCCGACCAGCGGACCTGCTCCCGCGGCCGGACCCTCGAGGACCAGTAGTCCGCGCAGACCCTGGTCCCGGCCGCGTAACCTCTCCGGTCCCTGAGCTTGTCGAAGGGTGTCGCGCAGCCGATCGAGCCGGGGGATTCGTCTCCACGCCCATCTCCGGTTATGCTGGTCGTCGTGCGTCCGTTCGCGAGCGCACATGGAGACGTCGCATAGTTCGGCCTAGTGCACCACCCTGCTAAGGTGGAGTCCCCGTAAGGGGACCGCGGGTTCAAATCCCGCCGTCTCCGCACTGGATCTTCAGCTCGAAACCCTCGCCTCGGCGGGGGTTTCTGCGTTACACGACGCTTGTCGGAGGTGCCAGCGCGGTGCGCTGACGTCACCGCGCCCCTAGTGCGTGAGCGCAACCCTCCGGAGACCCGCGCTCGCGCGTGTGACCCGCGCTCACGTCAGCGCACCGCGCTGGGCCACCCACCAGGTGTCGGGTGGGGGTGGGTCAGGCGGTGTGGCGGAGCTCGCCGTGGTGACGGAGTTCACGGAGGATCGCGAACGATCCGGCGTACCGCTCCTCGGTGAGCGTGCCGAGTGCGGCGATCGTCCCTCGGTCGAGGCCGGAGCGGACGGCGACGGCCTGCAGCTCACGACGGGAGAGGGGGAACTCCACGGTCCTGAGGAGGCTCTTGAGGTCGGTGCAGGCGGCGGTCGCCTGTGGTTCCGCCGCGGCTGGGTGAGGTCTGGCTTCCATGTCCACATTGTCGGTACGGCCCCCCGAAAAGGCGACAGCACGGCTCGGTTCTGGCGCGAGAGGACGCTAGCCTGACGTGAAATGATGCGAGGGAGCCGCGCCATGCCTGAGGATCGCGACGACACGCCGCCGCCGACCGACCTCGCCGCCGCCGCGGTCGCCCTCCTGAGCCGTCCGCTGCCGACCTTCGTCGCCGAACGGAAGCGGCTCGCCACCACAGCGCGCGAGCACGGTGACACCGATCTCGCCGCCGCGATCCTCACGCTCCGGAAACCGTCGGTCGCCGCCTGGGCGCTCAACGTGCTGGCCGCCCACCAGCCGACAGCCCTGGACGAGCTCGAGCACCTCGGCGCGGAGCTCGCCACTGCCCAGGGCGCAGGCGACGCAGCAGCACTCCGTTCGCTCGGTGCCGATCGGCGCGCCCTCGTCGCGCGGCTCGTCGACACCACCGTCGCGGCGGCCGCCGAGGAGGGCGCGACGCTCTCGCCGGCGGTCGTCGAGACCGTGCGGCAGAGCCTGCAGGCCGCGAGCGCCGATGCTGAGTTGGTCGCGCAGCTCTCGACCGGACGGCTGACCGACGCTCCCACCTCGAGCGGTTCGGGGTGGGGTGGCGTCGTCGGCGGCCCCGGCGCGCGACGCGACGACGACGCCGAGGTCTCGGAGGAGCGCGGTCGCCAGACGCAGGGTGACGCTCCGGACGCCGATGATCGCCGCCGACGGCTCCTCGAACGGCTCGGCGCGGCCGAACACGAGGCGGAGATCGCGGAGGGCGCGAGCGAGGAGGCGAACTCGCTCCTCGACGACTCCGCGGTCCGCCGCGCCGACCTGCTCCGCGATCGCGAAGACCTCGCCCGCCGGCTGGACGAGCTGGATGCCGAGCTCACCGACGCCGCTCGCGAGCTGGCTCGCCGACAGCGTGAGGCCGATCGCGCGCAGCGTTCCCTGGATGCCGCCCGCGAGGAGACGGACCGGCTCCGCGCCGCACTCGACGAGTGACCCCGCCGGGCTCCGGTCGGCCGATGCCCAGTGGTCCGCCGGGAAGCGGCTCGCGCACCGCGACATCCCGGCGACCACGGACACCCGGCACGCGCCTAGACTCACCGTGTGGGTGAAGTGCGACAACCGGAAGCAGTCTGGCAGCAAGGGACACAGCAGTTGGAAGCGGAGCGTTCCGAGCGGATGCCGGTGCTCGGGGACGTGCAGCAGCACGATCGCCTGACCCTCGTCGCACCGGATCTCGCGTGCACGATCTGCTCCGCCGCGCTCGTGCTCGGCGACCGGGTGCTGCGGTGCCCGGCCGGGCACAGTTTCGACATCGCGCGCCAGGGGTACGCGTCGCTCGTCGTCGGTGGTCGGACGCCCAAGACCGGCGACACGCAGGAGATGGTCGCCGCCCGCGCGGCCTTCCTGGAGGCGGAGCACTACGAGCCGATCGCCGATCACGTCGCCAGGACGCTGCCGCTCGCCCGCTTCCTCCCGGACGGCTCCGTCGACGACGACAGCGCCCCGCTCGTCGTGGACATCGCCGGAGGGACCGGCTACTACCTCGGTCGCATCCTCGATGCCCGGCCCGCCTGGCGCGGGTTCGGCTTCGACCTCTCGCCCCTCGCCGCTCGCCGGGCCGCGCGCGCTCACGGCCGGGCCGCCGCCGCGACGGCTGATGCGTGGGCTCCGTTCCCCCTGCAGACGGCGTCGGTCGACCACCTGCTCAGCATCTTCGGTCCGCGCAACGGCGCCGAGATGCGCCGCGTGCTGCGGCCCGACGGACTGCTCACCGTCGTGACCCCGCAACCGGGTCATCTGGCCGAACTGCGCGACCGGCTCGGCATGATCGGGATCGCCGAGCGCAAGGACGCCCGTCTCGACGCCCAGCTGGAGGGCTTCGAGCTGCGCTCGCGCGAGACCCTCGACTACGTCGTCGAGTTGATGCCGGAAGAGGTGCGCGACGAGGTCCAGATGGGCCCGAGCGCTCACCACCTCGACGACGACGTCTTCGAGCAGGCCATCGCCGATCTGCCCGGATTCACCCGCGTCACCGTCGCCGTCACCGTGAGCGTCTTCGCCCCAGCCTGACCGCGGCCGCGGCGACCGATGGCAGAGGCCGTCGGGCGGGCCGTCGGTGGTGCGTCGATACGATGGAGGGCACTCATCGAAAGGCGCTCATGACGATCACCGCTGCCGCAGACGGCTCCGCCCTCGGCAACCCCGGACCCGCAGGCTGGGCCTGGTATGTCGACGACGACTGCTGGGCGGCCGGCGGATGGCCGCACGGCACGAACAACATGGGTGAGCTGCGCGCCGTCCTCGAGCTGTTCCGGGCGACGGAGCACGTCGACGACGACCTCCACATCCTCTGCGACAGCAAGTACGTCATCGACTCGATCACGAAGTGGATGCCGGGCTGGAAGAAGAAGGGCTGGAAGAAGGGCGACGGCAAGCCGGTCATGAACCTCGAGCTCATGCAGGAGATCGACGCCGCCATCGCCGGCCGCCGGTACAAGTTCGAGTGGGTCAAGGGACACGTCGGTCACCGGCTCAACGAAGCCGCGGACATCCGCGCCCGCACCGCAGCCGAGGCCTACCAGCGCAAGACGCCCGTCCCCGAGGGACCAGGCTGGACCGGTGCCGGAGCTGCGGAGACCCCGTCGACCCCCGAGGCCGGCGCCGTCACTGACGCCGCCTCCGAGACGACCGAGCCGGAGCTGTTCGCCGACCTCGAGGTGAAGGAGGAACGCACCGCCCCCGTGTTCGACGCGGAGGACGACGGAGCACTGTTCTCACTCGACGTCGAGCCGACGTGGCACCAGCTCACCCTCGACCTCACGTCCGACGAGCACGAGCGTCTCGTCCGCCGCGCCCGCGAGGCCGGCACGAGCGTCCAGGAGTTCCTCCGCGGCCTCATCTGATCACCCGGTGCGCCGTTCGTTCGCCCATTCTTGGGCGAGGGGACACCCGTTCGCCCAAGAATGGGCGAACGAATCAGCTCAGCGGGCGGCGGACTCCGGTGCGCTGTCGTCCTCGGGCACGGCGAAGCCGTAGCTCGCGTCGACCAGGATCGGGAGGTGGTCGGAGATCCCGCGACGCAGCGTCTGCACGCGGTCGATCTTCAGGCCGACGGACGTCGCGAAGTCGAAGTGCCCGCGGAACATCTTGTAGCGCGTGTAGGTGCTGCGGTCGCTCAGGCTGAGGTCGTAGCCGCTCTCCTGCATCTTCGTTCCGAGCCCCTTCTGGAAGAGGGGGTAGTTGTAGTCGCCGACCATGAGCGTCGGGACGTCACCCATGGCGTGCAGCTGCTCGTGCGCCGCCTTGATCTGGTGGCGACGCAGCGAGTTGAGTGCGGTGAGGGGCGCGGCGTGGAAGGAGGCGACGATGAGTTCGCGTCCGGCCTCGACGTCGGTGAGGCGCGTGCCGATGAGCCGCTCGTGCGCGGGTGCCAGCACCATGTCGTGGAGTGACTTCTTCAGTGCGAAGGTCTGCGTCGACTCGGCGGTGAACCGGTCGCGGCGGTAGTAGATCGCGAGACCCAGGCGGTTGCGGTGGGTGCTGTCCGCGAGGTGCAGGCTGCCGAGCTCGGCAGGGAGCTGCAGGGTGTCCGCCTCCTGCAACGCGAGGACGTCCGGCCCGAACTCTTCGGTGAGCGCGACGAGCTCGCCGCTGGCCTTGTTCTTGCGGAGGTTGTAGCTGATGACCTTCATCCCAGCCTCACATTCTGTTGGCAGAGCTCAAGACTACGGTCCTCACCGCCGTCGGATGCTCTGGACGGGCCCGGACGACGGTGCGTCGCCGGACGAGGGCGGTCAGGAAGGGGTGTCGACGACCGTGAGTCGCTGGGTGGCGCGGGTGAGCGCGACGTAGCGGAGAGACAACGCCGACCTGCCCGAGCCGCCCAGCTGCTCCGGCTGGACGAGGATGACGCTATCGAACTCGAGCCCCTTGCTCTCGCGCGCTGTCCCGCTCCACACCCGCGCGCGGTCGGCTCCCGCGTCGGCGAGCAGCGTGTCGATGTCCGCCAGGAGCGGGCGCGGGGCGATGACGCCGGCGATCCCGACGTGCGCGGTGATCGCATCGATCGCCGCCCGCACGGCCGTCGCTGCGAGCTCCTCGGGGCCGACGGAGAGCTGCACGGGCTCCTCCTCGCCGCGACGGATCGACACGGGGGCGGGGGACTCCGGGTCGAGTTCGAGGCGGACCGGGTCGGCGAGCTCCATGATCTGCTCGGGCGTCCGGTAGTTGACGGTGAGGAGCTCCTGCGTCCACCGGGGGAGCTGCGGGCCGAGCAGCTCCTGCCAGCTGGAACGCGTGGCCGAGGTGCTCTGCTGGTTGATGTCGCCGACGAGCGTCATGGACCGGTTCGGTCCGCGGCGCAGGATCGCGCGCAGGAGCATCGGGGTCAGTTCCTGCGCCTCGTCGACGATGACGTGGCCGTAGACCCAGGTGCGGTCGGAGGCCGCGCGCTCCGCCGGGCTCCGGTCGTCTTCGATGGTCTGTCGGTCGGCGAGGTCCTGCGCGGAACGCAGGTAGTCGTCGTCCTGGGCCTCGTCGTCGATGCTGATGTCGCCGATCATCTCGAGCACGCTGCGTGCGTACTCCACGTCGTGGCGGCGCTCGTAGGCGGCTCGACGCTGGCGTTCCAGCTCGGGCCGCTGGTCTTCCCCGATGAGTTCGGCCGCTTCGTCGACGAGGGCGATGTCGCCGGGGGTGAGGCGGTCGGCCCAGGCGGTGTCGCCGGTGGTGTCTGGGTCGGCGGGCGCACGGAGCAGGAGTCGACGCTCCTCGTCCGTGTGGTCAGGCGTCACGCGCGCCAGCAGCTCGGCATCGGTGAAGAGGCTGTCGATGATCTCGGCCGGGTCGAGGATCGGCCACATCGTGTCGAGCAGCTCCTCGACCTCGGGCTCCTCGCTCAGCTCCTGCCGGCGTTCGTCGGCGTCCTCGCCCGTGCGGGGCTCGAAGCCGTCGCGCTTCGCCTCCAGCCCGATGAGGTGCGTCAGGACGGCCCGGTCGAATCGCAGCTTGGCCTCGTTGTGGGGCGTGCCGGAGCGTTCGATGCCGGCCTTGATCCGGCGCAGGACCCCCGGGGTCACCCGCAGCGGGCCGTCGCCGGCGATGCGGATCGTCACCGGTTCGTCGAGCGGCACCCGTCGTTCGCGGACGGCGCGGGCGACCACGTCGGCCATGCGCAGCTGACCCTTGAGCTCCGCGACGTCGAGCGAGTCCTCGGCGTGCGCGTCGAGACCGGGGACGAGTGTCGCCGGCGTGACGAGCACGACGGCCGTCTCACCGAGCGAGGGCAGCACCCGGCTGATGTAGTCGAGGAAGGTCGAGTTCGGCCCGACGATGAGCACGACGCTCCGCATGAGGCGCTCGCGGTGCTCGTAGAGGAGATAGGCGGCGCGGTGGAGGGCGACGGCGGTCTTGCCCGTGCCCGGCCCGCCCTGCACGAGGAGGGTGCCGGGCAGGGGTGCGCGGATGATCGCGTCCTGCTCGGCCTGGATGGTGTCGACGATGTCGGCCATGTGCTTGGTCCGTGCGCGACCGAGAGCGGCGAGCAACGCGCCGGACTCACCGATGCCGCTCGGCTCGTCATCGCTGAGCAGCGTGGTGTCGAGGACCTCGTCGTGCACCTCGGTGACGCGGCGACCGGCCGTCCCGATGCGTCGGCGGAGGCGCAGCCCCTCGGGGCGCAGCGGCGTCGCGGTGTAGAACGGGCGCGAGGCCGGGGCGCGCCAGTCGAGCAGCAGCTGGTCACCGCTCTCCGGGTCGCGCAGGCCGATGCGTCCGATGTGGTGACGTTCCTCGGTCTCGCGTTCGAGCAGGCCGAACAGCAGACCGTAGCTGGACGACCGCAGTTCGACCATCCGCTGACGGTGATGGGCGACCAGGGCGTCACGTTCCGAGAAGCTGGAGTCGTCGTCGCCGTCGAAGGCTCGGAGGGCGAGCTCGGAGCGTCGTTCCTCGAGGTCCGACTGCGTCCGGATCACGTCGTGCAGCCGGTCGAGGTGGTCCTGTTCCTCGGCGATCGCGTCGTTCTGCACGGTGCTCCTTCTGGGTGTGGCGCGGTCCGTGTTCCGGGTTCCCTGCGAGGACCGCACGAATACGGTAGTCGCTTTCCAGCGCCTCACCGCCCCTGGAGGCGAAGCTCTCAGAGAGCTGGTGGGTGCGCGCGGCCCCGGGATCGGCACCGGATCGCGGCTGATCGATAGGCTGGCGGGCATGAGCGCACCGGACGGATGGAAGCCGCAACCCCCTGCACCGCAGGAGGCGTACCCGCAGCAGCCCACTCCGCCGCAATCCGGGGCCGTGCAGCCGTACGTCCAGCCGTATCCGGTGCAGCCGTACGCGCAGCAGTACCCGGTACAGCAGTACCCCGTGCAGCCCTACGCGCAGCAGCCGTACGCGCAGCAGCCGTACGCGCAGCCGATGTATCCGGCCCCCTACCCCTACCCCCAGTCACCGCCGCGTGGACTGAGCATCTCCAGCATGGTGATCGGCCTGGTCTCCCTGTTCTTCGGGTTCACCTTCGTGCTCCCGATCGTCGGCTTCGTGCTCGGACTCATGGCGCTCAAGCGGGAGCCGACCGGTCGGGCCATGGCGATCACGGGCGTCGTCCTCAACGGACTGTTCCTCCTCGGATGGGCGGCGCTCGTCGTGCTCTGGGTGTTCGTCATCGGCGGTCTGCTCGCCGGCGTCGGCGGCGCGGCCTCGACCGGCATCAGCGCCTAGCGGGACCGGTCCGGTCGGCGACCCGGTCAGCCGGCCGGGACGACCGTGCTGACCATCGAGAGCACCACGGCGCCGTCGACCTCTTCGCGTTCGAGCCAGACCGCGATGCTCGAGAACTCGGTGAGCGAGGCGGCGTGCGTCCCGCCGCACGCGAGGACCGCCGGCCCGCCCGGCAGCTCGCAGTGCCACCGGCGGCGATCCGTGAGCCCGTCGCCGTCACGGTCGATCCGGACCGTCGCACCGCTGTCCAGCCAGCCGTCGAGGGTCTCGCGGATGCGTGCGCCGAGCGCCTCGAGGTCGTCGAGGGCGGCCGGGTCGAAGCCCTTCCGCCGGAGTGACTTGCCGATGCGGTAGCGGTCGGTCGACGCGTGCGGCGCGATCCGGGAGGACTCGCAGGCGAGCGCGTCGAAGTCCGGTGCGCCCAGGGTGTCGAGGACGACCTCCTTCCGCCAGTCGTCTGCGAGTGCGGCGTTCAGGGCGAGGGAGGCGAGGTGGCACCCGGTGTGTCCGGCCGACAACGCGTGACGGGTGGCGGCGTCGACCTCGATGCGCGCCGTCGCCCCCTCGATCGCTCCGGCCGCGGTCATCGCGTCGCCCGCGATGAGGTGGACGGCGAGGAAGGCCCAGCCCTCGGTGCCCTTCTTCACCGGGACGGCGTCGCCGAGGTACAGCTCGGTGCCGTCCGTCGCGCCCACGACACAGTCGAGCACCGTGACCTCCGTGCCGTCGTCGCCGAACCCGATGGTCGCCTGATCGGCGGGCTGGTCGGGCCACGCGGCGTCGACGGGGTGGCAGGCCGTCTCGTCGAGCACGACGGCGACGCGGTCGCCGACGGTCTCGACGTGCAGCACCGTGCCCGTCGAGACGAGGGCTCCTGCGGGGTAGGTGACGCGCGTGTCCGCGGTGGGGAGGGTCATGCCCCCACGCTAGCGCGAGCGCCTCCGATGCCCGGAGTCCACTGTCAACCCCGGGAAACCGTCGAAGGTCCCCCGTAGAGTCACGGGACACGGGGCGCGACGCGCTCCGCGGAGAGGAGTGCATCATGACGGATCAGCAGGACCAGCGTTCAGGCGACGACCTCGCGACCGGTGAGGCCGGAGCCGACCAGGAGGCCTGGGAAGGCGCCGACATCGACACGGCGGAGCTCGTGAGCTCCGACCAGACGACCGCCGGGTCCGGATCGGACGGCTCGAGCCAGACCGTCGACGGCACGGGCTCCGAGGACGCCGCTCCCGCCGAGGAGCAGGCGACCGAAGAGGCCGTCGAGACCCCGGCGCCGTCGACCGAGCTCGACGAGCCGCTGGGCGACGCCGACGCCGACGGTTCGACCGATCACCAGCCCGACTCGGGGCCCGCCTCCGAGGTCACCGATGACGCGCGTGAGGTCTACGACACCGCTCCCGACTGAGCGATCACCGGAACGACGCCCGACGGGCCGTCCTCGTGCACCTGCACGACGGCGGCCCGTCGTGTCGTGTCGGGAGCTCCTCGCGCGGGCGGCCGGTGCTGCGTGCGAGGACGATCCCCGCGGAGGCCCCGCTCAGATCGGGAGCAGCGACCAGACGACGGCGAGCGCGACGAGGGCGGCCGCCCCGGCGATCGCGAGACCGTTGAGAGCGCGGTGCTCCACCATGATGGCGACGTACTCGCGGAGGAACGCGCTCGGCACGTAGTAGGCGGCCGTCGGTGAACCGATCACCTGCGCGTCGCTGCCGATGGACCGCGCGAGGAGGGCGGCGCGGAGGACGTGGTAGTTGTTCGTGACGACGAGCGTGTCACCGTCCCGGCCGCTCGACTCCTGCAGCTCGCGCGAGCGGAGCAGGTTCTCGCGCGTGCTCGTCGATTCGGTCTCGGGGAGCACGTCCGCCGGTTCGGCGCCGTTCGCGATGAGGTACTCCGCCATGGCGACGCCCTCGGGTCTCGGCTCGTCCTCCCCCTGGCCACCGGAGGGGATCAGGAGCGGCCGGCGTGTACCCGGACGTGCGGCGCGATGGATGCGGAGCGCGAGGTCCAGACGGCTGCGCAGCAGGGGAGGGACCTGTCCGTCGATCAGACCCGAGCCGAGGATGACGACCACGTCGGGCGTGACGGTGTGCCGGAAGCGGCTGTAGACCAGGGAGTAGACGCCGAACGCCGCGAAGGTCGCCGCCGCGTAGAAGCACGCGAACCCGAGGAGGACCCCTACGGCGACGAGGAGGATCGCGGCCCAGGACGGGAGCGAGCTCAGGTCGAGTCCGAGCACGAGGAGGACGGCGAGCACCGGAAGGACGAGGATCGCGACCCCCGCGAAGAGCGAGAGGAGGTTGCCCAGGCTCCGTCCCTCGAGCCGGATCATGGTGATGCCGTTCCCGATGAGGAGCACGGCGAGCACGCCGACGAGCAGGACCGCGCCGAACGCCGCCAGCAGCACCGTGAACGGCGTCGTGCGGGAGGCCTCCGTGAGGAGGGCGACAAGCCCGCAGGCGATGGCTGCGACGAGGAAGACACCGTTGCGCAGGCGGCGTGCGTCGCGGCGTCGACTCGCGAGGTACAGCACGGCGAAGACGACGGCCGGGAGCAACATGATCATGTCCTCATCCTGCCCGACGGTCCGTCCCGGCCCGATCCTCCGCGTCGGATCGCGTCGACCGCTACGATCGCGGTGGTTTCGGCGTCATCGCCTTGAGGGTCGCCTCCTCGGCGTCGATGGCTGCCAGGACCGCGGCGACGGCCGGCTCCTGGTAACGGCCCTCCGCGCGCGCGGCGAGGAGCGCCTCCCGTTCCGCGGCGATCATCTGTCGGCGCAGGCGGGCGAACGCGATGGTGCGAAGCTCCGAACCGTCCCCGGTGTACTGCTCGAGCGCATTGGCCACGAAGCTCGCGTTGGTCCGCAGGCGGGTGAGCACCTGTTCCTCGTCGGCGTCCGTCGTCAGCTCGTCGAGGCGGGACAGCCCTGCCGTCTGGACCTCCGCCATCAGCATCAGCTGCTCGACGCGCTCCTGGCTGTGGTTCGGCGGCGGGAGGTGGAGTGCGCGGATGATCGCCGGCAGCGCGAGCCCCGAGAGGAGGGTGCCGACGACCACGACGAACGCCAGGAACTGCAGGAACTCGCGGGAGGGGGTGTCCTCCGGGAGCAGGAACACGGCGGCGAGGGTGACCACACCGCGGACACCGGCTGCGGAGACGGCGATCCCGTTGCCCCACGACCAACTGCGTTCACGGAGTCGTCTGGGCCCGAGGCGGTAGATCGCCGTGACCGTCATCTCCCAGACGAAGCGCGAGACGATGAGCGCCGCGAGCACCCCGACACTGATGAACACGGTCGGCCAGAGCCCCGGTCCGGTCTGGATCGCTCCCTCGAGGATGCCTGCCAGGTTGAGGCCGATGAACAGGAAGACGGCGTTCTCGAGCAGGAACTGGATGGTGCGCCAGTTGAGCGACTCCGCGATGCGTGCCTCGGCCGATTGCACGATGGGCGCCCGGTAGCCGAGGAGCAGGCCGGCCGAGACGACGGCCAGCACGCCGGAACCGTGGATCGCCTGCGCCAGGAGGAACGCGAGGAACGGGGTGATCAGCGACAGGCAGGTGTCGAGCACTGGTGCGCGCAGGCGTCGGCGGACCTCCGAGAGGACCCAGCCGACCGCGAGACCGACGCCGACACCGGCGACGACCTCGATGACGAACTCACCGGCGATCATCACCGGGTTGACGACGCTCGTGATGGCGAGAATCGAGGCGTTGAGTGCGACGAGCGCGGTGGCGTCGTTCAGCAGGCTCTCGCCCTCGAGGATGGTGAGCACCCGCCGGGGGAGTCCGAGGCGCCCGGCGATCGCGCTCACGGCGACGGCGTCGGTCGGGGCGATGACCGCCGCGAAGGCGAAGGCGGCGGCCAGGGTGATCGAGGGGATGAGTAACCAGCTCGCGAATCCGACCGAGACGACGGTGAACGCGACGGCGCCGACGGAGAGCAGGATGATGCCGTCGTTACGGGCGCGGATGTCGATGAGGGAGATACGGATCGCGGAGGCGAACAGGAGCGGGGGCAGCAGGCCGTAGAGGATGAGGTCCGGTTCGATCTCGACGGTCGGGACGGCGGGGATGAACGACGCGACACCGCCGACGAGCACCAGGGCGACCGGGGCGGAGACGCCGGCTCGGCCGGACAGACCCGACACCGTGACGGTGACGACGACGAAGACGACGATCCATGAGATGAGGGCGACCGGATCCATGTGGGGATTGTCCCACCTGCCGGAGCGTCAGGACCCGTCCGATCGTCCGGACTCGTACCGGTGCCGGTGATGCCGGTCGGCGCACGACGACGCCCCCGCACGGTCAAGCCGTGCGGGGGCGTCGGATGGAGCGGTGCGGCGACTCAGCCGCGGCGGTTCGAAGCGCTGTTCGAGGTGCGCGACGTGGAGCCCGTCTCGGGCGTGCGCAGGCCGAAGCGGAAGGTGAGCTTGTCGGTCGAGTGACCGCGGCCGTGGACGCCGGTGCCCGAGGAACGGTTGGAGGACGCTGGGGTCCGAGTCTGGGTGATGGTCATGATGGATCTCGATTCTGATGTTGCGGATGATGGATGAGCCGGATCCAGAAGGGGAATGCGACGACGATCGCGGCTGGTCGCATGGATGAAGCGACGAGACCGTCCGGAGTGCAGCTGGGCCGTCATGCGGCCGTGCTGGTCGGCTGGGGCCGTCCGGTGGATCGTTGTTCGCCGTTCTGGGAAGCGGCAGATGGTGTAGATGTCGGGAGCATCGGCGGATCCGTGGAGGTGTGGACTCTGCACACGGAAGCCGGTTGTGACATCGGCACTCAGGGAGAAACAGTACGTTGCGAAGCTGAAAAGAACCTGTGAGTACCGATGACCGGGAGGCTGCCGGTGTCGATGCCCGAGCCCGGACCCGGGCATCGACAGGCGACCGACGGTGTCGCGGAGCTTCGGGTCACCGAACCTAGGGGAAGGGGTGACCCTATCTCCCGCGCGCTCGAAGGGGTATCGAGCTCGGGAGGCCGGAGGGTGATCGCGGGGGGTCGATCGGTTACCGGTGGTCCTGCCGGAAAAACTCCGACAGCAGATATATTAACAGCTCAGCGCGCGACGTTGCTGTGCGTCGGCTGTGAAGCTCAGTCGGTCGCGAGGAGGCGCAGGATCCGAGCGGTCTCGTCCGCGACCGCCTGTCGACCGGCGCGGACGTAGGTGCGGGGGTCGACCAGCTCGGGGCGTTCGACGAGGACACCCCGGACGGCCCGGGTGAACAGGCCGTTCAGGTGCGTGGACAGGTTGATCTTCGTCATCCCCGACCGGACGGCCGCACGGAGCTCGTCATCAGGGAGGCCGGAGGATCCGTGCAGCACGAGCGGTACGGCGACCGACTCACGGAGTCGTCGGATGAGGTCGTGGTCGACGGCCGCTTCTCGGCTCGTCATGGCGTGCGAGGTCCCGACGGCCACGGCGAGTGCGTCGACGCCGGTCGCGGCCACGAACGCGGTCGCCTCGGCAGGCACGGTCCGGGCTCCTGGCGCGTGGACACCGTCCTTCCCGCCCACCTCACCGAGCTCGGCTTCGACGGCGACGCCACGCTCGTGGCAGAAGTCGACCATCTCCTTGGTGGCGCGCACGTTGTCCTCGTAGGGGAGGGTCGAGGCATCGAACATGACGCTGTCGACCCCGAGCTCGACCCCTTCGCGGATGAGCTCCGCCGACTCGACGTGGTCGAGGTGCACGAGGACCGGCACGGTCGCCGCCCGGGCGATGGCCAGCGAGGCGAGCGTGATGGGGGCGAGCGAGCCGTGGTACCGCACGCAGTTCTCGCTGATCTGCAGGATGACCGGCAGTCCCGCTTCCTCGGCACCGGCGACGATGGCCTCGGCGTGCTCGAGCAGGACGACGTTGCACGCGGCGATCCCCGCGTTCGACGTCGATGCGTGGCCGAGGAGGGTGGTGAAGTCGATGGCGGTGGTCATGGGGTCACTCCCGAGTGGTCTGCGGCGGATTCGGACGGTGTGGTGGACGACGGTGTCGGCACCGCGGATGGTCCGGTGGTGGAACGGATGGGTGGGGCGAGGAAGCTGCGGAACGCGTCGAGGTCGATCGACCCGGCGACGGGCTCCAGCACGGCCGCTGCTCCAGCGGCGGCGGCGGTCCGCAGCGCCTCGGGGAGGGCGTCTCCGGCGAGGAGGGCTGCGACGAGTCCGGCGGTCGCGGCATCGCCGGCCCCGGTCGGGTTGCCGCGCACACCGGGGACGGCCGGCACCTCGTACTCGCCCGCCGCGTCTCCGGCGGTGAGGCCGTCGGCGCCGCGCGAGATGACCACGGTGCCGGCGCCGAGTGCGAGGAGGGCCGCACGGGCGGCGGTGAGCGTGGAGGTACCGGTCGCCTCGAGGGCCTCTTCGAGGTTGGGTTTGAGGATCGTCGCCCCGGCTCTCGCGGCGGCGAGCAACGCCGGCCCGCTGACGTCGACGACGACCGGGACTCCCGCGTCGACACCGACCCGCACGATGGAGGCGACGACGGTGTCGGGGGTGTTCGGCGGCAGGGAGCCGGACAGGACGAGCATGCTCGCGCCCTGGACCGCGATCGTGAGTTCGGTCGTCACCGCGGCCCATTCCTCGGGCGTCACCGCCGGCCCGGCCTCCGCGAACAGGGTGGGGTGGTGGTGGCCGTCGACCACCGCGACCGTCGAACGCGTCTCGTCGGCGAGGGAGACCACGCGGGTGGCGAGTCCGTCCGACTCGAGGGCGGTCCGGAGCCACGAGCCGGAGGAGCCGCCGAGGGGGAGTACCTGCACGGTGGGGATGCCCAACATCGCGAGGACGCGGGCGACGTTGACGCCTTTCCCGCCGGCGCGTCGGACGACGGAACCGACGCGCTGCGTCACGCCGATCTGCTGCTCGGCGACCTCGTAGGTGATGTCCACCGCGGGGTTCGGTGTCACGATGACGACTTGGCCGCCGTCGAGGCTCGGCGTCGTCATCGTGCCGTGACCAGACGTCGGGCGAGGATGCCCGCACCGACCGTTGCTGCCTCGTCGCCGTGACGGGCGGGCAGGATCGCCGGCACACGCACGATCGCGAGGCGGTCTCGCAGGGCGCGTTCGAGTGGTTCGAAGAGGGCTGGGCCGGCGAGGGCGAGTCCGCCGCCGACGACGATGGCGGCCGGTGCGGCGACGACGGTGATGCCCGCCAAGGCCTCCGCGAGCGCGTCGATCGCGTCGTTCCAGATCGCGACGGCCGGAGCCTTACCGCGAGCGGCCGCATCGGCGACGGTCTTGGCGTCACGGGTGCCCGCGCGCCTCGCGATACCGCCTGCCGACGCGAGCTCCTCGACGCGGAGTCCGCGGTGCGGTCCGTCCTGGATCACGCGCTGCCCGATCTCGCCCGCCCAGCCACCGCCGGCGAAGGGGACGCCTCCGATGACGAGCGCCGAGGCCAGGCCGGTGCCGACGGGGACGAACGCGATGGTGCCGTGGATCCCCGCCGTGGCCAGGGACACCGCCTCGGCGAGGGCGCCGGCGCGGACGTCCTGACCGAATGCGAGCGGGACGTCGAGCGAGGGGCGGAGCAGTTCCGGGAAGGCGAGGTCGCGCCAGCCCAGGTTGACGGCGTGGATGCAGACGCCCTGTTCCTCGTCGACCACGCCGGGGACGACCACGCCGACCGCGACCGGTGGCGAGACGGCGTGCGCGGTCTCGACGAGGCGCAGGACGACGTCCCTCGTCCGGCTGCCGGACGGGTCGTCGACCGGGGTCGCCTCGCGCCAGCGCCCGAGGACCGTGCCGTCGGCCGCCGTCAGTGCGGCTTTGACGCCCGTCCCGCCGACGTCGACCCCGAGGACCGCTCCGGCGGTCACGGCGTCAGGATGACGGAGCGCGTGAGCGAACGGGGGTGGTCGGCGTCGAGCCCGCGGGCCTCCGCCAGGGCGATCGCGAACCGCTGGGCGACGACGAGTCCCGCGATGGGGTCGAGGTCGTGCTGGACGAACGTCGCGCCGGTGGCCGCGACGTCGTCGGGCAGACCGGCAGGCGTGGGCCCGAGCGACCAGACGAGCCGGCCGGGCTGCGCGATGGCGATGGGGCCGTGGCGGTAGTCCATGGCCGGGTAGGACTCCGCCCAGAACTGGGCCGCCTCGCGCGTCTTGAGCGCGGCTTCGAAGGTGAGGCCGACCGCGTGCCCGAGCCCGATGAACGACACCTGGTCGGCCGAGAGGTGGTCGTCGATCGGGATGGTCAGGGCCTGTTCGGCCTCGACGGCGAGGGCCTCGACGTCGTGACCGAGCGAGCCGCGGAGGAGCGCGAGCGTCGTGGTGGCGAAGCGGGTCTGCACGACCGAGCGCTCGTCGGCGAAGGGGAGCGCGACCACGTGGGCCGCCGGGACTGTCGCCGGCGAGTCCTCGACGGCCGTGATGAGGACCGTGGTCACCGACTCGCCGACGGCCTCGAGCAGCTGCACGATCTCCGTCGTCGTGCCGGAGCGCGAGATCGCGACGATGCGGTCGTAGTCGCGGACACCCGGGAACTCGGAACCGGCAAACGCATCGGTGATGCCGAACCCGGCCTGTTCGCGGAGGACGGCGTAGCTCATCGCGATGAACCAGCTCGTGCCGCACCCGACGACCGCGACGCGCTCGCCCGGCTGCGGCAGCACGGCGGAGAACTCCGGGACGAGGGCGGCTGCGGTGCGCCAGGAAGCGGGCTGCGACGCCAATTCGGCGGCGACGAAGGTGTCGGGCATGAAGTGCCTTTCGCGTGGAGGGACGCGATCGCGACGGGGCGATGCGTTGGGAGCAACCATACCGGATCGAATCTGATCGATACCAGAGCAAATCATCAGAATCGATCATACTGACGCTCGCCGAGCGCCCATATGATGGTCACAGTACGCCCGACTCGATCCGAAATGCAGGACAGATGACGCAACAACAGCGACTCAACGCCCTGCTCGAGCTCGTGAGCGAACGCGGCAACGTGACGATCGCCGAGATCGGCGAAGCACTCGGCATCTCCGCCGCGACCGCGAGACGCGACCTCACGGCACTCGCCGAACAGCGTCTCGTCACCCGGACCCACGGCGGTGCCGCGGCGCTCGGCACCGGCTACGAGCTGCCGCTGCAGTACAAGATCGCGCGCCAGGCCGACGCCAAGCGGGCCATCGCGAAGGCGGCGGCCACGCTCATCAACGTGGGCGACGCCGTGGGACTGAACGGTGGCACCACCACGAGCGAGGTCGCGCGGGTGATCGGTCGGAGCGAGCACCTCGTCCGCTCCGACGGGGACGCGTCCGTCACGATCGTCACGAACGCGCTGAACATCGCCTACGAGCTGTCGGTGCGGTCGCACGTGAAGATCGTCGTGACCGGCGGCGTCGCCCGCCGGCAGTCCTACGAACTCGTGGGCTCGCTCGTCGCCGGCGCGCTCGCTGAGATCGCCCTGGACGTGGCGATCCTCGGCGTCGACGGGCTGAGCGCGCAGTTCGGCGCCACCACCCTGCACGAGGGTGAGGCCGCTGTGAGCCAGGAGTTCGTCAAGGTGGCGAAGCGGGTCATCGTGGTCGCCGACAGCACGAAGATGACCAAGGCGACCTTCGCCCGCATCTGCCCGCTCGACCGCATCGACGTGCTCGTCACCGATGCGGCGGTGGATCCCGCCCTGGCCGAGGCCCTCGCCACGGCTGGCGTCGAACTCATCATCGCCGACTGACCGCGGCCGGTCCGCCCGTTCCGGCGCCCTGCGACGTCCCGGGTCCCGCCGGTCGCTGGGCCTCCTTCCGGGTCACTGAGCCATCCCCCGGTCACTGAGCCTGTCGAAGTGCGACCCCGCTCCACATGTTTCGGCGCGGTAAAACCTCTGCACCGCATCTGCCGAGCCCCTTGCGTGATCGCTGTGATCGCCTATTGTCATTTCATGATCGTTTTGGCATCATATGAATCAACTTCACGCAAGGAAGCGGATGTGATCGAGTGAGCAACGCACCAGCCACCACCCCCACCGGGCTCCGGGTCGCCGTCATCGGCACCGGTCAGCGCGCGTACATCGCGGAGCACGTGGCCGCGAGCCCGACGCCGGCGGCGATCGTCGCAGCGGTCGACACCACCGAGATCGGTCGCAGCCGAGCGCGGCAGATGTTCGGCGACGACCTCGACGTCTTCGACTCCCACCAGGCGCTCATCGCCCAGGGCGGTATCGACGCCGCGATCGTCACGACGCCGGACTGGACCCACAAGGAGATCGCGGTCGACCTGCTGCGTGCCGGCATCGCCGTGTACCTCGAGAAGCCGCTCGCGATCACGCTGGACGACGCCGATGCCGTGCTCCAGGCCGCCTACGAGTCGCGGACGCCGCTCTACGTCGGACACAACTTCCGCCACGCCGCCGTCGTCCGACTCATGCACGAGGTCATCGAGCGGGGCGAGATCGGCGCGGTCAAGTCCGTCTGGGTGCGTCACTTCGTCGGCAACGGCGGCGACTACTACTTCAAGGACTGGCACGCCGACCGTTCGCGCGTGAACACCCTCCTCCTGCAGAAGGCGAGCCACGACATCGACGTGGTCCACTTCCTCGCGGGTGCCTACACCCGGCGCGTCGTCGCGATGGGCGACCTCGCGGTGTACGGCGAGGTCGAGGACCGCGAGGACCGCAGCGGCCAGACGATGGCCGACTGGTTCTCCTACGACAATTGGCCGCCCGAGGAACAGCGCGGACTCAACCCGGTGGTCGACGTCGAGGACGTCTCGATGATGCTCATGACCCTCGACGGCGGGATCACCGCGAGTTACGAGCAGTGCCACTTCACGCCCGACTACTGGCGGAACTACACGGTCATCGGCACCCACGGCCGACTCGAGAACATCGGCGACACCGCCGGCGGGACGGTCAAGGTCTGGAACCGCCGACGCACCTGGAGCACCGAGGGCGACGCCGAGTACCCGATCGTGGGCGTCGAGGAAGGGCACGCCGATGCCGACGTCGACACCATGAACGAGTTCCTCGCCTTCGTGGCCGACGGGACCCCGACCACGCTGTCCCCGGTCGCCGCACGGCAGGCGGTCGCCGCCGGTGCGCTCGCCGCGCACTCGCTCCGGAACGGCTCGATCCCGCTCGACGTGCCTCCTCTCGACCCGACGCTCGTCGAGTACTTCTCCTCCCTCACCACCAGCACCGCGACGCCTTCCAGCACTGCACCGCACTCCCTCGACGCCACCGCCCGGTAGCGCACCTCGAAAGGACTCCCGTCATGCCTTCGTTCTTCACGAACCACACCTCATCACCAGGTGGCCGCGCCCGTCGCCGTGCCGTCCTCAGCGGCATCGGCCTGCTGGCCGCCGCAGCCCTCACCGCCGGGTGCAGCACCGGTGGCGGCGGCGCGACCGGCGGCGAGTACGCCGCAGCCCCGAAGGACCTCAAGGCCGAGATCACCTACGGCGTGTGGGACCAGGCCCAGGTCGCGGCGATCGACGCCAACATCGAGGCGTTCAACGAGGTCTACCCCGACATCACCGTCAACGTGAACGTCACGCCGTGGGCGTCCTACTGGTCGAAGCTCCAGACGCAGGCGTCGAGCGACACCCTCCCCGACCTCTTCTGGTTGAACGGCCCGAACTTCCAGGTCTACGCGGCCAACGGCAAGATCGAACCGATCACCGGCGCCGTGAAGGCGGGCGACATCGACCCGAAGAACTACCCCGAGGCCCTGAACGAGCTGTACTCGCTCGAGGACACGCAGTACGGCGTTCCGAAGGACTTCGACACCGTGGGTGTCTGGGTCAACACGGCCCTGTTCGAGCAGGCCGGTGTGGCCCTGCCCGCCGACGACTGGACCTGGGACGACTTCGACACCGCAGCGCAGACGATCTCGACGAACCTGAAGGACCAGGGCGTCTACGGGGCCGCAGGCGGTATGGACGGCCAGACCACGTACTACAACACGATCCTGCAGGCGGGCGGCGAGGTCATCAACGCCGACCAGACCGAGTCCGAGTACGACAGCCCCGAGGCACAGGAAGGGCTCCAGTTCTGGACGGACCTCATCGCGAACGGTTCCTCGCCCAACATGCAGCAGCTGACGGACACCCCGGCCGACCAGTGGTTCACCTCGGGCAAGGTCGCCATGTACTGGGGCGGCAGCTGGCTGCGACCCCTCGTCGGTGAGTCCGACGTCGCCGCCACCACGCAGGCCTTCCCGCTGCCGATCGGCAAGGAGCAGGCGACGGTCATCCACGGCGTCTCCAACGTCGTCGCGTCCGCGAGCAAGAACAAGCAGGCAGCCCAAGCGTTGCAGGTCTTCCTCGCGAGCGAGGAAGCGCAGCAGCAGCAGGGCGACCTCGGTGCCGTCATCCCCGCGTTCACCGGCACCCAGCAGTCCTTCGTCGACTCCTACCCGACGATGAACCTGCAGGTCTTCCTCGACGCCCTCGACTACGCCAAGCCGCTGCCGGTCTCGGAGAACACCGCGGCATGGAACGCGCTCGAGGTCGAACTCCTGCCCGACGCGTTCAGCGGCGACAAGCCCGTCTCCGACGTGGCGAAGGAGATCGCCGAGCAGATGAACGCCGCCCTGGCCAAGAAGTGACGGGTCAGACCGTGACGCGCACCCCGTCGGCGCCGCTCTCCTCATCGAGAGCGGCACGGCGGGGTGCCGCCCGCGGCGACGGTGCCTGGCCGTGGGCGTTCGTCCTCCCGCTCCTCACCGGCATCGGCGTCTTCTTCATCTGGCCGATGATCCAGACCGCCTACTACTCGTTCACCGAGTGGGGCGTCTTCGGCGGAACCACCTTCACGGGTGTCGAGAACTACGTGCGGCTGTTCGCCGACCCGCGGCTCTACGCCTCGCTCGGCAACACCCTCATCTACACGGCGGTGGTGCTCCTCGGCATCCCGATCGCCGTCTACCTCGCCAGCCTGCTGAACCTCCCGGGCCTCCGCTTCGCGAGCTTCTACCGGGTGCTCTTCTTCCTGCCGTACGTGGCGATGCCGACCGCCGTCGCGATCGTGTGGCGCATCATCTTCAACGGCGACTTCGGCATCCTCAACTACACGCTGTCGCTCGTGGGCATCGACGGTCCGTACTGGATCAGCACGCCGGGGACCGCGATGTTCGCCGTGGCGATCGTCGGCCTCTGGTCCTCGCTCGGTTTCTCGATGATCATCCTGGCCTCCGGGCTCAAGAACATCGCGCCCGAGCTGTACGAGGCCGCCGAGCTCGACGGGGCGACCCGCTGGCGTCAGTTCCGCTCCATCACGGTGCCGCTGCTCACCCCAAGCATCTTCTTCGTCACGATCATCACGGTCATCTCGAGCTTCCAGCTCTTCGACCTGCTGTACGCGATCCTCGGCAGCACGAACCCCGTGCTCCCCAAGAGCATGTCGCTCGTCTACTTCTTCTACGACCAGGGCTTCGTCCAGAACGACAAGGGCTACGCGTCGGCCATCGCGATCGTGATCTTCCTGATCATCGGACTGGTCACGCTCCTGCAGTTCCGGCTCCAGAAACGATGGGTGAACCATGACTGAGCAACTCACCGCGACGGCGCCGCTCACCACCCGCGCCGTCACCGTCCCGGGATCCGGCCGCCCGACCGCCGCCTCAGCCCGCCGCCGCGACGCCGGTCGCCCCGGCCAACGACGCGGGTCCCACGTCGTCGCCCACATCGTGCTCGGTGTCGGCGGCCTCATCATGGCGTTCCCGTTCATCTGGCAGATCATCATGTCGCTGTCGACGAACGCGGAGGTGCAGAGCGTGGTCCCCACGTTCTGGCCGGCGGAACTGCAGTGGCAGAACTACGCCGCCGTGTTCGAACGGCTCCCGTTCCTCGACCAGCTCCGCACCTCGATCCTCATCACGGTCATCCGGACCGTCGCGCAGATCGTCCTCTGCACCATGGCGGGGTACGCGTTCGCCCGCATGCGGTTCCGGGGACGCACGATCCTGCTCGCGGTGACGCTCTCGATCCTCATGGTGCCGTCGCAGGCGTACCTCATCTCGCAGTACCAGATCGTGCAGGGCTTCGGCTGGTTGAACACCACGCTCGGCATCGTGGCACCGGGCCTGTTCAGCGCGTTCGGCACGTTCCTCATGCGGACGGCGTTCCTGAACCTCCCGACGGAACTCGAGGAGGCCGCCCGGATCGACGGGGCCGGACCGTTCCAGATCTTCTGGAAGATCATGCTCCCGCTCGCGAAGCCGAGCATCAGTGTGCTCGCCATCACGACGGTGCTGTGGTCGTGGAACGAACTCCTCTGGCCGCTCGTGGTCTCGACCTACGCGAACTCCATGCCGCTCGCCGCCGGGCTCGCGACGCTCTCGAGCGACAAGACCACGGACTATCCGGTGATGATGGCGGCGTCGATCCTCGCCATGGCGCCGGTGCTGATCCTGTTCATCGTGCTGCAACGCCGGGTGATCGACGGGCTCGCGTTCTCCGGGCTGAAGTAGGGCGTCAGGCCTCGCCGGTGCTCCACCAGGAGACGATCGGCGTGCCGTTGACGAGGTGGTCGCCGATGGCCCTCGCCTTGAAGCGGGCCGGGTTGTGCGAGGCGATCGTGCGGGCGTTCCGCCAGTGCCGATCGAGCGCGAGATGCGTCTCGACGGCGCTGGCGCCGCCCACGTCGAACAGGGCGGTCGCCGCGTCCAGCACCGCGGGCAGGATCACGAGCTGTGCCCGGGCCGTGGCGAGCTCGACGGCGGCGAGCTGCGCTCGGATACGTTCGGGATCGCCATCGAGGATCGCGCTGCTCGAACGCTCGAGCGCGGTCGTCGCCGCAGCCAGCGCCGCGTCGGCCGCGAAGGACTTCGCCGACAGCTCGCCGACGACCTCCTGCACGATCGGGTCACCCTGAGCGGTGGAGGCCGCGCCATGGCTGTACGTCCTCGTCCGCGCGCGGACGAACCCGGCGGCGTCGTCGACGATCGCCCGCCCGATGCCGGTGACCGCGGCGAGCAGGACCAGCTGTACGAACGCGCCACCATGTGACGGCCGGTCCGGTTCGCGTCGGACCACCGTCGACGGATCGACCGCGACATCGGTGAACACCGTCGTGCCGCTGCCGGTCAAGCGCTGCCCGAACCCGGTCCAGTCGTCGATCCGATCGACGCCGGGGGCGCCCGTGTCCACGAGCACCGAGACGAACTCGCCGTCCTGCTCGGCCGCGACCCCGACGAGGTCGGCGAACAGCGTGCCCGTGCTGTAGAACTTCGTCCCGTTCAACCGCAGCCCCTCGGGCGTCTCGGTGAGGCGGGTGGCGAGCGAGCCCACCTTGGCGGTCGAGCGTTCGTGGCTCGCGTTCCCGACGACGGCGCCGTCGGCGAGCCGGGCGAGGCGTGCCTCCCGGTCAGCGGACGCCGGCGCGTGCAGGGTGCGGTCGAGGTAGGAGAAGTGGGAGCGGAACAGCTGCGCGAGGTTGGGGTCGCGTCTGGCGAGTTCCGCGAGCAACTCGAAGAACTCGCCGTGCGTGGCCGCATCGCCGCCGTGTTCGCGAGGCAGGGTCACCCGGGTGAAGCCGGCCTCGCGAAGCGCTTCGACCTCGGCATACGGCAGGCGGCGCTCGCGCTCCCGCTCAACGGCGCCCCGCCCGAGTTCGTCGAAGAGCGGAGCGAAGCGCGCGACCAGATCCCTGTCGACGGTCGTCGCGCTCATGACGCCTCGCCATCCACCGTGACCGCCGCCGAAGCGGTCGCCGAAGCCGGCACCGGGGCCGTCGTCGCCGGTTCCGCGTCCGGCCGCGCGCCAGGCGCCTCCCACTCGGGCAGGGTGCCGAGCAGTTCGAACTGCCCAAGGGCCGCCGCTCGTTGGACGGCCGGGTTGTGCGAGGCGATCGTGCGGACGTTTCGCCAGTGCCGGTCGAGCGCCGACGCCCGACCGACGGCGGAGGCCCCACCGACTTCGAAGAGCCGGCTGAGCGCGTCGAGGACGAGCGGGAGGACGACCTGCTGGACGCGGAAGACCTCCAACAGCGTCTCGCGGGCGGTGTCGGGACCGTTGCCCGACTCGCCCAGGGTCCGGGCGGCGGCGAGGACGAGCGCTCGGGCGGTGTGGACGACGCTGCTCAGCTGTCCGACGATCGCCTGCACGAGCGGATCCTGGCTGGGCAGATGCTCGCCCGCGTGGCCGACCGTGCGACGTCGCGCCCGCACGTAGTCGACGGTGTCCTCGAGCGCGCGCTGCGCGATCCCGGCGACCACGCCGAGCAGGATGAGCTGCTGCAGGGCGCCGGTGCGGTGCCATGCCGCCGCGTCGCCGCGGTGGACGACGAGGTCGCGAGGGTCCACCGGCACCCGGTCGAACGTCGTCGTGCCGCTCCCGGTCAGCGGTTGGCCGAAGCCGTCCCAGTCGTCCACCGAGCGGGTTCCTGGGTCGTGCGCCGAGACCGTCGCGGCGACCCGATCCGTGCCGTCGAGGGCCGACAGGTGGATCCAGTCGGCGTAGATGCTGCCGGTCGTGTAGTACTTGGTGCCCGTGATCGTCAGCGTCTCGCCGTCGCGGTCGAGGACGGTCTCGAGGTGGGCCGTCGCGTGGCGCTCGGACTGCGCGTTCCCGACGAGGTCACCGTCGCGCAGCCGGGCGAACCAGAGCTCGCGGTAGGCGGCGTCGGGTGAGGCGAGCAGGGACTCGACGAACAGGATGTGCCCGCGCCAAACATGCCCGAGGCTCGAATCCGCGGCGGACAGGGCGATGAGCCGGGTGAAGAGCTGCTCCAGGGTGAGCCCCGCGCCACCGGACTCCCGTGGGACCCGGGCGGCGGCGAAGCCGAGCCGCCGGAGCTCGGCGACCTCGTCGAACAGGAGGCGCCGGTCGGTCTCGCGCGCCACGGCGCCGCCGCGGAGTCGGGCGAGGAACGCGTCGAAGTCGGTGTCGTTCATCGGTGCAGCACCCGCTTCGCGAGGACGTTGCCGAGCAGTTGCGCGAGCTGCACGAGGACGACGAGGGTGATGACGACGAGGCCGACGACGATCCAATCGAACCGCTGGTAGCCGTAGGTCATGGCGAGGTCGCCGAGCCCACCGCCACCGAGCACGCCGGCCACGGCGGTGGCGTCGACGAGGGCGACGAGGATGTACGTCAGCCCGAGGATGAGCGGCCCGAGCGCCTCGGGGACGACGATCGTGAAGAGCACCCGCGCGGGGCTCGCCCCCATGGCGGCGCCGGCCTCGATCGCGCCCGGCGAGACGGCGACGAGGTTCGACTCGGAGACGCGCCCGATCGCGACGCTCGCGACGAGGATGAGCGGGATCGTCGCGGGCAGCGGTCCGAGCCCGGTACCGAACACGAGCCGCGTGAGTGGGATGAGCGCGATCGCGACGATGAGGAACGGCACCGGCCGGATCACGTTGATGATGAAGTTGAGGACACCGAACACGAGGCGGTTCTGCAGGAGGTTGCCGGGACGGCTCGCGTAGAGGAGCAGGCCCAGCAGGATCCCGATGACGGTCGCGACGGCGAAGGCGACGGAGACCATCAACCCCGTCTCGCCGATGGCCTTGAGGAGACGGGGGAAGAACGCCTCCGGGTCGAAGTCACGCATGGGTGTGCTCCTTCAGGATGGTGGGGTCCTCGGCGCGTGGTCGCCCTTCGACAGGCTCAGGGACCGAGGCGTGGGCGTCAGGGACCGTGGAGTGCGGCGCCGGCCCCGGGTCGATGGCGGTGACGGTCGCCGTGGCACGGAGCCCGTCGATGGCGGCGTCGACGCGGTCGTCCGGGCCGAGGAGTTCGACCGTGAGACTGCCGAACAGGCGGCCCTGGAGCTCGTCGACCCCACCGAACACGACGTTGAAGTCGATGTCGTTGTCGCGGGCGACCCGCGAGAGGAACGGGTGGTTGGTGTCGCGATCCTCGACGTGCAGCTGCACGAGCCGCCCGTGGTGCACGGCCCGGATCTTCGTGAGCACCTCCTCGGAGGGGATGTGGTGCAGGACGGAGGAGACGAAGCGGCGCGCGGTCGCCGTGCGAGGCGCGGAGAACACCTCGTAGACGCTGCCCTGCTCCACCACCTCGCCGTCCTCCATGACGGCGACCCGGTCGGCGAGCTCGCGGATGACGTCGATCTCGTGCGTCACCAGCAGGATCGTCACCCCGTACTCGGCGTTCACCCGACGGAGGAGTTCGAGGACCTCGCCGGTCGTCTGCGGGTCGAGGGCGCTGGTCGCCTCGTCGGAGATGAGGATCTCCGGGCGCGTGGCGAGGGCTCGTGCGATGCCGACGCGCTGCTTCTGTCCACCCGAGAGCTGCGAGGGGTAGGCGAGCGCTTTGTCGCTCAATCCGACGAACGCGAGGAGTTCCTCCACGCGGTCGAGGATCTCGGCGTCCGGCACCTTCGCGAGCTTCAGCGGGTAGGCGATGTTCTTGTAGACGGTGCGTGACTCCAGGAGGTTGAACTGCTGGAAGATCATGCCGATCCGTTGGCGTGCCGTGTACAGCGCTGATCCCGAGAGCGCCGAGATCTCGAGTCCTTCGACGATCACCCGTCCGGTCGTCGGGCGCTCGAGCGCGTTGACGGTGCGCAGGAGCGTCGACTTGCCGGCGCCGGAGTAGCCGACGATGCCGAAGATCTCACCTCGCTCGACCGTCAGGTCGACGTTCCGAAGCGCCTCGAAGGCGCGGCCCTGCACCTCGAACGTCTTGCTGACGTCCTCGAAGGTGATCGCGGTACTCATAGCTGCTCCTCTCGCGGGACGGCCGCCCGGGAGCTCCCGGGCGGCCACTGCGTGGTCGTCCTATCCGGCTTCGGTCTGGAGCTCGGCGAGCTTGTCGCGGAGCTCCTTCACCGGCACCTGGACGAGGATCGAGTTCCCGGCGAACTCGTCGTCGAGGGCCTCGGCGACGCGCGGGTCGGCGTAGGTCTCCTCGAGGATCTTCCAGGCCGGGTTGTCCTTGTCGTCCTCACGGGTGGCGACGACGTTGACGTAGGGCAGGTTCTTCTCGGAGAGCGAGTCGTCGAGGAAGAGGGCGTCGTCCTTGGTGATGTTCTGACTCGGGTCGAAGTACGAGGTGCCGACGACGACGGCGGCGAGCGACGGGTCGTCGAACTGCTGCGGGATGCTCGTCGCCGGCAGCGGCACGAACTGGAGGTTCCGCTCGTTCGCGGTGACGTCCTCGACGGTCGGGAAGTTGCCGGCGTCCGCGGCGATCTCGATGAGGCCGGCCGCGGCGAGGATGTTCAGCGCGCGACCACCGTTCGACGGGTCGTCGGGGATCGCGACACGGGCGCCGTCGGCGAGGTCCTGCACGTCACCGAGCGTCTTCGAGAAGATGCCCCACTGCGTGATCACGGTCGAGAACACCGGCGTGAGGTCGGCGTCGTTCTCCGCGTTGAAGGCGGAGAGGTAGAGGATGTGCTGGAACGCGTTCGCGTCGACGGTGCCGGCGACGAGCTCGGTGTTCGGGAGCACCCAGTCCTTCACGTTGACCCACTCGACGTCGAGGCCCTTCTCGGCGGCGACCTCCTTCACGGCGTCCTGGAACTGCGTGTCCTCGGACACGGCGATCTTGACGCTGAGCCGTTCGGCGGGTGCGCCGGATCCGGTCGCGGCGTCGGCGGCGCCGTTCTGGCCGCCGACGACGACCGACACGGCGATCGCGATGGCGGCGACGGCGACGGCCGCGATCCCGCCGATCAGTATGGTTCGACGCTTCCGTTTGCCGGCGGCGATCGACTCCCGCAACTCGCTCGGTCCTGGTCCGGTCTGCTCGGTCATGAGTGGTCCTCGAATCTGTCTGTGGGTGCACTGGTGCGTGCACGGGGACAGTCTCCACAGGAGTTCGAGACGACGCTCGTCACGTTACCGAGGGCGGGTCACAGTTCGAGATGAAACGTAAACGCCGGGCGCTCGGCGGCGGAACGACCTACACTGCGGCACGTCGACGAGCCCGACGGCGGCCTCCGGCGACCCAGTCCCGTCGGCCGAGGCCTCACGCAGCCGAGGCCTCACTCAGCCGAGGTCGTACCGTGCGAGGGCGTCCGCGTCCTGGGCGATCCGCGAAGCCCGGCGAGCGGCGTCGAGCGCCTCGACCGGATCGGCCGCAGCAGCCGCCTCGGCCAGCGCGAGTTGGCGCTTCGCCTCGGCCAGCCGGGTCCTGGCGTCGGCACCCACCCGGTCTCGGTGCGCGGAGATGACGTCAGCCGCGATGCGCAGGTTGCTGTCGGCCGTGAACATCGCCCCCCGCATCGCCTCACGGGCGTTGTCGAGGCGCCGCCGTTCACTCCGAGCCGTCGCGAGGGCGGCGTCCAGCTCGATGTCGGCGGCGCGCACCGACTCGAGGCGTCGAGCGGGATCCGGCAGGATGCGCTCGCCGTCCGGCGAGGTCGCGGACTCGGCCAGCAGGAGGGCGCGGTTCGCGCGGTCGATCGCTCCGGCGATGACGTCGGCCGTCTCCGGTCGCTCCGCCGACTCGCGGAGCTCAGCCGCTTCGACGACGACCGTCCGGAGTTCCCGAGCCGCCGCAGCGAGCTCGGTCTCCGCGGCGCCGATGCCCGCAAGCGAACGTTCGACGGCGTCGAGCCGGTCCTCCGCCTGCTGCAGCTCCCGACCGAGGCCGTGGAGTGCCGCAGCGGTCGGGCGTCCGTCGGCGATCCGCTCGGCCGCGTGCCGCGCGTCCTCCACCGCCTGGTCGACCGTCGTCTGCGCGGTACGACGGAGCACCCGGGCGTCCTCGACGGCGCTCGCCGCGTACCGTTCGGCGGCCGACGCGATCGCGAGCCCGGTCGTGGTCAGTCGTTCGCGCGCCCGGTCGATGCGTCGCTGGAGGTCTCCGAGGAGGTCGGGGGCGGAGCGCTCGGCACCACGCCGTTCGGCGAAGCCGCGCAACCGGGCGGTGAGGGTGCGCTCGACGTCCTCGCAGAGGTGGACGATGCGTTCGTTCCACTCGCGCCGCTGCCGCTCGGTGTCGGCGACCTCGTCCTCGAGGGCCTGGCGCAGTCGGAAGGCCTCGCCGAGTGCGGCTCGCGCCGCGGCGACGTCGGCGGCGTATCCGCGTGCGGCCTCGCGTCCGAACTCGGCCTCGGCGAACCCGACCTCGTCCTCGGCCTCACGGACCGCGTCGTCGGTGCGGACGAGCGCGATGCCGGCGCGTCGGTGGAGGTCGTCGATCGACGCGATCGGGGTCTTCGGGGTGCGTCGGCGCAGGAACGCGAGGAGGAGCCAGACGATGATGCCGACGCCGCCGAAGACGATCAGCGAGGGGAGCCACCACAGGTCGACCATGATCTCCAGTCTACGAACGCGGGGCGGAGGATGGGCTGGGAGGTGGAGCTGCGGACAGCGCTCCGTGTGGGTCGTTCCGACGCCTGTCGAGCTTCCTCGCGCTGGCGACTGGAGCGTCGGAACCCGGGTCTACGCTGAGGCCATGACCCGCCAGCAGCGCCTCGTGCTCACGATCGCGATCCTCTCGTCGTTCGTCGCGTTCCTCGACGGCTCGGTCGTGAACGTCGCGCTGCCGGCGATGACGAAGGAGCTCGGCGGTGGCCTCATCGTGCAGCAGTGGGTCGTCGACGCCTACCTCATCACGCTCGGTTCGCTGATCCTCCTCGCGGGGTCCCTGTCCGACGCGTTCGGGCGCATCCGCATCCTCCGCATCGGGCTCATCGGCTTCGGCGTGACGTCGATCCTCTGTGCGGTCGCGCCGACCGCCGAGGTGCTCATCATCGCCCGCCTCCTCCAGGGCGGTGCGGCGGCCCTGCTCGTGCCGAGTTCGCTCGCCATCATCATCTCCACCTTCAGCGGCGTCGCGCAGGGCAAGGCGATCGGCACCTGGACGGCGTGGACGGGGGCCGCCGGCATCACCGGTCCGCTGCTCGGCGGGGTGCTCGTCGACACCCTGTCGTGGCGGCTCATCTTCGCGATCAACATCATCCCGATCCTCGTCACGCTGTTCCTCATGATGCGTGCCGACCGGGTGCCGGAGCCCGAGCACCGTCCGCGCATCGACTTCGTCGGCGCCGTGCTCGGGGCGGTCGGGCTCGGAGGTCCGGTGTTCGCCCTCATCGAGCAGGAGCGCTACAGCTGGGACAGCCCCATGCTCCTCGTGCCGCTCATCGTCGGTGTCCTCTCCTTCATCGCCTTCCTGTGGTGGGAACGCCGGCACCCCGATCCGATGCTGCCGCTGTCGTTGTTCCGCGTGCGCAACTTCGGCTTCGGCAACATCGCGACGGTCTTCATCTACGGTGCGTTGTCGCTCGGGTTCTTCGCGATCGCCGTGTTCATCCAGCAGACGGCCGGCTTCAGCGCGACCCTCGCGGGGATCGCGACGCTCCCGCCGACGCTCGTCATGCTCGCGTTGTCGTCCTGGTTCGGGAAGCTCGCCGGCACGCACGGGCCGCGGTTGTTCATGACCCTCGGACCCATCGTCGCGGGTGTCGGCTTCCTCCTGATGATGGGTGCCCAGCAGGATCTCGACTACTGGCTCCAGTTGTTCCCGGGCATCCTCCTCGTCGGTCTGGGGCTCGCGATCACGGTCGCGCCGCTCACCGCCGGCATCCTCGGGTCGATCGACCCGGCCCATGCGGGCATCGGCTCGGCCGTGAACAACGCGGTGTCGCGGGTGGCCGGACTCGTGACGATCGCGCTCGTCGGCATCATCGCCGGTGGTGCGCTCGGCGTCGGGGGATTCTCGCGGGTGGTGCTGGCCACGGCGGTGTTCATGTTCGTGGGCGGCCTGGTCTCGTTCGTCGGGATCCGGAACCCCAAGGCCGCGGCGGAACCGGCGCCGGCGCCCGCTGCCTGACCCGCTCCGACCGCTCGTCGCGTCGGTCAGCTCGGTTCGACGGTGGTGCCCGTGACGGCCGGGGCCGTGGTCGCCGCACCGATGACCGCGTGGAGCATCTCGCGGAGCTGTGTCAGATGGTCGGCGTCCATGCGCAGTTCCTGCATGACCCGGTGAGGGATGGCCTCCGCCTGTGTGCGGAGCTCGCGGCCGGCGGTCGTGAGGGAGACGTCCAGGACGCGCTCGTCCAACCGGCTGCGGTCGCGCCGGACGAGCCCGGCCGCCTCGAGCCGCTTGAGGAGCGGCGACAGCGTGGCCGGCTCGAGCTGCAGCGCACCGCCGAGGTCTTTGACCGACCGCGGGCTGTGCTGCCACAGCGCGAGCATCACGAGGTACTGCGGATGGGTGAGCCCGAGGGGTTCGAGGATCGGGCGGTAGAGCGAGATGACGCTTCGTGACGCGACGGCGAGGGCGAAGCAGACCTGGTTCTCCAGCTGGAGGAGGTCGTCGGCCGTGGCGACGGTGGGGGATTCGTTGGCGGTCACGGTCCCATCGTACCCAAATGATTAGTACACTCATCAATATGAGTGAGAAGCGATCCTTCCGGGAGTCCGTCCGAGAGGCGGGCGGCCTGTACGGCTGGGTGAACGGACGGATGTGGAAGGTGCTCGGGCCACCGCCGCTCGGTCCGTACAACGAGGAGCCCCTGCCGCCGTCGGCCCAGTCGGGGTGCCCGATCTGTGGCCAAGCCATGTCGGAACACATCGTCGACCGCACGACCGGCCCGCGCACGCAACTGCACTGCCCGAAGGCGCCCGCCGCCTGACGCCCGACGCCCGGCGCCCGCAGGTGGATCGAGATCATCCTCTGGGTGCATGCGTCTCCCGCGGTGAGCTGCTGTACTACTGATATGTCTTATGCTTCGCCCAGTAGCCCCGCCATGCCCAGTCCCTCCGCGACCCCGACGGCCTCGCCTGCTCGTCGGTGGCAGCTCATCGACGCCCTCCGCGGCTTCGCGCTCGCCGGCATCCTCTTCGTCAACGTCCCCGACATCACCCGACTCGGCCAGGACATCCCCTTCGACGAGCGGCACGCGACCACGATGGACCTCGTCCTCGAGTTCGCCGTGCAAACTCGGTTCGTCCCGATCTTCGCCTTCCTCTTCGGCATGAGCGCCATGTTCGTCATCGAGGGTGCGCGCCGACGCGGTGTGCACCCGCTCCTGCCGATGCTGCTGCGCTACCTCGCACTGTTCGTGATCGGCTTCGCCCACGCCTTCCTCTACCCGGGCGAGATCCTCCGCGAGTACGCGATCTGCGGCCTCCTCATGCTGCCGATCGTGCTGTGGGCGCCGCGCTGGGTGACGCTCGGCCTCGGCGTCACCCTAACGGTCGCCGCCTACGCCCTCACCGGGGGTGGGCTCGCCACGCTCCCCGGTCTCCTCCTCGCCGGAGCCGGAGCGGCCGCCTACGGGCTGCCCAAGGTGCTCGACGCCGGCGGACGCCCGGTGTGGATCGCCTTCGCCGGCGCGGTGGTGCTCGCCGTCCCCGCGCTGTGGTGGCAGACGACGGAGCCCGGAGACCCCCGTTTCACGACCGCCGGTGGCATCGCGGGCGGCGTCCTCGCCATCGTGTACGTCACGGGCTTCGCGCTGCTCTGGCAGACGCCGGTCCGTCGGGCACTCGCCCTCGTCTTCGAACCGCTCGGGCGGATGGCACTCAGCAACTACCTCGGTGCCTCCGTCGTCCTCGCCCTCGTCGCACTGGTCGTGCCCTTCCGCGAGTTCGACGACCTCGCGCTCGTCAGCCTCGGCGCGCTCGTCCTCATCGCGATCCAGTCGGTGCTCAGCCGCCTCTGGCTGCGCCGATTCCAGTACGGACCGATCGAATGGCTCTGGCGGATGGCGACCTGGCGTCGCGTGGTCCCGTTCCGGAAGCCCGCGCTCGGCTGAGGCCCAGCCCGGCTCGGGCGCGCAGGTGACCGACGATCACGGTGAGGGCACCGCGACGGCAGACGCCGCCACGGCCACGGCGTCGGCGGGTTCGCGACCGAGGAGGTGACGGAGATCGTCGCCCGTTCCCGCGAGGAACCCGTGGCGGACCGCACTGAAGATCGACAGCAGCATCGGTGGCTGGAACGGCTTGAGCGGGGCGTGCGCGAGCGCCTCCCGGCGTTCGGCGAGCGACGTCGACTGGAGCCCGACGCCCAGATGATCGACCACCTGACCGGCGGTGATGGGGGCACCGACGAGATCGTACCGGCGTCCGACGTGGGTGCCCGGCGTCATTGCGACGACGGCGGCGGCCTCGGCGAGGTCGGCTCGGGTGACGGCGGCGAGCGCCCCGTCGCCGAAGGCCGAGTGGAGTGATCCACCGGACCGCTCCAGCAACGAACCGAAGAGCTCCGCGTACAGGCCGTTCCGGAGGATGGTCCAGGAGAGCGGGCTGCGCTCCAGCCGCCGCTCCGTCCACCGGTGTGCGAGCGCGAACGCGAGGTGGTCGCCGGCCGTCGCGAGGCTCGTGTAGACGACGTGCCGGACCCCGTCGCGTTCGGCCGCGGCGATCGCCGTCTCGTGGCGGGCGATCACGACGTCGTCCTCGGCTTCGCCGGCCGAGACGAGGACCAGCGTGTCGACGCCGAGGAAGGAGACGCTGTCCGCGTCGTCGAAGTCGATCCGTCGGGCGCCATCCCGCCCGCTGCGGTTGCTCGCCAGGGGTGCGGCGCCCCGAGCGGTGAGTGCGTCGAGGATGGCGCTGCCGAGTTGGCCGGTGGTTCCGGTGACGAGGATCATTTCAGGGCCTTTCGGTGTTCAGGATGATGACTCGGACGAGTCTGCGACCCCCGCTGAACACCCACAAGAAGGCACTTGCATGTCACTCACGCACACCGCGGTAACCGCCGACCTCGAACCCTGCGGCAAGGAGGGGCACCCGGATTGCGGCATCCGCGACGTCCTCGACCGCATCGGCGACACGTGGTCGGTGCTCGTCGTCGTGGAACTCGCGTCGGGTGAGCGACGGTTCCGTGAGCTGCAGCGCGCGATCGACGGGATCTCCCAGCGGATGCTGACGCTGACCCTTCGTCGACTCGAACGCGACGGCCTCGTCGAGCGGACCGTGTTCCCGACCGTGCCGGCGCAGGTGTCCTACGCGCTCACCTCCTCCGGCGCAGCCCTCTCCCACCTCGTCAAGACGCTCGCCGACTGGTCCCTCGAGCAGCGGCCGGCGATCACGGCGTCCCGCGCGGCGTACGACGCGGCGCACCCCGGCCACGGCATCCGATGACCGCTGCCGCTTGACGTCCGTGAGGAGTAGCGTCGGCGCATGGAGCATCCGATCGTGCACGACGCCGACGATCCCTTCGTCGAACGGGTCCGGCAGGTGTGCCTCGCCTACCCGGAGGCGGTCGAGACGTTCGGCCACGGCCGCCCGCGCTTCAAGGCGGGGAAGCGGGTCTTCGTGACCGTCGGGTCGGAGATGCGCGTCCCGCACAGCATCACGTTCACCCCGGCCGAGGAGGAGCGCGGAGCTTGGCTCGAGGACGAGCGGTTCTGGTCGCCGAAGTACGACGGGCCATCGGGGAAGCTCGCGTTCGACGCTGGACTCGACGGTGACGACGGGCGCACGCTCGACGGCGTCGACTGGGAGCTCATCGCCGAACTCATCGACACCTCGTATCGCCAGGTCGCCCTCATGCGGCAGCTGCGCGCGCTCGACGCCCGCTGACGGCGGAGACCTCGCCCCACGGACGGCACCATGCCAGACTGACGACCGGGGGAGCCGTGCGCTGCGGTTCGAGGACGGGGAGCTGTGAGCGACGACGGATCCGGGACGCGGATCGCCGATCCCGAGCCCGACGCGGTGCCGTCCGGCAGTCCGACGCCGGCCGGTCGAGCAGGTGCCGGAAGCCTCGCCGTGGGGCTCTCGCGCATGAGCGCCTACCTGCGACGCAGCGCCGTGCTCGCCGCAGCGACGATCGTCGTGGTCTCCGTGGTCGTCGGTGTCATCGCCGCGTGGGGGATCCTCGACCGGCAGATGGAGTACCGCGACGGCGACGGGTACCGGATCACCGGAGGTGGCAACCCGGCGACCTGGTCCGACGCCGTCTCCTTCTCACCCGCGGGCGAGTGGTACAGCGTCCTCGGCACCATCGGAACGTACCTCTGGTTCGCCCTCGCGGTCGTGCTCCTGCTCGTGCAACCGGCGACCGAGCTCGGCGGACGATGGGCCAGGTCCCGCGGATTCGGTGCGTTCTTCGGACTCGTCCCGGTGGCCGTCGTCGGCCTCGCGATCTGCGTCATCGCAGCGGTCAGGATCGACGGGAGCAATTCGCCCGGTTGGCTCGTGGGTTGGACCTCCTTCGGGACCGTCGTGTGGTTGGTGGTGGTCTACGGGCTGCCGATCCTGCTCGCCGTCGCGGCGATCGTCGGCCTCGCGAGGCTCGCCGACCGCGGGAGACGGCGCCGCTTCCTGCTCGTCCTCGGTGCCGTCCTCGCGGTCGCGGTCCTCGCCGGATCGCTCGGGCTCTTCCGCCCGCCACCGCTCGAGCCGGTGGCCGGTCCGCCCCTCGGTGGGGAGGCCGCGGCGTTCACGCAGGCCCTGGAACCGCTCGACGGCGTGGCGTCCGTCGACGTCCTCGGTGCGGGGGCCACGGTCCTCATGGACGCCGACGCCGGCGCCGACGAGGTGCTCGCCGCCGCCCTGGCCGCGCGTCAGGTCTCGGAGGAGCAGGCCGCCGCAGCTCAGGACGCCAGGGTCCAACCCGCCATCGTCATGGTCGTCCTGGCCCGCGAGTCGAGCGGCACCGATCAGGCCGCCGACGACCCGCAATCGGCGCCCTGGCGGCTGCAGCTCGTCCCCTCCGAGTTCCCGGCGGACACCCTGCCCACCCAGGTGGATCGGTTGCTGCGGGCGGAGGCGCTCGGCATCCAGATGGTCATCACGGGCGATCGGCCGGCGATCACCGTCCCCTCGATCGCCGCGTTGCCGGGCGTCGTCGCGGCCTTGGCCGAGATCGCCCCCGACGGAGCCTACGTCTCGGTCCCCGAACGGTTCTCGATGGTCTTCGACCCGCTCGACCTGAGCCCGGCGATGGTCGACGCGATCGTCGGTGTCGTCGTCGCGAACCCGAACGCGGAGTTCGAGCTCACCGCTCAGCCGAAGCTCTACGTGAACCACGTGACCCCTGAGGCCGCCGCCGCGATCGACGCGATCCTCCGGGACCCGGCGCTCGCCGGGACGAGCCCCTCCGGGTATCCCGCCGAGTACCAGATCCACACGATCGGCCCCGACGGCGACGTGTACCTCGAGGGCACCTTCGGCTGACGCCCTGCCGGTAACGTGTGGGGATGACCTCCGAGCAGCCCTCCCGTCTCCAGTTCGGCGCCTTCGTGATGGACACGGGTTCGCACATGCAGCACGGACTCTGGCGGCACCCGGACGCCCGGCAGCACACCTTCGACGACGTGCAGCTCTGGGTCGACCTCGCGAAGACGCTCGAGCGCGGACGCTTCGACACGATCTTCTTCGCCGACGTCGTCGGGGTCTACGGCGGCGCCGGTGCGTCGTTCGACGTCAACGCCCGCGAGGGCATGCAGCTGCCGAGCAACGATCCCTCGATGCTGCTGTCGGCGCTCGCCATCAGCACCGAGCACCTCGGACTCGCCTTCACCTCGTCGATCCTGCAGGAGCACCCGTTCACCTTCGCGCGGAAGATCTCGACGATCGACCACGCGTCCGGCGGCCGGGTCGGCTGGAACATCGTCACGAGCTTCCTCGAGAACGCGGCACGCAACTACGGCCTCGACCGTCTCGTCGACCACGACGAGCGGTACGCGTGGGCGGAGGAGTACGTCGAGGTCGTCGGCAAGCTGTGGGAGGGCTCCTGGGACGACGGCGCACTCCTCGCCGACAAGCCCAGCGGCGTCTTCGCCGACCCGACGAAGGTGCACCGCATCGACCACGTCGGCGAGCGGTACCGCGTCGAGGGTCCGCACCTGTCGTCGCCGTCGCCGCAGCGCTCGCCGTTGCTGTTCCAGGCGGGTTCATCGGGTGCCGGCAAGGCGTTCGCCGCGAAGGTGGCCGAGGTGCAGTTCATGATGGCGCCGAGCATCGAGGCCGCCCGGGCGTCGGCGGAGTCCACACGCGCCCTCGTCGCATCGACCGGTCGCGACCCACGCGACGTGAAGTTCTGGCAGGCGATGTCGTTCATCGTCGGCAGCACCGAGGAGGAGGCGAAGCGCATCGAGGCCGAGTACGACGAGTACCTCTCCGCCGACGCGTTCCTCGCACACTCCAACCTCGGGACGGACCAGGCGACGGGGAAGCCGATCGACCCCGAGACGCCGCTGAAGGACGTCGAGACGCAGGGCGGCCACAGCATGCTCGAGGCGCTCAAGGCCCTGTCGCCGGATCGCGAACCGACGGTGCGCGACCTCGCGAAGCTCACGGCGAAGCTCCGCGGCCGCGTCGTGGGGACGCCCGAGCAGATCGCCGACCACCTCGCCGAGTGGCGGGCCGCGGGGATCGACGGCATCAACGTCGCCAACTGGATGATCCCGTCGAGCTACGAGGTCTTCGTCGACGAGGTCATGCCGGTGCTGCAGGAGCGTGGGCTCGCGCAGCGCGAGTACGCCCCGGGGACGCTCCGGGAGAAGCTGTTCGGCGCCGAGCCGACGCTGCCGGAGACGCACCCGCTGCGCGCGTACCGCGGGGCGTTCGCCGGTCGCTGAGGCCGGGGTGGGCTACTCCGGCTTCGCCGTACCGACGGCCCAGACGAAGGGCGGCGGGGTGCCGTTGATCGACCAGTCGCCGACGATCCGCGTCTTGTAGATCACCGGGTTGTGGGAAGCGACCGTGCGCGCGTTCCGCCAGTGCCGGTCGAGCGCGTTCGTCCGACTGACCGCAGAAGCGCCCAGGGTGTTGAAGAGCAGCGTCGCCGAGCGCGGAACGAGCTCCGACAGCACCACCTGCGCCTGAGCCGAACGGATCTCGGCCTCGATGTTCGCGTGCAGGTCGTCCGCGGAGTCACGGTCGGCGGCGGTGATCGATGCCCGCTCGATGGCCACGGCGACGCCGAGGACCGTCTGCTTCGCGACGAACGCGATCGAGGAGATCTCGCCGACGACCGCCTGGATCTGGCCGTCGTCCTTCACGAGCGGCGCGAGCCCGTGGCTGTAGACGCGGGTGCGGGCGCGGATCTGCTCGCCGGCCTCGCGCTCCACCGCGGCAGCGATGCCCGCGTGCACCGCGATGAGCACGTGCTGGTAGAGCGCCGTCTGGTACCGGAAGCGGTCGCTGAACGCGTGCACCTGGTCGGCGTCGACGACGGCGTCCTCGAACACGATCGTGCCGGTGCCGGTGAGCTGCTGGCCGAAGCCGTCCCAGTCGTCGGCGATCGAGACGCCCGGCTGGTCGGTGCGCACCAGGACGGTGACCTCGGTGTCGGGCTGCCCCTCGACGACGAGGCGCGCGGTCGCGTCGGTCCAGTCGGCGTAGATGCTGCCCGTCGTGTAGAACTTGCGGCCGTTCACGACGTAACGGCCGTCGCGCTCGGTGACGACCGTGCCGGACACGCCCAGCGCGCCGGAACCGACCTCGCTCCAGGCGTTCCCGACGATCTCACCGGCGACGAAGCGTTCGAGCCACGCCGTGCGGCGGTCGCTCGGCGCCGCGACGAGCTGGTCCTCGACGAGGGCGATGTGGCCGCGGAAGATCTGCGGCAGGTTCGAGTCCGCGGCGGCGAGTTCGATGAGCAGCTCGGTGAACTCGGGGAAGGTGAGGCCGGAGCCACCGAACTCGGTGGGGACGCGGAGGGCGCCGAAGCCGGCGGCGGCGAGCTGCCGCACCTCCTCGCGCGGGAGCCGGTGCTCGAGCTCGCGCTCGACGGCACCCGCCTGGATCTCCGCGAACAGCGGGAGGAGGTGCTCGCGGGCGGCCGCGAAGCCGACCGGACGGGCGGTGGAGGTGGGTGCGGAGGACATCTGGTTCCGTTCCGTTGGCGGCTGGGGCCCTTCGACAAGCTCAGGGACCGGTGATGGGTGCTCAGGGACCGGTGATGGGGTGCTCAGGGACCGGCGGTCGTCCGGTCCCTGAGCCTGTCGAAGGGCGGGGCAGGGGCGGGTGGCCTAGGTGTACAGCGAGATGGGCTGCAGCTCGCCGTTCAGGTGGTTGGCCCCGACCTCGAGCTTCTTGTAGTCGACCGGGTCGTGGAGGGAGTGCGTGCGCACGTTGCGCCAGAACAGGTCGAGGCCCACGGACGCCTTCGCCGAGCTCGAACCGGTGACCTCGAAAATGCGGTTCGAGACCTCGATGCCGAGCTCGGTCGACACGACCTTCAGCTTCGCGATCTCGATGGCGATCGCACCGCGGTCCGCCGCCGTCACCTCGGCACCGCGGGCGATGACGCGGTCGAACCGGGCGTTGGTGCGGTCCGCGAGGGCTTCGACGGCGGCGATCGAGGAGACGAACTCGCCGACGACGCGCTGCACGAACGGGTCGTCGCGGTAGGTCTCGGCGTGGCTCAGGAACCAGGCGTTCTTGCGGGCGCGGACGAGCTCGGTGCCCTGCGCCAGCGCCCCCTCCGCGATGCCCAGGTAGAGGTTGCCGAAGGCGAGCTGGATGCCGGGCGTCACGAGCGAGGAGAACGGTTCGTCGCCGACGGTGCCGAGGACGTCGGCCTGCTCGACGAGGACGTCCTCGAAGCGCACCGATCCGGACGCCGACAGTCGCTGCCCGAGCGCGTCCCAGTCGCCGAGGTAGGCGATGCCGTCGCGGTCGTGGTCGAGGACGAACTGGTAGATCGTGCCGTCGTGGTCGCCACCGCGGACCACGGCGTTGACGAGGATGACGTCGCCCGCCGAGGCGCCCGTGGAGAAGCGCTTCAGGCCGTTGAGGCGGAAGGCGTCGCCGTCCTGCGTGAGCGAGAGGTCGGGGTCGGTCGGGTTGACGGAGTCGCCCCAGATCCACCGGCCGGCGACCGTCTTCCGGTGCCACTCGGCCTGGGTGGCCGGTTCCGCGGTGAAGCCGATGTTGCCCGCGTTGATGTAGTGGTACGCGAGCAGCTGGCCGATGGAGGCGTCAACGCGCGACAGGATGCGGATGACCCGGAAGGCGCTCTCCCAGTGCCCGCCTCCGCCGCCGAACTCGGCCGGGTCGAGCAGGTTGACGAGCCCGGCGTCGCGGAGGAGGTCGAGTTCGTTCGTGGGGTCGAGGTTGGCGCGGTCGCGCTCGAGGACGTCGACGGCGAGCCGGGTCGCGACCTCGGTGGCGACGGCGTCCCAGCGCGCGAGCTCGGCCTCGTCGGCGTTGCCCGACCAGTACGTGCGCCCTTCGGGGACCTGCCGCCCGGTCACTGAGCCTGTCGAAGTGCTGATCGTGTCGATGCTCATGCTGAAGCTCCTTCGGTGGCGTAGGCGTTGTCGTCGGCGGTGTCGGTGTCGAACAGGGACGGCGCGGTGTCGTCGGCGGCACTCGGCCGCCCGGGGTAGGCGCCGCGGTACCGGTGGGCGGGGTGCCACTCGGGGATCACGGGCGAACCCGTGCCGTTGAGGCGCCCACGGAGGGTGCCCGCCGGGTACTCGTCCCACACCCGGCCGCGGCGGCGGAGTTCCGGCACGAGGAGGTCGACGACGGCCTCGAACGTGCCCGGCGTGATGACGTAGGCGAGGTTGAACCCGTCGGTGCCGGCCACGTCGATCCAGCGTTCGATCTCGTCGGCGACCGTCGCCGCGCTGCCGACGAACACCGGGCCGATCCCGCCGATGCCGATGTAGTGGGCGATGTCGCGCGGCGTCCACTCGCGGTCCGGGTCGGCGAGCGTGAAGATCGCGAGCGCGGACCGGGCGGCGTCGGTGTCGACGTACTTGAGTGGCTTGTCCGGGTCGAAGGAGGACAGGTCGAGGCCTGACCAGCCGCCGTAGAGGGTGAGGGCGCCGTCGAGCGAGACGTACTGCTGGTACTCCGCGTACTGCGCCTGCGCCTCCTCGTCGGTCTCGGCGACGATCGCGGTGGCGAGCGTGAGGATCTTGACGCTGTCGCGAGGGCGCCCGAGGGCTTCGGCGCGGTCGCGGATGTCGTCGGTCGTCTTGCGGGTCAGCTCGGGGACGAGTCCGTTGATGAAGACGGCCTCGCCGTGGGTCGCGGCGAACTGGCGGCCGCGGGCGGAGGCGCCGGCCTGGAAGATGACGGGCGTACGCTGCGGCGACGGCTCCGAGAGGTGGATGCCGGGCACCTGGAAGTGCTCGCCGTGGTGATCGATCGGGTGGACCTTCGTCGGGTCGGTGTAGACGCCGTTCTCGCGGTCGATGACGACGGCGCCGTCCTCCCACGACCCCTCCCACAGCTTGTAGGTGACGTCGAGGAACTCCTCGCCGATGCCGTAGCGGTCGTCGTGCCCGATCTGCTGGGTCAGTCCGAGGTTGCGGGCCGCCGAGTCGAGGTAGGAGGTGACGACGTTCCAGCCGATGCGCCCCTTCGTGAAGTGGTCGAGCGTCGAGAACCGGCGGGCGAGCGCGTAGGGCAGTTCGTAGGTGGACGCGACGGTGACGCCGAAGCCGAGGTGCTCGGTCGCCTTCGCCATGGCGGACACCTGGATGACCGGGTCGCCGACGGGGAGCTGGGCGGAGTCGATGAGCGCGGGTGCCGAGGAGTGCCGGTAGACGTCGTAGATGCCCACGACGTCGGCGATGAACAGGGCGTCGAAGGTGCCGCGCTCGAGGAGCTTGGCGAGGTCGATCCAGTAGTCGATGTCGTTGTACCGGTGGGCCTCGTTGGCCGGGTGCTTCCACAGGCCGGGAGCCTGATGGGTGACGCAGCTCATGTCGAACGCGTTGAGGATGATGCGCTTGCTCACAGGGATACCACCGGGTCGTCTCGTCGAGGCTGGGTCCGGCGGCCGGTCACGGCGCCGTCCAGCACGACGGTACTCGCGGGCTCCGAAGCTCGCGAGGGCCCCGAAACAGAGCGTCACATGGTGCGACGGAGCCGCCTCGGCGCTCGGTTGCTTCCCAGCATTACTTTACCTTACGTAAGCTAAAGTAACTCGCATGAGACCCAGTGCACGGAACGAGATCCTCGACGCGGCCGTCCGCGTCGTCGACGCCTCAGGCGAGGCGAACATCACCTACGAGGCGGTCGCGCAGGAGGTCGGCCTGACGAAGGCCGGGCTGCGGTATCACTTCCCCTCGCGCGACGCGATGATGATCGCGGTCATCGAGCACGTCGTCGGCCGCTGGCAGCGTGAGCTCGTCGAGGAACTGGGTGGGCCGCTCGAGGAGTCCACCCTCGAGGAGCGGGTGCGGGCCTTCGTCACCTTCGCCGGTGACGGTGGCGCGAGCCAGGGCGAGTTCGTCGTGTTCGCGGAGGCGGTCCGCCGCCCCGAGCTCGCGGCTCCCTGGCTCGAATACCTGCGCACCTGGTTCGGCTTCGGCGAGGACGCCGACGCCACCACCCTGCTCCTCGTCTGGCTGGCGGCGAACGGCCTCTGGATCGCCGAGGCGACCGGCATCATCGACGTCGGCCGCGAGCAGCGTGCCGAGCTCGTCGCACGGCTGCTTGCACTCGCCGGAGGTGGTTCCCGATGAGGAAGTGGCTCATCCTCTCCGCGGCCATCCTGCTGGAGGTCACGGCGACGCTCTCGCTCCGTGGCGCGATCGAGGATCCACGGTGGGTGATCCTCGCGGTGGTCGGCTACTCGGGTTCCTTCGTCGCGCTCTCCCTGCTGCTCCGGATGGGCGTGCCGATCGGTGTCGTGTACGGCATCTGGGCGGCCGCCGGGGTCGCGCTCACCGCGGTGCTCGCGTCCGTCGTGTTCGGTGAGCAGTTCACCCTCCCGATCGGGATCGGCATCGCGATCGTGATCGCCGGGGTGGTGCTCGTCGAGACCGGTCACGGGCCCGACGCGGCGAAACCCGCCGCATCGACCGAGGAGGTCGGCGCATGATCTGGTTGCTCCTGGCCGGTGCCATCGTCACCGAGGTCACCGCGACGCTCTCCCTCCGCGCCTCCGAGGGCTTGCGGAAGAAGCGCTGGATCGCGCCCGTCGTCGTCTCCTATCTCACGGCCTTCGGGCTCCTCACGATCGCCCTCGCGAACGGGATGCCCGTCGGCATCGCGTACGGCATCTGGGCCGCCTGCGGTGTCGCGCTCACGGCGATCGGTGCGCGCGTGCTGTTCAAGGAAAAGCTCACCCCGCGCATGATCGTCGGCATCGGCTTGATCGCCGTCGGCGTGCTCGTGATCGAACTCGGCTCGCAGGCGCACTGACCCGCACCGCTCGTCACCACACCCCGCCCACCCGAACGGAGTCCCATGTTCACCATCGCCCCCGCCTCGCCCGCCGACCTGGAGGACGCCGCGGCCGTGCTCGCGACCGCCTTCCGAGAGGACACGGTCACCTCGACGCTCGTCTCCGGTGCCGACCGTGGCCGCCGGCTCGCCCTCCTGTTCGAAGCGATGCTGCGTTCGAGTGCGGCGTCGAGCAGTCGCGTCGACCTGGCCCGACGTGACACGGACGGCGTCGTCCTCGGTGTCGCCGTCTGGGAGACGCCGGACGCACGTCACTCCCTGCTCGACCAGGCGCGGCAGTTGCCGATGTTCGTCCGTGCACTCGGCCTGCGCGGACTTCCCCGAGCCATGCGCCTGCAGCGGACGCTCGCACAGCACCGCCCGGCCGAACCGCACTGGTACCTCGCACAGATCGGTGTGGGCGACGGCGCTCGCGGAGCCGGTGTCGGGGGTGCGCTGCTCGAATCGCGGCTGCGTGCCATCGACGCCGATGCGCTCCCCGCGTACCTGGAGTCGTCGAACGAGCGCAACCGCGCCCTGTATCGGCGGAGCGGGTTCCGGAGTATCGCGTCGATCGCGGGCATCCCGGGCGTGGCGCCGGCCGCGATGTGGCGGGACGTCGTGCGGCCTGCCTGAGCGCGGTCGGGCGGGGTGGGGACCGCTCCCCATTGAGTCGGTGGCCGGTCTGCGCCATCCTCGTCGTGGGTGGAACAGCCCGCAACCGACAGCCTTGGGGGGCTCCTGTGGACAGCAACACGCTCGCGATCATCGCCATCCTCGTCCTGCTCGCCATCGTCGGGTTGGGGGTGTTGAAGGGGCTCGGGCGTCGGAAGATCCGCGAGGCCGGCGAGAGCAAGCAGGCCAGAATCCCCGCGACCCTGCAGGAGTTCGGCCGCTCCGTCATCCTCGGCACCGACGCTGCGAGGGCCGTCGCACTCGTCGAGGGCCTGCCGAAGAGCCGGTTGAAGTCGCTGCGTCCGGGGGTGTGGGGACTGAACCAGATCTCGAAGGAGGACGCCGTCATCGAGGTGTGGCCGGCGGGCTCCGGATCCGAGGTGCTCGTCACCTCGCTCGAGGAGAACTTCGGGTTCCCGCAGGGCCTCGACGGCTGGCAGAAGTTCGCCGCTCAGCTGGAGGCCGCCGCGACCGCGCAGGGCGTCTCCGTCCAGCGTGGTGCCCGTGCCTTCCGCTACCAGCCGGCGCCCGCGAACAGCCTCGACCGCGCGCACTGGGTGCTCGAGAAGGTCGTCGCGCGGTAGCCTCCGGTCGCTGAGCCTGACCCCGGTCCCCGAGCCTGTCGAAGGGTCAGCCACCTCCGGTCCCTGAGCCTGTCGAAGGGTCAGCCACCTCCGGTCCCTGAGCCTGTCGAAGGGCTCGTTCCGGCTCGCTACAGGTTCCCGAGGTACGCCAGGCGCTCGCCGCCGAGCTCGATCGCGAGCGCCCGCTGCCGCTTCACGCGCCGCCATCGCACGATGAACAGGACCGTTCCGACGGCCGTGAGCGCGAGGCTGACGCCGAGCATGATCGGCCCGGTGGCCCCGAGCTCCTCCGGGTCGACGGACAGCAGCGCGCCTGCGAGGATCCCGACGCCGCCGAGGCAGGTGCCGGCGTAGGCTCCGGCCGCGAACAGGCGTGACGCGGGGATCGGTCCGAGGAAGTGCTGCAGGAGGACGGGTGGGAGGCCTCTGCGGCGTTGTTCCGGTCCGCGGCTGTCGAGCCAGTCGAGGGAGAAACGCTGGGCGATGCTGATCTCGCGGGCGCGAGCGATACCGCCGACGATCCACGCGACGAACGCGAGCAGCGCCGACCCGACCACCGCGACCGCGACGAAGGCGTTGGCGTCGCTCGGCAGGCGGTCGAGGACGCCTTCGGCGATGGCCGCCCCGAAGATCGCGAGCAGGGCGACACCGGCGAGGCCGAAGAGGATCCGGTCGCAGATCTTCCGGAGGGTGCGCGCGCCGATCGTCGCTGGGATGGGCTGGAGGTGGACGACGTCGTCATCGTCGGCGAGCCACGACCGCATTCGCCCTCGGTCCTGCGGCGGGACCCACGACGGGAGCTCGCGCTGGTCGTCCGGGTCGACCCGTTCCGCGTCCCGGTTGCCGAGCGATCCGTTCCGGTCCCCGAGCTTGTCGAGGTGCACCCGGTCGACGACCTGTTCCGCGGCCAGTCGGGCGGGGTCGTCCGGTCGTCGGAACCGGTCGTCGTCGCTGGTGTCGTCCTCAGCCTCCAGCGGGTCGGACTCGTCTTCGACGACCGACCCGTATTGCGGTGCGGGCGGGACGAACGGGGCCGGGTCCGAGTCCGGGGCGTCGGTCGTCACCGGCGGTGCATCCGCGGCACGGTGCGTTGGGTCGGGCGCCGTGCCCTGCGCGATCCGCGTCGCTTCCTCCCGGATGCTCCGGCCGAGCGGCCCGGCGGCCTGCACCACGGCGTCCAGCAGCTTCACGTCGCCCGAGGCCTCCGCTGCCGTGATGCAGTCGGCGATGAACCCGCGTCGACCGATCGTGACGTTCGAGCCCTTCCCGGCGAGCGAGCGGGAGATGCGTTCTCGGCCGACGTCGAGCGGGTCCTGGCCGGTGGCGTCGGGGATGCCGCTGCCGGCGATGAGTGCGACGAGTGGCACGAGGTCGGAGGTGGGGAGGCTGCGGAGCCAACCGCCGTTCATGATGATGCGTGCCCGCGCGCCGGTGTCGGTCGTGATGCGGAGGCTGAGGACCGGGGTGGTCGCGGCGGGATTGCGGGTGAGGAGTTCGCCGCTCACGATGGAGCGGAGCGGGACCGCCTGGCCGCCGAGGAGCGCGGTGCCGCGGACGGCGTCGACGCCGACGGGGCGGAAGGCGGTCGCGAGATGGAGCAGGCAGATGCCGGCGGTGATGAGGAAGAAGACCGGAATGGTGACGAGTGCTGTGGGCGCGATGTCGAAGATGCTGTCGACGACGCTCCCGGTGATCCAGCCGAGGACGGCGGCGAGGATGCCGGACAGGACCAGGATGAGGACGAGGTTCGACCGGACCGGAGGACGGCCGATCATCGTGTGGCTGTCGACGGTCGGTCCTGATGCTGCGTGCACGTGTCTCCTCCAGCGGGTGGTCGCATCGACTGTTCCATGCCGGTGTCGTTCCTGTCGAGCGCGACGCCCTGGCCCCGCGCTTGTCCCCGGTCCCTGAGCTTGTCGAAGGGCCGCGCCGCTCTGGTCCGCAACCCGTTCCGCGGACCCGGCCACTCCGGTCCCTGAGCCTGTCGAAGGGCGACCCACCCAGATCCCTGCCCCCGTCCAGGCTCGATTGGCGTCTGAGGCCTCCGTGTTGTAGGCTCTACTTCGGCCTGCCGAGCCGAAGTTCTCTTCTCTCAGCAAGCAATGCGCCCGTAGCTCAACGGATAGAGCATCTGACTACGGATCAGAAGGTTGGGGGTTCGAATCCCTTCGGGCGCACAGTAAAAATCCCGCTTGACCAGGTAATCATTGGTCAGGCGGGATTGCTGTTTCGGGCCTAGCGCGGATTCACCCCACGTTTGTGGCCAACTCCACGGAGCTCTACCCTGCTGATTCGTACCGGTCGGGAGCCACCTTTCGCACCGCATCATCCGTGCAACCGGCGAGCCCGATACCTGTGCGAGGCTGGCCCTTGGGAAGGTAGTACTGGCTCGTCGCAGACGCGGTGTTGCCGATCCAGTAGCGGCTAGTACTTCCGACGGGCCGCGGAACTGCTGATCCTCCGTCAGTACCTACGATGGACGCGACGACCGAGGGAGAGCCTGTAGCTGATGGACAAGAGCATGCGCCCCGACGACCGCCGTGTCGGCATCTTTCTGCATTCTTCAGATGACAACGAGCCGTTCGCTGTCGGGACACTGTGGCTCGACCCTGACCGCGGTGTGACGGCCGAAATTCCTTTCTTCCCGAACATCCAGCCCCAATTCACGACTCCCGCCAGATGGTTCGCGGACGGGCCGCCCGAGAACATTCACTTCCGAAGCGAGCACCTTCAAGTCGGAATGTTCGGCTGTACCCGCTCTCGGGTTTCGTCCCCGATGCACATCGATGTCGGCGGTCTCCGGGTTCGCGAGACAGTGCTGACGGAAAGGACCGGGCCGGTTGAAGACCCGCTGACGGTCTCGACCTTCAGTTCGCGAATTGATGGTCTGACTGAGTGGACGAGGCTCTCGTCGGTGAGCTGGTCGGGGGAGCAAGTCGCGGACGAGCGAGGGTCGCGACGACGGCGGGTCACTTACGTCATCGAACAAGCTCAGGGGCTGTCATGGGCGCAAGGTGAGGCCCGCATGTCCTTGAACACGACCTGGCGACCAAAGGAGAACGCGCCAAGGAACGGCGTGCATATGGAGGACGATGTGGTTCTCCGGTCGAAGTTCTCCAGTCCTCGACCCATCGCGGACCATCTGGCCGAGCATCGAAAGTTCCGTGACCTTCTCCAGTTCAGTTACGGAATTCCGGCATCGTTCCGCGGTCACCAGGTGCGGGACAGCCGTTTCCCGACGCTCTCCGCGGTGGGTGATGTTGTCGCGGTCGAGAGTCAGGACGTCTTCTGCAGCATTACCGTCCCGGAGCACTTCCGGGAGCCGCTCGGGTCAAACGCCCTGAGTTTTCCAATTGTCCGCATAGACGACGTCACCGCTGACACCCTCACGCTGTGGGCGCACAAGTACGACGCACTCAAACGGGTCATCTACCCGACCAGTGGTGTGTTGCGACGTTCCGGGCTCTTTGCCGAGGACAAAGTGCTCAACGGTGCCATGAGCGTTGAAGCACTCGGACGGCTCCTTCCTCCCGCGCCGGGAGAGGCCGCCACCTTCAGCAAACACTCGAAGCGGAAGACAACCGCGACAGACTTCTACCGAGCGATGGACTACTTGGGTGTAGATGTCTCAGCTATCGCTGGGCACCGCAGTCATCTCGCATGGGCGATGGCGAATACGTACAACCGAGTGAAGCATGCCGACCGCGGCGACTTCCCTGAGGGCGTTCACTCTCACGTGTCCGGGATGCTGACGCTCGTGTTGGTGAGGCTCGCCCTGCTGAAGCTCTTGCTCCCGATGAGCCCGGCCATACAGAGCTTTGTCGATGGGTGGGGCTTCGGGCAGGTCGTGGAGTCGATACGGCAGCGAGGAGTGCGCGCGGACGCCTTGGGGGAGTTCGTGACCGAGAGCTGAGGCAGCCTATTCCGCGCAAGCCTCCGTGAGCTTCTTCAAGCTGAGGTTCATATCGACCAGAGCATCACTCGTCGCCTGCATGCTCCTGGCGTTCGTCGTATCGAGGGCCGTCAAGGACTCACCCGCACTCCCCATGTCACGACCCGCGTCCTCGAACACTCGACCAGCCCCAGCCTTCTCTGAACTCAACACACCCGCCCACCCCACGAGCTGTGCGCCATGCTCGGCATAGAAGGCAGCGTTCGCCGCTCGGGAGCCTAGATTCGCTGGATCAAGCGCTCCCACATCGGCCCCATATCGGGTTCCGACTTCGCTCGCATAAACGCAAGCGTCAGCCATCGACGCCGCAGGCTTGGCGTTGATGGTGAACGCCACCACCGCGACGACAGCAGCAGCCACCACGAAGACGGCCGGCCCGACGAGCCGCTTCTTCGCGTGCTTCAGGTCAGCACGGCCCCGCTCATCCTCGGCGTCCAGCTCAGCCTGAATCTCCTCGTCCATGCGGGCCTGAATCCGAATCGCTTCCAGGCGTGAGACCGACTTGCTGGGCCCCCATGACGCGCCATCCCACCATCGCCGCTGGAGGTCATCCTGAGGGTCCGGATACCAACCTGGCGAAGGGGGAGGGGAGGTGCTCATTCGGGAAGCCTAACGGGGAGGAATCCAATCACCCCGAAGTCCTCTCCCTCTTTCAACTTCAGTCTCTCCCCCAGGGAGGATGTGTCCCGACCAGACTCTTCCCCTATGGGCCCGCTTTCATCCTGATCCAGATCTTAGAGAGGCAAGGATCTAAAGACAAAAGGAAAGAGAGCGAGGCTGGGCAATGTGCTGAAGGGGTTTGTGACTGCCGCCGGCACCGAGGACGAAACATACGTGGCGCTCTCGTGTGGAGATTTTTCGGGCAAGCAGTGTTGCTATCTCGAAGGGGTTGTGGGCTGTCGTGCGTGTGTCGGCCTGCACCACTTGGCTTTCGGGAAGCGTCATAGCCGGACTTTAGCGCCTCCTCGCGACCGAGAGTGCTGTGCGGTCACACCCGTGGGCCCCTGAATTTGTTCTTCTGCTCAGTTTCTGTGGTGACCGATTAGACGCTTACGGTGCGTAGCGCCGCAAGTGACGTCAAATCATGGACTCCCCGTAGCCTGTTGTGATGGACCTCGAGGAACTCCTCCGACTGCCACTGGACGACCAGGTGACGATGCTCGTTGGTGTGTCAGTCCGCCACGCAGTGGAGTTGGAAGCGGCAGTGCGCTCGGTGCTGATGACGATTGACTCGGAGTTCGACCCGTCGCGGCGTTGGAAATTCTCTGAGCTCATCACGGTATTTCGACGCCAGAGCTCGACGAGTCCGCAATTCTCGAAGGAACTGCGGAAGGCTTGTGCGGAGATCGCCTCCGAGGCACTGGATGGATACAACCGTCGAAATACCAACGCACACGACATGCTCGGCACTTACGCGGGCACCCCTATCGAGCGGTTCCGATTCGAACGCGATCACAGTATCGCGCCCGACGACGAGCCGGAAATCTTGAGTGTGGCAGATCTCGTGCAGCACTGTACGGATCTTGAGCATGCGATTTGGCGACTCCGCGGGGTCATGTTCTACCTGGCGAGGCCAGAGGATAGAAGGTGGTGGGGGATGTTGGTAGAGGGCAACTTCGAGGCGCGGTGGGATGGATCGGCGAGTCGCACGACCGTCCTGTCTTGATCGTTGCCGAGGTTGATTCACCTTCACCCGCCGGGTTCCCGCTGCGCGACTGCTTCAGTCTCGGGAGGCTAGAGACGACCTTGTCGTTGACTGAGAGTTCCGCGACCGGGTAAAAATGCGTCCGACTCTCGGCCTCGAAGCAGCCATCAAAAGCGCGCACTGGACGCCGTGCGCCCTATCTTCAGAGCTTCCGAGAGTGGTGCTTTTCTTACAGAGCGGAACCCGTCCACCCGGTGGTCGCTCAGATGACACCCAGATTTCGGTTCCTGGACGGCTCGCGCGAAACGTCCGGCTCTCGTGCGTTCGTCCTGTTCTCGTGCCGCGGCGGGCGCGGCTACGCGCCGCAGGTGCCCAGCGTGCTGGTCAGCTCCTGGCGGTCGGCGTCGTCGAGCGTGAGGTCGTAGGCCGTCAGCACGAGCACGAACCTGGCCGCGTATTCGCAGTGCGAGGCGGCGGCCGGCGGCATCCAGTCGCCGGGACCGGAGTCCGACTTCGACGAGTTCGTGGCACCGTCGACGGCCTGCAGGTTGATCGGATCGTTCGCGAACTGTTCCCGCTGCTCCGGCGTCCACGCGTTCCCGCCATGCCGCCAGCCCCACGCCAACGGCACGACGTGATCGATCTGCACCAGCTGGCTCGACCGCTCACCACGCTGGAAGTCGATCGTCGTCCCCGTATACAGGTCGTGCAGGACACCCGTGAGGACGACGCAGTCGCGCGTGCCCGGCTTGAACGTGACCCCGACGAGGTCGCGCGCGAGGACGTCGTTTCGGGTGTCGCAGCCGTTGCGGTCGACGTCGGCCCAGCGCTGACCGAACAGCTCCCGGTCGTAACCGGTCGCCACCCGGGAGGCTGGGTCGACGTCGGCGAGCGCATCCTCGACCGCCGAACCCGAGACCACCAGCTGCCCGGACGCGTCGACGACCGCGAACCCGGCCGCCTCGAGGGAGGCGCGGGCGCTGGGACTGACCGGCGCAGGGGTGGGCGCCTCGGACGAGGGCGACGGGGACGCGACACCGCCGAACACCGTCCCGCCGCCGAGCTGCGTGGCGACGAGGACCACGACTGCCGCCAGCAGGGCGACGAGCAACGCCACAGGAGTCTTCTTCATGCTGGGTGTTCTCCTCGGGGTTGCGCCTTCTCAGCGTAGAGGTGGGTGCTGACACGGAGATGGTGGGCGCCCTTCGGCAAGCTCAGGGACCGGGGGTCGGGATTCGGGACCAGGCCCTTCGACAGGCTCAGGGACCGGGGTCGCGCCCTTCGACAAGCTCAGGGACCAGGGCCCCGACAAGCTCGGGGGCCACGGGGCCTGCCGCTGCGGACGAGAGCGGGATAGGGTCATGCAGACACAGGGTGCCCCACACCGGGCGCCCACGATCAAGGAGGATCACGTGTCAGGTAACAGAGCCGTCGCCTACAAAGCAGCCGGAGTCGTCGAGGTCATCGACATCGACTACCCCACCTTCGAACTGAAGGACGGACCGGGGGTGAACCCGGCCAACGTCGGTCGGAAGGTCCCTCACGGTGCGATCCTGCGAACGGTCGCGACGAACATCTGCGGCTCCGACCAACACATGGTCCGCGGTCGCACCACCGCACCGCCGAACCTCGTCCTCGGACACGAGATCACCGGTGAGGTGGTCGAGGTCGGACCCGACGTCGAGTTCATCAAGGTCGGCGACATCGTCTCCGTCCCGTTCAACATCGCCTGCGGCCGTTGTCGCAACTGCAAGGAACGCAAGACCGGCATCTGCCTCAACGTGAACCCCGACCGCCCCGGCAGCGCCTACGGCTACGTCGACATGGGTGGTTGGGTCGGCGGCCAGGCCGAGTTCGTCCTCGTTCCCTACGCCGACTGGAACCTCCTGAAGTTCCCCGATCGCGACCAGGCGCTCGAGAAGATCATGGACCTCACCATGCTGTCCGACATCTTCCCGACCGGCTTCCACGGTGCCGTCACCGCGGGCGTCGGTGTCGGATCGACCGTCTACGTCGCGGGTGCCGGCCCCGTCGGTCTCGCAGCGGCGACCGGGGCCATGCTGCTCGGTGCCGCAGCCGTCATCGTCGGCGACATGAACGCCGACCGCTTGGCCCAGGCCCGCAGCTTCGGCTGCGAGACCGTCGACCTCACCAAGGGCGAACCCGCGGAGCAGATCGAACAGATCCTCGGTGTCCCCGAGGTCGACTGCGCGGTCGACGCCGTCGGCTTCGAGGCCCGCGGCCACGGCGGTGACGCCGGCCACGAAGCCCCGGCGACCGTGCTCAACTCGCTCATGGACATCACGGCGGCCGGTGGAGCCCTCGGTATCCCCGGGCTCTACGTGACGGGCGACCCGGGCGGCATCGACGAGGCCGCGAAGAAGGGTGCGCTCTCCCTGAGCCTCGGCACGGGTTGGGCGAAGTCGCTGTCGTTCACCACCGGTCAGTGCCCGGTCATGAAGTACAACCACGGCCTGATGATGGCGATCCTCCACGACAAGGTGCACATCGCGAAGAACGTGAATGCCACCGCGATCACCCTCGAGGACGCGCCGCGCGGGTACGCGGAGTTCGATGCGGGAGCGGCCCAGAAGTACGTGCTCAACCCGAACGGCTACCTCGACGCCGCGTAGGCGCCCAGGCTCCGACCGCTCCTGAGCGGTCCGCCGCCTGCACACCCGATCCGCCCTCCGGCCACCGCGCCGGAGGGCGGATTCGCGTTGTCACCGGGAGGTCTCGACTACTGATTTTTCGCCAGAACACGTCCTGCAGGGCATCCGCAACAGCGTTGTCTGACGAACAGCTGTGTGAACCGTGAGATTCCCTCCTCACGGTCCGTCTCTCCAATGACGCGGAACACCGGCGGGGCCTTGGGGCCCGTCCCGCGGCGAAGAGACCCCCAACACGCACAAGGACGACCATGCAGCACTCCTTCCTCGCACCAGAAGCAGATCCGGAGCGCGAACCCGACATCACCGGCACCATGCTCGGCAGCACGAGCAGCTCGGTGTCGACGGTTCCGATCCGCAAGGTCACGGTCAGCGGCGACGACCCCACGACCGCACGTCAGAACTACGAGCGCGCCTACGACGGCAGCCGCTTCACCGTCACCCGCGGCACCGAGCCGTTCTCGTTCCAGTGGGTGTCGATCGGCGACGACCGCGTCTCGCTCCGCACCGCGACGATGACGGGCCACGTCACGGGGGAGACCCCTGGGTTGACGGACTACGTGGTCTCCTGGGTGCAGACCGGCGGCGGCTGGATCGTGCGACGTGACGGGCAGCGGATGGAAATCCCACGATCCCCGTTCGTCCTGCCGTTCCACCGGCCGTACACGGTGCATCTCACCCCGCACCGGCAGAACTCCGTGTTGTTCGCCGCCGACTACCTGGAGGACCTCGCGACCGAGATCCACGCCGGACCGAGTCAGCAGCTGTCCTTCGACCTCGAGGCGACGCCGACGTCCGCGGCGATCGAACGTTGGCGGACGGCGCTGAACGCCTCCACGCCCGTGCTCACGGACGAGGCCGCCCCGCCGCTACTGCGGATGAACGCGCAGCGACCCCTCGCGCTGGCCCTCCTGCAGCTCGCCCCGTGGGCGGTGTTCGACCTGCCCGAGACCCTCCGTGAACCCTCCATGGCCCGCACCCGCCTCGCGGTCGAGTACCTGCACCACCACGCGGCGGAACCGATCACGCCTGCCGACGCCGCGACGGCCGCCGGCCTCCACACCCGCACCCTGCAGCTGCACTGCCGTCGCGAACTCGGGATGTCGCCGACCGCCTACCTGCGGGACATCCGGCTCGGCCGGACGAGGAGCGAGCTGGCCGCGAGCGCCCCGCAGGAGACGACCGTCGGCGAGGTGGCCCGGAAGTGGGGTTTCTCCCACCTCGGACGCTTCTCTTCGGCCTACCGGACGCGCTTCGGCGAGAGCCCGAGCCAGACCCTCCGCGGCTGAGCGAGGGCCTCGCCGCCCGAATATCCAGAAAATGAGTGCTTCGCTCGGAAATCGTCCGCGACCGTGAGGTTCGGGCGTGACGGACTGTCTCATTGATGTCGCCCGGCACACGGGCACCGCGGCCGGACCCCCGGACCGCGAAACCGCACCACCATCCTCGAAGGAGCAACACCATGTCGAACACCACCGACACCGCCACCCACGCCGCCACCACCTCCACCGGCAAGAACGTCATCGCCGACGGCGTCGTCCAGAAGGTCGCCGGCATCGCCGCCCGTGAGGTCCCCGGTGTGCACGACCTCGGTGGCGGAGCGGCCCGTGCCATCGGTGCGATCCGCAACGCGATCAACGCGCAGGACCGCGGCCAGGGCGTCAACGTCGAGGTCGGCGAGAAGCAGGTCGCTGCCGACATCGTGATCGTCGCCGAGTACCCCGTCGACCTCCAGCGTGTCGCCGACGACGTCCGTCGCAGCGTCACCGACGCGATCGCCAACGTCGTGGGCATGGACGTCACCGAGGTCAACGTGACCGTCTCCGACGTCCACATCCCGTCCGACGACGACAACGACGCTGACGAGAGCCGCGTCCAGTGAGCACGACCGACCGTGGCATCCTCGTCGGTGCCGTCCTCGCGCTCGCAGCCGTCGCCTTCGGCTTCTGGGCGATGATCCTCGTCGCCCTGTTCATGCTGATCGGGTTCGGCATCGGACGCGTGCTCGAGGGCAAGCTGGACCTGCGCGGCGTCGCCGACGCGCTCCGCGGGCGGCGGTCGTCGTGACCGCGGCGGTGGCGGCCGAACAGGCCGTGCATGGTCGCAACACGATCAGCTCCCGCGCCGTGCGTCGCGTCGTGTCTGCCGTCACCGCGGAGGAACTCGGTGTGCGGGCGTCGGAGGTCTCGGTCGAGCTCTCCGACGCCCACGGGGCCCTCACGGTCACCGCGAGCACGCCCATCCACGTGTCGCCGCTCGGCACCGACGCCCGCACCTCGGGAACGGTGCTCGAACGCCTGGCACGCGCACAGACCAGCATCCGTGAGCGGTGCCTGAGTCTGACCGGATCGACCATCGGACGCGTCGATCTCCACATCACGGGCGCGAAGCTCGAAGAACGAAGGAGGGTGTTGTGAGCACCCAAGCCCTGTACCGCCGTGCGGTGCGTCGTGAGACGCACTCGCCGCGGTCCGCCCTCGCGATCACGATCGCCATCGTGCTCGCGCTCGTCCTCGCCTGGCTCGGCACCGAGTCGGTGCTGGCCGCGATCGGGCAGCCGCCGCTCCTCGTCGCACCGAAGGACATCGTCACCGCGGTGCTGACGGCGGCGACGGCTCCGGCCCCGCTGCTCGTCGCCATCGGTGTCGTCGGGGCGATCGTCGGGTTCATCCTGATCGTCCTGTCGCTGGCACCCGCCCGCCAGGGTCGCCGTGGATCGATCGCCGACCGCACCGCGACCGTCGTGGACGACCGGGTGATCGCCCAGTCGCTCGCCCGCGTCGCCTCGTACGCCGGCGACGTCGACCCCTCGCAGGTCAACGTCAGCGTCGGTGCCCGCAGCGCCCGTGTCGACGTGACCCCGACGAGCGGTCGCCGTGTCGATCAGCGCGAGATCCAGCAGGCGGTGGACGCGGAGGTCGTGTCCTACGACTTCCGGCCCGCACTCCGGGTGAAGGTCAAGCTCAACGAACAGGGAACGGTGGCCTGATGAACTCGACGAACCGATTCCTCAACCGCTTCTTCATCCTCGTCGTCGGACTCGTCGTCCTGGCGGCCGGTGCAGCGCTCTCCGTGGGCGCGCTCCTGCCGGACGTGCAGCGCACGATCAGCGAGAACGCCGAGCGCGCCGTCGGCCCGACCACCGACACGATGGACGCCCAGCCGTGGATCCTCTGGGTCGCCGCTGCAGCCGCCGTGCTCCTCATCGTCATCCTGCTGTGGTTCGTGCTCCGTCAGGGTCGTGGCCACACCGGGACGCTGCTGCAGGTCGACGAGCAGCCCACGAAGGGCACCCCGACGGGCGGTCGCGTCATCCTCGACGTGAAGCTCGCCGAGCAGGTCCTCGAGGAGGCCATCGGGCGCAACCCCGACGTCGTCGCGGTGGACGTGACCGGCTTCCGGATCCGCAAGCAGACGGCCCTGCGGCTCACCGCCCACGCCCGCCGTGGTGCCTCGCCGATGGAGCTGCGCCGCGACATCGAGGCCACCATCCACGAGTGGGACGGTGCCCTCGGGACGTCCACTCCGGTGGTCGTCCAGATCGTCAGCGGACTCCGCACCCGCCTCGCGAGCACCAACCGGGTCGTCTGACCCACCGCTCCGCGGCACCGCCGTGGCAGCCCGAACCGACAGCAGCATGACCGCAGGACCGATGCGCCGCCGACGCGGCGCGAGGAGGATCGCATGAGCGACGACACGAAGCACCCGGATCAGCAGCACATCCCCACGCCGGCCGAGGTCCGTGCCGAGCACCCGACGGTGCTCGTGCCCGCCCACGGTGACGACGAGGTGCGCCGCATCGAGTCGCACGACGGTGAGCATCCGGCGGCGGCGGAGCCCGCATCGACCTCGGCGGTGGAGCCCACGGCCGAGCCGGTCGCTCCGGTCGAGGTGGCCGAGCCGGCCGAGCCGAGTGCACCGGTCGTCGAGATCGACTCCGGTCGCCGACGTGAGCAGGAGCAGGACGAGCTCGCGCAGGTCATCGCCGCCACCGCTGAGACGGTCCCCGGTGTCCACGCTCTCGGCTCCCCGTCGGCTCGTGCCGTCGACAGCGCCAGGACCCGGCTGCTCGGACGCACCTCCGTCCCGGGGGTCAACGTGCTCGCCGACGACGACGTGCTGAACGTCGAGGTCTCGTTGGTCGCCGAGTACCCGGCGAGCGTCGAGGAGGTCGCGGATACCGTTCGCGCCGACATCACCTCGGTGCTGGAAGCGCGTCACTCCGGGCCGGTCGACATCGACATCACCGTCACCGACGTGCACGGCCCGTTCGATCCGGCCGACCCGGACCCGGGCGAGTTGATCGACGGCGCGACCGCCGCCATCGACGACGCGAAGGCGAAGACGGGCGAGGCGATCGGTGCCGCGGGTGACGCCGCCGGGAAGGCGCTCGACTCGGCGAAGGCCACGGCCTCCGATGCTGCCGACGCCGCCCGCGCCGGTGCCGCGAACGTGGCCGATGCAGCTGGCGACGCGCTCGAAGGGCTGTCGAAGCAGCGGCAGGAGTCCGCTGACGATGCCGCGGTCTCCGTGTCGGACGGCGAGGTTCCAGTCGCCGATGCACCGACCGACACCACCGTGGTCGCCGTTCCGGTCGCGGACGCACCCGCAGCAGACGACGACGCGACCATCGCGGAAGCGCCGGCTGCCACCGACCAGGTGGAACCGGCGACCGACGGCGATCTGCCGGAGGACCTCTCCGAGGCAGCCCAGAAGCTCGCGGAGGCCGCCGACGCGCTCGCGGAGGTGGCCGAGGAGGTGACGCGCGGCGTCGACCCGAGCCCCGCCGATGCGGACGCCGACTCAGGAACCGACGCGGGCGCGACGGCTCCCGCCGCCGTCCCTGGAGCCGCGTCGACGACGGATCCGGAGCAGCCCTCCCGTTCCCCCAAGCACTGACCGGTACCAGCGAACGGAGAACCGTCATGCCCCTCTTCAGTCGAACCCGGTCCTACGGGGCCAGCCGTCCGCGACCGCGTGCCGTCTGGGCTGCCGCGATCACCGGCGTCGTCCTCGTCGTGCTCGTGGTCGTCGGGGTGCTCATCCCGATCCTCGGCCTCATCGGCGCTGCCGACGGTGCGACGGTCGGGGCGCTCAACGTCCCTGTCGGGAGCATCATCGCCGCGCTCCTCGTCGGCTACCTCCTCGCGCTGCTGCTGCTCCTCGGCTCTGTCCGCAGTCGCAACGGTGCACTGTCGTGGGTGCTGGCGGTCGCCGCGGTCATCTCGGCGCTGCTCGTGTCGCTGTGGCCGCTGCTCGCGGTCGCGATCGCCGGCGTCGATCAGGCGTCCGACATCGTCCCCTTCATCCAGGACCTCATCGGGCGGGTCACCGGCAACTGATCACCGGAGATCCGCGCGGCAGCAGGATGTCCTCCCTCAGGATCTCCTGCTGTCCCGCGGATCTCCTGGTGTCAGCTCAGCCGACGGCTGAGGTGCACCTCGGCCCGACCACCGGTCCCTGCCCGTCGACAGGCTCAGGAACCGTTGTCGAAGGGCGGGCGGGCCGGGGTGCCTCAGTTCTGGGGGAAGCCGAGGTTGATGCCGCCGTGGGAGGGGTCGAGCCAGCGGGCGGTGATGGCCTTCTGCTGGGTGAAGAACCGCACACCCTCGGCGCCGTGAGCCTTGGTGTCGCCGAACAGGGAGTCCTTCCAGCCGCCGAAGGAGAACGTGGCGACCGGGACGGGGATGGGCACGTTGATGCCGATCATGCCGACCTGGATCTCGT